>JAPLDS010000027.1:82069-141991 GCA_026391295.1 Bacteroidia bacterium | reverse complement strand
ATTAGTGATCAGAGAGTTACTGAAATTGAAAACATCTTAAATAACAGACCAAGAAAACGTTTTGGATTTGAATCTCCTATATTTGTAATGGAAAAATTATTGTTTAACCCAAAAGTTGCATTTGTAGCTTGAATTCAGCAATTAATAATTTAACAACTAATATTAATGAGAATAAAATTGATATTACTGCGAAATTAGAAACACAAGGCAACGAAATTGAATTTTTAAGAACATTACTATTCATAATTTGTGGAATTATAATTGTCGGAATTATTGTAGCAATATTATAATAGTCACTAATCCAAAGCTCAAAATCAATACGGAATGACAAGGCAGGCTAACCGAGACAAAAAAAGAAGGGCGAAGGTACAACAGTAAAAAAAAATGCCGGTTCAGTAGTTAAATGAAGCTTTGTAATGCGTGTCAAGTTCAGTGTTGTTAACTTGCTTATTAATTCGCAATCCTGCACCAACTCAAACGCCAAAACTCTCTGCCATAATCTTGCAAGATATTGATTGTAATTACTCGAGACTATGTATCCCAGAACATGATAAGTAATTTGTTTTTAAATTAAATGATTTCACCCCAATGATAGACAGCATAAAAGCCGTATTTATTCCAATTGACAATCGAATTCTAACCAACTATCAGGGCTACATCCGTGATGGCGAAATGCTGCCGGAGGTTAAAGAATCTGATCTTTACACTGAAAAAGAGGGTGAATATGAAGAGGAGAAATCTAAAGCGGAACGGATTACTCAATATATAATTATTATCCCCTTAGCGCCGTTAATAATCCTGATTTTTATCATCGCAGAGATCTTTCGGAGCTTTGATAAAGTGGCGACAAAAATGACCATTGTAGTAGATTCAATTGTTGGCATTTTTGTTAATAGGGAGAAAAAAAGGAAACTAATAAAATTTAGAAATGAACTATCTAAAGATGTTAAGAAGGAGGATATTCCAGAATTTTTAAATCATTGCAGGCGTAATTTTGCAAAGGTTATTCTTTATTCATATCACCCCTTAACTCCCGAGCAAGAGACGCAGGTAAATAAGCTGGTTCAGCAAGATTTAATTGCATCGTGTCAAATCATATCCTGTTTATCTGAATTGTCATCATTCATCACGACAGAAAATATTTCAATCCTTAATTCACTTTTAGTCATTTTAAACTCAGAAGAGAAATTCGAGGCGCAGTTATTGGGATTTAATATTGAAAACAGCAAATCCCGGAATGTTGAACTCTGGGGTAATGGGCAATCCACATCGAATGAGGGAACCGGCGAATTAGAGTGGAATAGCACTGAAATAATAGTTAAATTGACAAAGAATGTGGAATATTATTTAAAAGCTAAACGCAGAGCTTTTTTCAATACCGAACTAATCCTTTTTATTGAAGATGAAAGAGATCCGTCTTTAAACACCTATATTGAAAAAAATCTTGGCCAGATAAATGATCGTTTATCTGTAAAGGGGTTTAAATTGCTCTATTTCCCTTCGTATCAATCTGGCCCATTAAACATAAGAGGTCCTATACTCGAATTCATTCGATATCGAATGCCTATCTTATATTCCTTGTCAGATGCTGAATTAGGAGATGCCGTAGATACTATCTTGAGAGATATATCACCTGCCGAATTTTATAAAATGGTTCTTGAGGAGTTAGAAATACCTTATTTTAAAAGACCATGCCTGCTACGGATTATTTCGTCTAATAGTAATCTGACAGAAAATAAATTTACCTATAAGCCCATTGAATATCGCTCGGGTAAAGACCTAACTAAATTCTTTGATGAATATATAACACAAGTAGCAATACCCAATCCTGGGTCAGGCATTTTCTTTAGCCTTGCAAGCCCTCCGGATGATTACGATGCTGATTACAATTTCAACCGTGAATCGAAGGAGTTGTCGGATGAATTAAAGCAAAAAATCGACCTGATAAAAGCGGAGGGGAAATATGGCGTTATGATAGAGGCAATTATGTATATGCTGGGAACTATTAAAGAGGAAAAGCCGGACCTTATTAATAAAATCAAGCCGCTACTGGAAAAGAACAAATTGCTTGAATCAGAGGTCGTTCTAAGCCCGCTTCATATTGATAAGCATTATAATATTTTCCTTCCCGAATTCGGCAATCTTGAAGTTAAGATGCATGCATTACCTAAAACTGTCTATATCTTATTTCTACGCTATCCGGTTGGAATCCGGTTCAAAGAGCTTTATCAGTACAAGGATGAATTACTTCAGATTTACAATAAGGTTACAAATAAATATGAAAAAGAGGAAATTGAACGGGCAATCGACGATCTGGTTGATATGACTAAGCCGAATATTAATATCCAGTGTTCAAGGATTAGGGCCTCATTTCGTAATTTAATGGATGAGCATATCGCAAGGCATTACTACATCGATGGGTTAAACGGGGAACCTAAGAAGATTCTGATTCCGGATCATCTAATAGACATCCGCTACTAATCAAACAAGAGTTCTGCCATTTTACTTCTGCGGGTTTTAGATTCCATGATTGGCTTAAAAACGGGCTATTTATAAAATTGGCAACTACTGCAAGGTTGCAGAGATTAGTCTGGATAGGATTGTGTTTCTACTTTTGTTTCGATCATTCGGTGAACAGTTTGATTCAACAACAAAAGAAAGGACAGAATGATCTATCAGGAGAGAGAATCGTTAAGGAAGTTAGCACAATGCTGGAATAGCCTTAGCCTTAGTGGAATTGAGAATGAGCTGACTCACGATATTACGTACGAATCACAATGGGTATTAAAACCTATTCAAGGGAAGAAAGAGTTCCTATCGTTTCTTCATTCCAAATTTGAGGCCATTAAAGCTTCAATGGAATCTGAAGCCATGATAATAACGGCCGAACTAGCCTTGCATCCGTCACTTCAAAATAGACCATGTATCGTTCTTACGCAATTTACCAATGGGGATATGTGGCAAGCTTTAATTCTGATCTCTAATGAAGGGAAAAAAATAAATCGTATTGATATCTGTTTTATTCCTGACCCTTCGCTGGCAAAATTAACAGGCGAATTTCCATTGTAATTTCATTAAAACCAATTTGATACTACCTAACTCTACCCCCTAAATAATCTTTCATTTAAATAATCTAATTCATCCATCCTAAAATCTAAACCAATGAAAAATCTATTTCTAACTCTCTTGATGATTTCCTTTTCTGTGCTTGTAAATGCCCAGTCGATCCAGAGCCAGGCCGAGAAGGCAGGCAATGCTGCCTTTGCCAATGCAATGATCCGAAATGTCTTTATTGCCATCGGCGTGATTGTGTTTCTCTTTGTAATCGGTTCAAAAAAGAAATCCTAAATTAAATCTACTAATCAAAACATACCTCTTCGAAAATGAAAACGAAAATTATTCTGATTGCATGGCTTACGTTTGTTTTAAGCAGCAATCTCTGGGCCCAAGGATCTTATCAGACATTCGCACCGCAAGGCTTTAAGGTTCGGTGCGGTTGCAGTTTGTATGTAAATTCAGTCTTTATCACGGCAGCAAAACAACATGGAGCTAATAACATCCTTGCTGCCTATATCTGTGCCGAAAATAAAGACAGTCCAGAAACCGGTGTGATTGTCAATATTAATATCTACGACGAGTCGGCTAGTTATAAAACCATTAAGCCGATCTATCATGACTATTTTGAGAAAAAGTGTCTGGAAAAGTATGCCGTAAACTTATCCAATGCAGGTTATAGCTATCAATACATCACCTATCAAGGTGTATCGGCTCTCGAATATAACTTCGATCAGCTGGGTGTCCCGACAAAGGCTATCATGTTCTATAAAAACAAGAAATCGTATCTTTTGCAAGTTGCGACAAGAACAGGTTTGGCAACCAAATTTATTAACCTAAAATCAACCTTTGAGCTGCTTTAAACCTTAAAACATATAATATGAAAACAATAATTGGTTTTGGATTGATAATCCTTGGATTTGTTTCAATCGTTCGTTATCCCAACTTTGGGATGAGTTTTCCTGAGACACTTGGTGCCCTTCTCGGAATAGGCATAATCGCATTCTTGCCTGGCATCCTTTTAATCAAAAGTGATAATAAAAATAAAACAGAATAACCATGAAAAACAAGATCTTTATGCTTTGCCTGTTGCTCGTAATCTCTGTTAGCTCCTATTCCCAGCGGTTTTATTTAGGCGATCAACTGAGTCATAATACAACAGATTTTAAACTATTAGGCATCTCTTCTCAGACCGGTGTCTCAACCTATGAATATATTGGTGCGAAAACAGATACCTATTTTTTCAATCGCAGAATCGGAGAGATTGTTGTAGGATTTAAGAATGGGATCGTAGTAACAACCATTTATAATCTAATCCCTGAAAGTGGTGATGTTGGGGTTCCTAAATCGACATTAGATATGATTCAGGGCACGCTACCCTTTCCTTTGGCTCTACGAGGAGATATATATGGGGCAAACATTGATAATATGACCATTACATTGAGCCGAACAACGAATCCAATAACCTTCAATAAAGACCGGATCATGTTTATGACATCGGTTAGAAACAGTATATTAAGACAATAGATAATTACACTGTAATCTTAACTCAGGCAAAATGAACTTATTTAAAACGCATATCTATAGCAATATAACTGGAAATAGGGTCCGCAATAATGAGAAACTATTAACTAAATATTTTGAGAGGCCGGAAGGACATGGCACGTTCCCCGGAGAAGCGAACCTCCTTCGAGTGGATAATATTAATGCTAAAAGCTACGATAAAATCAGTGAAAATTCCGGCAGGATAAATATTAACTTTTCAGTAGATATGGAATTCCATCTTTCAAATGAGATAAAAGAAACTCTAACTGTTTACCATATTGGGTCAATATTCTGTGCGGGCATTAAGAGCCTGCACAATATAGATCCGATTCATGAAAGCAATATTAAGGTCTCACTGTTCAGAAGGGAGAAAACAATACAATTTGAGGTTGCAAATCAACCCTGCCTTGAGATCGTTTGCCGGAAACTAATCCTCGAAGAGTTTGGTCGGTATGCCTTAGACAATGGAAAATTAATTCCATTAAGCGATGAACTAAATATCTTGGGATATCAGGTCAAAATATTAAACGAAAAACAAGATTTTGTTTCACCTTAAACCTTTATCCTAATCTAAATTTAACAGAACCACACAATGATATCTGGACCTACTTACGTTTATCAATGCCCGCAATGTCATAACCTTTTGACAAGAGACAGTTTAGCGAGTGGAAATACTTTTCACTCGACATGGTATTCCGATGGAAAGCTTATAGCTCCAATGCTTCCTGATTTTCCGAATCTTACAAAATGCAAAAAATGCAATCATTTATTTTGGCTTAATAAATTGAAGGAGGTTGGGTCATTTTATTTTGGAGACAAAGATAAGTTGGACTGGCAAAATGCCGACGAGGCCGAATTTCTCTCTGTTGATGATTATTTCAGAGCAATTGAATTGGGAGTTACTGAAGATAAAGGAGAGGAAGGATTTGTACGTCAGCAAATATGGTGGTCATTTAATGACAGAGTGAGAGAACATCGAACTATTTTCAATAATGAAGTTGAAGAATCGCTGTATGTCATTAATTGTATGGCTTTTATTGAACTGCTTAATTCTGCAAATGAGAACGAGAAAATGTTAATTGCTGAAGTGTATCGGAATATGGGAAATTTCGAGAAATGCTTAGAGCTCATTACGAATATTCGGGATAATGAACTAAACTGGATTGTTGTGAAATTACGATCTGAATGCGAGAAAAAGAACAGATGGGTTATTCTGTTAGAAAAGGTAGTCCAAGCTACTAATGGAGAGGAAGATTGAAGATTTCACAGTGTTTTATTAAAGAACCGAATCCTTATCGAAAAAACCTAAACTTAAAACATATTACACAATGATCTACGACGAAGATGACTATCTTAGGGCATTAGCCCGCTATAGCGACCTTGATAATAAAACATGGGTGATTCAATACTTCGAATTGTATAAAAGCACCCTAAACTGGCCTCCTGGACTTCCACCTATCAACAGGTGCAAACTTGTCAAAGGGACTTTACGTGAGAAATTTAATTCGACATACCGCGCTGCCCTGTATGAATTTAACTTTAAAATGGATAATGATAAACAAACTCTTCAATTGCAATAACTTATGCTGTTAAATACTTTTACAACTTGGGTTATTGTGTTGGGGGTTCTCCTTGCCAGTTCGGTTACTTCCACTGGTCAAACCCTTAAAGGTTGTGGGGTGTTGATCAATTCAAATGGAAATATCCTAACCAGTACACAGGTTATTGGTGAGCCTTCTGATTCTATTGTGGTGCAGCTGTGGCAGGGAGACCGCTATCCAGCGACCATCGTAAGTATTGATAAAGCCACGGGAATGGTGTTGCTTTCGATCCCCGAACACCAGAACATGTGTGCTCATCTTCGCCTGAAACACGATAAGGTTATTCTTCCTAAATACAATGAACGTTCAAACGTCATTGGCTATCTTCAAGGAGAATTCGAGCCGCGTGGGGCTCTCATTGGGGAGGTCAACGACCCTAATAAGCCTGCTGGGCATTTTCGTGTCCGAATGGGTTCTGCCTACAATTGTCCGGGTGCTCCCATATTAGATGAAAATGCCTTTTTAATTGGGATTATCGACAAAGGAACAACCGAGAGCGATACCGTGCAGCATGATGAAAACTACATGCCGCCGGCAATTTATGGATTGGATGCATCATTGATCTTGCCATGCCTGGATCTTGCGAAGGTTGGGGTGACCTATACAAACAAAAGAGATCCGTATAAGCTAAAACAACTAAGAGATCCTATGGAGCGGATTGAAAAAACGGTTTATATCGGGAGCGTATTTACAGTCTTAATATTTAATTAATAATACCTAATTTATGATGGATTATACCCAATTTGCTGGTCAGAAGGTGCGCATTGCCTCCATCGACACTCCGCTTTACGAAGGGCGTGTCTGGGGCTTTCAATTTGAAGATGAGACTGAAGCTGTGGTCTTAGAGGTCTGGACGGAAGACTTTACTTTTCCTGTGGAAGATATTTTGTCGATAGAAGTTTGTCAGGAATAATTTAAAACATTAGGATCTTCGAAGATGACTGCAAAAAGTAGCTACCTCAAAACGATACTGAACAATTTTGCTTCGATGAACATCGAAAATCTAAGGTTGTTTCTGAAAGATGAACTATCGTATCAGGATACCACCAAAGCGGTTTTTCTCGATGGGGTAGAGTCCATCTTTGAGGCGCACAAAAATTCGGGCGATACCCAACTGAAGATCTATACCGGCAATTGTGGGAGCAAACTGTGTGCCAACTGTGGCAAGAAGGGCTACCGCTTTATGGGAAATAACTCAAGAAATTTCCTTGATCTAATCTTTGAAACATCAGGCGACGACATAACTGACATTTATTATTGTAAGAGATTTAATACCCATGTTGAGCTTGACAAGCTAGGATTGAAAGGGGAGATCGAAGTCAACCGAGACGAAGAACTTACCTACGAGAAAACACCCGAATATTGGTCTAAGGTTTATGCTGCCGATGAGGCCTGGTCGGAGATCATTACTACACCACCACGGGTGGTCAGCTTTGAAGAGTTAGGCTATTGGGTCGATAAAAATGCAGTAGCCGATTCAATGATTGGAAGTTATGACTTTACTGAAGAACAGATGAAATGGAGCCCCTTTTCAAGCCTGTATGCTAATTTGAAAAACATTAGGGAATATATAGATAGTTGCCTCGACGAATTTATGCAGGCGAATAAAGAAGCCCTAGAAATTGAAACGGAACAAGAGCTTGTCGATTGGATCGTAAAATATGAAGATGTCCATGCGGCAGCCTCGCTAGAATTTAAATACACCTGGAATAATGAAAATGGGAGCTATAAATTGTTTCCTATGAACCCAATTTTATTCTGTGATCCCATATTTGATGTGACTTTTAGTTTCTTTAAATTCTTTCAAGATCATTTTGACGATATCTTTCTCAAATACTCTGCTTATATTGATGACGAAAACACCATCTTGTACAACAATGGGGGAAGCAGCTCTTTTGGCGTCTCGCATTTCTCATTAAAATATCATCTGGCTCATCGCAAAGCCCAGGAAGATGTCGGTACCGAGGTCCCATTTTACTTGAAAAGGCGATAGTGATTTTAAATCAACTGAATCTATGAAATTAAAATCTAAAATAATTTGGATCGTCTCAGTGTACACGATATTTCTAATAATACTTAGTATAATAGCTAAAATTAATAGGAACATTCATTTAAAAAGAGAAATTGCAGCTTCTATTAAACATCATTTTTACAGGGATGAAATAAGACTGCCTTCTGATCCTTATTATTATTTCAAACTATACCTATTTGGCCTTGTTTTAATCGTTCTGCCCATTGTTTTAATATTGAGATTTATCCATTATCGAAACAAGAAACATCAAGAACTTTAAAAGAAAACTGCTGATGAATAAGCAAAAATAAGGTCAATAAACCAATACATATTATATCATGACAACACAAATTAGCAAAAGTAAATTTCTCTATTTCACAGTTCTTCTATTTATTATATGTTCATGCCAAAATAAGACAGCACCATCAACCCAACATACCGAAGAAAAGGCCAATGATGAAAAGATGGAAAAGATTACTGAGTTGTATAATTCAGGTAATTATGTTGAATTTATTAAACTTGCAGAGGCTAAATTGAGCAAATCTGAGAATGATTTCGGATTTTTCCTTGCGCTATCGGATGCATACGGAAGCATAGGAAACTTTGATAAAGCTTTTTATTTTGCCAGGAGGCTTCTTATAAAAGAGCCCAATAATTATTATGCACTATTGGCTATTGGAAATTACCATTTGTTACTTGCAAAACTAGATTCAGCGGAGTATTACTATAACAGAGTTTTACAAATTAGACCCAGTTATGCCAGAGCGAATTTAAATCTTGCTCAGCTTTATGAAAAACAGAATGAGAAAGGAAAAGCGATTGAACAATATTTGAAAGCAATAGAATTATTTAAAGAAAATAATTTTATTGATGAAGTGAAGTTGTATTCTAAGCAGATTTTAAAACTTGACCCAAAGAACAAATCGGCAATTGAATATTTAGTCCCTCCAAATCTCAAGAAATAATGATCTTAAGGATAATAGCTTAATATATTGAATTTTAAAATCAAATAGCTGGGCAAGTTATTGCATGTGGATAAGGGGATTGAGGAGATTCAGAAGATCTTGAATAACCCAAAATAAATGCGGATTAAATCTTATCCCTACTGATGTATGGAGAATGTAATTCGGTCAATGCTGCTATAACTATTTACTAGTATTGAATGTCTTCTTCATCTTCGTCTGCCTCCATACTGATAACTTTTAAATCCTTTCCGAAGCAGTCATGCAACACAGGATAAAAACCTTGATGGGGCGAGTATGAACTCGTTTTAAGTAACATCTCTATTGTTTCCTTTAGAAACTCATCATCGCAGGTCACAATAGAATCTTCTACAACAACCTTCTTTTTGTATATTTTGTAAGTTATTTTCATTTGCTTAATGAATTATAAATACCTGATAGAGAGTTAGTAAAAATACAAATTTAATCTTGTCAGGCATAAGTTTCAGCACTATAATTCCACCTATTGCACATTCTGAAGCGGCCTACACCGTTGAAGACAAAAAACCTAAAAGATTGCTTATTTAGACATCAATTCGTTCACCCTTTGCAGAGCTTGCGCTTCAGTTAAAACATGATTTTTAGATAATAGATCAGATGCTAGCTTTGAAACAAGTGCGCTGTCTTTGATGTTTTGCCGGCACCATTTTGCAAGGATCGAGACTTGTGAATTGTGCACAAAATTCCATCTGAAGGAGACATCCGTTTCACTGACCACATACTGGTGAACATTCCACCAATTTACCAATGCGGTAATGCCATCTGCCATATTTTTTGCTGCCTGCTCATCAGAAAGGGCCGGTTTCGCGATAGCTTGCAATAACTTAATCCGACTTTCGGCCTGCTGGGCTAGGATTTCGAGATAACGTTCGGGCCCTCCTGGAATGAACTGTGCCGCTTCACTGGTCAGCCTAATGGACCGCAGTCGTTGAGGCAAATCCGCAGGAAGCGATTGAAGATCCCGTTGCAGACAATCCCAAGCTGGAATCAAAAACTTCGAGGGACCGCCAAGGAAATTAGCAAAGTCGGTTAAGATCTCTTCGTTCGATTTGTTGAGATAGGTCAGATCAGCCGCTCCCCGTGCAAAAAAATAGATGTTGGGTAAGACCATAACCGGCTGTTGGGCATTCCCAAATACACCTTTGGCAGTTGCCGCAAATTTAGACTCTTCCCTCAGTATGCGGCGGATATGATCGAATTGCAATATGGCAGCCGGAGGTGTTGGCTCAAACTCAATGGCTTCGTAGCATAAAATACTCGATCGGTTCATTAGTACCAAAGAATCGGTCAGTTCAACATTCACCCGGCCATTCGCCCAGTCGGTGCGGTGCGACCTGCCTGGCAGCATCTCCCAAGGTTCGGGCATCGCCGTTTTAAACAGCTTCATCGGACTACTGGAATAGGGTTTAATCCGTGCCGGTGGATTGTTCGGATTGCCTCCCCAGACACTTTTAGTCCCCCAGCCACACCATACCCAGGGGATGAGACGCTGTTTGGATGGATTTACACCGTAACGGTTTATGGCAGCACGGTCGGAGAGAAATACGTTGAGCCACTCTTCAGGCCTGGCTCCTTCGTAACCCCCTGGATCGCCATCGATTGTAATATAGGCATCCGCATTGTTGAGGATCGATAACATCTTGGAGCGATGTGCCAGATAAGGCACTGCCTCTTTGGGATCATCCAACCGTATATTCTTCCATACATGATATGGGTTTCTTTGGTTCCATGGTTTTGCTGAGATGGAAGGATCAGGGGTCAGATTAGGACACTGCGCCAACCAGCATTCCAACGACGCGGCATGTGCATCGTCAATCGTTCCTCTAAATGCACTGAGGGCCAGGGAATCAACCTTGCTCAATGGCATGGGTATCGCTTCGAGCATGGGCCAGATACCTACCTGGTCGTAACCCATCCGCTGAATTAGTTGAAACATTTTTGCAAAATCTGCCCGTTCCCAGGTCCTGACAGCAAATGGATACTTGAAAAACCACCCTTCGTGCAGATAGAATCCACGATGCTTGAACCCCGGATTTTGGGCAAACCCATTAAAAGCTAACACCCCCAGCAGAAGTAATAAAATCTTGTGTTTTATAAATTTCATGACCATGACCTTTTGCAATTTAGGTTAAATGCAGCTATGCGAACTAATTAGAAGGGTTATATCGTAAGCATAAATCAATGCTTGGATATCGTTCTTTTGTTTTTGATGTTTGGCTAGATATTCTTACGTTTTGTAAGTGAAGTCTGTTCCTCCGCTTGTGAAAATACAATTTTAAACGTTGTCACGAGCAGGTTTTGATATTCTCTTAAGTTTTTTCGTTGCTGATTCGGTTGTCTATTCAATATTCCAATAAAATAATCTTCTAATTACTTGCAATTTATTACCTAATTAGGTAACTTTGATTCGTGAAGGAAGATTTCATAAGAGAGGTTTATTTTTATAAAAGCTATTATTTAGATTTCTTCAAAGCTCTTAAGCCAGAGGTACAAAGAAAATTCAACTGGACTTTAAAACTTATTGCTATTATTGATAGAGTTCCCATAAAGTATTTTAAATACTTGGAGGATACCAATGGACTCTTCGAAGTTCGAGTAGAAGTGGGCAGTGATATTTATAGAGTCTTTAGTTTTTTTGATGAGGGTCGTCTTATAATCCTACTAAACGGTTTTCATAAGAAATCGCAGAAGACACCAAGAGTAGAAATTGAATTAGCTGAAAAATTAAAAAAACAATATTTCGATGAAAAAGCAATCAGATAACTTGATCTCCTTAAACGACCATCTGGATTCTCAGTATGGTCAAAGAGGAACTGTTGAACGCGAAGATTTTGAAGAGGGCTTTGAGGCTTTTAAGATTGGGGCGATGCTTCAAGAATTGCGTAAACAACAAGGGATGACCCAAGAACAACTTGCGGTTAGATGTGGAACTACGAAAAACTATATCTCTCGAATTGAAAATGATGCATCCGACATCCGGTTAACAACCTTGATGCGAATCGTTCGGCAGGGATTCGGAAAACAATTAAGAATGACCGTGGATTTTTAATTTCATCTTTCGTTCGTCTATACAAGCAAAAAGCTTCGATAATCCTAACTGGTTATCGAAGCTTTTTTGTACCCGGGGTGGGAATCGAACCCACACGACATTGCTATCACTGGATTTTGAGTCCAGCGCGTCTACCAATTCCGCCACCCGGGCATTTTGGTAAATGCGAGGTGCAAAGATAATCCAATATTCTTTTGTGCGAAATGTTTTTTACCCTTTTCAACCGATTTAATTCCAAAAAAATCAATCTTATCCTACCTGAATCCGCGAAAACGGTCTAAAAATCAAAGATCATCCCGCGTAAACCGAAGCGGTAATAACGAATCAACACCCGTGAGCAAAAGTATCGTGTCGGGCCCATCCAGTAAAATGCGAACCGGATGACCTCCTCGATCTTCACTCTCCGCTAAAACCTGCCGACAGGCGCCACAAGGTTTCGCCATCGCTAACTGCCCTTGCCGATCTAAAACGCTCACCGCCATTGCCACCACTCCCTTGTCGGGATGCTGCGAGGCCGCATAATATAGAGCAGTCCTCTCTGCACACATCCCCGAAGGATAAGCTGCATTCTCCTGATTATTGCCCGTAAGAACCTCGTCCTGGTCTAAACAAACCGCCGCACCAACGCGATAACCCGAGTAAGGCGCATAACCACCTTGGGCCGCCTCCCGCGCTCGCAAAATAAGCTCCTGGTCGGATGGCGATAACCCGCTTATCCCTTGATATTCAATGTAGTTAATCTGAATGGATCGCTCTTTCATAATCGGCTTATTAAACATTGTTCAAAAGTACTTCTTTTTCATTAGTCGACAGACGGGGTGAGTGCCCTCAATTTTTATAAATTTGAAACCAAATCTAAACTCAACTATGAGCATTCGTCCAAATACTAGTCATTCGAAATTTTACATCGTACTTGTCGTAGCCTTGTGCCAGTTTATCTTAAGCTTTGGCGCGACCCCCCCTGCGAAAGTTACTCGTCAGGAATATATCCAAATCTACTCGAAGATCGCTATACGGGAGATGATCGATTTCCATATCCCTGCCAGTATTACCATGGCACAGGCGTGTCTCGAATCGGGTAATGGCAATTCAACGCTCGCTACCGAAGCCAATAACCACTTCGGAATAAAATGTAAAGGAAACTGGAACGGACCTTCGGTACGCAAAACAGACGATGCCCCGAACGAATGCTTTCGGAAATATAACAACGCCCTCGAATCATACCGCGATCACTCTCAGTTCCTCACAGGTGGCACACGCTATCAATTTCTGTTCGATTACAACATCAAAGATTATAAAAATTGGGCCTACGGACTGAAAAAAGCGGGCTATGCCACCGATCCATCCTATCCCGAAAGACTGCTAAAGATCATCGATGAGTTTGAACTGTATAAACTCGACGATAAGAATGGCTTCAAAACAAAAGAGAAACGATCGTTCTGGAAATCACTCTTTGGCAAATCCCCATCGAAAGTTGCCGACGAAGCACTACTCGTGCGCAGGATTGAAAATCGCAATGGAGCGAAAGCTTTCTTTGCCCGTCAGGGTGATACCTACGATCAGATCGCCGATGAATTTGCTATGAACCCATCGACTCTTTATCGCTACAACGACGTTCCTCCTGGCACCGACCTAGAGGCCGGAACATTGGTGTATCTTAAGAAGAAACGTGCGAAGGCACCTCGTGGTAACGATGTCTATACCTTAAAAGCTGGCGATTCAATGTGGACGGTTGCTCAATGGTATGGTATCCGTTTGGATGCGTTGTATCATAAGAATCACCTGACTCGCGCCGATACGTTGGTTGTGGGACAGCAGATCTCGTTAAGACTCCCAGTGGCGAAATAAGTTGAAGGATTTAGCGAGCGATATAACTCGTGCTATGGGGGAAGCCGCGCAAAAAGTCGGCTGCCTCAAGCTGCTTCTTACCAGCTAGCTGGAGGTTTAGTAGCTGCACATAACCATCAGTACAGGCAATCTTTAAAAAGGTTTTGTTGTCACTCAACAACGCGCCAGGCTGGTGTGCGTGTGAAGTAACCTCGGCCTTTGCTTTGAAAATCTTTAACCCTGTCTCAACCTCACCAAGATAGATATTGGTCCATGCAGTGGGGTAGGGACTCAGACCTCGAATGCGGTTGACCAACGTTTGTGCGTTGTCGCTCCAGTTGAGCTTCCCGTCACCCTTAAATAGCTTAGGTGCATGTAACCGGATCGGATCTATTGTAAAAGTAGATTGATCGATGGGTTGAATCTGTTTATTCGCAATGGCTTCGATGGTGGTAAGCACCAGTTGAGCTCCAATATCCATCAACTTGTCGTGAAGATCCCCAACACTCTCTTCGGGCGATATGGTCACCTTCTCTTGGAAAAGAATATGACCCGTGTCGATCTCTTGTTTTAAGAGGAAGGTGGTCACGCCACTCTCAGTGTCGCCATTGATGATGGCCCAGTTGAGGGGTGCTGCACCTCGGTAATTTGGTAATAACGAGCCATGGAGGTTAAAAGTGCCCATGGGAGGCATCATCCAGACTGCCTCGGGGAGCATGCGAAAGGCTACCACCACTTGAATGTCTGCTTTTAATTCGGCAAGCTGAGAAAGAAATTCAGGGTCTTTAAGTTTTTCGGGTTGAAGGACGGGAAGACCAACGCTCACGGCATATTTCTTAACGTCTGATTCATGAAGCTGTAATCCGCGACCAGAGGGACGATCGGGAGCGGTGATCACCCCTACGACCTGGTAGTTATTTTCGACCAGCGCTTTTAAACTCGTGACTGCAAATTCAGGAGTTCCCATAAAGACAATCCGTAGGTTTTTTCCGCTCATGGGTAGGTCGTTTCTAAGTTTCTTGTATTAACGAAGATTGGTATTTCCTTTGATAGCCTTAGGAAAATAGGGGCAGTTCAGACAGCCATTGCCGCAACAGTAGCCTCTTCGGATTAGAAAATGCTCGGTCATAATTCGATAGCCATCTTTTGAAAGGATATAATCGACCCCCTCTCTGACAACGTAATCTTCTTCGCTTCGGTATTCAATATCATCAGTCATAACTCAACAGTTTAAGTTATCACAACGAGTGGCCCATCCGATCACGTTTGGTTTTGATGTACACCTCGTTATGCGGATTCGATTGGATGATAATTGGAATCGACTCCACCACTTTTAAGCCGTATCCTTCAAGACCCACCCGTTTAACTGGATTATTCGTCAGTAAACGCATCTTGTGAACCCCTAGGTTGCATAAGATCTGAGCTCCTACGCCATAGTCGCGCTCATCGGGGTCGAAACCCAGATGGATATTTGCATCGACCGTGTCGATACCTTGCTCTTGCAGCTTGTAAGCTTTAATTTTATTCATCAGTCCGATGCCGCGACCTTCTTGTTGGATATATACGATCACCCCTTTGCCATTTTCTTCAATCAAATCCATCGCTTTATGCAGCTGATCACCACATTCGCAACGCAACGATCCAAAGATGTCGCCAGTCGCGCAAGAGGAGTGTACGCGAACCAATACGGCCTCGTCGGGTTCCCATTCGCCTTTGATCAGCGCAATATGTTCGATGCCGTTTGATTTTTGCAAAAATGGGATCAAGCGGAAGTCGCCATTGGTGGTCGGCAGTCGAACCTCTTCGCCTTGTTCGATCAGACTCTCTTTATCGATCTTATAGGCGATTAAATCTTCAATGGAGATAAGCTTAAGATTGAATTTCTGTGCGATCTCATAGAGCTCAGGCAGTCTAGCCATCGAGCCATCGGCATTCATGATCTCTACTAGCACTCCTGCAGGCTCTTTGCCCGCAAGTCGAGCCAAGTCGACCGTTGCTTCGGTATGACCTGCACGACGCAGTACACCTCGGCTTTTAGCCCGTAACGGAAAGATATGACCTGGACGACCAAGCTCACTTGGTTTTGTCGCAGGATCGGCAAGTTTTTGAATCGTTACAGCTCTATCGTGAGCTGATATTCCGGTGGTGACATTGTCGCCTACTGCATCTACCGAGACGGTAAATGGGGTATCGTGAAGGGAGGTGTTTGTTCCAACCATCATATCCAGTTCGAGCTCTTGACAGCGTTCCTCGGTTAAGGCCACGCAGATAAGTCCTCGTCCTTCGGTGGCCATAAAGTTGACCATCTCCGGGGTTATTAATTCCGCGACAGCAATAAAGTCACCTTCATTCTCGCGATCTTCATCGTCGACAACGATGACTAGTTTTCCGTTGCGAAGGTCTTCTACGGCCTCTTCAATGGTATTTAATTTTATCTCACTCATAGTCTTTTTTACTAAGCTAATTGCTTATATTTTGTTCTTCCTTTTTCTGTATTCGGAAGATTTTTTTAAAGAAATCGCCCCATGCATGTATGTTAAAAACGACTGAGTCGTTGGCTGCTTTATAGGTCAGGAAGACTCCCCATGGCAGGAAAATAAAGGTTGAAAGCCAGACTCCGCTCCACACGCTATCGGAAGCTTCACGCGAGAATTTCTCTCCCGTTGTGCTGATGATCCAATAGAAAATAAATAGGACCACCGAGATGACTATTGGCATTCCAAGACCTCCTTTCCGGATGATAGCCCCCAATGGTGCCCCGATAAATAGAAAGATCAGACATGCAATAGCAAAGGTGTACTTTTTGCCCCAATGACTTCTTCAATCTCTTGAATAAACCGCATGTTATTTCGGGCATTATTTAAGGCTGTGTTAATGGTTCCTGACCGAACATTCGGTGCCCCGTTTGCAAATGCAGAATCTATATTGATGTATTGAGTAAGGCTTGGCATAATTAGCTTTGACGTGTCTTTGCGCGACAATCGAGCCACATTAATGGTGAGCGGTGGCATATAGGTGAGCGAGAGACAATGTTCAATACGCTTTCTTTCCAGTTGTCGTGAGATGGAATCAACGAAATAGACTAACTGATCGTTGGTCAGGGCTCGGTTTTGATTCTTGAAAATACTCTCGTCTTTGCGCTCTAATTCCATCCCTTGCAGCACGGTAAAGATCGACTCTTTTGTGAATTTATCCGTTCGTGCGGGATAGGTTAGTTTTGTCGTTCCGCTGGGCTGAAGTTCAGTATTGGTCTGCCCTGAATAGAGGTTCAGGATCATGTATTTCTTGTCTTTGGTGATCTTCATCGTCCCAGAATCAGCCACCGTCACAATGGTGCTCCCTTTGTCATCGGTATGATCATAAATCATAATATCGTAGAGCATCTCTCCATTGGGCGTTTTTCGTCCCACCTTAATCGAATAGTTATCAATGTCGTTCGAGAATATTCCTTCCTTGACAATGATCTCTGGTCGCAATTGTCGGATGCTCGACATAAGGGCAATTAATTTTTTATAAGAGACCGGAATAACTTGATTGTAGAAGTAAAAGGAGCCAAATGTGAGCAAGATACTGAGGACAATTACCGGTTTCATAATGCGGTAGAGCGAGATTCCTGCTGCTTTCATGGCCAGCCGTTCGTTGTTTTCACCCAGACTTCCAAAGGTCATGATAGAGGCCAGTAGCATCGCAAGAGGCAAAGCCATCGACATGAGCATGGCCATGGTGTAAACGATAAATTCAAGTATTGTGCTGAAATCAAGTCCTTTGCCGACAAGTTCGTCGAGATATACCCAAAGGAATTGCATGAGTAACACGAACAAAGAGATAAGCAGTGTTACAAAGAAAGGTCCAATAAAACTTTTAACAATATAGAGATGTAGACGCTTCATGCCATGGGTTTCCGAAACGGAAGCAAAGTTACATCTTTTTTAGGATTTTAGGGGCGATAAAATCTACGAGCCAATCATATGTTTTAATTTGGCTACTTGAGAAACCCAAAGGTTTCGGGTGTCTTCAACATCAGACTCATCCACATGGTCGATTACGATAAGAGCAACGTCACCGGTAAGCTCATCTTGGACGATATTGAACCCAAATTTAGAGTCAGGTTCCTGATCTAACCACCTAAAACTGATCGAAACATTCGGGACCATACTTAAGACCTCTGCTTGCTGCTCACTTGTCCCCCAGATAAAGGTAAATATCTTACCATCGATCTTGACATTGTCGGCAAACCATTCGGCCATTCCTGATGGCGTACTAATCCGACTGAATAAAACTGTGGGTGAAGTTTTAAGGAAAAATTCTAATCTAAGCTCTGTCATTCAAAAAAATCTACTTTAAATTTTTATACCTTGGAATTGGGTCATCTTTCTCTCCAAATCCCCTTGGTTAACTAGATCGCTAAAGGTTTTAAACGCTTGATTTTATAACCCTTGAAGGTGTTGTTGGTTTATCAAACACCAGCGGGTGCAAATTTAAGTTTATTCTGTTCTTTAGGCGAAAAATATTCTTTTATTTTTAAATCTGCTCAATCAATTTTTTCCCTCATTGATTTATGGCGCTGCTTCTACGTTTGAGGGGAGTGCATGGTCGACCGACAGACTTATTTTTGCTTGATTTCGGCTTACCTGAATGTCGTGATGGGTGTTAATGGTCTCTTTTTTAAGGTAATCTTTGAACTCTTGCATCGTTTTTATCGGTTTTTTATTGATGCTTACAATCAAATCGCCAGCTTGAAGTCGGGTGTCAGATTTTTGAATTTGACTAATTACAATTCCACCTGAGTCAAAGCTTATTCCAAAGGCCGAAGCTTCGTTGCCCCGCAGCTCATGAATGGTGGCTCCCATCCAGGTAAAGTTTACGGGTCTTTGATCCTCTTCAGCTGGTTTTAGATCTATTTGAGGAATCTCAGGTGTTTTGGCAATCGCTCTAAGACTTTTCTTCACGACCCCAAATTGGTTCATTGGGAAGTTGTGAAATCCAAGGGCTAAAACTGGAGAATTCTCTTTCACTCTGAAATCACCATTGGCTGCATCGACAAAAAGTGGGTCGCCATTGATGGAGTTTTTATCGCATTGGTTAGCGCTATATTTCAACATCACTTCGCGTGTTGAGGCATAGAAATTATAGTCTAGCTCTTTGCCCCATTGCCCGTTAATAGCGATATATCTATTCATGATTGCTGGCTGGTATGCCATAAAGACGATGTTGTTTTTGAACACATCTTTGCTGTCGGTATACCACACGTGTGGGTGCAGTCCGCTGTTGATAATGATGTTGTTAGTGGCAATTCGGTTATACCCTTCTCGCAGTTTAAGACCTCCGTTGAGCAGCAGGTTGTTGTAGATTTGGTACCAGCTCGATCCGTCGTCGAGATCAATGTCCCAACCATGATCACAGCGCCAGCGGTTGTTGCGGATGACATTCATGTCAAGCATATCTAAAAATGGGAGGTTTGGATCTTTTGCAACCTCAGGCAGTGTCTCTGCGGCATTTGGCGACCAGTATCTGTCGCGTCCCCAAGAATTAAAGCTGCCGTGATCACCGGTCTCCAGCACAGTGTTAAAGATATCGGAATTCTCGATCACATGTCCGCCAAAGGTCCCTTCGCTGATGTTGATGCCCGCGCGTGGGACATCGTAAATAGAGCAATGATTAACCGTTATCTTATGCGACATGGAGATGGTGATCGGAGATGTTTGCTTCTCGTCGCGACCGGTAAGTGTGATCAAACAATCTTCCACGGTGCATGATTCGGGGAAATTATCCCCTTTCGGACCTTTCGTGTGATCCAGTGTCGCGAAGTTTTGTTTGCCAACGCTGAAAATTGGATTCCGAACAGTTGCTGGATCTCCCACGAAGGCTATCCCGCTTGCACCAATGTTATGTAGATAGCATCCGGTGATGTAGATTTGTCGGTTGTAGTTGTTGACGGAAACGCCATTACCTCCTACTTGGTCGAATTCGCAGTCCGAGACTGAGCAGTTTTCGGCCCCATTAAATACGACAGCTCCTCCTCGGTAGATAGTCCAGTCGGAACGCAATAGAGGCTCTTTGTTCTCCATAAATGTCCGCATGGCATGACGGAAAATAAATCCTTTTAGGGCTATCCCTTTTACGGGATTCTGTTTGGTTCCGTTGAATTCGATCAGGTGTCTTAGTCTAACAACTTCAACTTTAGCTGTTGAAAGATCGGTCTGACTGTCGGGCTTGAAATATATTTTCTGCTCGCTGGCCTGATAATACCACTCGCCCGGTGCATCTAGCTCTTCGAATATGTTCTCCACCATTCGATAGGTGGGATGCATCCCCGAGGGGCGATTGTTTTGCCATCCTCCGATGTAGTCGAGTTTTGTTGGACTTTTTTTACCAAGGATCTGCCAGTGCATATCGCCCCATAGCGATCCGTGCATCGCATGAATATAACCACCCGTTGGATTTTTCCAGGTTAGAATCCGACTTGCGATTAATGGGTCTTGGGTGCTGTCGGGTTTTGCCTGATGGTCTAATTCCCAAGTGTCGTATACGTTTTTCCCTTCTACTGCATTGGGAAATCGAGCCATTCGTTGTCGTGCTCCATTGATAAACAGTTGATCTATAGAGCTGTACTTCGGTGTCTTGGCGACAAATATTCCATCTTTAAATGGTTTCCATTTGAGTTTTAATAGGGTTCCGCCACTCAGTACGGCGCCCCCTTCGGTCTGGGCTCGGTAGGTTGTGGTGGCTCCAGCGTTACGGCTATCGCGATCTGTAAACTGAATTGTCTGCGGGAGGTAGTAGGTCCCGTTGTCGAATATCACCTCCACGGATTTGTTTGCGGGAAACTGATGAGTTAGCTCTTGTGCTTTAGCAACCGACTGTATTGGTTTGTCGATTGTTCCAGGATTGCTATCGCGGCCAGTTGGCGAAACGTATATCGATTGTCCGTTCGCGGCAGATAAATATCCGATTAAGGTTACAAGTATGAAATAGCGGGTCATAATTAGGTTCGGTTTAGGTTAAAAACGCTGTTGCGAAGGTGGCATTTTTTTTGATCTCTTGTGCAGGGTGGGAAGGCAAAATTTTCTCCCGTGAGAGCCCTAAAGAATCGGGGCGCAGTTCTGATTTCGGAAAAAATGCAGCCTTTTTTTCGATAAATGGTCTATTTAATAGGCTGATGGCAGCTGGAAATGTATCGTTGACATCTGGAATGCCGATCCTGCGAAATAGGGTTTGATTCAACTGAAATTCGGACCTAAAATGAGTTATCTTTAAGGTATAAATAAGGCTAAAGATGAAAACAATATCTTTAAAAATTGATGATACTATTTTTGAAGAGACAGAGAAGATTCTAGCTTCTATTAAGATATCCCGGAATAGGTATATTAATGAGGCGATTGATTCCTATAATCGAATTCAGCAGCGTATGATGCTTGAGGAGAGGCTCAGAAAAGAGTCAGGTCTTGTGCGAGCTGATTCAAGTATAGTGTTAAATGAGTTTGAGAATCTTTTGGATAATGTTTGATCAAATACGGGCAATCGACTATACAAGGGTACTCAAGAAGAGGAAAACTAGATTTAGTGGTTATTTTTCAATTAGGATAGCTATCAATCTCAGCGATGGATTGCAAAACATCAAAAAGCCAGGTTTTAATTTCAGGATCCATAAACAAGTTGTTTGCTTGAATCAATTGATTTTCTTAGGTAGGGATTTTTTATCGCTTTATCTTCCAGTAGATCAACTTCCCGCTTAAATAGATTTTCCAACGACTGTTTAAAATCAAAATAGTTGTCCGCATAATCGTACAATTCTACACCTTTAAAATCAACGACTAAGTCAATGTCACTATCTTTTTTAAATCTGTCAGACAAAACAGATCCAAAAACGAAAAGCCTTTGCACTTTGTGTAACTTGCACAAAGTACGAACATTGTCAATATTGCTCTCAATCAGATTCATACAGCAAAAGTATTAAAAAATTCGAAGTATGTAAATAGGAGTAGAGGGAAAATAACTGAGCCGATCTGAATAATATCATCTAATTCAATCATTCAGAAGATTGCGCCAGCTGTAAATATATAAGCCTGTTGCAAATTGAGCAAAAAAAGCAAAGTCACTGTCTTGTTTTTGCCATAATTTGGAATTAATGGCAGTTTTTACGTACATTTGCAACTATAAGCACTATAAAAAAAGGACCCACGATTTAACGTAAGTCCTTCATATTCAGCGTAGCGAGAGAGGGGCATGATCCCTCGACCTCATGATTATGAATCATGCGCTCTAACCAACTGAGCTACCTCGCCATTATATTCAAAAAACTTTTAATCAACATCCCTCGACCTTCCCGATAGCAATCGGGACGCTCTAACCAACTGATCTTGTCTTGTCCGTCCAATGACGGATCAGCTGACGGACATTATATTCAAAAAACTTATTTAATCTTTAAGTGGATTAAGACCCTGATTAAATTTCTTGAGCGGGCAAAGATAATACGTTTCTCCTTTATGGCAACCCCTATTTATCTCTTTTTTTGAATCTGATAATTTATTAGTCAAACTTGAAGCTAAGTTGACAGATTAATGATTCCATTGAAACCCTTATTTATTTCTTCTCCATTCTCTTTCGAAACTCCGGGAAAAGAATTTTCTGCGCCTTCTTGATATGAATGTATTTGTTTAGATCTCGAAGGGAGATAACCTGGTAGTGGTGGTCGGCGAGATATTGCATGTGCTCCCGGAATAAGGCTGGTGCTGTGTTTACCCAAGGATGCTCAAGATCGGGTACTCCATGGATGGTGATCACCACAATCTTTCCATCATGCGCCTCCTGGAATGCTTTAGTGATCTGATCTTTATTCTTGTCTGTCATAGCCCAGCTTGGGACAAAAAGTGGATGGTCTGTCTCCGGATCATAGGCTTTATTGCCTCCTCCACGTGCAAAATCATAGTGCTCTTTAGCCAGTTTTTCGATCACTGCTGGACTCCAATCGTATCCTGGAAAGGCAAATGAGGAGGTCTTCGGAATACCCAATGAATCACATTTCTTCTCAATATAAGTTAGTTGTTCTTCAAATCCGGCTTCCGAAAGATGACTTGCTCCCACATGAGACTTGGTATGATTGGCAATCTCAAATCCCATTCTGTCGAGTGCCTGGATTTGTCGCCAATTGAGATATTTCGTGCTATCCCGATAGTTAGGCGGAAACTCACAAACAAAAAATGTAGCCCCAAAACCAAACTCCTTTAAGATTGGAGCCACAATGTTATACTGACTCTCTGGGGCATCATCAAAAGTTAATACCACCAATTTATCCGGAATTGGTCTCTTCAGGATTTTGGAATATCCTGGCAGGAAAAATACCAGCAAGAGGAACAGATTGAGAATTTTAAGCATAGGGTTGGTAGTTTATATTTTGATTTTTGAAATGGTAGATGATTGATTTAAAAGTTCCGATTTTTTCCGACTAATCCTTGTTTGAATAGCAAAGGGCTATCTGATATACTTCAGATAGCCCTTTGATTTAAGTTCGGATGCCGAATTAGGCTTCCTTATTTTTTAAGTTTACGATATACCCAAATGCAGCTGCTGTGAAAAACATAATTAAGCTATAGATAACCGGTGGGATACTCATGGCTCCGTTGCCAAGAATTGTTAACGCGATAAAAATGGCTAACGTACCATTGTGGATGCTTATTTCCATGCCAATAGCAATAGCTTGTTTGTTCTCGACGTTAAAGAGACGTGGCATATAATATCCAACAGCAATACTTGCAAGATTAAAGACCAGTGCTGCCAAGCCAACCATCTGAAAATAAGATACGATGCTAGCCCTTACTTGATAGATAATACCTCCAATTACGGCTACCAAAAATAACGCAGAAAGAATTTTTACCGGCTTATCTAATTTTACAGAAGCACTTGGAAACTTAGCTTTCACGATCATTCCAATTGTTACCGGAACCAGTACCATGATAAATACTTCCACTACTTTTTTAAACACCATCGGCACCACTTGTCCTGTTTCCATAAACTGACTGATGGCAAAGTTTACAATCAATGGGAGGGTGAAAAGGGTGAGTAGACTGTTGACTGCTGTTAGCGAAATATTTAATGCAACGTCACCTTTTGAGAAATGACTATAAAGATTGGCTGTCGGTCCACCTGGAGAGGCTGAAAGTAGCATCAATCCAACCGCTAGCTCAGGGGATAATCCAAACGATTTTGCGATCACAAAACAGACGGCAGGAAGGATAAGCATCTGGCAAACGAGTCCAATAATAATTGCTTTAGGATAAGCAACCACGCGTCTGAAATCATTGATCGTTAACGTTAACCCAAGGCCAAGCATGATGATGCTTAACGCCAACGGAAGCAAAACAGCATTGAATAATGTCGTTGTCATAATTTAGTTTTTAGTTAATACAAATAAGTGCTAGAATAAATTCGAGCGTTTAAGTTTAGTGTTTTGTCCTCGCTGTTGAGGATCTTGTAGTGGTAAAAATAGAATTAATTATTAAATCTTGCACATTCCGAACAATTTTGAGAATTTTTTGTTCCGTAATTCATTGGTTTAGTTGTGTCCTGTCTTATCTGCTAAAGGAACTTCGTTTTGGTTTGTTCATTTAACTTGGAATTCGGCTGGGATTAAACTAATTTTGCATACTTATAAAGGTTGATCTTCATCTTCTTAATTTGATTCATTCAGTATGGAACACTCCTCAAAAGCTGAGCATCTAAATGCATTTTGCAAAAATACGTTGGTCGAAAACCTTGGAATTGAATTCCTTGATGCGGCTGAAGGCGAGGTTGTTGCACGGATGCCGGTGGATCATCGGACTATTCAGCCTTTTAAGATTTTACACGGTGGCGCCTCTTTGGCTTTGGCCGAAACAGTCGCTAGTGCCGGATCAATGTTGCTCGTCGATTTAACCACCTCAGGCATTGTTGGCATGGAGGTTAACGGAAATCATATTGGCAAAGCAACAACTGGCTTCGTTACCGCGACAGCTAAAATCGTTCATCAAGGTCGTAGGACACATGTCTGGAACGTGGAGATTGAAGATGAAAACAAAACAAAAATTATGATTGGTCGTGTGACTGTGATGGTGATTGAAAACAACCGATAGTCAGACTACCTATACTATAAATTAAAGGATTTAACATTCATGAGTGCCTCATTAAGCAAGGATATTCCAAACAGTAAAACAAATTCGCTGCTCAAAATCTGTCTGGATAAGAAAGTTCCTTTTGCTTCATATCAGATGCTCGGCGATTCACATATTACCACCTTAATTCAAACGTCGGGATTGCCTCGGCGCATAGAATATTCGAAAGACCTAACAGAGGCTTCCGGTTTTGTGATGGCCCCATTCGATGCCAACGCTCAATTTCCAACCTTCTTGCTTGAACCTGATTTTACCCACAAAGGAGATCAGTCTGTCGATGCAATTTTTGAAGCTTTGTCGAGCTATAAGATAACTAATGGCGCTTCTGCGATTGCTCAGCCCTTGCATCAAGCCTCATTTAAAGAGTTTGAATCACAAGTTGAGACGATCAAACAAAAAATTACCGAGGGGATTATTCATAAGGTGGTTCTCTCCCGAATCGTGGTCGATCCATCTATTGAGGGTATTGACCTTATCGTATTGTTTAATGCCTTATGTAAAGCATACCCAAGTGCCTTCGTCTATATGCTTCAGATGCCTGGAGTCGGCTGTTGGATAGGCGCTTCACCTGAGCCGTTGTTGTTGATTGATGGCAATTCCGCTAAGACAACATCGATCGCTGGGACTCAAATTTTGGGCTCACATGCCATCGATGAAGTGGTGTGGAAGTCGAAGGAACTTGACGAGCAAGAGATCGTGACAAGCTATATCGAGCGCGTGCTTCATTCGTTTGGACTCGATCGCTTTAATCGCGTAGGTCCTTATACCTACCAAGCTGCTAACCTAGTCCATTTGCGCACTCAGTTTGATCTAGAGGCGGAACTTATACGGCCTAAATTGGGTGATTTTATTGACGCACTGCAGCCTACACCATCTGTAGGTGGTCTTCCAAAGCTTGCCGCGAAGGAGCTTTTGGTAGAGGTCGAGAAACACAACAGAGAATATTATTCAGGATTTTTAGGTCCGATAAATTGTGGAGATCAAACGGCACTTTTTGTTAACTTGCGCTGTATGAAAGTTGTAAAAGAGGGATTCGCATTTTTTGGAGGCGCTGGCATCACCGAAGGGTCTATGGCCGACCTCGAATGGGATGAGATAAGTCAGAAAATTATGACGCTCTCCTCTTTTATGAATGGTGTAAAATCAAGTACCATATCCTATGAACTCTCCAAAACAGGGTATTAGTGATCTGCCAGAGATTTGCCTTCAGCATGGTCTAACCCATGTGGTGATCGCACCTGGATCTCGCAATGCTCCCTTGATCGCTTCTTTTTCTGCTCATCATAAAATCACCTGTTATAGCATTACCGATGAGCGATGTGCAGCCTATTTTGCGTTAGGAATTGCCATTCAAACGCAGCAACCAGTGGCCATTATCTGCACCTCTGGAACGGCCGCGCTTAACTTTGCTCCAGCTATTGCAGAGGCCTACTATCAAAATATTCCGTTAGTTGTACTTACCGCTGATCGTCCCGATGAATGGATTGATCAGGCTGATGGTCAGACGATACGTCAACAAAATATCTATGCCAATTATAGCAAGCAAAGTTTCCAACTTCCCGTTGAGACGGTAACAGATGCAGACCTTTGGTATTTTAATCGGTCTGTCAATGAGGCCATTAATGGTGCTAACGCCGAACCCAAAGGCCCCGTTCATCTTAATATCCCTTTGCGCGAGCCGCTTTATGCTCCTCTGCCAAAATCCAATGTTGAGGCGCGGATCATTCAAACAGTTTACTCGTCACCAATATTAAATTCCGCACAGCTCGATCCTCTTGTGGACCGTTGGAATAGTTCAGCTAAGAAAATGATCATTTTTGGCGCTGGACCGAAGAATCAAGAACAGATGGAGCTTGTAAAAGCTTTGTCGAATGATTCTTCGGTGGTTGTGGTGGCTGAGAATATTGCAAATCTCGATAATGACCTAGTGCTGTATGCCCCTGAGCGTTTCTTCGGCTCTTGTTCAGAACAAGATGCGCCTACTTTTCAACCAGAATTGCTAATTACTGTTGGGCACGCTGTCGTATCTGCTCAGCTAAAAAAATATTTACGCCGATATTCGCCTACCGAACATTGGCAAATCTCACCTTCACCTTCTGCAATCGATACGTTCCAAAGCCTGACCAAATCTATCGTGGCAGATCCTAACTGGCTGCTTGGACAATTGGTAAGTCAAGGGAAGAACGTGAAGAGCAACTACCGTGACCTCTTTGCGGCTAAAGAGCTAAGCCTATCGCAATGGCAGGAGAACTTTATTAGCGCTGCGCCATTTTCTGATCTAAAGCTGTTTCGAGAAGTCCTAAAAAGTATTCCGGCAGGTTCAAACTTGCATCTGGCCAATAGCACGCCTATCCGGTATTCTCAACTTTTCAAAATTCAAAAGACCCTTTCGGTTCATGCCAATCGTGGTACTTCGGGTATTGACGGTTGCGTGTCGACAGCCGCGGGATGTGCCGTGAGTTCACAAGAACCTACGGTTTTAATCTCAGGTGATCTTTCGTTTATATACGATTCAAATGGGTTGTGGAATAAGGCTTTGAAAGGAAATCTAAAGATTATCGTAGTGAACAATGGCGGTGGTAATATCTTCCGATTAATACATCCCAACGAAGGCGAGAATCCGGCACGTGATTTTCAGNNNNTTTTTCAACCTTCTGATAAGGTCAGTATACTCGAAATTGTGACCGATGTAGCTGTTAATACTGCTGTCTATAAAGATTATTACAAACAAATAAAAAGCATATGAGTACTAGAGTCTGGACCAAAATAAAAGATTTTGAAGATATAAAATTTGAATATTTCGAAGGGATCGGTAAGATCACCATCAATCGGCCACGTTACCGCAATGCGTTTACTCCCGATACGGTTAGTGAGATGATGGAAGCGATGGTTTACTGTCGCGAAAGCAACGATATCTTCACCATTATCTTAACTGGAGAAGGCGATAAAGCATTCTGTAGCGGAGGCGACCAGAATGTGAAAAGCTCAGGTGGCTATATTGGTAAAGATGGCGTTCCTCGTCTGAATGTGCTCGATCTTCAAAAACTTATTCGCTCTATTCCAAAACCTGTTGTGGCGATGGTGAACGGTTTTGCAATTGGTGGTGGTCATGTGCTGCATGTTGTCTGCGACCTTTCTATCGCTTCTGAGAACGCAATTTTTGGTCAGACTGGTCCACGTGTAGGTAGTTTCGATGCCGGCTTTGGCTCATCCTATCTTGCACGTATTGTTGGACAGAAAAAAGCACGTGAGATTTGGTTCCTTTGTGAGCAATATTCGGCCCAAGAGGCTTTAGATATGGGCTTAGTGAATAAAGTGGTTCCATTCGATCAATTGGAAGATACAACTGTCGCTTGGTGCGAAAAGATGATGATGCATAGTCCATTGGCTTTGCGTATGATTAAAGTGGGACTTAATGCTGATCTCGATGGACAGGCTGGAATTCAAGAGCTTGCTGGAAATGCAACGCTACTCTATTATCTCACAGAAGAGGCGCAAGAAGGGAAGAAGGCATACCTCGAAAAACGGAAGCCGGACTTTAAAAAATTCCCTCGTTTCCCTTAATCTTAGCCTTTTGTTTAATAAATCAACTCGTTTCCCCATAGATCTATTTGGATGATTAAACCTTGGATACATGCTGCAAGACCGCGGACCTTGCCGTTGGCCTTGTCTGGCTCAATATTGGGTAGCTTTTTAGCCGCCTCTGACGGTCATTTCCGATGGTCTGTATTTCTGCTTGCTGCAGTAACCTCTTTGCTTTTGCAGATCTTGTCGAACCTAGCGAACGACTATGGCGATTTCACCAAGGGGACCGACAACGAACATCGGATTGGTCCCGACCGGATGGTTTCGGTAGGTGCCATCTCACCCCGTCAAATGATAGCTGCTATCTTTGGGGTGTCGACGCTTTGTTTGATTACCGGTGTTTCCCTGATTATAATAGGGTTTAATGATTCACAAGTTTTAATCAAACTGATCTTTCTGCTGATTGGCATTGGGGCTATTGCTGCCGCGATTTATTACACGGTAGGTAAAAATCCCTATGGATATAGTGGCTTTGGCGATCTGTTTGTGTTTATCTTCTTTGGATTAGTCAGTGTGATGGGGACTTATTTCTTGCATGCTCAGATGGTGCGCCCTGAAGTGCTGCTGCCTGCCTTTTCACTGGGTCTGCTAAGCACAGGAGTGCTCAATCTTAATAATTTGCGTGATGAGCATTCCGATACCTTAGCTAAAAAACTTACCATTGTGGTGAAGATGGGTGGTCGTTGGGGAAGAATCTACCATGCAGCTATGCTTGTTTTGGCGATGTTAGCTGCTTTAATTTATATTACCCTCGATTTCCAAAGTCCAAAACAATTGTTGTTTTTAATCTCATTTCCATTTATAATCCGTAATCTGATTGTGGTCCTTCGCAATGAGAATCCAGCAGATCTCAATGTTGAATTGCGGAATTTGGCCCTTTCAACGTTGCTATTTTCAATTACCTTTGGAGTAAGTCTGGTGATCTAAATTCTCGCCAGCCGACAACCATTGTGCACACTGGTTTTTATTTTGCCTTCTAATGTTGAACGCCCGAATTGTAAAACATAGCCTTAATTTTAAAGTTCCTGGGAAGACATCACGCGGTGTTTTAACCCAGAAAGAGTGCTATTTCATCATTTTGCACGATACGGTCTCGAACCACTCTGGCATTGGCGAATGTTCTACCTTGCCCGATCTGAGTCTCGATCATATACCCGAATATAATTCTAAAATTACAGAGGTCTGTCAGCTAATTAATGGCGGAACAGAACCTATGGCAATTGATCTTGCTGATTTCCCCTCTATCGTCTTTGGATTGGAAATTGCATTGGCCGATCTGTCAGCTAAAAGCAAAGATCAGAACATTCTCTTCCCTTCAGACTTTACAGCAGGCATGCAAGGAATATCTATTAATGGGTTGGTTTGGATGGGATCTCGTGAATATATGGAGCAGCAGATTAACGAAAAGCTTGCTCAAGGTTTCGACACCATCAAAATTAAAGTGGGCGCTTTGGATCTAGCTACCGAGCTTGATATCTTACGGAACCTGCGAAAACAATTTTCTTCAGATACTATTACGATTCGTCTCGATGCCAATGGGGCTTTCGAAAAAGAGAATGCATTAGAGATTCTGGGCCAATTTGCTCCCTTTGATATCCACTCCATCGAGCAGCCGATCCGTCAGGGTCAGCCTGAAGCCATGGCTTCGCTTTGTCGAGATTCTCCAATCCCGATTGCGTTGGATGAGGAGTTAATCGGTCGATTTAGTACAACGGAAAAAGAGGAGTTGCTGCGATTTATTAATCCTGCCTACCTCATTCTAAAACCTAGTCTGATTGGTGGTTTCAAAGCCAGTGAATCATGGATTGCCCTTGCTGAAAAACAGCAAATTGGGTGGTGGGTGACCTCGGCACTTGAGAGTAATATTGGTCTGAATGCAATTGCTCAATGGACCTATTTGCTAAATAATCCGATGCCTCAAGGTCTTGGAACTGGACAGGTTTATACCAATAACATCCAATCTCCTTTGACCATCTCTGAGGGAAAACTTTTTTATGATCATGCTCACTCGTGGGATTTAAATTTATTCCAATGAGCAAATTTAACTCCTCACTAACGCTGGATGGCCACCATTTCAAGGCCGATGAGCTGACTGCTTTTTGTCAATTGCAGTTGGCGATTCCTGATCTTGCTGAATGGCGGAAGAAGCTCTACTTATTCATCTTAGATTGGCTTTCTGACTCCGATTATGTGATTATGCACACCTCAGGTTCTACAGGGCCTCCGAAGCAGATTAATCATTTGAAATCGCAAATGATCCATTCGGCTCTAATGACCCAATCGTATTTTAAATTTACCAGTACGACCAATGCTTTGTTAGCTTTGCCGGCAAGTTATATTGCGGGTAAGATGATGGTGGTTCGCGCTTTTGTTAGTGGAATGAACCTTATCGTGGTAGAGCCCTCTGCCAATCCATTTTTAACAGTTGATGATCGGATTGATTTTGTGGCGATTACGTCCTATCAGCTTGGTCATTCAATGAATGAACTTAAAACATGGACTCAAGGTTCAATACTGGTTGGCGGGGGTGAGATCTCCTTGGCTTTGGAGAAAGATTGTCAGCAATTATCAGCGACTGTTTATGCCTCCTACGGGATGACCGAGACAAGCTCACATATTGCACTCAGAGTGGTAAATAGTTCAGCTAGATCGCAATATTACAGTGTTCTAGATGGGGTAGAGGTGAGTCTGGATTCGAGAGGCTGTCTAGTGATACAGGCTCCAGGGCTAATCGCTGTGCCTCTGGTTACCAATGATCTGGTGGTATTTGTCGATCCAAGCCATTTTGAATGGCTTGGACGTTTTGATCAGGTTATTAATTCAGGTGGCGTGAAAATTTTTCCAGAGGTCGTGGAACGTAAATTGGCCCCATTTATTTCTGATCGATTTTTTATCTCTGCTTTGCCCGATCCATTTCTAGGGGAGAAAGTGGTTCTTTTTTTGGAAGTTAATTCATTTGATAATCAAAAGTTTGAATCAGTATTTCAAACAAGTTTATCGAAGTTTGAAGTTCCCCGTGAAATCATTGCAATTCCCAATTTTGAGCTCTCCTCTACGGGTAAGATATTAAAGAATCAGATGGTTCTGAATTATCTTCAATAAGGTTAGTTACTCCTCGAATACACTCACTTAAGCAGCATTGTTTTATACCATAAAGTAGGTATTAAAATGCCAAATTAAAGGTATGGCGCGTCACTTGTTGTTGTTTTAATTTTGTCAATAGTTAGTAGTCAAAGAATCTGACGTTTAGGTTTGTGGAACAGAATTATGTTTTGCTCCCCGAATTTTAAAAACTCTGATCCAGAAAATCTACTAGCGATTATCAATTTAATTGCAATTAACGATGAGCATTATATCTGGACTTTTATCGGCAGAACAACTCGAACAGCTTACGAAGTTAACGAGTTTATTATCTAAAGAACAACAACTTTGGGTATCCGGTTATCTAGCTGGACTAGGCGCACAGCAGGGTGGCAACGCATTGGCTCAGCCAGTGTCTGCTGCTGCAAGTTCACAAGATTCATTGACTATTTTGTATGGATCGCGCACTGGTAATGGCGAAGGATTAGCGAAAAAAGCACTCCGTCTGGCCGAAGAAAGAGGTCTTAAAGCGGTTCTTAAGAATATGGAGACGTTTAAAATTCGCGATCTTCAGACAGAGAAAAATGTCTTGGTAATCGTCTCTACTCATGGCGATGGTGTTCCTCCATTCTCAGCGCAAGAGCTACACGAATATATTTATGGTAAACGGGCTCCTAAGCTTGCCACAACAAATTTTGCGGTATTGGCCTTAGGCGACTCGAGCTATTTCCAATTTTGTAAGACCGGAAAAGATTTTGATGAGCAACTTGAAAAGCTAGGAGCTAACAGAATCGCTCCAATCTTAACTTGTGACTTAGATTTTGAAGAGCCTGCCGAAGTGTGGTTCAATTCGACTTTGGCTGTGTTTGCAGAGAAACTTGGCACTTCAGCAAATGCTGTTGGTACTCAGTCGAGTGTCTCAGCAGGAATTGGTTCTGAAGTGGTGAAATATTCGAAAAAGAATCCATTTAAAGCCCCAATTTTTGATCGCGTTAGCTTGCATGGAAAGGCTGATGAACGTCAAACGATACATCTTGAATTAGCCACTGATGATGCAGGACTCTCTTATGAGCCAGGCGATTCAGCGGCTATCATTCCCCTAAATACAAAGAAAATTATCGAAGAGGTCTTGCAGGCTACTGGCTTAGATGCTCAAGAAGAAGTGACTGTCAACGGTATTAACAAAACGTTGTATTCAGCTCTTCGTCGTGATTTAGAGTTATCAAAGATCACAACAGATGTGGTTAAACGATTTTTAGAACTTGCCCCTAACGCATAGCTTCAAAAGCAAATCGATGATCCAGCAAAATTTAAGGATTACCTGTATGGCCGTGATGTCGTAGATCTATTCCACGAAAATCCTACCAAGATCAGCGCTGCTGAGCTGGTTAAATTATTGCGTCCAATTCAGCCTCGTTCGTACTCGATCTCTTCTAGCCCAGCTGCTTGTCCAGGTGAGCTTCACTTGACAGTAAGTGTTGTTAACTATGAGAAGAGTGGCCGATCAAAAAGAGGTACTTGCTCAAATTATCTATCAGAAATAGCTTTAGATGAGGAACATGTGCCCATTTTTATTGAGTCAAATCCAAATTTTAGATTGCCGCAAAATGAAGAAACTCCGATTGTGATGATCGGAGCAGGGACTGGGATTGCACCTTATCGCGCATTTATTCAACACCGTGAACTGTCAGAAAAACGAGGTAAGAGCTGGCTCTTCTTTGGTAATCGGAATTTTGAGACTGAGTTTTTATACCAAGCCGAATGGCATAACTTCTTAAAGTCGGGTGCCTTGTCGAAGATGAATGTGGCTTTTTCGCGCGATGGCGAGAAGAAAGAGTATGTGCAGCACCGTCTGATTGAAAATTCTGCTGAGTTATTTAAATGGTTAGAGGAGGGTGCACATTTCTATATCTGTGGCGATATGAATAATATGGCTGGAGATGTTCAAAAGGCCTTGCTGAAAATCATTGAAAAAGAGGGCTCCCTAAACAGAGAAAAAGCGGAAGAATATATTACCAAGCTGCAGAGAGAGAAACGTTTGCAGTTGGATGTTTATTAATAAAATTATAAGTCTTGATTTTAGACTTAAACAAAGTAAAGTATACTAAATGGCTGATAAGAAAGAGACTCCAGCACCGTCGCCGATAGAGAAAATTAAGGACGAGAGTGCCTATCTAAGGGGAACAATCACAGAAAGTTTAAACGATCCACTTACCGGTGGGATGCGTTCCGTTGATCAAGTGCTGATTAAATTTCATGGGACCTACCAACAGCAGGATCGCGACTTGGATGATGAGCGTAAAAAGCAAAAGCTTGAACCTCTTTATTCCTTTTTAATTCGTGTCCGTGTCCCTGCAGGTGTTACAACGGCCGCACAATGGTTAGCTATGGATGATCTTTCTGAGCAATACGGCGATAAGACCTTGAAGCTTACCACCCGTCAGGCATTTCAGTTTCATGGCGTATTAAAACGCAATCTGAAACGGACCATCAAAGAGATTAACGACTCCTTATTGGATACGATTGCCGCATGTGGTGACGTAAATCGTAACGTGATGTGCTCGGCCAACCCTTTTGAATCGCCTGTGCATGCTGAAGTAGCTGAAGATGCAAGAAAAATTTCGGCCCATCTAACACCTTCTACGAATGCCTATCACGAAATTTGGTTGGATGGTAAACTGGTTGAGGGTGGCGAGAAGGAAGAAGAACCTTTGTATGGCAAGCTTTATATGCCGCGTAAGTTTAAAACAGCTATTGCTATACCACCTCGTAACGATACCGATGTGTTGTCAAACGACCTTGGGTTTATTGCCATCGTGGAGAACGGAAAATTAACTGGATACAATGTAACCATTGGTGGTGGCATGGCTTATACGTTTGGAAATAACGAGACTTATCCTCGGGTAGCCGATGTGGTTGGTTATTTTCCAAAAGAGCAAATCGAAGCAGTTTCTGAAGCTATATTGATCTTCCAACGAGATCATGGTAATCGCTCTGAACGTAAAAATGCGCGGTTGAAATATACCGTCGATCGTTTAGGATTAGAATTCTTTTATGCGGAGATCAAGCGGACAAAAGGGATCGTTCTGACCCCAAATAAAGATTATGCCTTCGAGACGATGGGCGATAAATATGGTTGGTTAAAGAGCGCAGATGGCCTATGGCATTATACCGTATTTGTGGAGGGTGGAAAACTAATTGATCGAAATGGCTATTTAGCCAAGACGGCTATTCGCGAAATCGCAACAATCCATAAAGGTACTTTTATTCTTACTGGTAATCAGAATGTTGTGATTGCTCAGGTAGAAGAGGGTGAGAAGTCTAAGGTTGAGGCTATCTTAAAGAAATATAAGATCATCGACACCGCAAAAATATCGCTGCTACGCCAAAATTCTATTGCTTGTGCCGCTTTGCCTTATTGTGGATTAGCTTTTGCGGAAGCGGAACGTTATCTGCCAACATTAGTTAGTAAGATAGATCAGCTTTTAGAGGCAAACGACTTGCTTCAAACACCTATTAGTATCCGAATGACAGGCTGTCCAAATGGCTGCGGAAGACCTTTCCTAGCTGAGATTGGCCTAGTAGGTCGGGCACCAGGGGTTTATAACCTCTATCTGGGCGCCAGTTTTGTGGGTGATCGTTTGAATAAACTATATAAGGAGATGGTTAATGAGGAGCAGATCCTTGAGGCTTTAGCTCCCCTTCTAGAAGACTATGCAAAAAATCGGATAGCAGATGAGCGATTTGGTGATTTTGTGATCCGTAAGGGTTATATCAAAGCCACATTAGCTGGCAAAGAGTTTCATAATTAAAGGCTGATTCTGTTAATATTAAGTTGAAGTATGAAAAGAGAAGATTTACAATTTTTGCCCATCTCGATTAACGTAACCAATAAGAAAATCTTACTTGTTGGGGGTGGAAAAGTAGCAACGCACAAAGGGGTTATCATGGCGCGAATTGTACACGAACAAGTTACCGTTGTGGCTCCTGAGTTTACCGATGAGATTAAAGCTTTGCCGTTTAATTTTGTCACGAAGGAGTATGATAAAAGTGACCTTGAAGGGTTCTTTTTAGTCTATGTCTGCACCGGAAACCACGAGCTTAATGCGCAGATAAAAGCCGATGCAGAGGAATTAAATATCCTGACCAGTGTTTGTGATTCTCCATTTTTATGCGATTTTGTTTCACCTGCCATTCATAACGAAGGTCATGTGACCATCTCCGTTGGAACTAACGGTCGAGATGCTTATCAAGCTGTAGCTATCCGAAATCAGATCTCTACACTTGTTCAAGACGGACGGATCATTATCTAGTCATAGAATTTAGAATAATAAAATTTTCACTCAATGAGCATTCTTTACAATAACTTAAAAGTAAGCAGTCAAAGCAGTCCGCTGGTCCTTCAAAAGATCGAGGAAGTGTTGACGCAATTTACTGATTTGGCTAGTTTGTTGATGCCATTAGAAATAAAGCTAAAGGAGGAGGGATCGAAGAATTCACTTCCCAATACCGTGGAGACGCTATTTCGAGAACTTCAACAAAAGAAGCTGGATTTAGCGTTGGTGAATGCGATTGAGTTGCCCTATCCACTGACTGAAAATTTAAAAGTTGTTGCGCTATTGGACGGTTCAATAAAGTCCGCGAATCTTTCGGGTAACGACATTAACGACCTCGGTGAGCATCTATTCCAAGGAGATCCATTAGATGATTATTTAGCCCTCGTGGCCCATGCGGATCAATCGGAATTGGTCTCTTTATTTACCCCATACGATAGTCGTCAGAAATTTGGCAAAGTGACCTTGGTGGGCTTTGGACCAGGAAATGCTGATCTTTTAACCATAGGAGGCGATAAAGCATTGGCAAAAGCTGATGTGATATTTCATGACGACTTATTAGATCAGAGTTTCCCTGCTAAATATAGAGGCGAGAAATTTTATGTCGGTAAACGGAAGGATTGTCATAGTTTCCGTCAAGATAAAATCAATCGGTTACTTTTTAATGCAGCCAAAGTAGGCCGTTGTGTGGTCCGACTAAAAGGTGGTGATCCCATGGTTTTCGCTCATGGCGGAGAAGAGTTGGAATTTTTACATCGCAACTTTGTGGAGGTTAGTGTTCTTCCTGGTGTTTCTGCTGGTATCGCCGTAGCTGCTTATACTCAGATCCCTTTAACACATCGAGGTATCTCCTCATCGGTTGCTTTTATCTCAGGACATTCCGATTCGGTTCGGATTCCTGAAACGGATACGGTAGTCTGCTTTATGGGCGGCTGTAATATTCGGATGATTGCTCAAAAAGCCATCGATCAAGGTAAGCGTGCCGATACTCCGGTGATGCTTGTTCATAATATCTCACTGCCAGATCAGAAAGAATATTTTTCAACTTTGCAAGAGCTGACGACCAATACGGTGAAATATCCAACACCAATCATTATTGTGATTGGGAAAGTAGTAGCTTTGCGCAATAATAGCGAAATGGAAGTTTTAAAACCTGTATTTTTTGTTACTGGAACCACCACCGAGAAATATCAAAAACTCGGAACCGTGATTCATCAACCCTTGATTGAAGTGAATCGGATTCAGCCTTATGCTGAACTTGAAAACTACTATAAAAATCTTAAACAGTTCGATTGGATCTTTTTTACCAGTCGTTATACCGTCCAGTTTTTCTTTGAATTTTTAAAACATTACGGCAAGGATAGTCGTTCATTGGCTCACCTAAAGATTGCCTCAATGGGCGATCTAACCTCTAAAGCGTTGACTAAATATGGCATCGTGCCTGATCTGCAGCCCGAAGATGAATCATCACAAGGATTAATCAAGGCGATTGAAGCACAAGGTATTCCTAATGGACATGTGCTAATTCCTCGCTCTAACTTAGGACTTCCAATCCTTCCAGAGAACCTTGCTCGTTTAGGATGGACTGTCACTCGTCCTGTATTTTATGAAAATAAATACCCCGATAATATAAAGCCTCTTGATCTGACTGACGTGCAGACCATCGTCTTCCCAGCTCCTTCGTGTGTGACTAATTTCTTGCGACTTTATGGTGAACTGCCTAATGACAAGCGATTTATTTTCAGAGGTCGTGAGACGGAGAAGCGCTTTTTAGAACTTAGCGAATCCTTCATCACCTCGGTATCTTAAGACTTTTTAAGCTCTATTATTTCTAAAATCTTTAATTTTCTAAGTCAATCTATCTTTGTATGTTTGTTGAACAATAAATCATACACGAAATGATGAGGAAGATTTTTATTCTGGTTTTAGTTGGCTTGCTTTTTAGTTGTGGAAACAATGGAAGCAATCAGAATAAAACGACCCCTTCAAAGCCTTCTGCAACTGATAGCCTAAAGAGCTGCTGCATGAAAACCCCAGCTCGTTTTGAGACTAACCTAAAGGGCGATACGGCCTTTAAAAATGGATCTCTTTCGCATCAGGGTATGGTTTATATCAAAGGTGGAACCTTTGATATGGGAGGCGATAACAATCAGGCTGCTCCAGATGAATATCCGAAACATAAAGTTAGCGTCGATGGTTTTTGGATCGATCAGACCGAAGTGACCAACGCTCAATTTGCTGCCTTTGTAAAAGCTACGGGGTATGTCACCACGGCCGAACTGAAGCCCGACTGGGAAGAGCTAAAAAAACAACTGCCCCCGGGGGGAACACCTAAGCCAGATGAGAAAACACTCATCGCCGCTTCATTAGTCTTCTCATCTCCCAATCACGAGGTGAGCTTGACCGATTATAGTCAATGGTGGACCTGGAAGGAAGGGGCCGACTGGAGGCATCCACAAGGCAAAGAGTCGTTGATTGTCGATAAGGATAACTTTCCTGTTGTTCAGGTGTCGTGGTACGATGCTCAAGCTTATTGCAAATGGGCCGGAAAAAGATTACCCACTGAAGCTGAATGGGAATTTGCTTCGCGTGGCGGACTAGAAAATAATATCTATTCGTGGGGGAACGAAAATGTGGATCAAGGAACGCCTAAAGCCAATACGTGGCAAGGTAAATTCCCAACTTTAAATACGGCTCGGGATGGTTACCCCGGTGTCGCTCCTGTAAAATCATTCCAGCCAAATAACTATGGACTCTTCGATATCTCCGGCAATGTGTGGGAGTGGTGCTCCGATTTATACCATGTAGAATATTATAAAGAGATCAACACACCGCAAGGGATTCAAAATCCGAAAGGTCCTTTGAAAAGTTTCGATCCCGATGAGCCGTATGCTCAAAAAAGGGTGCTTCGCGGTGGTTCATTCTTGTGCAATGATTCGTATTGTAGCGGTTATCGCAATGCCCGACGAATGAAGTGCACCGAAGATACTAGCATGGAACACACCGGTTTTCGCTGTGTGACCGAACATTAAATTACGCTCGATGTTAAAAAAATACGGGAAACTGCTCGACCTATGTTGTATCGTCATCTCATCCATTACGATACTGCTTTTTGCCTTGTCGTCGTATCAGCTTATGGCTCTTGACGCCTCTTTTTTTACAGTATTTCGATTTGTCAATATCTTACTTCTTGTGTTGTTTGGACTAAAGCAGCGCTCCTTAACGATCTGGGGCCACGACCTTCCTACTATCGCGAAAGAGATGCAGTTTTTAAGCGATATTTTCCTTCGACTGATAAAAACAATTATTGCTCCACTGATTTTCGCAACGCTCGTTAATGGCATCGCAGGTCATAGCGATCTTAAACTTATTGGTCGGTTAGGATGGAAATCGATTCTTTACTTTGAAGTAGTTTCCACCATTGCTTTAGTGATTGGATTAGTGGCCATAAATATCAGTAAAGCTGGTGTGGGTGTTGTTTTACCCGTTGGTGCAAATGCTCCAGAAGTGGCCTCGAAAGCGCATTCGTGGTCTGGTTTTCTATTGAATATGTTCCCTGAGAATATAGCCAAATCAGTTTTTGAAGGGAATATCTTACAAGTGGTGGTGTTTAGCATTATTTTCGGAATCGCACTAGCGAAGATTGGGAGTAAACATCGGATGCCGATCCTGAAATTCACCGAGAGCTTGGCTGAGGTGATGTTTAAATTTACCAATCTGATTATGTATTATGCTCCAGTGGCTGTCTTTGCCGCCATAGCTTTTACCATTGGTCAGCTTGGAATGGATGTTCTATCGAGTTTGCTAAAACTCTTAGCGACCTTGTATGTCGCCTTGTTTGCCTTTCTGATTTTGGTTATACTGCCGATGATTTTGCTTTTGCGGATTCCATTCCGCCAATACTTACTTGCGGTGAGTGAACCAGCATCGATAGCTTTTGCGACTGCGAACTCAGAATCGGCTCTTCCTTCAGCCTTGGAATCGATGGAGCGATTTGGTGTGCCTCGCGAAATAGTCGCTTTTGTGATTCCAACGGGATATAGTTTTAACTTAGATGGAACCTCGCTATACCTTTCCTTGGCTTGTGTCTTCGTGGCTCAGGTGGCCGGCATCGACTTATCCATTGGTCAGCAAGTGGCGATGTGTCTTGTTTTGATGCTTACCAGTAAAGGGGTGGCCGGCGTTTCGCGCGCTTCTTTGGTGGTTCTTTTAGGCACCTTGTCTAGCTTTGGTTTACCTACCACACCGGTATTTCTAATCTTGGGTATCGACGTGTTAATGGATATGGCTCGCACAACAGTTAACGTCATTGGAAACTGCACTGCAACCATAGTCATGGCTAAATGGGAGAAGAAATTTGACAATCAAAAAGCCCTTGATTTTTCCAACGACCTCCCTTAGATATTCTCTCCTACAAAAATATTTTCAAGGTATTTATAGCCTGTGCCGGTATTGATTAGGACCACTTTTTCGTGCGATTGAATTCGGTTTTCAGCTTTAAGTCTTTTTAAGGCTGCCCATAATGCAGCCCCTTCAGGTGCAACAAACATCCCTTCCAAACGAGCGACCTCCTGCAATGAATCGTTGATTTCTCGGTCAGAAACACTAATGGCATATCCGTTATTTTCATAAAGGATCTTCAGGATTAACTTATCGGCGAACGATTTTGGTACACGCAGACCATTGGCAATAGTAAATCCTCTGTCAATAGCCTCCGATTTAACTAGTTGCTGATGAAAAGCAGTCACTATTCCATTGCAATTTTCCGACTGGACAGCAACTAATCGTGGTCTTTTTGATCTAATCCAGCCAAGACTCTCTAATTCGTTAAAGGCTTTCCAGAATCCAATAAGTCCAGTGCCTCCACCGGTAGGATATAAAATAACGTCAGGTAACTCCCAATTTAATTGCTCCGCCAACTCATAACCCATGGTTTTCTTCCCCTCTAAACGATAAGGCTCCTTCAGAGTCGACATGTTAAACCATTCTCCTTTAGCGCATAATTCAGCGACAAGTTTACCGCAGTCGCCAATGTTTCCATCTATCTCAGTAAGCTGAGCACCATAATATTTAACTTCGCGTTTATGCTGGTCTGGTGTCTCCTTTGGCATAAACACATGTACCTCTAATCCAGCTCTTGTTCCATAGGCTGCCAGTGCAACGCCTGCATTTCCTGCTGTTGGAATAGCAACTTTTGTAATCCCTAACTCTTTGGCTTTTGAGATCGCTGTGCTCATCCCTCTGGCTTTAAACGATCCGGTGGGATTGCCACCTTCATCTTTCCAATAGACCTCCTCAATGCCAATATTCTTATTTAATCGGTTTGCCTTGAATAGGGGAGTCCCACCTTCGCCTAGACTAACAATGTTTTTTTCGTCGTTTATCGGTAGAAACTCCTTGTAACGCCACATGTTATTGGGCCTATTCTGTAAGTCAGCTTTTGAGATTTGTCCAGGTGTTAGGTTGTATTCGGAAACTAATGTCTCTTGGCACTCTGGCTTCAGGCAGAAATTCTGAATGGCATCATGCGGATAGAGGGTTCCGCAACCTGAACATTTCAGATGTAAGATAAAGCTATTTTTGCTTTTAAGGTCTTGTTGAGGATGCTCTAGATTTGCCATTTTAAATTGTTTTAAGGTCTTTTCCTGTTTTCAATTTCTTGAATTCGGATGCTCTTTGTGATGATACAAAATTGCGTCTGCTTAGTGAATTTTAAAATCCCAATTAAAGGGTATAAATAGTACCATAAACAAGGTATGATCCGGGAGAATAAACTATTCTAGTGCTGAGCTGGATTCATATGTTTTATAACTATTCTTCTTTCAAACATGACTTTTGTCATATTTAAAATTGGTCCATTTTTCTACCTTTAAATACACTTCGTTCGTGCGATTTTAAATAAGGCTTGACCTTTTTGGTTCTCTTTTTAATAAACGCAAATCATGGTTGCTGTATTAGAACTTATCGATAACCTAACTGACCAATATGGTCGAGATAGGAGCAGTCTGTTGCCTATCCTACAAGGGGTCGTCCAGCAAGAAAATTACCTTTCTGAATATGCGATGATTGAGATTGCTAGGGCGCTAAATCTTCCAGCCGCAGAGGTTTATGGTACCGCAACTTTTTACTCATTCTTGGAATATAAGAAGATGGGCAAGTACCTGATTCGTATCTGCAAGACCATCACCTGTTCTATGAAAGGGAAAAATCAAGTCTTGATGACCATTGAGGATATGTTGAAAATAAAAGTCGGTGAGACCACACCTGATGGCATGTTCTCCCTGCTTCAAACTAATTGCTTAGGCTTTTGTCATATGGCACCTGCTATGCTGATTAATTTTGATGTCTATACCGACCTTACCCCTGAAAAAGTAAGGGAAATACTCAGCGGCTATTTGAATAGGAAAGGAGGAGTAAATGACACCCGGATATGATCTAAAACGAGTTGATTTTATATTTCAAAACGAGTCCGATTGGAAAGATATTTTGCAGAAAAGCCTCAGTCGGCCCCCCGCAGAATTAATAAATGAGTTAATCAGCTCAGAACTTAAAGGTAGAGGTGGAGCTGGCTTTCCCACTGGTTTTAAATGGAAGTTGGCGGCTGATGAGTTGAATCTGATTAAATATATCATCTGCAATGCCGATGAAGGTGAACCTGGAACATTTAAAGATCGTGAAATCTTGACAAAGGTCCCGATGAAGGTTCTTACCGCTATGGCTATCTGTGGGTATGTTATTGGATCACACCAGGCCTACATCTACCTGCGCGGCGAATATTTCTTCCTTCAGCCTGCCTTGAACAAAGCCATACTAGAATTTCAAGCCACTTGTCAAGAACTTAACTTTGATTTTCGGATTAAGCTCTTTATGGGCGCGGGTGCCTATATCTGTGGTGAAGAGACTGCTCTGTTTGAATCTATGGAGGGGAAGCGCGGCGAGCCTAGAAATAAACCTCCTTATCCCACATCGTTTGGTTACCTCGGCAAGCCTACTGTGATTAACAATGTCGAAACTCTAGCCCATACGTATACTATTTTTAAATATGGAGCTAAACGGTTTTACGACCTAGGCGTTCAATATTCGCGTGGCTCTAAGCTTTTCTCTGTCTCAGGCGACACGCCAAAACCTGGTATCTATGAGTTAGAACTTGGGATGAGTTTACTTGACTTTGTTCATGATTTTGGTGATGGAGATACCAAAGCCGTCCAAGTTGGCGGGGCATCAGGGTTTTTAGTTCCACAGAAACGATTTGCAGAGACAACGATTGGATTTCAAGGAAAGCTTACAGGTATCTCACTCCCAACCGGAGGCTCAATGATGCTCTTTAATAGTTCCCGATCGATGTATAACGTGCTTGATAATTACCTTGAGTTTTTTCGAGAGGAGTCTTGTGGTCAGTGCACCCCTTGCCGTGTGGGTTGTCAACAACTACTCAATGGGATTAAAGCGGTCAAAAGAGGTGAAAAGAACGGTCAGTATCTTGATAAATTATTGCGATTAACCGAAACAATGCAATATACAGCCAAGTGTGGTCTCGGACAATCGGTGGCGAACTCATTTTCGTCTATTGTTGAGAATTTCAGAGAAGAGATGATTTATTAACAAGATTAAGTTATTCGGTCATGACAACCAAGATTAAGATAATCATCAATGAGAAGCAGATTGAGATCGCAGAGGGTAGCTCAATTGTTGATGCTGCGGTTTGTGCAGGCGTAATTATCCCCACGTTATGCTTTCATAAAGATCTTTGTGTCGCAGGAAATTGCAGAGTTTGTGTGGTCGAAATAGCTGGCCAAAAACGACTCTCAGCAGCTTGTGCTACACCCTGCGAAGAGGGTATGGAAATTCTTACCAATTCGTTGAAAGTTCGAAATGCTAGAAAACAAATTATTGAGCTACTCCTTTCCGAGCACAATGCTGATTGTACGTTGTGTTATAAGAATGGGAATTGTGAATTGCAAAAATTGGCTTCCGATTATAAAATAATGACGCAGGATTTTATCCAGCTGGCACCATTGCGGAAATATCAGATTGATCATTATTCCCCCTCCATGATAAAGGATGATAGCAAATGTATTCGCTGTCAGCGATGTGTGAGAACCTGTGCTGAAATACAAGGGGTAAGTGCTTTAACGGCTGCCTACAAGGGGGATCGGATGAAGATTGCAACCTTTTTTGAAAAGCCGATGAACGATGTGGTCTGCACCAATTGTGGCCAGTGTATCAATCATTGTCCAACAGGTGCTTTGGTAGAGCGTAATTATATCGAAGAGGTGTGGGATGCCCTCGCGAATAAAGATAAGTTTGTGATTGTTCAGACAGCACCTGCCGTGCGGGTCGGACTTGGTGAAGAGTTGGGGTTCGAACCAGGTACTCGAGTGACGGGAAAGATGGTTGCTGCCTTAAAACGTTTAGGTTTTGATGCGGTGATGGATACAGATTTCTCTGCTGACCTAACCATCATGGAGGAGGGTTCGGAGCTCCTTATGCGACTTAAAAAAGTGTTGGTAGATCATGATCCTAATGTTAAACTGCCATTGGCTACCTCTTGCTCTCCAGCTTGGATTAAATACATCGAGCATATGTATCCCGACTATCTCGACCATAATGTTTGGAGCTTTAGTTAAGACTTATTATGCTAAGCACTTTAATCTGAATCCAGAGAATATAGTTTCGGTATCTATTATGCCTTGTACGGCCAAAAAATTTGAAGCTAATCGGCCAGAGATGCATGATAGTGGTTATCGAGATGTCGATTATGTACTCACGACGCGTGAGTTGGCGATTATGATAAAGCAGGCTGGAATTGATTTTTTAAAACTTGACGATCGGTCCTTTGATCAAATTATGGGTGCTTCAACCGGGGCAGGTGTTATTTTTGGCGCCACTGGAGGGGTGATGGAGGCTGCATTGCGTACGGCCTATGAACTGGTGACTGGTCGCGAAGTCCCTTTTGAAAATCTTAATATAATGCCTGTTCGTGGGATGGAAGGTGTTCGTGAGGCTTCGATATTAATTGAAAACCCATTACCCGACTGGTCTTTCTTGGAAGGTATCGAACTTAAATGCGCTGTTGCTCATGGACTTGTCAATGCCAAGAGCTTAATGGATTCGATCGTTTCAGGTGAATCGCAGTATCATTTTATTGAGATCATGGCTTGTCCAGGTGGCTGTCTGGGTGGCGGTGGTCAGCCAATCCCGACCAATCCAGAGATCCGACGCAAGCGCGCATTGGCGATCTATGCCGAAGATCAGGGTATGCCTCTTCGAAAGTCACATCAGAATCCCGAAATTCTTAAGATCTATTCCGAGTTCCTTACTGAGCCGTTGGGTGAAGTTTCGCATCACCTCTTGCACACCCATTATACCCCAAGAGAGAGGTTTTAGGGTCATGTTTTGTGTTTAGTTCGACTAATTGCGCACCATATCCCAGCCACGAAGTGGTTGAACTCTAATAACGATGGGTACTAGCCCATGGAAGTCTAACGCTCCATGAGTGTTAACCCATGGATAAAGTATATCAACCAAATCCTCAGCCACGAAGTGGTTGAACTCTAATAACTATGGGTGCTAACCCATGGAAAAGATATCAATCCGACGAAAGCCACGAAGTGGCTATATATTACAAACCTAGGGAGCAGCCCTAGGTTTGTGCAGCAAACGAGCCATCAGCCACGAAGTGGTTGAACAATACAAAGTCTAACCTAATATAAAATAATCCAGTATGTCATCTTATTATCGAATTTTATATCATTTAGTTTTTAGAACAAAGAATGGCGATAAAACCCTTGAAGCGGATCATCGGGCGGAACTTTTAGCTTATTTCTTTGGGGTATTAAAAAACAAAGATTGCTTTGTATATGCGATCAATGGGATGGAGGATCATATGCATATTTTGATTGAGCTAAATCCAACCATTGCCTTGGCAGATTTGATGCGGGATATTAAAACATCAACATCATTGTGGATTAAACAATCTGGGAAATTTCCGCTGTTCTATGGCTGGGCAGTTGGGTATGGCGCATTTACTTATGCGTGGCGAGACAAGGATATGATTGTTAATTATATAAAGAATCAGCAGAAACACCATCGTAAAAAATCTTATAACGGTGAATTAAGAAAGTATCTAACTGATCAAGGCATTGAAATCACGGAAAACTATTTTCCATGATGACTATATTCAACCCCTTCGGGGCTGAGAGAGATATTTTTTCACTAACCATCGGCATACACCTATGGTTATTGAGATTAAGCTCTTTCAGAGCTTTGTTTACTGTTTTTTTTTTATAGGTTACGCATAATGTATAAAGTAACCAAATCCTCAGCCACGAAGTGGTTGAACTCTCTAATCGCGGTTCTTAACCCATGGAAAATCTATCAACCAAGTCCCGGCCACGAAGTGGTTGAACTCTAATAACTATGGGTGCTAACCCATGAAAGTCTAACGCTCCATGAATGTTAACCCATGGATAAACTGCAACAACCAAGTCACAGCCACGAAGTGGTTGAACTCTATAATCGCGAGTTTTTATGTGCGATTAGACCCCGTTCTGTAAGTATGAATTTACCCCTCTACGAAATATTTCTTTTTTAAGCTAAAAGCTACATTCACCAAAGCAACCATCACAGGGACCTCTACTAGCGGCCCAATAACCGTGGCAAAGGCTTCTTGTGAATTGATGCCAAAGACCGCAATAGCTACTGCGATGGCTAATTCAAAATCGTTGCTTCCAGCTGTAAATGCCATCGTTGTGGACCTTTCATAATTTTCTCCCATACGCTTAGAGATGTAAAATGTGGAGAAAAACATAATCCCAAAATAGATCGTATAGGGAATGGCAACAAGGATTACATCTAGAGGTAAGGTGATAATCTTTTCACCTTTTAGGGAAAACATAACAAAGATTGTAAATAACAATGCGGCAGGTGTTAAAAGAGAAATCTTAGGGATGAACTTCTCGAAATACCACTCCTCTCCATGTTTCCGACGAAGCATTGAATTGGAGATTAAGCCAGCCAGAAATGGAATACCCAGGTAGATAAATACTGTAACCGAAATTTCGTAGATGGAAACTTCAACATTGGCCCCTTCTAAACCGAAATAGGGTGGGAGTATGGTGATAAATAAATAGGCATAAGCCGAATAGAAAAATACTTGAAAAATGGCATTGAAAGCTACTAATCCTGCGGCTAGTTCAGGATCACCCTTGGCAAGATCATTCCAGACTAACACCATTGCAATACAACGTGCTAGACCAACGAGTATAACCCCAATCATTAATCCAGGTTGGTTGTGCAGGAAGATCACTGCCAATGCAAACATAATCACTGGACCAATTATCCAGTTTTGGGTCAATGAAAGTGTTAGTAATCGCACATTCTTAAATACCAAAGGGAGCTTCTCGTATTTTACCTTTGCTAATGGAGGATACATCATTAAGATTAACCCAATAGCAATCGGTACATTGGTTGTCCCTATACTAAGCGCTTTCCAGAATTCTGGAATGTTAGGTAGGAAGAAGCCGAGAACGACCCCTGCTATCATGACTAGAAAAATCCATAATGTTAAAAAACGATCAAATAAGGAGAGTTGTTTTACGGTGCTCATCGTTGAGGGCTTTAGTTAGTATTGTAGTTTTATTTTTGTCTTATGAGGATTTTTGAATTTTGCCTTTTGAAATAACATGATTAGGCTCTCGCTCCGCTTACCGTAATGCTGAAAATGCCGGTTTCTCCATTCTGAAATTCGGCTAACTCTTTCGGATTAAGGTAGTTTTTTAATACCTCTTCTGGAATAGCAATCTCTTTCTGCTTATGGATTTCTACCTTCTCAAAGCCTTGTTTCTTTATTAGTCCCATATACACATCTAATTCAATGGCACCCGATACGCATCCAGCATACATCTCTGCATCTTTTTGAAGTTTCTCGGGTAAGTCACCTTTTATAACCACATCAGAGACGCAAAAATGTCCACCTACTTTTAAGACTCGCTTTATCTGCTCAAATGCTTTTTCTTTGTCTGGGACTAGATTTAAGACACAATTAGAGACCACCACATCAAAACTTTGATCAGGCAATGGCATCTCCTCGATGTCGCCTTTCACGAAGTTGACGTTCGTAAATCCTAGCTTCTTATTGTTTTCATCTGCCTTTTGCAACATAGCATCGGTAAAGTCTAGACCGGTAACTTTGCCTGTCTCACCGACAATGGCGCGAGCCACAAAACAATCGTTTCCTGCTCCGCTGCCAAGATCTAAAACCGAATCACCTTTGCTGATATTCGCAAATTGAGTCGGAATACCACACCCTAATCCTAAATCAGCATCTGGGTTATAACCAGCTTGACCTTGATAGTCATCACTAAAGATGGTATAATCCATATCTCCACACGAGTTCGTACTTCCACAGCACGACGACTGATTGAAAAGTTTGCTTTGGTTGGCAATCTCTCCATACTTCTCTTGCACGATCAGCTTTAAATTGTTAGGATTCATGATGTTTGTGTATTAGTAATCATTAAATAATTAAGACTCTTATTTTGTTATTTCTTTCGAATAGAACTCATAAAATCCTTTTTTGATCTCGTCTCGGACACGAATAAATTCACTCCAAATAAATTCATCAGTTCCAGTAGCATGAGATGGATCATCAAAACCAATATGAAGCCTATTTTTTACGTTACCAATAAATGCGGGGCAACTCTCGTTTGCGCCTCCACAAACTGTTATAACATAGTCCCAAGCTTCGTCAAGATATTTTGATACCGAATCAGAGGTGTGATTTGAGATGTCTATTCCATCTTCTTTCATTGCTGCCACGGCTTTCATATTTAGTCTCCCTGAAGCCTCAGTGCCAGCAGAACAAACCGTTAATTCAGAATCGAAGGATTGTAAATAGCCATGTGCCATCTGACTTCTGCAGCTATTTCCAGTACATAATATTAATACTTTCATGTTCTATTTTTTTGATTGATACTTATCTTTTTGTATTATTTGCAGCAAAAGCTCATCGGAACCTTAATCTCGTCTAAAAAACCTGAGATGATCTCCTTTGAATCCTGTATGACTGCATAATCAAGACAGTAATTTGTCTTTACTCCACTCACAATTCCTTGGATTAATCCCGCTTTTTTAAGCTCCTTTAGATGTTGATTAACCGTTGTTCGACTCAATGGTAATTCCTCTGAGATGTCTCCAGAAATACAACTCTTCTGCGCGGCAAGAAACTGTATGATCTGCAGTCGCGCAGGATGCGCAAGGGCTTTAAATAAATTAGCCTTGCTTTGTAACCCTTTGTCGAATAAGCCAGTCTTGGATACTACCATTGGTATGATTTTAATTATAACGCAAATATACGACATATTTTAATATGACGTATAAATACGTTTATTTATTTCATGGAAATCAAAAGAAAAGTTTTTTGGTAAAAAAAAATAGCCTAAAGGAGTGTGTCGGTAGGCAGGCCCAATGCTCTCCAGAGATGCATTCCCCCTTCAAGACTGGCGCAATTAGTTATTCCATTTAGCATTAAGAATTTGGCAACCTTAGAACTTCTTACTCCACCAGCACAGACAACAATAATCGGTTTATCTGCAACGATTTCATTGACTCGCTCGGTAATTTCTGACATGGGCAAGTACTGTACTTGGTCATTCTGTATACGTTCTAATACGCATTCGTTTTCTTCTCGTACATCAAGAAGTTTGGCTTCACCTTGGTTGATTGCTGCCATGGCTTCATCTGGTGTGATGTGTTTTATTCCGTCGATATGGAAATCTTGTATGGTTGGAAAATCTGTTGTTATCATGATCGTGTAATCTTCTTTGAAAGTTGTAAATCTTCTTTAAATAAGTCGTAAAAGTAACGAAATAGATTCATTACCTTTGTCTAATAAACGTGAAATTCATAGCTTCTAGATATGGGTGTTATAGTGGCCTTATTGATACTAATTAGCTGGATTGGACATCTGCTCTTCACTTTGCAGAACCAGCCAATAGCTCCTCAAGATCCTTGGTTTTGGATCCATTTGGCTATTCAGATTTGGCTGTTTACGGGTCTTTTTATTACGGCTCATGATGCTATGCATGGCACCGTGGCGAAAAGTAAAATCATGAATTCTTTCCTTGGTGTTACCTCGTCGATGTTGTATGCAGGACTTTGGTATCCAATGCTTAAGAAAAAGCATTACTTGCATCATCAACATCCAGCTACAGGTCAAGACCCAGATTATTCAGTAGCTAATCAGTATTTTCTGGTTTGGTGGTTTCGTTTTATGAAACAATACATTACGATCTGGCAGATCTTAATTATGGCTTCACTTTTTAATTTGGGATTACTCTGGTTTAGTCAGCAACAACTCCTAATTTTCTGGATTGTTCCTTCCATCCTTTCAACCTTTCAATTATTTTATTTTGGGACTTTCAGACCTCATCGGATGCCGCATGATACAATCTCTGCGCCACATTTTGCAAGAAGTCAGAAGCGGAATCATCTTTGGGCGATGCTCTCCTGTTATTTCTTTGGTTACCATTTAGAACACCATGCCTCGCCTGGAACTCCCTGGTGGCAATTGTACCGGATTAAAAGGTAGTGGGGTGATTATTTATTCCATTTCGCTAGCGACTCTCGATTAAGCATGTTGCCAATCTCTTTTGCCTCTGGTGTATAGATATATTCCATCTCGGTTGTGAAATGTTCTGTGATTTTACTTCGAACCATTTTTAAGGTGCTATTCAGAAGGTGATTTTGCTCCGTAAACGATTCTGGCAAAATAATAACAGCGGTTGGCAACCATCGCTCAGGGAACATCCCTTCATATTTGCCGCCTTTCCGATAGGCGTCAATCTCCAATTTGATTAGTTCTATCGCTTTTGAAATTCCCTCTGGGCTATTGGGAGTTAAATTGTGTTTGTGTAGGAATTGATTTATCGCTGAGATATTTGGCACAATTAATCCTACTGTATATGGATTTTGATTGTTATATAACATTGCTTGGTCAATATAAGGTGATTGATCCACAATAGCCTCTTCTATCCCTTCTGGACTGAATTTTTCGCCATCATTACCAATCAGTAGACTTTTAAAGCGGCCCATCACATATACATAGCCATCCTTTGAAATGTAGCCAAGATCTCCAGTGTATAACCATCCATCTTTTAATGTCTCTGCACTGGCTTTGGGGTTTTGCCAATAGCCTTTCATGATATTCTCTCCTCGAACAACCAGTTCACCCTTCTCGCCTGCAGGGACTTCATTGCCGTCGTAATCGCATATCTTTAGTTCGATTTTCTTAACTAAGCGACCAGAAGAACCAAATTTTACTCCCAGTGGAGAGTTCGCTGAGATTACAGGTGAAGCCTCGGTAAGTCCATATCCTTGATAAACAGGCGTTCCAATAGCAGAGAAGAATCTTTGTAACTCTATATCTAATAGCGCACCGCCTCCAATAAAGAATTGTAGATTCCCGCCAAAAGCCTGTCTTACCTTTGAAAAGACTAGTTTGTCCCAAAGTAAAACTTCTGGTTTTAAAAGAGCCCGCCACCCTTTTCCTTTATTCCAACCTTCACCATTGTATTTGTATGCAACTTTTAACCCCCGATTAAATAGCATCGAAGTGATTTTCCCTTTTGATTCAATCCCTTTTTCAATATTTTTTCGGAAGCTTTTAAGTAATGCCGGAACACTCATCATAATCTCCGGTTTAAACTCTTGGATATTTGTGGGTACGTTACGCAACGTCTCCATCGGTGTTTTACCTACCTGGACCGACCCAACTGACGCTCCCTTGTACATAAAGGTATATAAACAGGCAGTATGCGCAAAAGAGTGGTCCCAAGGTAATATGGCTAAAGTCTTAAATTTAGGTGAAATATCTAAAACGGTGTTTGCTTGAACCACATTGGATGCATAGTTCAGATGTGTTAGCATGATCCCTTTAGGGTCAGCTGTCGTTCCAGAAGTATAGGAGATATTGGCTAAGTCATCGGGTTGAATGTTCGTCCATACCGCTTTAAACTCCTCCGCTTGTTTTGGGGATTTTAAAAATTCAATCCCCTGATCAATTAGATCTTTAAAGTACAAATCTTTAGGCCCTTTATTCTTAATCGGATCCAAATGAATAATAAATTCTACATCTGGGATCTCGTCTTTTATCTCTTCGATTTTCGAAGCCTGACCAGCAGAGACAATAACCATCCTAGATCCTGAATGAATCAATCTAAATTTTAATTCGGGTGACTCTAACTTCACAGACAAGGGGACATTTACTGCTGCGCAATATAAGATTCCAAGTTCACTAATCAACCATGAGTTTTGACCTTCAGACAATAGTCCAATACGGTCGCCTGGCTTTAGTCCAATAGTTATTAGTCCTGCGGCAAAATGATATACCTGTTGTCTAATTTCGAGATAGGTGGAGGGTGCGAATTGTTTCTTAGTCTTTTCCCATAACAACGGATTGTTTGGGAATTTCGCTACGCTAGTCTCAAATAGTTCAATAAGTGTTCTCATTCTTTCAACTTTTATGTTGGTATATTTTAATTTATTCCGTTCGTGTTATTTAAAGCTAACACCTAAAGTCTTTTAATGTTTTAGTCGCTTTAGGCTAATCCGAATTTGTAAATAGTTTTCGATTTAAACGTCTCACCTGGATTAAGTGCTGTTGTTGGAAAACTAGGATGATTCGGAGAGTCCGGGTAGTGCTGTGTCTCTAATGCTAAACCTGCATATCTGCCAAATTTTTCACCCCCTTGACCTTTGATGTCCGGAATATAATATCCAGTATACAACTGAATGCCTGGCTCAGTGGTGAATACTTCGACTTTCCGTCCTGATTTTTCTTCTGTAAGTATCGCCGCTTGAACTAACTTTTGAGTTGGGTTTTCCAAGACAAAATTGCAATCGTAACCATCCGGAAGTTCGTTGATGCGAGCTCCCACCAGAGTGGGCGTCGTAAAATCAAATGGCGTGCCTGCAACTTTTGAAAATTCGCCAGTTGGAATAAGCTCTTCATTATTGACTGTTTTTGTTTTGGCTGGAACATAAAGCGAATGCCCTAAGATATTCGTCCCATTACCCGCTAAGTTTAAATATGTGTGATTGGTGAGGTTTATAACTGTTTTTTGATCTGTTGTAGCTTTGTAGTCAATAATTAACTCATTTTTGTTGTTCAATAGGTAGGTAACCGTAAGGTCAAGATTTCCTGGAAATCCTTCTTCCATATGAACACTTCTATATTTTAACTCTAATCCAACTTGATTCACTTTGCAAATCTCTTTAGGACTCCACATCACTTTGTCGAACCCTGTTATTCCACCATGCAAGCAGTTATTCCCATTATTGATGGCTAAGGTGTAAGTTTTTTTATCGATGGTGAATTTGCCTTTCGCAATGCGATTTGCATATCGACCTGTAATACAACCAAAGCAAGGACAGTTATCGATATATGCATTCGAGATATAATCAGCAAATGATTTGAAGCCTAAGGCTATATTCGCTTTTCTCCCTTCTTTATCAGGCGTCTCAATAGCGGTGATAATCCCTCCGTAATTTGTTATTTTAACCGTCACCCCGTTATCGTTCTTAAGGGTGTATAATAATACTTTCTCACCCCTTCGGCCTTTGCCAAAATTGTATTTCTTAATTTTCATAATTATTTAGTTCGTTAGTTAAGCGTACACAAACGTAAAGAATAAAATAAAATAAATCTATTTTTTTAAGAATGAAAAATTAGAATGGATTAATTATGTTGGTTTAATTGCGTAACTCATTGTATTGTTGTGCTTCATGTAGTTGCCGTCGGTTGACTTAGGCCCTATGATTGACCAGAAAGACTGACTGATTAGTCATTCTGATCGCTTGCTTTAACTTGGGAAATTATTTTACATTTGTTGCGACCATAATTTAAATAACAAAAATTTTAAAGATCAACGACATGACTATAGAACAACTAAAAGCAAAATTTATTGAAAAATATGGGGCTGGCGAAATTCGCGGGTATTTTTCCCCAGGACGTGTTAATCTAATCGGTGAGCATACTGATTACAATGGCGGATTTGTTTTCCCTTGTGCCTTAAGTTTTGGAATTTATTGCCTAGTTCGGACAACTGACCGCAAGACTGTTCGATTTGCCTCTGAAAATATGCCTTTTGAGGCTGAGGTGAGCGTCGATGAACTCAATAAACCTATTGGGAAAGAGTGGGTGAACTATCCAATCGGAGTATTTGCTCAATTTCTAAAAAAAGGTCTTGCCTTCGATAAAGGTGCGGATCTATTATTTTATGGCGATGTTCCAACAGGAGCTGGGTTATCTTCTTCTGCCGCATTGGAGGTGGCTACCGCCGTGTTAATTAATGAAGAATATGGTTTCGGAATCGATCGCGTTGAGCTAGCCTTGATGGGACAAAAAGCCGAGCACGAATTTGCTCTCGTTAATTGCGGTATCATGGACCAGTTTGTTTCTGCTATGGGCAAGAAGGATCATGCTGTATTCTTAAATTGCGACACCCTTTCTTATGATTTAGTTCCGGTTAAACTCAACGGAGTTAAGATTGTAATTAGCAATACCAATAGCCCACATAAACTTGATTCTGGAAAATACAATGAACGAGTTGCCGAGTGTCAAGCCGCAGTTAAAGCTATTCAGCCTTTCCAAACTATCAATGCATTAGGCGAAATTTCTTGGGCTGATTTCCTAAAAGTAGAAGCTAAAATTGAAGATCCTACCGTACGTCGTCGAGCTCGTCACGTGGTAAGCGAGATTCAACGAACTACCGATGCTGTAACCGCATTAAAAGCTGGAGACCTTGAGAAATTTGGCGTTTTAATGAATGGCTCACACGACTCTTTGCGCGACGATTACGAAGTGACCGGTCTAGAGTTAGATACGATGGTTGAAGAAGGACGCAAAATTTCAGGAGTTATTGGCACTCGTATGACAGGTGGTGGATTCGGTGGATGTACTGTGAGCTTGGTGAAAGATGGCGCAGTTGACACATTTATCACTCAAGTTGGAGCAAATTATGAAAAGCGGACCGGGCTAAAACCGCTATTCTATGTTGCCGAAATTGGCGACGGAGGAAAGAAATTATTTTAATTAACTAAACACCTAATCTTTACATTTATGACAGATTCAGTTTCAAAAAACAAGTATTTGTTCCCACTCATTGTGATGGCCTCCTTGTTTTTCCTTTTTGGGTTCATTACAACAATGAACAATTCTACTATCGACTTTTTAAAAAATGCATTTGGTTTGGATGACGTAGAGAAGCAACTTCCGAATAGTTTCTTTTATGGTGCTTATATCTTGTCCGTTCCTGTTGGTTTATTGTTAATGCGTATTGGATATAAGAGCGGAGTTTTACTCGGACTAGCATTGATCTCGGCAGGATTTTTCCTTTCAATACCAGGAGTCGGAATGGGTTATTATGGTTTCTTAAGTGCGGTATCTGTATTTGCCATCGGTGTGGTGATCTTGCAGGTTGTTGCTGGTCCTTATGTCAATGCAATGGGTAGCCCCGAGACTGCAGCCAGTCGATTGACCCTTACCAATGCTTTGAATTCAGTGGCAACAGTCTTCGCTCCAATATTTGTCTCCATATTACTGGTTACTCCAAATGTTGAAGCCGGAAAACCAATGGCTAACTCAGCAATACAGGCTATTGTAAAAGGTCCATTTTTAATGATTGGTGTGGTTACTGCACTTATTCTTCTTATTATGTTCTTCTTAAAACTGCCAGAAATAAAAGATTCTGATGATGCAGTTGCAGAACCTAAAAACTACAAGGCTAGTGCATTTAAATACACCCATGTATGGCTTGGTTCCCTTGCTGTATTCTTTTATATGGGTATTGAAGTAGGAATTCCAAGCTTTTTTGGTGATTATGTAAAACACCTTGGTCTTCAAAATATTCAAGCAACAGATATGTTAAAATACTACTGGGGTGGTTTGATGGTAGGCCGTGTGTTGGGTATCTTTATCCTTCGCAAATATAGCGCTAGTCAGATTCTAACGCTTTGTGCTTTTGGTGGATCAGCAATGCTTGCAGCCTCATTTGCCGTAGGTTCTAGTGCACCAACATTAGGTATATGGCTATATCTAGGTACAGGATTATTCCATTCAATTATGTGGCCAGTTATTTACAGTCTTTCTCTAGAAGACTTAGGCCCGCATGCGAAGGTCGCTTCTGGTGTTATTGCTACCTCTGTTATTGGAGCTGCTATTTTAACTCCAACTATGGCTGCTGTTCAAACGCTGACTGGCTCTGTTGTCATCGGTGTCAGCTGTCTGTTCGTTTACTATGCCTATCTAGTATTTTTCGCGAAGAAGGGTTCTCGAATTAGATCATAGTCTAAATCTTTGAAATATTAAAAGGCCATCTCTAAATCTAGAGATGGCCTTTTTTAGTTTTTTATATAGATGCCTAGGTCCTATTTTAATTAATTAAGTCGTATTTTTAGATTAATACTTTAGCTGTTGAAAGGTGTTTGCTAAATATTTTTAATTTTGAAGATTAATGGGTAATCAGTTTTACGATATCATTGGCGACGTGCATGGACATGCAACCCTTCTAAAGAAACTTTTGAAGGAGTTGGGCTATGCTGTTGTTGGAGGTGTATGGAAAAATCCAAAACGAAAAGCAATTTTCATAGGTGATTTTATTAATCGTGGTCCGGAAATTAGAGAAACAATTCAGATCGTGCGATCGATGCATGAGGCAGGCTCAGCTCTTGCAATCCTGGGTAATCACGAATACAGCGCAATTCTTTACTACATCAAAGACTCCAAAGGCGTTTATCTTTCAAAGCATATTGCTGGTAACCGCAATCAAATACAGAGCACGATTACTTCATTTTTAGCGCGTGAGGAGGAGTGGCGCGACCACCGTAAATGGCTTCGTACTTTGCCACTATTTTTAGATCTTCAAGGGATTCGTATTGTTCATGCCTATTGGAATAATTCCGACTTGAATTATCTCAAAGGCTTTCTTCCAGAAGGCAGGTTGAAAAAAGATTTCTTGCGCACCATACACGAAAAACAACACCCTTCTGCAGTCGTTATACTTCGGATTTTAAAAGGACTTGATTTTAAATGCCCTTCTGACTTAATTCTGAAATGTTCTGAAGGATTAAGTCGAAAGTCTTTTCGGATGAATTGGTGGGAATCTCCTGCAAATAAAACCTTCCGTTCATTAGCATTTGGGAATAAATTTATTCTTCCTAAATATACCGTTCCAGTTGAACTTGCACCCTCTTTCGAGCCATACGACCTGAATGATCCACCTGTGTTTGTTGGCCATTATAACCTAACTGAAGGGGCATCAGTTATGCAAGAAAATATCTGCTGTGTGGACAGTGGTGTGGCAGGGAACGAGATTCTTTCTGCCTATCGATGGAGCGGCGAAACAAAATTAACTGTTGCAAATATTGTTAGTGTGTCGGCTGATTAAAGCTTTTGCTTTGCTTTAAGAGACCCTTCTTATCCTATTATTCCCACTCAATTGTTGCTGGAGGCTTAGAGCTAATATCGTAAACTACTCGATTTATTCCACGTACTTTGTTGATGATGTCATTCGAAACTTTAGCCAAGAATTCATATGGTAAGTGTACCCAGTCAGCAGTCATACCATCTGTTGAGGCCACAGCTCTTAAAGCGACTACATTTTCATAGGTACGCTCATCGCCCATCACACCAACCGATTGAACAGGCAATAACATAACTCCTGCTTGCCAAACTTTATCGTACAATCCCCATTCTTTTAGCCCATTGACAAAAATTGCATCTGCTTCTTGTAAGATGCGAACCTTCTCCGGCGTAACGTCACTTAAGATTCGAATTCCTAGTCCTGGACCAGGGAACGGATGACGCCCTAATAATTCTGGCTTAATGCCTAAAGCCTTGCCAACTCGACGTACTTCATCTTTAAAAAGAAGATTTAACGGCTCGACAACTTTAAGATTCATTTTGGCAGGTAAGCCACCTACATTATGATGAGATTTTATTGTCGCCGAAGGACCATTGACGGATACCGATTCAATAACATCTGGATAGATGGTGCCTTGCGCAAGCCATTTTACCTCTTTGATTTTATGTGCTTCAATATCAAATACTTCAATAAAATCGCGACCAATAATTTTTCGTTTAGTCTCAGGATCCGTGATCCCTTCTAGATCAGACCAGAATCGTTCGCTGGCATCAACACCAATCACGTTTAATCCCATGTGCTGATAAGAATCTAACACATCTTGAAATTCGTTTTTGCGAAGTAAACCGTTGTCGACAAAAATACAAGTTAGGTTTTCACCAATTGCTTTGTGAAGTAAAACACCTGCAACTGTTGAGTCAACGCCGCCAGAAAGACCAAGTACAACTTTGTCGCTGCCAACAGTACTTCTTATGTTCGCAATTGTTGTTTCAATGAATGAAACTGGAGTCCAGTCTTGCTTGCATCCACAAATATTCACCAAGAAATTTTCGAGTAGGATAGAACCTTCTGTGGTATGATAAACCTCTGGGTGAAATTGAATTGCATAAGTCTCTTCACCTTCAATTTTGTAGGCTGCGTTCTCTACGTCATCTGTTGAGGCGATGATGGTGTAGTTTTTTGGCAAACTAACAATCGTATCGCCGTGTGACATCCAAACTTGTGAGTTTGTGCTAAGACCTTTTAATAAACGACTCTCTTTTTCAACAACGGTAAGCTTTGCTCTTCCATATTCTCTAGAGTCTGAAGCAGCAACTTCTCCACCAAAGAAATGAGCAAGATATTGAGCGCCATAACAGACTCCGAGTAGTGGAAATTGACCTTTAATCTTCTCGAGATTTATTCTTGGACCATTCTCATCACGCACCGAATAGGGACTGCCAGAAAGAATTACCCCTTTGACAGATTCATCTAGTTCGGGATAGTGGTTGAAAGGATGAATTTCGCAATATACATTGTGTTCGCGAACGCGGCGTCCAATCAATTGAGTGTACTGAGATCCAAAATCAAGGATGATAATTTTTTCCTGCATCGGTTGTTGTTTTATGTCAAAAGGTAATGGTCACAAATATATGGATTATTGTCTTAGAGAAGTCGATGTGTTGAAAAGTTAAGAATTCATTAATAGACCAAATGTTTTGACTTCCTAAGTTTCTGGTTCTCTTCCGATAGAACTTTATCAAACTAAAAAATGCCCAAATAAATGAGCATTTTTTAGTTTGATAAGTGGTGGGTTATAATTTCCGAAGCCAGATATTACGATAGCTTACCGGATTGCCATGATCTTGAAGTGCAATCCCTGCTGGACCATGAAATTTATATTTTGGAATCCCAATGTATTCTGTTGGACCGGATAGCTGAACATTGTTTTGTACTAAAACACCATTTTGAAGGACCGTTGCTCTTGCAGGGCTAAACAAGGTGCTGTCTGCTTTAAAGCGTGGTGCAGTATAAATTACATCGTAGGTCTGCCATTCGCCTGGCTTTTTGCAAACATTCACCAATGGAGGGTGTTGTTTGTAAAAAGATCCTGCCTGACCATTTCTGTAGGTTCTGTTGCCATAGTTGTCAAGTACTTGAAGTTCATAACGCTCTTGTAGAAATATTCCTGAGTTTCCTCTGCCTTGGCTTTTACTTGCAGTATCAACAACGGCAGGAGAACGCCATTCGATATGAAGTTGGAAATCTTCAAAAGTCATTTTTTTT
>JAPLDS010000027.1:18685-82032 GCA_026391295.1 Bacteroidia bacterium | reverse complement strand
TGGAAATCTTCAAAAGTCATTTTTGTTTTGAGACCACCAGTCCCTTTGGTCACCGTTGCACAATTGTCAGCTACAACCCATCCAGGTGCTTCGCCTTTGTTATTTGTCCAATTCTGAGCTAATCCTTCAGGAGTGCCATCGAATAAAACGATTGCATCTGATGGAGCGTTAAAATTACTTTCCGCAGGGGTGATAACTGCAACTTCTGGATCCCAAAATTCAGTCATTTCAGGTTTCATCTTTGCATTTTCAGGGTTTTGATGTTGAGCAAATGCTGTAAATGCTCCAAGGAAACTAGCTACTAATACGATTCTTTTCATTTTATAAAATTAGATAGATTAATTTATTTGATATTTCTTGATAATTAGTTGAGTTCTTAAATTACGTTTGCAAAGGTAAATTTTTTACAATCCAAGATCCTTCATGACCTGATCAATTTTAACATTAGTCTTCGCTTCTAAATTTTCAAATTGATCTGAACTAGTAAGGGTATCTTTCACTTCAATGTAAAATTTTATTTTAGGTTCGGTTCCCGAGGGTCGAACAGAAACTTTTGTGCCGTCAGCAGTAAAGAATTGTAGAACGTTGGCAGTAATCTTTTGGTTTATTGATTTCATCGTATTTGAACTTAGATTCTTCTCTTCTAACGTCAAATAATCTTTAACAATTGCCAAAGGGGATCCAGCTAGCTGTGAAGGTGGATTTAATCTGAAGTTAACCATGAGTTGTTCAATCTCCTCGGCTCCGCTTTTCCCTGTTCTGACCACGTATTTCATTTTCTCTTTAGAATAACCATACTCTGCATAAATCTCAAGCAGAATATCAAACAGTGTTTTGTTCTGATCTTTTGCCCAAGCTGCAATCTCAGCCATCAAGGAGCAAGAGCTGACAGCATCTTTATCTCTTACGAAATCAGAAGGCATAAATCCAAAGCTTTCCTCTCCACCACCAATGTATTGCTTGATCCCTTCGTTTTCGCGAATAACCTCTGCGATATACTTGAATCCAGTGTAACAGTCGTAATATTCAACACCATTTTTGCTCGCTATTTCTGCCGCTAATTCAGAGGTTACAATCGTCTTTACTACAAATTCATTGCCTTTCAAGAGGCCTAGTGCACGTCGTTGGGTAATGATGTAATACAGAAAAATCAATACAGTCTGATTCCCATTGACTAATATAAATTCTCCTTGGTGATTCCGAATGGCAATGCCTAATCGGTCAGCATCTGGATCTGATGCCATGACAAGGTCGGCATTGGTCTCAATTGCTTTTTCAATGGCAAGCTTCATGGCAGCTGGTTCTTCTGGGTTAGGAGAGATCACTGTTGGAAACTCACCACTCACCACATCTTGCTCAGGAACATGAATAATATTGGCAAATCCAAGTTTTGCTAAGGCCATGGGTATGAGCTTTACCCCACTTCCATGAATTGGTGTGTAGACTATTTTCAAATCTTTTTGTCGCTTGATGATCTCTGGCGATAGTGAAACCGTAACTACATTCTTGAGGAATTCTTGATCCATTTCATCTCCAAGTATCGAGATGTTATTCGTTGGGCCATTTCGCTTAATCTGATCTACTTTAACTTTTAGTACCTCTTGTATGATATTTTCATCGTGTGGTTCAACAATTTGAGATCCGTCATCCCAATAAGCTTTATAACCATTGTACTCTTTTGGATTGTGTGATGCAGTGATAATAATTCCACTTTGCAGGCCAAGATGACGAATTGCAAAAGATATCTCAGGCGTAGGTCGAAGGTCTTCGAATAAATAAACTTTAATTCCATTAGCTGCAAAAATATCGGCTGCTGTTTCGGCAAAAAGCCGACTATTATTTCTGCAGTCGTGACCGATCGCAACACCGATCTGCGGTAGATGAGCAAAGGCAATTTTGAGATAGGTACTAAGGCCCTGCGTGGCAGCGCCCACAGTGTAGATGTTCATCCTATTGGAACCTACCCCCATGATGCCACGAAGGCCGCCTGTTCCAAACTCAAGATCTCGGTAAAAAGCATCAATAAGATTCGTATGGTCTGGATTGTCGAAGAGCTCTTGTACCGCTTTTTTTGTCGAATCATCGTAATTTCCCGTAAGCCATTCATTAGCTTTAAGAGTGATATTTTCTGGAGCAGTGGGATTTGTCATTTATGTGATAAATTAGGGTGCTAAGTTGTGCTTTTTGCAAGCGATTTAAAATTAATCAAATATAAAACTGATTTTCGATTAAAGAAAATAGAATCATAAAAGAGTTGTATTGAAATTTCGATTAAAAAAAATCAATAATCGTTTGATAATTAAGGGATAAATCTTACTTTTGCCGCACAAATAAAAATAATGTCTAATCTATTAATTTTAAGCGCAATTTGAATGAGTGAAATTAACGAAAGTCTCGACACAAATGAGACAGCGGGAAAGTCCGCAAAAGCATCTGCTACGCCAGTAGCAAAAGCAGCAAAAAAAGCTAAAGTTACAGAAGAAGCTCCTGCTAAAGCCGCTAAGAAAACTAAAGTAGCCGCTGAAGCACCAGCTGAAAAACCGGCTAAGAAAGCTAAAGTAGCTGAAGTAGTTGAAGAAGCGGTTGAAGTTCCTGCTGTAAAAGCAGAAAAGAAACCAAAAATTGTTGTTGAAACTCCAGAAGCTGCTGCAGCTGCACCCGCAGCGCAGAAAGTAATGAAGGAAACTTCGGCAGAAGCTGAAGAGGATTTTGATTGGGATGCCTTTGAAGGGACCAAATCAGTAAACAGTTCTGCCACTAAAAAAGAGATGACAGACTTGTACGACAACACACTATCTATTCTTCAAGAGAATGAAGTTGTTGATGGACGAGTGATCTCGATGAACAAACGTGAAGTTGTTGTAGATATCGGCTATAAATCAGACGGTATTGTTTCTGTGAATGAATTCAGATACAACCCAGCGTTGAAAATCGGCGATCAAGTAGAGGTTTATGTTGAAACTCTCGAAGACAAAAAAGGTCAGCTTGCACTATCACACAAGAAAGCTCGTGCAATGCGCAGCTGGGATCGTGTTAATGCAGCCCTTGAAAATGACGAAATTATTACTGGATTCATCAAATGCCGTACGAAAGGCGGTATGATTGTCGATGTATTCGGAATTGAAGCTTTCTTACCTGGTTCTCAAATTGATGTTAAACCAATTCGTGACTACGATATTTATGTGAATAAGACAATGGAATTCAAAGTGGTTAAGATTAATCATGAATTCCGTAACGTTGTTGTTTCGCACAAAGCACTTATCGAAGCAGAACTTGAGCAACAGAAGAAGGATATTATTTCTAAACTTGAAAAAGGACAAGTTCTTGAAGGAACTGTTAAGAATATTACCTCTTACGGAGTATTTATCGACCTTGGTGGCGTAGATGGACTTATCCATATTACCGACCTGAGCTGGGGCCGTGTAGCTCATCCAAATGAAATCGTACAACTTGATCAGAAGATCAACGTGGTAATCCTTGATTTTGATGATGACAAAAAACGTATTGCATTAGGCTTAAAACAACTTTCTGCTCACCCATGGGATAATCTTAGTGGAGAACTTAAAGTTGGCGATGTTGTTAAAGGCAAGGTTGTTGTTATGGCAGACTATGGCGCATTTATCGAGATTGCAGCTGGCGTTGAAGGTTTGATCCACGTATCAGAAATGAGCTGGTCACAACACCTACGTTCTGCTCAAGACTTCTTGAAAGTTGGAGACGAAGTAGAAGCGACTATCTTAACTCTTGATCGTGATGAGCGTAAGATGTCTCTTGGTATCAAACAAATGAAGAATGATCCATGGGATAAAATCGAAGCAAAATACACCATCGGTTCTAACCACGTTGCACGTGTACGTAACTTCACCAACTTTGGTGTCTTTGTTGAGATCGAAGAAGGCGTTGACGGCTTGATACATATCAGCGATTTAAGCTGGACTAAGAAAATTAAACATCCATCTGAATTTACGGCAATCGGATCAGAAGTTGATGTTCAAGTACTTGATATCGACAAAGAAAATCGTCGCTTAAGTCTTGGTCATAAACAACTAGAAGAGAACCCATGGGATGTTTTCGAAACAATCTTTACCGTTGATTCAGTTCATGAAGGTACTGTGATTGATCTATTTGATAAGGGTGCTGTTATCTCATTGCCTTATGGTGTTGAAGGTTTCGCTACTCCACGTCATCTAGTTAAAGAAGATGGTTCAAACGTTAAGATGGATGAGAAACTTGACTTTAAAGTTATTGAATTCTCTAAATCTGCTAAACGGATCATTTTATCGCACTCTCGTGTTTACGAAGACACAAAGAAATCTGATGAGACAGTTAAGAAAAAAGCAGCAGCTCCAAAAGCAGCAGCTAAAACTGTTAAAGCACCAAAAGATACCTCTGAGAAAACAACCCTTGGAGATATTAGCGAATTGGCCGCTTTGAGAACTCAGATGGAAGAGAACGAAAAAAATGATAATTAGTATTATCTCGTTCGGATTTTTGTTGTAAATTTATTTATGACATTGACCATTCAAAATGAGTCGAGTTTTTCAATTGTTAAAATTGTAAAGAAACGACTCAATAGTTACAATGCCCCTGACTTGAAAGCTGCTTTAATGCTGCTTTTAAGTCAGGGCATTACTCATATAGTGCTTGACTTAGAGGAGTGTGAGCATTGTGATTCATCAGGTTTGAGTGCTATCTTATTGGGAAATCGACTATGTGAGGACCAAGAGGGAACCTTTATTTTGGCGAACCTCTGTTTGAATGTTGATAAACTAATTAAAATTGCCAGCTTGGATAAGGTGTTGATTATTGCAGCTAATGTCCAAGAGGCTGAACGGTTATTAAATAAAAAATCTGAATTATAGTAGCAATTTGAGCCCGGTATATGCCGGGTTTTTATTTTTTTGATATCTATATTGCTCGACGATCAACCACCTCTTACTATGCTCCCATTTTCAGTAACCATATTAGGCAGTAGCTCTGCACTTCCTACCTTAACTAGATTTCCAACCTCGCAGGTTGTGAATTTAAATGAGAAATACTACCTTGTCGATTGCGGTGAAGGAGCACAAATTCAACTTCGTAAGTTTGGATTTAAATTAAGCAAGATCAGCCATATTTTTATTTCGCACCTTCATGGTGATCATATCTTTGGACTGCCAGGTCTTATCTCTTCGATGACGCTTGCTGGCAAGAAGGGTGAGCTACATATTTATGCCCCATCTGAGTTGAAAATGATGATGGATCCTTTACTGAAATTTATGAATGAGTCGGATGCTGACTTGTCGATTATATACCATCCCTTGAACTTTCGCAAAAGAGCACTTATTTACGAGGATGCAAGGCTTACCATCGACTCTTTCCCATTGAAACATCGTATTCCATGCTGTGGATTCTTGTTCAAAGAAAAACCGCATGAGCTAAATCTTCGCGTTGATCAAATAAAGTTTTATTCTGTTCCTGTTAAAGATCGGGTGGCAATCAAAGGGGGTGCGAATTTTGTTCTGCCTGATGGTCGAGTTATTCCAAACGCAGATCTTACTTTCCCAGCAGAGCCTGTTCGGGCGTATGCATTTTGTTCCGATACCTTACCTCGTAAACAAATACTCCCAATCATAGAAGGAGTCGATTTACTATATCACGAAGCAACATTTTGTGATGACCTTAAAGAATTGGCTTTAAAAACTTTTCACTCTACCGCGAAACAAGCCGCAGAGATCGCGACGCAAGCTCGGGTAAAGAGATTGATCATTGGTCATTTTTCTAGTCGCTATAAAAATGAAGATCCTCTGGTTAACGAAGCATCTGCGCTATTCTCAAATACGTTGGCGGCCAACGAGGGGTGTCGTTTTGACCTTTAGCAGACCTAGTTAGGATTCTTTCTCTTCGGAGAACTCTTTGTTGAAATTGACTAAATACAGCCGCTCTGTAGGACGTGTAAATGCGGTATAAGCCCAACGCAAGTATTCTCGATCAATCATCTCTTCAGTGAGGTAGCCATGGTCTAAAAAGACCGCCTTCCATTGTCCTCCTTGTGATTTATGACAGGTTAATGCATAGGAGAACTTCACTTGTAAGGCATTGAAGTATTCATTTTCCCTTATCTTCTCCCATAACACCCTTTTGTTTCTTATGTCAGGATAGTCTAGAACAATCTCATCAAAGAGGCGTTTCTGATCGCTTTGTGATAGCGCCGGAGCTTCAACAGTTAAGGTATCTAGAATGATTTTGCAATCGATTTCCACATCCTTAAGGTCGATAAAGCGCAAGGTGACGTTCACAAAATGAAATCCGTATTTCTCTTCGTACTTCCTTATTTTAACAACTTCTGCGATGTCTCCATTGGCAATAAACCCTAATTCTTCAGATGCTTTAGCCCAGAAATAGTTGTTTTTAACACTCATCACTAGATCGCCAGTGGAAAGTTGTTCTTCCCGGTATAGCACAGATCGGCGTATTCCTTCATTGAACTTATTCGCTCGCTTATTTGATCGAGTCACGACAATCGTTTCATCTACGCCGAATTTGTGGTAGCAGCTTGAAATCTCTTCGATTAATTCACTCCCGCCAATGTGTAATATGTCGTTATATCCAACTGTTTTAATCTTCCAATATCCTTTGTAATTCTCATCTGCAAGTAGATTTCTGATTAAAGTTGCATTGGCTAAAATGCCTGACTCCGTAGCTTGCCGCACAACCTCAGTTAACTCACATTTGATAATATCAAGATCAAAATAGCTTAACTCTTCTTCTTCCAATGCTGGACTTATACTAAATCCAACGGGTGGAAGTTGTGCAGTATCTCCTGCAATGATTATTCTGCAATTTTCGCCCGACATAACATATTCAATTAAGTCAGAGAGTAAATAGCCTGATCCGAAAATCGTATTTTCTTGACTTTGATTGGCAATCATAGAGGCCTCATCGATGATGAAAATGGTGTTTTTATGAAGGTTCCTATCGAGGGTAAATTTGCCTATTCCATTACTTGCCGACTGTTGGCGGTAAATCTTTTTATGAATCGTTGTAGCTTGGCGGTCGGAGTATCTTGATAATACCTTTGCTGCTCTTCCTGTAGGGGCTAGGAGGATAGTTTTCATCTTGATTTGATCCAAGACTCTCACTAAGGCGCTTAAGGCAGTCGTTTTCCCTGTTCCTGCATAACCCTTTAATAGGAATGCCATTCTAGGATTGGTGACGGTGATAAACTCAGCTGCCTTGTCAGCCATCTCTGTCTGACACTCTGTTGGTTCGAACTTTATTTGCTCGATGATTTGCGTGGAGATGTAACTTTTTAACATGGTAGCTCTTTTCACCTTATTCGTTAGCAAAGGTTGGTCATTTTTTTTAAATTTGTAGCCATACGAACTAATACAATATAACTAAAAATGCGTGATATCTGTTTTATTGACAAAACTTTCGATAGCACACAGACTTCAAACTATCATTTGTCAGTCCAGATCGGGCTTGATGGGTTGTATTTTACAATTCTTGATCTCTCCAAAGGAAAATATATTTTATTAAATGGTCATCACTTCTTTCTTAAACGGCCTCGTTTGCTCCTAAAACATGTGCGCGAGGTATTTGAGGCTGAAGATATTTTAAATCAATCTTTCAAGAGTGTAGAAATTCTATACGCGACACGTAAATTCACACTCATTCCAAAAGCATTTTTCAAAAAGGGCGTTGAGGATAAGATCTTGTGGTTTAATAATGTTGAGGAGAAAGGGTTTAGCGTTGTTAAGAATCTTTTTGCAAAGGCGGGAAGCTACTGCATCTTTGACCTTCCAGAGAATTTACAGGCTTTCTTGTCGGAGAAATTTCCAAAATGTGAAATCAAACATACCCTTTATCCACTAGTAGAAGGCTTACTAAAAACCAACTGGTCATCGCCTTCTAAGGTTGAAGTTCGTCTGAATTTCTTCCGAGATAATTTCGAGATGGTTGTTATTAAGGGATCTGGTCTAGTTTATTGTAATGTGTTTCATTATAAGACAGATCGAGATATTTTATATCATGTGCTTTTTACTTTTGATCAGTTAAAACTTGCATCAGATCAGACCGATCTTGTACTTCAAGGTCAGATACCACAAGTTTCACCAGTCTACCATTTGTTTAAAAAGTATGTAAAACTTACATCTTTTGCGCGATTAGATACAACCTATCAACATAGCTATACGTTTAGTCAGGTTCCAGAGCATTATTACTCATCACTTTTAAGTGTCTACAAATGCGAATAATTGGCGGAGCATTTAAGAGCAGGATTTTTAGGCCAGCTAAGAATTTTAAAGCCAGACCAACAACCGATTTTGCGCGAGAGAATTTATTTAATATTCTTCATAACCGGTATGATTTAGAAACCAAAAAGGTTCTCGATCTATTTAGCGGGACCGGGTCTATTTCATTTGAATTTGTCTCTCGAGGCTGTCCGCATGTGACATGTGTAGAGTTAGATCGATCCCATTTTCAGTTTATTTGTTCGGTGATTGAGAAGCTTGGAGTGAAGCAGTCGGTGAGAGCGTTAAATCTGGATGCCTTTAAGTATATCGCTAAATCTGCGGAGCAATTTGACTTTATCTTTGCTGATCCTCCATATGAATTAAAGCAAATCGCCGAAATTCCTGATCTTATACTCGGTGGGCAATTGCTTCATCCTCAAGGCTTACTTATTTTGGAACATGGAAAGACGAACGATTTTTCAAATCATCCATTCTTTCAAGAAATAAGAAAGTATGGAAGTGTCCATTTCTCTCTGTTTTCTCGTGTTGCTCCTTGATCTTTATCCTAATTGCTTATTTTATTGCTACATATGAATTTCAATACTTATTTTCATATTTATTTGCTTTCGAACCATTTGAAGTAACGAAAATTGCCTTATATTTGCACCTCCTAATTTAATTAGGTAATTGAAAAGTTCTTCGAAGATAAAATGGTTTGGTAGTTCAGTTGGTTAGAATGCCGCCCTGTCACGGCGGAGGTCGCGGGTTCGAGTCCCGTCCAGACCGCAAAGCTTCAGAAGAAATTCTGGAGCTTTTGTGTTTTTATAAAGTCTGTTTTTTCTTTGGCTTTTTTACAAAAAAAAATACCTTTTCACCCGACAGGTACAACCTAATTGCGATTTTATTACCTTAGCATCGTTAAATTAGACGCATGTTCGAAAATTTACACCAGCCATATCCTTTTAATAATCACTTTAAACACAATGCCAAAACTATTGGCTTGGTTGGAATGAGCTTTGTGCTTTTGGTACTGTATTTCCAACCTTTTGGCATTAATTTTTTAAAGTCGGAAAATGACGGTTACTTTGTTTTAGGCGCTGGTGTCATGTGCGTACTGAGTCTTCTGGCTAACAACCTTATTTTGCCAGGCTTAATGCCCGGAACTTTCAATACGAATAGCTGGACAGTTTTAAAGGAGATCATTTGGAATATCTGGCTCTTTAGTAACCTCTTTGTCATCTTAATCTTGATGGCATGGAATGTTAACCAAACAGAACTCGAAGCTCTTCCTGTTTTTCGTACAGGCGCATTAGCCCTATTGCCACTAATTCTTTTAAATTTGATTAACTATAACCATACTCTTAAAGCTAAGATGGTTAGTGTTTTGGATAATAGCCGCCGTCATTTTTTCGGGGATGAGAAGATGGTTCCAGGTCCAAATAAAGATTTTCATCTTGTAGGCGAAAATGGAAAAGATCATTTTAATGCCGTATTGTCTGATATTTTAGTCTTTCACTCCTCTGGTAATTACATCGAAATTTTTTTGATGGAGAAGGGAGTTTGCAGAAAGAAACTTTTCCGTCAATCCTTTGTCTTTTTAGAGCATCAACTCGAGAAAAACGATCACTTTGCGAAGTGCCATCGCTGCTGGATCGTGAATGTGAATAGAGTCGAAACGATGTCAGGTAATTCTAAAGGTTATTTTCTTGATCTCGATAAATTGGAGTTTAAAGTTCCAATCTCCCGCAATTTTATTTCTAGCTTTCGAGCCTTAACACAAGCTGATTCTTAGGTGTATCGGCTAAGATGGCTTTGCTATTCGTCCCTGACAAAATAGCTATTCGTCCCAAATTCCTGCATTTGTTCCCTTTTTCTGCTATAAAACCCATTTGTAAATTACGAATTGATTTAGTACTTATCATTGTACTGTTTTATTATTCAAAGCTACTTCTAGCTAATTGCACATAGACTATTTACGAAAATTTCTGAACATGAAAAATCTGAATATTGGTGGACTTCAAATTGAGCTACCTATTATACAAGGTGGAATGGGTGTAGGGATTTCCCTTTCTGGTTTGGCAACGGCTGTTGCGAATGAAGGTGGGGTAGGTGTTATCTCTCCTGCAGGGATTGGTTTTCTTTATAAAGATCACTCTTCCGATTATCTTGAAAATTGCATTTACGGTTTAACCGAAGAGATTCGTAAGACTCGGGAAAAAACGAAGGGTGTAATCGGCGTTAATATCATGGTAGCTTTGACTAATTATGCTGACCTTGTTGAGACTTCCATTAAAGAGGGAGTAGACATTATTTTTTCTGGTGCAGGCTTACCGCTTGATTTACCCAAATATCTAACGCCAGGGTGCAAAACGCGCCTAGCGCCAATTGTTTCATCAGCACGTGGTGCCGCCTTGATTTGTAATAAATGGAAAGCTAATTTCGATTATTTACCAGACGCAATTGTGGTTGAAGGACCAAAGGCTGGTGGTCATCTTGGATTTAAAGTGGAACAAATAGAAGATGAAGCTTTTACCCTTGAAAAGATTATGCCTGAAGTAATAGCCGTTGCAAATGAGATCGGCCTAGCAAATGGAGTTGTTATTCCAGTTATTGCAGCCGGTGGAATTTATACTGGTGCTGATATCGATAAATTTCTAGCTATGGGAGCTGCCGGCGTGCAAATGGGCACTCGTTTTGTTACTACAGTCGAATGTGATGCTTCCGATAAATTTAAACAAGCCTACTTAGATGCCAAAAAGGAGGACGTTCGGATCATAAAAAGTCCTGTTGGAATGCCAGGTAGAGCGATCTCAAGTTTATTTTTGGATCAAGTTGAGGCTGGCAATAAACAACCTAAGAATTGCCCTGTTAATTGCATAAAGACTTGTGATATCAGTACTGCCCCTTATTGTATTATTGCATCGCTATCTGCCGCTCTAAAAGGAAATTTCAAACACGGGTACGCTTTTGCTGGAAGTAACGTCTGGAAAACAGATCGAATAATTACAGTCAAGGAGTTATTCGCGGCACTAATTAATGAATTTAACGACTATCGAAGTTCTATAAATCTTTCGCTAGCATAGCTTAGAACCAAGTTCTGATACTCTTTAGAAAAGATGAGCAAAACCATTTGTTCATCTTTTTTTTTATATTTTTGATCCATCGTATTTGACAACTCAATAATCGAAAGGAATCAATAAGTTGCTTCCATTTTTTTGTTGAGCATTTTTATCTTTCGAAATAAAATACAAAATCATGAATATTTATAGAGTAATGCAAAAATCCTTCGGAGCATTCTTATGTCTTTGCTTATTTACCCAAGCTCCCTTATTTGCTCAAGATATACAGTCGCAAGCGATTAAATTTGGACGTGTACTAAATCTCGTCGATAATTTCTATGTCGACACGACAAATATTAATAAGCTTACCGAGCATGCCATTAGCGAGGTGCTCTCTTCGTTGGATCCTCATTCTGTTTATATCACCAAGGATGAAGTTGCCGAGATGAACCAACCTCTTGAAGGAAACTTTGAAGGTATTGGGATCTCTTTTAATATCTATCAGGATACATTGATGGTTTTGACAACGATTCCTGGCGGACCATCTGAGCAGGTTGGATTAAGACCTGGTGATCGAATCTTAAAGGTTGATGGGAAATCAATTGTAAATATAGGATTGAAAAATCCTGCAGTTTTTAAATTGCTTCGAGGAGATAAAGGGACTAAAGTGAATCTAAATATCTTGCGAAAAGGTGAAAAGAGTTTGCTTGATTTCACAATTATTCGGGACAAGATTCCTATCTTTAGTCTTGATGCTTCGTTTCTCCTAAACTCAGAAACTGCCTATATCAAGCTTAATAAGTTTGCAGCCACAACGGTCGACGAATATAAAGAGGCTATGACAGCCCTGAATAAGACTTCACATATTCGAAATTTAGTCTTAGACCTAAGAGGGAATGGAGGCGGATTTCTTGGCGCAGCTTTCGAATTAGCGAATCAATTTTTGGATGAAAAGAAATTAATTGTTTACACGGAGGGGATTCATAGTCCTCGACGTGATTACTATTCAACTACTCGCGGTGATTTCTTAAATGGCAATTTGATTTTATTGATCGATGAAGGTTCTGCTTCTGCTTCTGAAATTGTCTCTGGTGCTATTCAAGATTGGGATAGAGGGGTTCTAATTGGTCGTCGTTCATTTGGAAAGGGCTTAGTTCAGCAGCCATTCCCGCTAACTGATGGATCATTAATCAGACTTACTACTGCACATTATTATACCCCTGCTGGACGGAATATTCAAAAGCCGTATAAAGATGACCTCAAAGATTATCGCAATGATTATGAGAAGAGATTTGTGAAGGGAGAGATGTTTAATAAAGACAGTATCTCTTTGCCTGATTCATTGATGATGAGGACATTGGTAACTAAGCGAAAAGTATATGCGAGTGGTGGTATAGTTCCAGATATTTTTATCCCAATGGACACCTCTAGGTTCTATCGATATTTCAATACGTTAGTTCGAAAAAATATTGTATTTCCGTTTGTAGTGGGCTTTCTAGATCATAATCGCGATGTCTTAAAGAGTAAATATGCCTCCTTGGATGACTTCCGAAAGAATTTTCAGGTTACTGAAGAGATGATGGCAGAATTAATTCGTCAAGGGGAGAAAGAAAAAATTAAAAAGGACGAAGAGAGTTTGAAAATTTCTGGTGTTCTGATTAAGCGACAGATTAAAGCCTTTGTGGCACGAGAGCTATTTAATACTAGCGCTTTTTATCAGATTATTAGTGAGGATGATCCGGAGCTTAAAAAAGCTTTAGAGATTCTTTCAGATCAGCAAGCCTTTAATCGCTATCTGGGTAAATAGATTTTAGCGATTGATCTCCTTAACTTCGAATGATCCTGAATGCTTATGCATGTGATTTTAGATTGGGTTTTTTCCAATAAATTAGAGATAGGGGGTACTCTCTTCGGATTAATCTATATCTGGTTTTCGATCCGTCAAAATATTTATACCTGGCCTGCAGGAATACTAACAGCTTTGCTCTATTGTGGAGTGTTTTTTGAGGCTAAGCTTTATGCAAGTATGTCTTTGCAAGGCTATTATTTAATAATTAGTGTGTATGGTTGGTATAGTTGGACTAAAGGAGGGGAGAAGCACGATCGTCTAAAAGTATCGCGCAGCTCAAATGTACTTTGGCTAACTCTTATTCTCCTGAATCTGGTTTTACTGGGTTCTATGCATGTTATCTTAAGTCGATTTACCGATTCGCCAACACCTTTGGCCGACGCATTTATTACCTCATTAAGTATTATTGCAACTTGGATGTTAGCTCGTAAGAAGCTCGAACACTGGTTGATTTGGATAGTTGGAGATCTTACCTCGGCCGTATTGTATCTTTATTTAGGTCTTTATCCAACTGTTTTTCTTTTCTTTGTATATGCAATAATGGCCGTTGTAGGCTATAATGAATGGCGAAAAGAGCCGCACCTAGTTGCCAGTAGAACTCAGAAGGTATGATTCGAATTGTAATCACAGGACCTGAATCAACGGGAAAAACTGCGTTGGCGCAAAAGTTGGCCGAGGCTTATGATACAGTTTGGGTGCCTGAATTTGCTCGGACCTATGTCGAGAAGTTAGGAAGGCCATATGATTATGATGATGTTGTAGTTATTGCTCGTCATCAGATCGAACAAGAGGAGCGATTAGCCTTGCAAGGCAATCTTCAGATTTTGTTTCTGGATACTTGGCTTATTTTGACTAAAGTTTGGTTCGACTTGGTTTTTGAAGAGTGCCCTGAATGGTTGATTGAGAAGATTAAGTCATCTAGGGTAGATTTATTTTTAGTTTGTAGTACCGATATCGAGTGGGTTGCCGACTCTGTTCGGGAGAATGGGGGGGCACGGAGAGAGGAATTATTAAAGACCTATTGTCAAGAAATTAAGTCATTTGGGTTTAATTATGAGCTTGTTAGTGGTCTTGGAGAAGCTCGTCTAGCAAATGCTTTAATCGCTTTGAAAAAGCATGGGTTTTAGCAGAAGAGAGAATGAAAGTTTAAAAATATTTTAGATTATTAAATTGCATATTATACGCATAAATTAATGGAAAAGAACATGAAAGAGTCCGATTCTTGGATTGATTCGACTGTGAGACCTTTGCTCGATGCAAGTTCATTTAATGTTTTGTCGCATCAGCATCGTGCCGGAGAATCTATGCCTTCTGCAGAGAAATTAAAGACTCTGGTAGAAAAAATCAGGCAACTTATATTTCCGGGATTTTTTGGTGAGATTGACCTAAAAACGAGTAATCTTGAGGCATACATGTGTAACTTAGTGAGTGAAGTTAATGAATTGCTAACTGATCAAATATTTTCTGGCTTATGTTTTATTTGCGAACAAGAGGTCAATCGTGATCTTAAGGGGAAAAGAGTTGATGCAGAAAGTGTTTCTGATCAGTTTATTCGGGCTCTGCCTGAGCTTCGGCGTGTTATGTTTACAGATGTAAGTGCTGCCTATTTGGGTGATCCTGCCGCCAATAGTATGGGCGAGGTGATCTTTTGCTATCCAGCAATTAAAGCCATCTCTAGTTATCGAATAGCACACAGTCTTTTTTCATTAGGAGTTCCACTGATTCCTAGAATAATTACTGAAATGGCGCATTCTGAGACGGGTATAGATATTAATCCCGAAGCAGTCATCGGAGAATATTTTACGATCGATCATGGTACTGGAGTCGTTATTGGCTCAACTAGCATAATTGGTAAGAATGTAAAACTTTTCCAAGGGGTTACCTTGGGCGCTAAAAGCTTTCCTCTTGATGAAAATGGAAATCCAGTTAAAGGAATTCCTCGCCATCCAATCGTTGAAGACAATGTGATTATTTACTCTAATGCCACAATTTTAGGTCGGATAACTATTGGTCATGACTCGGTTATTGGCGGAAACGTTTGGGTGATAAACGATTTAATCCCGTATTCAAAAGTTGTTCAGACTAAGAATAAAAGCACTGAGTTTTTTCATGGAGGGGGTATTTAGAACCTTTTTCAATAGAATGTATTCTATAACTTTCAAAATAATTTCATATTGATCTTAGAGGGCTGATCTTTGCCTTTAGAGGAAATAATTAATACAAAACAAGTGAGTAGGTTTAAAATTGTAGCAAAGACTTTTGCTGGTCTTGAGCATATTTTAGCAACAGAGATTAAGGCCTTGGGCGGTGAATCTGTTACTGTTGAACGAAGAGCTGTTTCCTTTTTTGGGGATCAAGAGATGATGTATAAGGCCAATTTTCATTTGCGCACAGCATTGAAAATCCTCAAGCCAATTGCTGAATTTGATGTTGAAAATCGAGATGATTTGTACGATCACGCTAAAAAAATCCCATGGGATAAATATCTGGCCTTAGGAAAATCATTCGCACTTGATAGTACTGTCCAGTCTGAGATGTTTCTCAATACGATGTATGCTTCATTGAAAGTTAAAGATGCCATCGTTGATAAGTTTAGGGAGCAGACAGGTAAAAGACCTTCTGTTGATCCAGAGAATCCTGATGTGCGGATAAACGTCTATTTAATGGGCAATCGATGTATTTTATCCTTAGATAGCTCCGGAGAATCGCTTCACAAAAGGGGTTATCGTGTTGGACAAGGTGATGCTCCACTGAATGAGGTGTTGGCAGCTGGAATGATCCTGTTGACGGGATGGCATGGAGAACGCGACTTTATTGATCCAATGTGCGGTTCAGGTACCCTTTTAATTGAAGCGGCACTTATCGCAAAGGGGATTCCTCCTGGGATGTATCGAACCTCATTCGGATTTGAAACATGGCCAGATTTTAATGAGGATTTGTTTGCAGATATTTGTAACGGTGATTACGAAAAGGAGAGTTCGTGCAAGATTATTGGTTCTGATATTTCCATTAAGGATGTTGCTATCGCACGAGCTAATATAAAAAGTGCTAGCCTGACGAAAGTAATCGACCTAGACGTTCAGGACTTTCTGACTCTTACGCCGCCTTCCGCTCCAGGGATTGTAATCACGAATCCACCTTATGGCGAAAGGATGAAACCACATTCGATTATTGAACTTTATGCTGCAATAGGTGATAACCTTAAGAATAAGTTTGCGGGTTATGAGGCTTGGATTATTTCCAGTTCAATGGATGGACTGAAGAGTGTGGGACTTAAGCCTGCAAAGAAAATTGATCTTTTCAATGGTGCCTTAGCCTGCAGCTATCGTTGTTATGAGCTATTCCAAGGAAGTCATAAAGAGGCCGTAATCATTAAGAAAAAGCTAGTTTAAACCGCTATTGATAATTGATTTCGCGCGGCTTGCCTCCTAGGAAGTCATCGAATCTTGATTTTGGCTGGCCGAAGATATTGAAGATATAAGGCGTGGTCCCCTGTGGCGCAATGGGGATCCAACTTAGTCTGATTTCAAGCACATTGAACACCAATGACTCATTATGTATACGGAGCCCAACGCCGATTCCTCCAATGAAACTGTCATTGAAAATCTTACTCATATCGTTCGATAAACACGCTCCATCAGCAAAGAAATAATGAGCAAATCGAAAACCCGATTGATGCCATTCCCAGAAACGAACCGTCTCGATATTAAACTTAAGTCTATTCGTGGCCTTTGTTTGAAGTGAGAAGTAGTCACGTATTCCAAATTTCCGATTAACCATCAGGTATTCTTCGGGATATCGGTTGATTCCGCTTAGCAGTTCGAAATTGATAAAGAAGCGATATGGATGGCTATTTAGGTGAACAAAGTTTGAAAAGTAGTTGCCACTTATTAGCATCGCCCCTTGCTCTATGCTTGAGTTATGAAAGTATCCACCTATACCTAATTTCCATTTGAAATAACTACCACTATTTGCGATGTGAGCTTTTGAATAGTTGAAGTGGAAATAGGGCCTAATTCTAGTCGAGTTTAAATCAAATCCAGCAGCCATCTCTGCATATCTTCCATATGGAATATCTTCAGTAACCCCATAGCCATATACTCGGTTGTCCTTAAAAAGTTCACGTTTACTAAATCCAATTGCTCCGAGAAAAAAGTCATGACTTCTAAAAATACTGTTATCTGGAAGTATACTTTGATTCTGATAATATTTCTCATGGACGTGGCGGCCCGATAGGATGGTATTGCCTAACGTTGGACTATCGCCATTTAATCTACGTCCATACCATGTGTCTGTATTTAAGTACGACATTGCAGTATCTAACCTTGTATACGAATAAGGTGTTGCAAAATGATCGGAGAACACTCGGTCGATATTTATCCCTCCAGCCCAGTCTGCTCTTGATGCAATAAATCGTTTCTCAATAAATGTTTTTAATTCATTCTTGCTATAGTCATCCGCATATTCAAATCCTAGCTGGATGAATTTACGATCTAAATTACTGATGTGATATTTAAAACTCCCTCCCCATTGATTGGCCTCAATTGGATAGTAATCGCCTCTAACTGATAATTGGTGTCCCATGCCAAACATGTTTAGATTCGTTAACTCGATGTCTTGACTCGTGCTACTTACGTCTACTTTTAATCCATATTCAAATTTTTCTTTAATAATTACAACAACATCTACCGTTTCTGGTTCTGTTTTCGAATGTGACAGAGTGATTGCAACATCTTGAATATAAGGCAGATCTCTGATGAACTTTTCATTCTCTGCCATTAACTTAGGGTTTATGAGTTCTCCTGAATTAAATAGAAGCTGACTATATAATTTCTTCTCGGTGGTTTTCGTATGAATTTGATTTCCTAACTTACTAATCCACTGGGTCGCTTTCCCTGATGTGTCTTGTAATGATGGCCCCCAAATGTCAAGTTGCAAGAATCTTATTTTGCCAATTTTTTTCCCTTTATACTGATTGAAATACAGGGAGCTATTGACCCCGAGAAGTTCTTTCGTCCCTTTGTTTTCGCGAATGATTACTGCTAATAAGTTGCGTGACAGGAAATTTTTATCACCCTTATTTTTCAAATTTGAAAGCCCATTGACTCTTAGATTTTCACTATTCTTATCACTTGATTTTCGGATGCTATCAATCAAATGATTTTTATACTCTAGCTTTGCAATTTTAGGTTTTACAAGCTCTCTTTCGATGCGTATTAAATTAGGTAGACTATCCGATTTAACAGAACCATTCTCACTATTGCTGCTATTAAAGTTTAACTCATAAGTGTAACTGCTCAAGTCTATTGCGTGTGAAGGACTTAAGATAGCCATTGCGAAAAGAATGGCCAAAAAACCAGTTCTAAGAATGATAGATTTCAATATGACTTCGAAAGATCAGTGTAAGGTTGAATTATTAAATATATTTAAGTTCAAAGTTATGATTTAAAAGAAAAATATAGAACTAATATACTAAATTGGCCGTTATATATTTATTGTGATTATTCCTAGTGGAAATTCCAAGTTATTATGAGACAACTGAAGGCGGTAATATTTGATATGGATGGTGTTTTAATTGATAGTGAGCCACTTCATTATCTAATTGAACGTGAAATTTTTGAAAAACTTGGTCTTGATGTATCTCCAGAGATACACCGAACATACTTAGGCACTGCGACCGATTTTATGTATCTCGACCTGATAGCACGATTTGGTTTGTCTAAAAGTATTCAAGATCTGTTGAAATTAGATGAGTTATTTCGGTGTGAGTATTTTAGTTCCTTGCCTTCTTTCGTTCTAAATCCAGGTGTTCGTTTGATTTTAAATGAGTTAAGAAACGCTGGAATAAAATTGGGCGTAGCAACCTCTTCTTCACCTGCAATCGCTAATATCTTACTCGAACGAGGTGAGATTAAATCCTATTTCGAAGTTGTTATGACAACAAGTGAAGCTGGGAAAAGTAAGCCAGAGCCACTTGTTTACCAGGCAGCTGCTAATAAGCTAGGTGTAGAGCCCAACGAATGTTTGGTTTTTGAAGATTCACCAAATGGGTTATTGGCTGCCAAAAGAGCCGGCATGACTTGCACAGTCTTGCGCACTGAAACTGACTGTGGCTAACCTTATGCAGTCGGTCATTGTCAGTTGGCAACTTTATTCGATAACAAAGAATGTTCTCTCGCTAGGAATGATTGGTTTGACTGAGGTCATACCTCAAGTGAGTATCGCCTTGTTTGCTGGTCATTTTGTGGATGTATGGGATCGTAAGAAGATAATATTCTACACCACCTTTTTATTGCTTATTAGCTCTGTTCTACTTACAATTTACAGCTTGCCAGATTCGTCTATGCAGCAATTGTATGGCGTAGCTCCAATATTCGTAACCATATTTATTACTGGAATTGTCCGAGGGATATTGATGCCAGCACATACTGCTTTGTTAGGACAGTTAGTGACACGCGATTTGCTAACTGCTGCTTCTACTTGGAGTAGCACCGTTTGGCATATTGGCGCCGTGGTGGGACCAGCATTGGGTGGTTTGGTTTATGGATTCTGGGGTATAGTGCCTGCTTATAGCTTTGTACTTATTTTGTATCTTATTTGCTCCATCTTGCTGTTGATGATTAAGAGTCCAGGGAAAGTTGCACTTGTAAAGGGGGCAGTTGAAGGGATATTTGCTCGGATTAAAGAGGGTATCTACTATGTTTTTGAACGAAAAATCCTGCTAAATGCCTTTGCACTAGATATGTTTGCAGTTCTATTTGGGGGAGCTGTGGCAATGCTTCCAGTTTTTGCTTCTGATATCTTAAATGTGGGTCCCGAAGGGTTAGGATTCTTGCGTGCTTGTCCAGCTATTGGGGCAATTATTATGTCTGTGATTCTAACTTTTAAACCACCCGTTTCCCGATCAGGATATCATATGTTAATCAGTGTGTTCGGATTTGGAGTTTGTATGATCGTGTTTGCCTTGTCGACAAGCTTCATCTTGTCAGCCTTTTGCCTTTTTCTTAGTGGAGTATTTGATAATGTAAGTGTTATAATTCGTTCGAGTATTCTTCAACTCTATACGGCAGATGAGATGAAAGGGCGGGTAGCAGCTGTTAATAGTATCTTTATTGGTTCTTCCAATGAGCTGGGTGCTTTTGAATCTGGCGTTGCCGCTCGTTTTATGGGTCTTATCCCTTCAGTGGTTTTTGGTGGAGTTATGACCTTATTAATCGTTTCCGCTACTGCCTGGAAGGCTCCTGTACTGCGAAAGCTTGCATTAAAGGACCACGACCTACACTAATCAGAAGTTGACTATCCTGCGACCATGGTACTCCTTGTTTGGAATGATCTGGCTGATAGTGTCGAGATTCTCCCAGGTCACCTTGCCTGCCACAATGATTTGTAATTCGGGTCCGGCTGTTTCTGTCATTTTCAGTAAGTTGTCTTTCCCTTCTAAGGCCGTTGGCTTGCCGCCAGAACTAAGAATTCTCTCGACGCCAAGATCTTTTAACTGTTGCACAGACTTTACTAAATCAGGAGTCTCATCTATTGCTTTATGAAAAGTTACCTGCATTGGACGAGCTAGTCGAACTAGTTTCTTTGTCCGTTCTATATCAATGGTTTCGTCGGGGTTTAAGATTCCAAAGACGACACCATCTATTTTATATTGATGACATCTATTTAGCTCATCACACATCAACTCAAACTCTTCTTGGGTATAGCAGAAATCACCTCCACGTGGCCTTATCATAACCATAATCGGGACCTTGAGTTCTTTTATTATTCGATCTGCAATCTCAAAGGATGGGGTTGTGCCTCCACAGAAAAGATCGGCACAAAGTTCTATGCGCATGGCTCCTGCTTTAACTGCAGCCTCTGCTTCTTGAAATGTCTCAACACAAACTTCGATGGTCCGATTCACCTGTTTTTTTTGTAAAAATACGAATCCTTTCCTTTGTTAAAACTATGTCTCTTGGTTTTCAACCTAAATAATCACTTTTTTTATCCCGTAAAATTGAATAGTTTTAACAAGTGAAAATTTGTTTTATCCAATCATAAGGATGCTCATTTGAGATCTTTCAGAATTTGAATTAAATACAACTATAAATCAAAGAATTATTTGTGATGGAAGCGATACAACATATGGTGATTTTTGATTTAAAGCATGCTGCTGAATCGCCTCTGACGGATAAGTTTCTTAAAGATGGATTGACTATTTTATGCCAAATCCCTGGAGTTAAAAATTTCCAAGTCTATAATCAGATAAGTCCGAAGAACGATTTTACCTATGGCTTCTCAATGAATTTTGACAGTAAAGTTGATTTTGAGAACTACAATAATCACCCTGCACATGTTTCTTTTGTTCAGGATCGATGGATGAAAGAGGTGGTTAGATTTCAGGAGATCGATTTTAAATCGTTGTTAGTTAAATAGGATATGGGGATCGAAATAGAACGTAAATTTTTAACTACTCAAAATGCTTGGCGTGAACTAGGTTCGCCAGTGCCCTATAAACAGGGCTATCTTGTTTCCGACGGTCAACGAACGGTAAGAGTAAGAGTGGCTGGAGATCAAGGTTATATTACAATCAAAGGTCCTACTTCAGGTGCAAGTCGATCGGAATATGAGTATGAAATACCCGTAGATGAAGCAAATGAATTATTTCTATTGTGCGCACTACCGATTATTGAAAAATTTCGCACCGAGGTGATTTATGAAGGTAAATTATGGGAGGTAGATGAATTTCTGGGTGCCAATCAAGGTCTTGTGATGGCTGAGATCGAGTTGTCCTCAGAGGATGAACTCTTCGCACTTCCTCCATGGATTGGAGCTGAAGTGACAGGTGATCGTCGCTATTATAATTCACAGTTAGCACTTAATCCATTCCTGAATTGGTAGCCTAATCTTGATAAATAACTATGGTAATGTTTAATAAAGTATTCTCTTTTATTCTTTTTCTCTTCTTGCCCATCTTTGTTTTCTCGCAAGGGCATACAACCGTATCAACAAATTTACCACGCTTGGTGGTTGGTTTGGTTATTGAGGATTTCAATCCCGATTACATCGATCGCTACTGGGATAAGTTTGGTGAAGGTGGCTTCCAACGTTTATATCGCTCTGGATATGTCTGCACAAATCATCATTACGACCATTTAATTCAGCGTCCTTCTGTTAACATGGCAACTTTGTCGACCGGAACAAATCCTTCCAAGCATGGCATTGTAAACGATAGCTGGATTGATCGATTAAAAAATAAAGAGGTCAATGCGATCAGAGATGAATTTTATACCACGGTAGGCTCTGATTCCGATGAAGGTGATCGATCTGCTATGAAATTAATGACGCCAACTTTAGGGGATCAACTGAAGATTGTTACGAATGGTCGGTCAAAAGTTTTTAGTATCGCCATGAACGATAATTCTGCTGTTCTAGCTGCAGGTCATGCTGCTGATGGTGCTTATTGGCTTGATAATTTATCTGGCAAAATGATCTCAAGCTCTTATTATGTCGAGACATTTCCCAAGTGGGCTTTTGATTTCAACGGCTTTAAGATGGCTGATATATATATCGGAGCCGATTGGTCCTTACTCAAGGACATCAATTATTATTCAGAGAGTATTGATTTGCCCAAGGAGAATGGCTACCCAGGTCGCCAACGGAGTTTCCCATACGATCTCGGCAAATTAAAGAAAGAGGCAGGAGGATCGTATAAAATACTTAAGTCTACCCCTTGGGGAAATACCTTAGTAAAAGATTTTGCACTTCAAATGATTCCAAAAGAACAATTAGGAGCCGACTTAAATCCAGATATGCTTACTCTGGTGTTTTCTTCGATGGACTATCACCGTTATTCTTTTGGCTCCTATTCTGTTGAGATGGAAGATACCTATTTGCGTCTTGACCGTGATATTGCCGAGCTCTTAAAGTATCTTGAGTCAGGATTCGGTACGAATGAGATTTTAGTCTACTTAACTGGCTTAAATAGCGTTTCCTATTCTGCGAAACTTTTAAAAGAGAAATACCACATGACTGCTGGTATATTTAATCCGGAGAGCGCTATTGCTTTGCTGAAATCATATTTGAATATTAAGTATGGTGAAGCTAATTGGATTGAGTTGTTTGCGAGTCAGATGATCTATCTCGATCATGAGCTAATCGAAAAAAAGAAAGTTGATCTTCATGATATCCAAAATAGCGTGGCATCATTCTTAAATCAGTTTGAAGGTATTGCCTCTGCAAAGTCGGCCAATGAAATAGATGCGAATAATTTTGTGATTGCCGATGCGGCCCCTTTTCAAAATAACTTTCACGTTAAGAGGTCAGGCGATGTGCTGATAAAATATGAAGATGGCTGGCAGCCAAAAGATAAATACAACCCGCTAGATTATACCGATAATAATCAAGTCCCATTGGTCTGGTATGGTGCGGGGATTAAAAAGGGAACCTTAACAAGACGAACAAATGCCACGGATGTTGTGCCTACAATTGCAACATTTTTGGGTATCACACCCTCTTCATCTGTCTCTGGAAAGGTAATCGACGAGGTGATAAAACATTGATTTTAAGTCATAAAAAAAGCGAAACATTTTGTTTCGCTTTTTTTATGAGTGGATATCATCTAGTTTAATAGATCTAGTTTTACCAAATCTTGAATGTCTAACATGCCAATTGGCAATCCATTCTCAGTAACAATGATGTTGTCTACTTTATTGGCGTTGAAAATGTCAGCTGCTTTTTGAAGCAGTGCGTCTCCTTCAACTGAAATTGGATTTGGAGTCATACATTCTCCAACTGTCGCAGAGCTGATCTTATCGCCTAAATTGCGCAATTGACGACGAAGATCTCCATCAGTAAAGATTCCAGCAAGCTTACCATCTTTAGAGATAACAGATACTGCACCCATGCCTGATTCAGTCATTTTCAACAATGCATCTGTAACTTTGCAGTTGATATCAACTGTTGGATTCACATCGGAGATTACACTCTTCACTTGAATGGTCATCAGACGTGTATGTTGGAAGAATTGATCTGTACCTAGTTTTGTAAGGTGATTATCGCCTAGCTTTTTCATGATACTCCAAGGCAATGTTATGTTATGCGCTCCTAGTGTTAACGCATCTTTTACATGCTCAGGGTATCTAACTGATGAGAACATCACTTTGCAATCGTATTTGTACTCTTTGATCACGTCAACAATTTGTTTAACTAACGATAGCGCATCGTGACCTTGATCTTGCATACGGCCAACCAATACACAAACATAGTTAGCTCCGGCTGTTAAGGCCATATAAGCTTGTTGGATATTATAGACAAGATGGAGATTAACTAAAAATCCTTCGTTGTGAAGTCTCTTGCATGCTTTAACACCTTCGAAATTAACTGGGATCTTGAAGACCGTTTTTTTCTTGTCGAGTCCAAGTTTTAATAAGCGATGAGCCTCTGCCACAATTTCTTCAGCAGTTTCACCAAGTGCTTCAATCATCAGCACAGGAACCATTTTAGATAACTTAATGATTGCACCGTCTATGTCGGTAATCCCGTTCTTATGCATAAATGTTGGCGTAGTTGTTACACCATCAATGATTCCCAATTTAAGGGCTTCTTCAATTTCTGCAAGATTTGCGGAGTCAAGAAAAAATTCCATATAATTAATGATTTAAATTTTAGTTCTATATTTTACTTCTGTATTGTGAATCTCGAGCAATGGCTTAAGGAATTCGGTCACATCATCAATGCACATCTGGCTCGCAGCATCACATAACGCTTTTGAAGGATCAGGGTGTACTTCGAGGAATAGTCCATCAATACCAGCTGCCACTCCAGCGCGAGCTAAAGTAGGTATAAATTCGCGTGATCCACCTCTTGGGTCAGAACTTGGAATGCCATACTTACGGATTGAATGGGTCACATCAAAAATCACCGGATAACCAGTCGAGCGCAGATGATAGAAACTTCGTGGATCAACAATTAGATCGTTGTATCCAAAAGCATACCCGCGCTCAGTTACCATTATATTTTCATTGCCTGCCATCTCAACTTTCTTAACAGGCTTGATCATATTCTCAGGAGAAAGGTATTGAGCATGTTTTAGGTTGATCACCTTTCCTGTTTTAGCTGCTTCTACAACTAAAGTTGTCTGCATAACCAAATAAGCCGGTATCTGAATAACATCAACAACTTGAGCCGTTGCAGCAATTTGATCTGGATAATGGATGTCGGTAAGGATCGGAACTTTAAATTGCTCTTTGATTTTCTGAAGTATGGCAAGTCCTTTATCGATCCCTGGACCAGAGTAGAACTCAGAAGAACTTCTGTTGTCTTTTTGAAAAGACGATTTGAAAATCAATGGGAGGTCAAGTTTTTCAGATAGACGGACTAGAAATTCAGCCGTCTCCATCATCAATTTCTCATCTTCAACCACGCAAGGTCCTGAGATAAGAAAAAGCTTGTCAGCTCCACAATCAATATTTCCTACTTTAATTATTTTAGTCATTCTTTTTGAATTACATTTTCATGAATAGTCCGCGAAGCTTGTCGCGTGTGATGATTTTCTGCCACTCTGGACCACAAACGTGTTGCCACATAAAGACCAAGGTTAGTGAAACATCAATCATAATGTCGATCTCTTCTGGAGTGCAATTTGCTGTTACACCTCTAGGGATCTCAATGTTGTTAAGAGTCATCATCTCTCTAAATTCTTTTACCGCATCAGGGTAGAACTCATCTAGCTGATTGAATACCACACAATTTCCAACTCCATGGTGTATGTTGGTCACTGTAGCTAAACCATATGACATGGCATGACAAGCACCAACTTCCGAATAGGTTAATGATAAGCCTCCTAGATAAGATGCAACCATCAGTTTTTCTTCGTTTTCTGGTGTGCGCGTATCTTTACTTAGATAAATTTCTCTGAATATACGAAGCGACTCAATACCTAATGAATCACCCATAACTGATCTTCTGTATCCGTTTAAGGCTTCAACATTGTGAATGTAACAATCCATCGCTGTGTAGAATCGTTGTGGCTCAGGAACAGTGGTGATCAATTCTGGATCTAAAACGATCTGATCGGCAGCCGTAAAGTTTCCTTTGATGCCTAATTTTTTTACTGGACCAGTAAGTACGGTTGTAATCGACACTTCAGCTCCAGTGCCAGATATAGTAGGGATAACGGTGCAATGAACACCTTTGTTTTTAATAAAATCAAGACCTTGGTATTGCACTGAAGAGCCTTCGTTGGTGAACATTAGTCGAATAGCCTTCGCATAATCCATGACACTTCCACCCCCTATGCCGACTACTGAAACGGGGAATCCAATACCAAGATTTTTGATCTCAGCAACCATCTCATCAACAGTCTTTGTTTTAGGCTCGTCTGTGATATCGATAATTTTTAGAATGTCTTGCGCTTTCATCGGAATACGTTTTAGGAAATCTTTTCCTTCAAAATATTCATCGACAAGAAATAGAACGAATGAGTTTTTTTCAACTCTTAATTCATCAAGTACATCTCCAAGCTGATCGAAACTGTTTCGACCGTATAAAATTCTACCGACTGGTTTTAAATTTCTGAACATATGCAATTATTTAAGTGCTTTTTTTAATGCTGACCTCATTTTTGAGGCAATCGTATTTAGTTCTTCTTCACTCCAATTAACCATAATCTGAGTCATCATTAATCGTTGCATGATCTCATCTGATAGAGGAACTTGCAAATTGGTGTAGTCTGGAACATTATTTAATTTCATCACCGGTAGGTTGTAAATCGATTTCATCTCTTTCAGATGACCCCATTGACGGTGGTAATGAAAATTATTGCGGTACCAATAGGATGCGCTTAACTCTTCTTTTTGGAACTCATCAAAGACCTTGATAGCCTTAGCTGGATCTGGCAAGAAAAACGATAAGAAAGTTGCAGAGTCACCCGCTTCATCAGGAACATGTCTCAGCCTGATTTCTGGAAACTCACGCAAAACTTCTTTTAGCCGATGTTGATGTGCTCTCTGTTTTTCAATGATATAAGGTAGTTTTCGCAATTGCGCTAGCACTACCGCAGCTCCTAATTCAGAGCCTCTAAAGTTATATCCAAGGATAGGATGCTGCTCTGCACCTCTGGCACTTCCAATATGATCGTGACCATGATCGGAATATTTATGAGCTCTATCGTAAAGTTCGTCGTCGTTGGTGGCTACTGCTCCACCTTCACCTGCAGTAATAATCTTGTAAAAGTCGAAAGAAAATGCCGACATATGACCGAAGTTACCAAGCATCTTTCCTTTGTAGCTTCCACCAAGTGCAGGAGCTGCATCTTCAATTAAGATTAAGTTATGCTTTTTACAAACAGCCATAATCTCATCCATTCGACCCATAGAGCCAAAGACTTGAACTAGCATGACTGCCTTTGTGCGTGGCGTGATTGCTTTTTCAATCCCTTCCGGACTTAAGCATAATGTTTCGTCAATCTCTCCAAAAACAGGTATTGCACCGGCCACTAAAACGGCTTCAATGGGTGCGATAAATGTATAGGGAGGCACGATCACCTCATCGCCATACCCAATACCACAACATGCTAATGAAAGGGAGTCTGCTGCTGTTCCACTTGAACAGAAATGGGTGTGTTTTACTCCAAGATAAGCGCTAAATTCTTGTTCGAAAGCTTTTGCTTTCCATACGCCATTGCGCTGTGAGTCATGTCCGTACCGAAATAATATACCGGTATCAAGTACGTCCATAACCTCTTTCCGTTCTTCATCTCCGAAGAGCTCGGTGCCTGCCATATATATTCTTTTAAGCTATTAAAATTTGGTTAGTCAATCGGTGTTCAAGACGATTCAAAATCAATCTGATTTCTTTTAAATCCTAGTGTTGCATGCCAATTTCTTACTTTTTTATAAACCTTGTAAAATTACATTTATTATTGAAAATAAAACCCGAAAATTACCATAATTCAGGTTGAAACGTCTATTCTGTCATCTGAAGCCACTAAATGTCTAGCTTTTTAGATGGTTTAAGGGTGGTTTTTGTTATAGAAAAAACACAACCATTCCCATCACAGCAAGAATCGCTCCAATTATTTCTTTCCAGTTTAATTTTTCGTGAAATATTAATACAGAGGGGATTAGTATGAACAATGGAACAGTGGCAATCAGTGTGGAGGCAATTCCTACAGTGGTATATTGGAAGGCAAATAAGCTTAATGAAACACCTAGGAATGGTCCGAAAAATGAGCCAATAAATAAAGGGGTTAAAGCTTTGTTGTTTTTCAAGGAATACCCTACTGATCGCCATTGTCGAGCGAAAGTTATGATCACCACAAAACCAATGATTCCTGTTAAAACTCTTATTTGTGTAGACGAAAATGGATCGTAATCACCCATCCCTAATTTCGAAAATACAGCTCCTGCTCCTTGACCAATGGCTCCTCCTAGTGCGAATAACAATCCTTTAAGGGGGTAGTGTAAACGCGAACCATTTTTTTCTGGATCTGGTTGTTTGAGGATCACGATAGCTATTCCTGATAGCACAAGAACCATGCCGACCCCGTTGAGCAAGGTTAGCCTTTCATGAAGAATTAGGGCTCCCAACACGGCTGCTACGGGAGGTGCTAAAGACATGATTAGCATTGAAAGCTTTGCTGATTGGTAGGAGTAGGATCTGAAGAGACAATAATCACCTGCTACAAAACCTAAGAAACCGGATAAGGAGAGCCATTTCCAGGCCTCCGGTGAAGCGTCAGAAGGTGTCCAATGACCCTTCGCTATCCTCGACCAAGCTAAAAACATGATCATCGCAATCACCAATCGACCAATGTTTATGGCTAACGGTCCAGCTCTTCGAGTTGCCAAAGAAAAGGAAAGCGCTGAAATAGTCCAGCAAATGGCCGTAACAATACCTGCTATTTCGCCTATGTGATTTATCTGCATCTAGTTTTATGGATCCTTACAAATGTAATGATCCCAGCTAGAATATTGACTGAATTAATCATAAAACTCCAATCCTAACTCCTTTTTAGAAGAATCTAATGGTTTATTTGTAAAAATTTAGCACTTTTAAGGCTTCATAATAAAATTTTAAAATATGCGACTTATCGTTCAGACAGAGGCAGTTGGAGTATCAAAATGGTCTGCTGCTTATATCGCTCGTAGAATAAATGAATCAGTTAGCGCTTCTGGTAAACCATTTGTTCTTGGATTACCTACCGGAAGTACACCACTAGGAACATATACTGAGTTAATTCGACTTTATAAAGCAGGCAAAGTTTCTTTTAAAAATGTTGTTACCTTCAATATGGACGAATATGTGGGTATCCCTAAAAATCATCCTCAGAGCTATCACTCATTTATGTGGGATAACTTCTTTAGCCATATCGATATCCTTCCTGCTAGCGTAAATATTCTAGACGGAAACGCTCCAAATTTAAAAGCTGAATGCGCTGCTTATGAAGCTAAAATCTTGTCTGTGGGCGGTATCGATCTATTTATGGGTGGTATTGGTGCAGATGGACATATCGCTTTTAATGAGCCTGGTTCAAGTTTGACCTCTCGTACTCGCGATAAAGCCTTAAATAACGACACCATCATAGTGAACAGTCGTTTCTTCGATCACGATGTAAGTCAGGTGCCAAAATCAGCTCTCACAGTTGGAGTGGGTACCGTTATGGATGCTCGAGAAGTTCTAATATTGGTTACCGGTCACTCGAAGGCACGGGCACTGCGCCACGCTATCGAAGAGGGTGTGAACCACATGTGGACTATTTCAGCTTTGCAGCTTCATCCTAAGGGGATGATCGTTTGTGACGATGACTCCACCGATGAATTAAAGGTTGGTACTTATCGTTACTTTAAAGATATTGAAAAAGATAATCTGGAGCCAGATTCAATCTGGAAAACGGATTCGAACCTTGGCTGGTAAACAGTAAGGCGAACCTTTAAATGTAATATCAGGATTGCAAATAAACTATTTATTGTAATCTATGAATAGCAAACAAAAAGAGCAGATTCATTGAAGAATCTGCTCTTTTTAGTTTTAATCTCGTAATCTACCAGATTTTAGCTCTTTTCGACTCTTCTAAGTACATCTCCTGGGTCGGTTTGATGCCAAAGGCCTGATGGAATTCAGGTAGGTTTTTCAATGGTCCAAGAATACGAAGTCGACCCAGCGCATGTGGATCTTCTTTGGTGCGACGTTCGATCTCTTTATCCCGAATATTTTGAGCCCAAACGTGAGCATATGCCAAATAGAACCGCTGATCAGGAGTAAATCCGTCAATTTTTCCTGTCTCTTTATTTACGGATTTAAAGGCTTGATATGAAATGTTTAAGCCACCTAGATCGGCAAGGTTTTCACCTAGGCTTAGTTTGCCGTCAGCGTGAAGTGAGTCAATCACAATGAAATTGCTGAATTGGTCAGATAACACTTTTGCTTTTTCATCAAAAAGCTTTGAGTCTTCAGCCGTCCACCAATCGGTAAGATTGCCATTTTTATCAAATTTACGACCTTCATCATCGAAGCCGTGGGTTAATTCATGACCAATTACCACGCCAATAGCACCGTAGTTAACCGCATCATCTCCTTTAAGGAAGAAGAAAGGAGGTTGCAAGATTGCTGCTGGGAATACGATCTCATTCATGTCGGGTGCATAATACGCATTTACAGTTTGCGGTGACATATACCACTGTGACTTATCTACAGGCTTATTGATCTTAGCATAGTTGAATTTAGTCTCGAATTCATTTGATCGAATGATATTTTGAACATAAGAATCATCAACAATATCAAGAGCTGAGTAATCCTTCCATTTATCAGGATAGCCAATTTTCACGTTGATTGCATGTAGTTTTTCTAGTGCTTTGACTTTCGTTTCAGGTCCCATCCATTCTAGGTTCTTAATCCGATCACCTAATGAAACGCGCAGATTTTCAACCAATTTCACCATTCTTTCCTTCGCCTCAGCTGGGAAATATTTAGCAACATAAAGTTGACCAATGGCTTCGCTTAAGGCTCCACTGGTAACACCTAATACTCGTTTCCAACGTGGTCGCATTTTTTCAACCCCTGTCATGGCTTTGCCATAGAAGTCAAATTGAACATTGACAAAATCATCCGATAGGTATGATGCATTGCCACTTATCAAATGATATCTTAGGTATACTTTCCACTCTTCAACCGGTACATCCTTAAGAATTGAGCTAACCTCTTTTAGAAATAGTGGTTGGCTTAAGTTTATTTCACCTGGATCTTGAATTCCTTGAGACACAAAGTAGCGGTTCCAATTAAAGGCTGGTGCAAGTTCTGCAAGTGCCTTCGTGGTCATTTTATTGTAGGTTTTATTTGGATCGCGTTGTTCCAGGCGGGTCATCGATGCTTTTGCAAGCCGTGTCTCGATGGACATAATTGTCTGAGCCGATTTTTTAACGGTAGCCTCGTTATCACCTAGTAAGGCAAGTAACTTCTCGATGTAAACGACATATTTAGTCCTTAAGTCAACAGATCTTTTATCATCCTTGACATAGTAATCGCGGTCAGGCATTCCAATTCCGGATTGACTGATATGAGCAATGACCAATGAGCTGTTTTTCGCATCGGAAGATCCATAAAATCCAAATAAGGCATTAAAGCCATAGAGGTGAAATTTGCCGATCTCAACTTCTACATCATCCATAGTTTTGATATTTTCGATCTCTTGAAAATAGGGGGCTAAAGGTTTTATCCCTTGCTCTTTGATTTTCACGGTATCCATACCTAAGTTGAAAAGTGTAGCCGTTTTGTCAGCGATAGAGCCTTTTTCGTTTTTCTGAGCTGCAGTCTCTTTTACTAAGCCATTTAATTGCTTTTCTGCCAGTTCAGCAAGCTTGTCGAATGATCCAAATCTAGCGCGATCGCCTGGAAGTGGATTAAGTTTTTTCCAACCACCATTGGCATAGGCATCAAAGTCATGGCCAGGATCAACCGTGTTGTCAAGGTCAGCTAATGAAATCGCTGGCGTCTCTTTTGAGACTGTCGTTTTATATCCTTTTTTAGTTAACCATAAAGTGTCTAGAAGGTTCAAAATCAATGATAATATCTAGGCAAGGTTACTTGGTCTAACAGAACATTATTTTTGTATTGCTTTTAGTTCTTCAGGATTTATTGGGATTCTCTGGCCTAAGATTCGAGCTCCAGATTCAGTAATTAAAATATCATCTTCTAGTCTGATTCCCCCAAAATCAAGGTATTCTTTTGCTTTCTTGAAGTTTATAAACGCTTCATTGGTTTTCTGTGCCTCCCATTGCTCGATCAGAGCTGGGATAAAATAGATCCCTGGTTCCATGCACGTCTAGGCCCATCATATGACCAAGCCCGTGAGGAAAAAAGAGGGCATGGGCTCCATTGGCTACTGCTTCTTTAACATCTCCCTTCATGATGCCTAAATCTTTTAACCCAATTGCAATGACTTCGGCTGCTTTTAGGTGAATACTTAGATAAGTCTCCCCAGGACGCATCGAGGCAGTCGCTGTGTTATTTGCTTCCAACACGATATTGTAAATTTCGAGTTGTTTCTGCGAAAATTCCCCATCTACGGGCATGGTCCGTGTAAAGTCAGAGGCATAATGTAAGTTGGATTCTGCTCCAGCATCAACGAGCAAAAGTCTCCCTTTTTTTTTTTTTTTCGAATGATTGTGGTTATGTAGCGTTTGACCATCCTGAGTTAAGATGATGGGAAATGAGGTTCCTTTCCCATGCGCTAATGCGATCCCTTCAATTGTACCTGCAATCTCTTGCTCGTTTGCTCCAGCTTTAGCCATTTCCATGGCGGTTACATGCATTTGATAACCCGTTTGACACGCTAGTTCTATCTCAGTTATCTCAACAGACTCTTTTGCAGAACGTAATTTTACTAAGTTGTTAATGAGCGTTATTGAAGCTTTAGCTTTTAAATCTGCAGCTTGAATGCCCAGAAGCTCTTGTAAAAGAAGTTTGTTCTCTGCTCGGTAAGGTGGGGTAAAATGCAAGGTTGCATTTTTAGATTTTAAAACCGACAATTCGAGAAACAATGATTTCGAGGGGAATGTTCGAGTTACACCTACAGATTCTGCTATATCTTTCATCGACGGATTATAGCCCATCCAGATAATGTCTTCCATCGTTAGGTCATCACCGTAAATGGTGTCGTGCCCTGAATTCGCATCTATAATGCCAAATAACCCTGGTGCATCAAGTCCAAAAAGATAGAGAAATGTGCTATCCTGTCGGAAATGATAGGCATTGTCGGTGTAATTCATCGGTGATTCGATGTTGCCCGGAATCAGGATAACCCCACTGCCCATCGCTTTACGAAGCTGATTGCGTCGATTTGTATAGATCTGTTTATCGAACATAATTCGTAGCTAATTTAGTTTTAGATTACTAAAATAGGTTATTATCCTGTAATCTTTGCTGGTAGACCTAATTTCAATACTTTTTTTTGATTTTTAGCTTGCGGTATAAACATATCTGAATTGGTTAATCCAGCCTCTTTAATCGCTTTTAGACTATATTCCAGCTTGCCAAGATCGTTGTTCGAGCCATTGTTTGTGCCGCATGTGAATTTTACACCTGCTTCTTTTGCTTTTTTAATAAAGGCTATGCTAGGAATTTTAAATCGAGAGTTTATTTCAAGAGCAATGTCATTTTTGATTAAGACTTTTATCACACGATCCATCCGTTCAGGAGTCCATAATTTATCGTAATCGGCTGCCAGTTGAGGAGGAAGAAATGTAGGATTCACATGTATGTCAACCGGCTCTTGGCTTAAAATAGACTCGATTTTACTAACTAATAAATTCATAAACTGTTCTGGGTTGCCGACGAAAGTCTCTTCTGGTATCCATAGACGCATTCGTCGACCTTTCAGGTCAGTCCAGGTCATCGCATCGGTAAATATATAATCGAATTGTGCTACCAAGGATGGTTTGAATAGGGTAACCCATTCACGCCCTTCGCATTGCATGGCTTTAAGTACTGGTTCGTCTTGTATTCCATGAAGATAACTTATCAGGGTTGAGTCGTTGGTGACAGGGAATTTTAGTCCGCAATTGGCGGCAATCCCATAGTTGTACCCAAGTTTTTGAGCATGCTGGTAGGCTTGGATCATCGTCAATCCCCCTTTGAGGTGGCCATGAAAATCGATTAGTGGAAACTCCGCCTCGTTGAGGGAGTCTATCATCGTTGTGGTGCTATCGGGCTTATACTGCGTAAGGTCCTCCTCTTTGAGCTCCTTACTAAGCGAAACAATGGTCATGTCACCAATGAATATCGACCCATTTTTACTTGTTTTTTCGATTTTCAGATAACCTTCTGTTAGCTTTCTGTCTTTTAGGGTTTTAGATCGGATCAGATTCTTGGGTTGGTAATAGTCAACAATCGTTTTATCTTTTACCTTCACTTTAATATGATTACCATGGACGACTAACGTCAGGTTGAACCATTCGTTATCGTTTGCAGTACGCACGAAATTATTCCTGATTTTCGATAAACTTCCGGTTTTTTGCGCACTTCCATTCCGGTAGTCGCTATTGTTGATTTTTATCTCATAGCCATCCGTCCTTTTCAAGGCATCTCCGGTAGCAAAAATAAGTTCTCCTTCTGCCCCTTCTGTGGTTTTAACTTTAAGGGTTAGTTCAAAATTTCGAACTTTAAATCTTGAAGATAAGGACGAGTTGTTTTTTAGAAGTAAAAATCCCTCTTGGTCAATGGTGACCCCTCTGAGGAGTCCATAGCTTTCGATGTTACTGGGATCAATCTTGGTTATTTGTCCTCTGCGGGGGCTATTTTGGCAAGATGCCAACACGACAACGATTAAAAAGAAAAAGAGTTGCTTCATTTTGTTGGATTTAGGGGAGTAGTCAGCAACAAAAATATTAAGTTTTTCCCCCTTTAACTAGTATATTCATTCTAAATACAGATCCATTTTCGAGAATGAAAATGTATTTTGGTTTAGCCTATACTTCATCCTTTTTTAGCACCCATGCTTTTGGCTATTGTGCTTCCAATTAATAGCTGAAGCGCATGGTAAATCATCAGTGGCAGCAGTACAACACCAAGAATGGCTTGATTTGGAAATAACACTTTCCCCATGACGGCCCCTTGAACAAGTGACTTTTTCGATCCGCAAAAAATTAATGTTATGCGTTCTTCCCTTTTGAATCCAAACAAAATTGCCAGTTGATTCATTAGGAAAAATACTCCGAGGAAAAATAGGAGCATCAGCAATCCTAATTTAAGAATTTCAATTGCTGCAAAATTGCCGAACTGATCATTTGAAAATGATTCGCAAAATGAGGTGTAAATAATAAGTAAGATAACTGTCTGATCGAAGTATTGTAGGTTATTCTTGTTCCTTATGGTCCAGTTGTAAAGCTTTTTATGCGCAAGAAGTCCCAGTATTAATGGGGCTAAAACTTGTAGGCACAATATTCCAATGGTGCGTGAGAGTTCGAAGTCGGGTTGTGCATCTACCAAAATCTGGCTCATCCACAGAGGTGTTATGAAAATGCCAATGATGCTGGATATGCTGGCATTGAAGATTGCTGAGGCCAGATCTCCTTTTGCCAACGAAACCATTACCACGGAAGAAGAGACCGTCGATGGTAGTGTTGCGAGGAAGAATATACCCATACCCAGACTACTTGATAAATATTCTGGAAACAGTTGTCGTGCGAGAAGGATAATTAGTGGGAAAAGCAAAAAGGTGGCCAATTGAACAGCTAGATGTAGGCGCCATTTTCCTATGCCATGAAGTAATTGCTCTGTACTTAGCTTTGCTCCATAAAAGAAAAAAATCAATGAAACTCCATAGCCTGCAATCTTAGGCAGATGCAAGATCCCTTCTGAGATCCCTATTGGGGGATAAAGCCAAGCTAAGACAATAGCTCCAAGCAACAGAAATAAGAATGTGTTTAATCTTATTTTTGAGCAATAGGAAGTAAGCTTGCTGATCCAATCCATCCTTTTATTAGGATTTGGCCATTTTGCGGCGGTAGTTTTCCACTTCCCAGTTATCGATAAATTCAATCTGCTCCTTATTCATAAACTTGGGACCACCGAAATTTTCAGTCAGCTGACTAATCAAAAGTATGTTTGAATAGACTTCTAATACGTTAAGCGTTGATTTCGTATTTTCCTCCACACCAACAATTCCTTTCCCTTCAAGTGCTAACACCTTTGGTAAATAACCGTAGCTTTTATAATAGGCATCTATTCGCTCTTGTGCAGAAGCAACTAGCTCTTGGTCGGTGTTACAAGCCGGCAAAAATAAATAGTAAGCTTTACAATAGACAATATCGTCTGGGGTAAATGCCGTGTTGGCTTTTTGAAAAGAGGTTGAATCTTTCATAAAGTGGGAGATGAGTTGACTTGATTTTCCGATCGCCACAAAATCTTTAAATCCCGGGTGCAGGTTTTGAACCTGATCAATTAGCACGGATTTTAAATCTTGCTGTGACGCATTCAATTGATCACCCCTGATTTGATGATCTATCTTCTCCATGATCGTTGAATACAAGCCATTGATTTCGTCTGTCGTCTCTCCAGCGACAAATATTCCATGGTTTTCAAGGAAGATTATTTGTGGTGCTTTCGAGTATTTTGAGGTATAGTTTGCAATTTCTGTTAGAACTTTCTTGAATAAAATATAGCCTGGATCGGTATATGGAATGAATAGAGCTTGATCGCCAAATAAATCGGTGCAGGTTTTTTTTGCATTGTTCGCACACATCACTGCATTTACTCTGGTTGGATGGGTGTGGACCACAAACGGGTAATCAATGATCTCATGCATGGACGTTTCTACGGATGGTCGGTTGTTGCCAGAAGAGACAATTGCATTGGTAAGGTCCGCTTTCACTTCAGCCTCCCGTTGCGTAGCATCTTGGGCATACGTTTTTGTCGATACAATTTTTAATTTTTCTCTGGAGAGACAAACAAAACCATTCTCGTCGATCGTTTCAAGTGCGGCTCCACTAGCCTTGATCCAGATGTGCGTTGCGTCTTTATACGAGGTGTTTCCTCCTCCGGCAATGACAAAGCTCTTGTCTTTCCCATATTGTCTAGAAACTTCGATTAATGTGGTGATATTTTGAGTGGTCATATCTGGCTATTAAAAATTAAAAATGTTTGCTCATTAGATTGCCTCAAAAGTAAAAGAAAATTGAATGACCGCTATTGCAAGGAGCAATAATTAATGTTTTAGAATTGTTATTAACTTTGTGGCCTTAATCGAGGTTAAACTCCGTGTGCTTGAATACCACGTAAAAAACAAGAAATATGAAAACTAGAGTATCTGTCCTATTTATGTTTGCAGGCATCCTGTTTGCAATCTGTTTGTTGATCGCCAACATTTTAGCTACAAAAATCATTTTGATTGGTTCGTGGGCTGCTCCTGCTGGAGTGCTGATTTTTCCAATTGCCTATATCCTTAACGATGTCATTGTGGAGGTTTGGGGTTATGATAAGGCTCGACTCATTATTTGGGCTGGCTTTGCTGTTAATTTGTTAGCTGTCGTATTCTTTTCGTTGGCCATTGTCGTCCCTGCTGCTCCATTTTGGACGAATCAGGATGCTTTTGCTACCATCTTGGGTAGCACCCCTCGTATTATTTTGGCTAGTCTTATGGCCTATTTGATCGGATCATTTCTAAATGCTTATGTGATGAGCAAGATGAAGGTTTTGATGAAAGGGAAGGAGTTCTCGGTTCGTGCAATTCTTTCAACATTAGTTGGAGAGACTGCCGACTCGTTAATCTTTATTACGATAGCTTTTGCTGGAAATCTTCCTGTTAACGTTCTGCTAATCATGATTCTCACTCAGGCCTGTATCAAGACCATTTATGAGATTATTGTCTTGCCGCTTACAATTGTCGTTGTTCGCTGGGTGAAGAGGATTGAAGGGGTTGATTCGTACGATCATCATGTGTCGTATAATCCATTTCGGACTAAACAAGTTGAAAAGCTATGAATAAGGCATTAGTAGTTTATTCAGGTGGTCAAGATTCAACAACTTGCCTATACTGGGCTAAGAAGAATTTTGAATCGGTAGAAGCAATCGCATTTAATTACGGGCAACGCCATCTTACGGAACTTACAGCTGCCAAAGAAATCGCTGCAAAAGCAGAAGTTTCTTTGACCATTTTTAATCTTGATCTGATGAGTGGTGTTTCTCACAACTCATTAACAGATCCTGCGATGACTGTCGAATTGTCGGAGGACGATCGACCACCTAACACCTTGGTTGAAGGTCGTAACATGTTGTTTCTTACGTATGCTGCAATTTTTGCGAAGACGAAAGAGATAAAAAATATAATTACCGGTGTGGGTCAGGCTGATTTTAGTGGGTACCCCGATTGTCGGAATGAATTTATCCTTTCCTTAAATCAGACTCTTAATCTCTCTATGGATTATGAGTATACGATACATACCCCTTTGATGTGGCTTGATAAGACGGCTGTTTGGAAGATGGCTGATGATTTAGGTGTTTTTGATTTAGTAAAAGATCAGACCATCACTTGCTATCATGGGATAATTGGCGCAGGTTGCGGAGAGTGTCCCTCCTGCAAACTTCGAAATAGAGGACTAGTAAACTATTTAAAATCTAAGAATGATGGATGATTTAAAACATTTGGGAAAACAGACGACCTATGAATTTGGGTATTCTCCAGCCGTCCTTGAATCTTTTGAGAATAAGCATTCAGGCAATGATTATTTCGTGAAATTTAATTGTCCTGAATTTACTTCGCTGTGTCCGATAACAGGTCAGCCTGACTTTGCTGCAATATATATCAGTTATATTCCTGACATCAAAATGGTTGAGAGTAAAAGTTTAAAGCTTTATTTATTTAGTTTTCGCAATCATGGTGCATTTCATGAAGACTGTGTTAACCAAATTATGAAAGATTTAATTGCCTTGATGGATCCTCGTTATATTGAGGTCTGGGGAAAGTTTACTCCCCGCGGAGGTATAAGCATTGATCCATATTGCAATTACGGCAAACCTAAAACAAAATTTGAAGAGATGGCTCAATTTCGTTTGATGAATCACGATCTTTCACCGGAGAAAATAGATAATCGTTAAACTTAATCAAGTAGACTATTCTCATTCAGTTATAAACAAAAAAAGGTGCCCCATTGGAGCACCTTTTTTTATATGATAGCTATAATTAAGCTTTGATAACCTTTTTTACTCCGTAGATAGCAGACTCTCCAAGCTCTTCTTCGATACGAAGTAGTTGGTTGTATTTTGCCATACGGTCTGAGCGGCTTAATGAACCAGTTTTAATCTGACCACTGTTTGTTGCCACTGCGATATCTGCAATCGTTGCATCTTCAGTTTCACCTGAACGGTGAGATGTAACGCTGGTATAACCTGCACGGTGTGCCATCTCAATAGCATCAAGCGTTTCAGTTAATGTTCCAATTTGGTTAACCTTGATTAGGATTGAGTTAGCTGCTCCTAGTTCGATACCTTTCTTCAGGTATTCAACATTTGTTACAAATAAATCATCGCCTACTAATTGGCATTTGTCTCCGATTTTATTCGTTAACATCACCCATCCATCCCAGTCGTTTTGGTCAAAGCCATCTTCGATTGAGTCGATAGGGTAATTCGCTACTAATGTTGCAAGGAATTCAACTTGTTCCTCACGAGTTCTTTTGGCGCCATTAGCACCTTCGAATTTAGCATAGTTGTATATTCCATTTTCGTAGAATTCAGATGCTGCACAGTCAAGTCCTATTGAAACATCACCACCATCTTCTGCGCGACCTGGTTTGTAACCTGCATTTTTGATTGCTTGGATAATGCTGTTTAGAGCATCTTCAGTACCATCTAAAGCTGGTGCAAATCCACCTTCGTCGCCAACAGCAGTGCTTAAGTTACGATCGTGAAGAACTTTTTTAAGGCTATGGAATACTTCAGCTCCCATACGTAATCCTTCGCGGAACGATGTTGCTCCAATTGGGCGAATCATAAATTCTTGGAACGCAATAGGGGCATCAGAGTGTGATCCACCGTTGATGATGTTCATCATTGGAACTGGCAATGTTTTTGCATTTGTTCCACCGATATAACGGTAAAGTGGCATATCAAGGTATGCTGCAGCTGCTTTAGCTACGGCCATTGATACTCCAAGAATTGCGTTAGCTCCTAAGTTTGATTTCGTTTTAGTTCCATCAAGCTCAATAAGTTTGCGATCTAATTCAACTTGATTAAGTGCGCTCATGCCAGCGATCTCATTGGCAATTGTTGTATTGATATTTTCAACAGCTTTTAAAACACCTTTTCCAAGGTATCTTTTCTGGTCGCCATCACGTAGTTCTAGCGCTTCGTTTTCACCTGTTGAGGCACCTGATGGTACAGCAGCACGCCCCATGATACCACTTTCAAGGGTCACTTCTACTTCTACAGTAGGATTACCACGTGAATCAAGAATTTCTCTTCCAATTACTTTGTCGATTAACATCGTTTTGTGTATTTATTCGATTAAACAATAATTATTCATTTGAGCCGATCGTATTAACTATGAAAGGTATACGAAATCGTAAAAACCGCACAAAGATAATCATTCATCTTTTGATCTGAAATAAAATTTAGAATCAACTGTTAAGAGGAGGTTAAATTTCGTAGTAATCAGCTCTATTGTGTTAAGCCTGTATGGAATTTATTGATCTTATAAATGGCTATTTTTCTTGTTCGATTTTCTTTTGGATCTTCTTTATAGCATTACCTATTGGCTTTTCTGGCTCAATGACATTGTATTCGCCCCAGAAACTTCTATCTGCAAAGCCAGATATTTGATCACTTAAAATCGCATTTGGTTTTATCTTATCGACTAATGGCATATCAATAGCCGTATCCGCTTTCCAATCGGTGATAGCCATCTCGATGGTGGATTCATAATTAGAATTAAACAAGCGTCTTTTCCAATCTATTTTAAACATGATATGTCCTCTGGCATAGCTAAGATGCCATTTCCCATTTTTTTCACGGTAATCGATATGATAGCTCGCTAAGGTTGGATAGACACTTGAGCTTTGGGGTTTCCTTTTGATGAACATCTCAGAAGCTAGAACTTTGTTCGCGATGTTTAAGTTGAAAGTTGCACTGGTGATCGCACAACTCTCTGTATCGATATATAATTTCCCAAAATACAGCGGATCGGAGGTGAAGGAGTGCTGCTTGAATGATAAGACATAGATGAGTCGATCATTTATTTTTGTCATATTGTCAAGTTTAAACTCATAATTACCAAGCATATCCTCCGTAAAGATTAGTTCGGGATATTTCATAATATCGAGGTATATGGCACTGAAGGGACCTCCTTGCAGTTTGAATTCTAAGGTATCTAGCTTCGTGTAATCTGTGTTTTTTCTGGCTTTGTAAAGCTGAATGGCATCCTCTTTTATCGATGAATAGGGCTGTTTCGAAAGCTGTAGAACAGCCTCCGCTAATGAAACATACGTTTTCCTTTTTTTGATTGTTTCACGGTAAAAAGTAATCATCTCTGTCGGTACGTCTAGGTAGTTCTTGACTCTGTTGTGCATCGCCGTTCTGATAATTAGCTCAGGACTTTCAGGTGTGATCTTAATCTCATGAAGAGTAATGATCATTGGTTCGAGTTCTATTTTTATCTTTTCGTTTTTGAAAAAGTCAAGATCAATTAGTTTGTCTTTATACCCAATAAAGGAGATTGTAATCGAATTTTTTCGCGTTGACTTAGGGATTTTCAATAAGAATTCTCCCTCCGAATTTGTTACAGTAGCGATGTTGCTTCCATCGACCGATACTGAAGCATAGGCCAACGGCTCTTTTGAAAGATGGTCGATGACCGAGCTCTTAAACTGATAATAGGTTAATGTGTCTGTTGCCTGAGCGCGATCTTTAGTGCTGTGATTGTTTGTAGCTTCGGCATTTGTGCAAAAGATGAATAGCCCCAATAGAAGCAATAGTGTTGTGAAGCACGAATAGTTCTTTGTCATAACTTCTAATTTAAATTCTCGGTTGTTTATTTCAAAATTTACTTTGCTTAATGTGTGTTGTATTTCTTGCGATATGGTTTTATTATAGCTATTTTGTGACTGAATTTTATGTAAATTAAACTTTCTTTAAATCTTCGGTTGACGTTTTAATTGGGTCATCTAAAGTTAACAAAAAAGGATTGCTTTGTAACTGATTTATCTCTTATAAATGAGAAGAATTTTAATATCTATTTTTTTAATCGTTTGTGGTTTAACCGCTTTGGGTTCTTCCAAGAAGGGATCGGCCGCTAAATTAATAGATCATGCAAGTTATGGCGCTTATGCCTTAAATGCCGAAACAGGAGAGGTTATTAGTCAAACTTCGCAGGTTAGCTTGGTCCCTGCTTCAGTGATGAAGATTATTACAACGGCTACGGCTCTTCAGATTCTAGGTCCTGATTTCACTTTTCATACCCGATTGGGATATTCTGGAAAAGTTGATCAGCAAAATGAAACTTTAACAGGAAATCTAATACTAAAAGGGGGGTGTGATCCGGCATTTTATTCGGAGTATTTTACAGATCATTACAGGGGAACTTTCGAGCAATGGGCTAAGGCTATCGCTGATGGGGGCATAAAAAATATCACCGGAGATTTAATTGTAGACCTATCTGCGCTGGAAGGTCCGATGGTGCCAGGCGGTTGGCTTTGGGAAGATATTGGAAATTATTACGGCGCTCCAGTTTCGGCTTTGAGTTATCTCGATAATACTTACTCTATCCACCTTTCTACATCGCATGAGATAGGTAGCCCGGCTCAGGTCTTAAGCACTACACCTCAAATTGAAAATCTTTTGCTAAACAATCAGGTGTACTCAAGTATCGAAAATAGCGATCATACAATTGTTTATGGGGCTCCGGGGTCAACTGAACAGGCTATTGAGGGGACGATTCCTATTGACCAGCACGATTTTTCTGTTAAGGCAGCAATGCCAAATCCTTCCCGACAAGCCGCACTTGAATTTCTGCGTGCTTTAAAGTCACAAGGGGTTACCCTAGCAGGGACTGTCGTATTGAAAAATCAAGATGTCTCTTCTGGAATGGTTGTGGTTGCGGATAAACTTTCACCTCCATTGAAAGATCTTATGGTTCCATTGAATCAAGAGAGTATTAACCTATTTGCCGAACATCTCTTACGTGAGATTGGTCGCAAACAAAAAGGATCCTCTTCATTAACGAAGAGTCTGGAGGCCGTTCGTGAGTTTTGGACTGATCGGAAAATTTTTCTCGATGGATTTTATCAAACCGATGGGAGCGGATTATCCCGCTCAAATGGCATCTGTCCTCGCACTTTAGTCGAAATATTGCGTTTCATGTATGCCGATCCTAATCGAACCATATTTTTCAATTCACTTCCTCTTTCGGGTCAGAGTGGAACGTTGAAAAACTCATTTTTAAGTGGCCCACTAAAACTTAATCTTCAAGCCAAAACAGGTTCAATGACCCGAGTTAGAAGTTTAGCTGGCTTGTTTACTGCAAAATCTGGAGAGATAATAATTTTTGCAGTGATGCTGAATAATTTCCAAGGTTCGCAAGCAAATGCTGGACACCTATTCGAAGATCAACTTACTCGTTGGTTTAATGGGGAGAAATTAAAGGTCGAATCCAAATAAAACCTAAGATTCCGGTTGTCCTTTCGTCTTTTTGGCTTTGCTACCAAACCGATATCCAAAAATAAGTTTCATAATAAAACCATCTGTCGGTTGGGTTAGACCCCATCCTGTTCCAAGATTAAATTCCAAATCCGGATGCAGATCTAGGTCTAAAGCGGCATAAATGGCGTGACTTTGCTCTTTAACTGGAGTCTTACTGCCAATGGGACCCATGGAGCCATAATATTCAGCTCCTAAATCAACCTTTGGACTTAAATGAACGGCTACCTTACAGCTAGGGGCAAAATCGAAATTTTCATTCTGATTTAATCCTCTGAATGATTTGCCTAATACAGGATTAAAAGAGATGTAAAAACTTTTGAAATCTTTATCAAAGATTGGTCTAATCTCAGTTGTCCATGTGTCGGCAGAGTATTCCCTTCGTTGGTAGCCTACCTCTGTGGATAAGCTAATGCCCAAAGGCCAATTCCACTCTTTTGGTATACTTATTCGAGGCCGAATATGTGTCCCAACCCATTGTGCTCCAAATCCACTCTGAATATTTATAAATTGATAAAATCCAAGTTCGAAATTTGAGGTAAAGCCATGTGTAATCTCAAGCGTTTCACGAAAGGCATTTTGCGTTGGCCTCACACCATCAATAATTCCTTGGCCTCTGAATGAGGTATTGCTATGCAGCTCAACCATGGTATAGCCTTTTCCTATGGTCTGAGAAGGATAGACTTGAATCTCATAATCCTCTTGTGCAAAACTAGTAGAAGGGATGAATGAGCAGAGAATCGTGACAAGAAAAATTAAAAAAACTGAATTGTGAATAAATGCTGATTTTAGTTGTTTTATTATCATTGTAGTGGTCGGATTATGGCGCGCTGAACTAATTTTAATTGACTATAAATTGGAATATGCAACAAAGATAAGTAATCTAATTTTTACTGTGTTTGTTTTCAAAGTGTATCTTTGGATTTTTGGTTTTACGACCTTAGAGAAGTGTAATATTTAAGCTATGGTAGATTTTCTTATCGTTGGACAAGGTTTAGCAGGCAGTTTACTTGCCTGGGAACTTATGCAGCGAGGTTCTAAGGTTTTATTAATTGATAACGGCATGCCGAATGCCTCACAGGTGGCCGCTGGCTTGATCAATCCCATTACAGGTATGCGTTTTGTTAAAACAACCGATGTGGATGTTTTACTCCCTGCTGCCAAAGCTCATTATTCACATTTAGAACAGACTTTTGGACAGACGTTTTATGTTGAGAAGCCAATGGTGAGAATTTTAAAAGATAAGTTAGAGATCGAAAATGTCACCAAACGTTTTGATGATATTGCCTATAGCTCTTACATCAAAGAAGGCCATGTGCAAATCGAATCTTCTGGTAGTCTGAATGCTCCATTAGGTGTTGTAGAGCAAGAGCAAACTGGCTATTTATTGACTCAGCCTCTGCTAGAGTGCTTAAAAGTATTTTTCATTGATAATGGGGTTTATTTAAAAGCTGATTTTGACATTAATCAGCTTCAATTGGAACCAACTTTGCATTGGAATGATATTGAGGCCAAAAAAATTATTTTTTGCGAGGGGTATCAGGCGATTCAGAATCCTTGGTTCTCTTGGCTTCCCTTTCAGCCTGTGAAAGGTGAGATTTTAACAGTTGAGTATTCGCATCAGCTGGCCGATAAGATGCTGAATTTTGGAAATTGGTTAATCCCCCTAAATGAACATCAAGCTCGTATAGGTGCAACTTTTGATCGCGAAAATCTCAATGCAATTCCCACAGATGGAGCTAGAGAAGAGTTGTTGTTTGCAGTTAACCAGTTAATGACTGTCCCATTCGAGTCCCGCGTTATACGTCATGAAGCAAATGTTCGGCCTACCACGCTTGATCGTAACCCCTATTTAGGTCTCCATCCTGCAAATAACAAGATCGCTATTTTTAATGGCTTTGGAGCAAAAGGAAGTCTGCAAATACCTTGGTATAGTCAACATTTTGCAGATTTTTTACTTAAATCGGCTCCGCTTAAACCCACTTGTGACATTAAACGACATATCAAGAAATTCTTTGTGGAAAACTGATCTTCTTCGTCAAATTAGAAATGAAGTACACCTTTTTGCCATAGTGCACAAACGTCCATCGTTATAGCTACGCTGATGTGGATTAGAAATCCCAGGTAAATATTCTTGCTTTTTAGACTTAGTGTTCCAAGTACTACGCCAGCCACGATAGCTGCTAAGGTTTCAGCCATGGGTTTGCCAAAATGGATCATGCAATAAGGAATGGTCATTATGAATACGGCATAATATCCAAACCGGTGCTTCAGACCATGAAGTAAGAAGCCACGAAAGAAAAATTCAACGGCAAAAAATTGAATCAGGTATTCAATTTCCCAGAGAAAAAATTGAGGTGTTAAGGGTTGGTTTGGTGCTATTTGATAAAAAGGATACTTCGCTTGAAAACTGGGGTTGAAAGAGATTGCTAGCACGAGTGGGATCATAAATGCAATCATTATCAAATATATCCGATAGTCTTTTATCGCATTCTTAAAGGTTAATCCATAGTTTTGGAGCGATTCTTTGAAAATTAATTTAACAGCTATCAGCGGAAGTAAGAAATATCCGATAATTGTTATCACTGCCCAATTTGTGAGTCGCATAAATCGGGCATCTGGACCATTAAAAAATAGCTCGTGTAGACGCAAAGCAATCTCATGATTGAAAAAATCAACGCTGTCAATCAGTATGTTGTAATTCGAGAAGTATTTTATGAGCGTTAATGAGATCGCCGTAGTTATGCAAATGATTATTACCTTCAAGTCGAGCTTTTTTCCTGCTGGTGACTGTCGGTAATTCTCTGCTTCTAACTCGGAGTCTTGGTAAATGGTATTTGCTATTTCCTTAAGCATAGGTTGAGGTTTGATCCACAAATAAACAGAAATTATTTGTCTGTCAGTTGATATTTAAATAGAAAATAGATTCTGAGGCTTTAAATGCGCTTACCAGCTTATTGGAAAGTAGTCTTTTAGGAACTGGCCACTCCAATGTTTGCCTGTATTAATGCCGTCGATGAATGGATCGCATACCCGCGCGGCACCATCTACGATATCGAGAGGTGGTTGGAAATCATGAATCTCTTGCTTATGTTTTGATAGTTCGATCGGATCTTCATCGGTAACCCAACCTGTATCTACCGCATTCATATATATGCCATGTTTTGCTAAATCACTTGCGGCAGTATGGGTGAGCATATTCAAAGCTGCCTTTGCCATATTGGTGTGCGGATGACGATCGGCTTTTGTGAAAGTATGAAACTTGCCTTCCATCGCTGATACGTTAACCACATGTTTCGTCCCCGTAAAATCTTTTTTCATCAATGCGGCTAGTCTATTGCAAAGCACAAATGGGGCAACGGCATTTACAAGTTGTACTTCGACCATTTCAAGCGTTTCGATCTCTCCAAGTTTCAATCTCCAGCTGTTTGTTTTGCGTAAGTCAACTTGTTGAAGATCGGCATCTAATTTTCCTTCTGGAAAAACCTCTCTGGCTTCAATGGAATTATCAAATTTATAGGGTACCTGCGAGAGTTGCGCCGAAGCTCGAATACCAATACCCGGTGCTTGTCCACTCCAGGTCACAGCCATGGCTTTTTTTGATCCATCGCCTGATAGTTCGAAATTTTCAAGTTCGTTTAGGCATTTCTGATGATGATTGAGTAAGAGCTGAACTTCTTTTGAATGTTCGTGATGGGGGAGAAGCTCATTGGCCATCAGGTGTGTATAGAAACCAGATGGTCTGCGCACAGTCTGTGCAGCATTGTTAATTAATAAATCGAGTCTCTCATAGTTTTGTTCCACATAGGTTGCAAATAATTCCACGCTAGGGATATGTCTCAGATCAAGACCAAAGATATGCAGGCGATTTCCCCAAGTGGTAAAGTCTTTTTCTTTTGCATACCGAATGGCCGAATCTGCAGGGAATCGCGTTGTCGCAATCACGGTAGCTCCTGAACGAAGTAACATTAAGGTGGCATGATAGCCAATCTTTAGCCTTGAACCAGTGATCAAAGCAATCTGACCAGTTAGATCGCAGGTTTGAAATCGTTTCATGTAGTTTAAATCACCACATGATGTACACATTGCATCGTAGAAATGATGAATCTCGGTATACAGTTTCTTGCAAACGTAACAGTTTTGGGCCGATGACAAGAATTTCTTATCTTTTGTGGCATTTGATTCGGGAAGCGCCATTTGTGATGGGGCTTCAAAGATCGCTGCTGTTCGAGCACTACGAATACTTGTGGAGGCCTTCGCTAGTTTATTCTGTTCAATCTCTGCCTTTCTTCTAGCGACTTTTACACTCTTATTCCGTTTGTAAATTTCAACTTTGTCTGGACGTGTGAGCTGCCCAGCTGACTTCATTAGTCGCAAGATCTGCTCTTTAGATAGATGCACGAGTTGATCGCCATTTTCCAACAAGTGTTCCAAGACCGATATGCAATTATCGACCTCGATGTTTGTTAATTTCTTTGACTCTTTTTCGTGATGCTCCATCGTATCTTTTGCGCGTTCTTAAGTCGCAAAGATAAGTATGTTTCGGATTTGACTTCGAATTTTATTACTCAACTTTTTTTCGAATCAGCACAAGGTTATCTAAAAGTAAATTTGTCGACCATATAAAACTTGCATTGTTGCTGCTATTGTCAAAAATATCTGCAAAATTTGTATACGATGGTTTTCCTATAACACCGACTGTTTCGTTGGTGAATGTTGTTGCTGATGGCCACGATGTGTCATCGAATGAGGTATTAAACCAGTTTGCTGGCAGACTCCAATGGGCTCCATAACTGGTTGTTGAAGCTGTTGAGGTTGAACAAGTATTCGAATAGCGATAGTTTCCAGATTCAACTAGGCAGGATAAATCGGAGATAGGTGAAATGTAATAGGTTTGTGCTTTCCAAGTGTTATTGGTCGTAGTTTCTATTGTTCCTGCTCCATTTTTTATCACCGCCACAAATCCTCCATCTCCAATATGATTGGCTGTAGAGCCTTGCATTTCGTTCCCCAGACCTAGATTCTCTTCCCAGTCAACACATTTAACCGCGATCGTAAATGGTTTTTTTGCCTTAAAACGTATGATAGAAGCATTAAAGTCCGTGTATGGAATGGCATCTTTACCCACTGGTGTGCCATTGACATACATCTCAAAATAATTGTCGCAAAATACGTAGGCCGTGTAGATTTCACCTGTGCTGTCTATCGTAATAACATCTGTTCCATTTAATGCTGCAGTGGCACTCGAGGCTGTGCTATATGAATGTCCTGAAACATAACTGTTGTATAAGTCTGAAGCGAAAGGAAAAGACGAATTTGTAAAGTTTACCTCCGCTGGTACGGTCCAAATTTTAGCATCTTTCGACGTTATAGTGCCTAGCCCAGCTAGTCGCATACCCACAGAGAAAAGATTGGATGTTGTAGTTGTTGCCTTCCCCTGTGTAATCGATGCAGTTCCTGAATAAGTGGTGCTCGCAGATCCTGTTGTATCTTCTGTCGTTGTTTTTTTACATTGACAAAACCCAACTGTCAATAAAACAAAGAACAAGCTAAAGTTGAATATTTTTTCCATGATGACTAAAGGTTAAGGTGTTACAGCATTAAAAACAAGCGTTGCCTTGTCTATGATTGTTACCGTGGATAGGGCATTCATTAGAGTACTATAGGTTACATTCATCGAAATTTGTTTTGGTAACGATGCAGGTGTTGCTGATAGCGCATAAATAGTTATCGTATATTGATGCGTCCCAGCCCCAGCTGAACAAGGGGAAGTATATGAAATGGTATTCAAATCCTTGTTCGGGCCCATAAACCAAGGTCCTTCATCAGCTTTCCCATAGGCTATGCTTGTAACTGATTTATCGATACCCCAAAGCTCTAGGTAGCTACTGATATTTGTCAGATCATTTGGATTGGGATAATGTATCATCGTTATCGCAAAAGCATTGGCAGTTGCTGGGGCATTTGACCAGGCCAATGGAATAGAGTTCTCAGCACCATTCACTTTGGTTTCACATTTATATGCATTTAAAAGAAGTCCATTTGCGACGGCTATACTGGTCAAAGCGAATTTTGATTCAGTGGTTGTTGTCGAAGTCGTTGTTGTGCTCTCTTTTTTGCAATTAGCAAGGGACCATAAGCAAATCAGTACGATTGGAAATATCTTACGTGTATTCATAATTATAATTTTTTCTTGAGAATTTATTGATTTATTTTCTTTGGTATGTTGTGGTGGACACGGCACCCGAAACATCGGTAAGTTTATAAGTATATTTATTTGAGGCATCCCAGTTATACTCCACATATCCAAATTTAGATCCAATCTGATAAGTCAGTTTATAGGCATTTGTTCCCGTTGAAGCGAAAGCTGTGATAACTGCTCCGCTTAATGGAGTAGTGGCTGGACGCAATGGAGAAGCAAAGGCTTGTGGGATGATCTGATTTTCTGGAGCTGTGGTGGTCGGGTCGAGAGTTACTTTCCCTTTCATGGATCCAACAACATAGGGGTAATTGGTTGTCCCATGATAATGATAGACGCCATTTGAAATTACATGTCCATGACATGCATCTAACTCTTTCATAATTGACCCGTCCGGTTCTTTGCTGCCGTAGACTGGAAATCCGTCAAGTGCAAATGCAATGGGCAATTCTCCTGACGTTGAGGAGAGATGGAGGGGTGCAGCATGATAATGATAGTCATCGGCTCGCCCGCAATGTCCACCCCAGGTGTCCAATTCCCCAATTAAATAGGAGTCCACACCTCGATTGTTCAAGGCATTAAAGATTGGAATTCCATTTGCTGCAATGGCTACGGCACCCTTCATAAGGTTTGTTGTGGTGGGTAATGGAGTCTCAGCATAGACAGGTTGAAGTGGAATAGACCAACTGTTCGTTCCGGTATACGATTGCGGGATAGGGACTTGTTGCTGCCAGCTTGTAATTCCGACCATCATGCCATGGGTCGGCACTCCGTTTGAAGAGACATAGTAATAGGTATTGTCTGAACTTGTTGTTACGGTGGCCTTAAAAGGGGCAAAAGCTGAATCTATAAAGGTTGTCGAGGTTTTGGGTATTGTTGATGGGATTGTTTCGACGACACTCTCCGTACTTTTTTTACAGGCAAATCCTAAAACAAGCAATATTGAAAAACTGCAGGTTGCGAAGACCCATTTAGTCAGACCATTCCTAAATCGTTTTAGGATAACCAAACTTTCTTTGGCAATTAGCAGGGTTAATATGAAAAGTGCGATCGAAATCCAAAGAAATCTGTAGTTGGTGCGGTGTTGTGGAATAGTATAATCTGGATAGATATGGACTGGATCGTTGAAGGTTTTAAACTGGTCGATTCTTGCTGTCGCAGTTTGTTTGTCTGGATCCTTAAGGCTCTCTAATTCAATTTTTAATAGCTTACCCTCTTCTTGTTCCAATTCGATAAATCGACTATTTCCCGTGTGATAGTTGCCTGATATGATGGTTCCATTTTTTAAATGCCATTGGGAGAAAATAGTGCCATCTCCTTTGTGAAAATGACCTCCTTGATGTGCAGAACTAAGGCCTGCACTAAAAAGAAATAAGAAAAATAAGATGGCTGTAAATTTTGATGATCTGTTCATGGCGAGGCTTTTTTTATTTGTATCTTAGTTCACCTTAAGTTGTTTGTTTATACTCAGAAATAAGAACAATATATAATGTTCATTTCATTTAACGCTTTTAACATATCTATAACCCAAAACTAAGTAGCTAAGGGTTAATTAGATTATTGAATAAGTAGAAAGGTAAATATGTTCAGTGAATACCTAATTTTAATAAATAGGACCTATCTATCAAGTAAGGTATCTCTTAAGAAATGGGAGCAAATATTTGTTAGAGGAGGTACTTAACCCTTTTTTAGAGCTTCTTTTAAAATCGAAAATGATCTTAGTTTAGCGTCGAAATCGTAAATGTGACTAGTGGCCATCAATTCATCGATGCCGGTATCGGCAATAAAAGTGGTAAGCTCTTTGTGAAGGGTTGAAACGCTTCCTTTAAAGGTGCAAGCAAGCATTGAATTAACATATGATTTCACGTCAGGCATATAATAGCTGGTAGGGAGGTCGCCTGGAGGCATTAGAGGCTTTCTTTCGGTGGTGATAATTCCAATAAATAAACGGATCAGGCTCGTGGCTAAAAATTCAGCCTCTTCGTCGGTGTCGGCCCCAAAGATATTGACGCAAGCCATCACATATGGTTTTTCAAGTGTCTTGGATGGTTTGAAATTATTCCGATAAATGTCAATGGCTGCCCGAAATTGTTGAGGTGCAAAATGGGCTGCAAAAGCATAAGGCAGTCCAAATTCTGCTGCTAAATAGGCACTGTCGGTGCTGGACCCTAAGATCCAAATTGGAATTTCAAGTCCTTCTCCTGGAAAAGCACGCACCTTGGCAGATTCATTATCTGAACTAAAATAGGCTTGAAGTTGCTTCACATCCTGCGGAAAATTCATGGCGGTTTCCATATTGTCACGTCTAAGGGCTCGAGCGGTAAGCTGATCGGTTCCTGGTGCCCGTCCTAAGCCAAGATCTATTCTTGAGGGATAAATAGTTTCTAGGGTTCCAAACTGTTCAGCAATAACTAATGGACTGTGGTTCGGGAGCATGATCCCTCCTGAGCCTACTCTGATCTTATTTGTTTTTCCCGCAACGTGCCCAATTAAGACCGAAGTTGCAGAACTTGCGATATGTTGAATATTATGGTGCTCAGCCATCCAGATTCGTCGAAATCCTAAAGTCTCAGCATGTTGAGCGACTTTCACGGTATTGCTAATTGCTGACCTAGAATTACCACCAGCTATCACTGTTGCTAATTCTAGAACGGAAAGAGGAATGCTACTCATTAATTGCTGATTTGAGATTGGATTAAAGACCCTAAAGATAAAGATAATTCAATCCGAAATAGTTAAGCTTTGGCTTCATACTAAATCCTAGGTTTTTGAAGTGATTGTGCTTTATTTAAGCTTTGCCAAATACAACTAAGCTAATACTTATCAAAGTATTTATAGATAAGCGAGTAGAGTGTCTCTTTTTGAATTGGTTTGAGTAGGTAGTCGTTGCAACCTGCTTCGATTGATTTTTCAACATCTCCGGTTAACCCATGTGCCGTTTGTGAGATGATGATTACCTCCGCGTTAAACTTCCTGATCTCCCTCGTTGCTGCATACCCATCCAATTCGGGAAGTCCAATGTCCATTAAAATCAGATCAATATCTGGATGATTTCGACATGACTCAATAGCCTGAAATCCAGTTCTGGCAACCAAGGTCTCAAAACTGAAAGGTCGAACTAGAATGGTTAATAGTTTTTCGGAGGTATCATTGTCCTCTACGATAAGGATTTTTAAATTTGATATTTTATAGCCATTATTTTCTAATGGAATTTTGGCATTAAATTTCGAGTCTGCGATAGTTTCTTTCATGTCTTTTAAGGTAAAATAAAACTGTGATCCTTTTCCTAGTTCACTCTTGACCCACATTCTTCCTCCAAGAAGCTCAACAAACCCTTTAGCAATCGATAAGCCTATTCCTGCACCTTGCCTTGCCATTTTATTTTCTAAATCGGCTTGAACGAAATGTTCAAATATGGCCTCTTGTTGTTCCTTTGGAATTCCAATGCCCGTGTCTTTTACGTAAAATTCGAGGTCTTGATCCCCCTTCCTACATCCAATCTCAATAGACCCTTTTTCTGTAAATTTTATAGCATTGTTCAGTAGGCAAATTGTTATGGCTAAAAATTTCTTGCTGTCAGTTCGAATATTATAATCTTCAACATCTGAAATATTGCAGGATAAAATGAGTTCTAGACCTTTCTTATCTGCATCTTCCTTGAAGAACTGATAGAGGTAGTTTAATCGCTCTTGAATGTTGACTTTGGTTATCGAGATTCGGCTTGAGCCAGAGGCAATTTTTGAGAGGTCTAGAATATTATTGATGATATTAAGAAGCCTCAAACTACTTTTTGAAATTATTTCAAGATAGGATTGTTGCTTTGTTATATCTAATTTCTGGTATTTAAGTAAATCAATAAACCCAAGTATCCCGTTCATGGGCGTACGAATTTCATGCGAAATATTGGCTAGGAAAATGGACTTTAGCCGATCGCTTTGTTCCGTCGTTTCTTTTGCAATTGCTAATTCTTTCACTTTTTCGACTAAAAGCAGTTCTCCTGCCAGCTGTTCATCTATTTTTTTTCGAATTAACTGATAGGCAAATAAGGTGATTAAGATGACAAGTAGGATTAAACTTGTGGAGGTAATCAAAACAATGTAGCCTGTTTTGATGTATTTCTGTGACAAACGCATATTTCTCTCTTGAATAGCGACTATGAATTGGTCAATTGGTTCCATGATTCTGCGCTTTGAATCCAGGTAGTGTTTATCAAATAGGATTTTTTGTGCATAAATTGGATCGGGCTCTCCTTTGCTAATTTGGTGCCCTAATGTGTCGAGGTGTTTGCCTTTAATGGCTTCAAAGGCAATGTTCTCTGTGTGTACAAGTTGATTCGATTGAAATTCAGAGGTGTGCAGTAAGCTTAATTCTTTATTCGTTAGTCCAAGCTTTTCCATCGAATCTTTTAGCGCAATGGTTCGTCCATTAGGGCGAGAAAGTTTACCATTTCTAATATCAAGCAGCTTTCTGTATTTTGTTTCCCAGGTTGAATCGCCTGTCATGACATACATCCTGCAATATAAGGTTAGATTGTCAGAGCTTTGTCTTAATTCATCGGCAATATCATGCGATTTATATCTAATTTCTTGGTTGTGTAGTATTTTTATACGGTTACCAATAACCCATAGCATGGTAAAAAACAAGATCACCATAATGCCGATTATGAACCCAAATAGGAATATGAATGTCCTTCTTATATTCATGTTCTGCCAGTATTAAGTAGCCCTTGAAAGGAGTGGGTTGTTGCCTAGTAGAAGTTGTTCTTGCAACGTGTTTCCAGTCAGTTAAATATACGAAATAATAGTTTCTATGTCATGATATTTGAATTTTACTTTGCAAAAGACAAACGTTGAAGGCCTAGATTAGTGATAAATACACGAATGTAGGTCATGCAAAATGACCTAAGAAATTTAATGCAGTAGATTTGATGGTTGTAGAATCTCCCTTTTATTCCTGTCTGATTCCCATTCTAATTTCAGTCCATCACCGCCACCTGCTTGAAAAAATTCGATTTCAAGAGGGTGAAGACCTTTTTCCAAAACGACATCGATCGATTTGGCCTCCAGTCCATGTAAGCCATCATTTGAAAGTGTTCTTCCTGAAATAATCAACTTCGATCCGTCATTCGAGCTAAGTATAAGTTTATACACCTTAGTCGCAGGAACATTAAGAAAACCTTTAAAGGTTATGGCATAGTCGTTATTCCGCTTTTTTACACTTAAGTCTAGATCTGGAGTTGTTCCTGATTCGATGGGTTTTAGAGTTTTAAAATCTGGCAGTTGACCCCAAACTCCTTCGTAATAGCAATATGTCAATCCAGACTTAGAACTTTGAATCTTAGTACTGGCGATTGGACTCTCCTTGATTAGTGTCTTTTCAGTCAGTCCACTTACGGCTTTCCCATTTTTAAAGCAAAGTGTCTTAATCGTAAATGTTGAGGGAGAGCTAAAGGATATTTGTCCTTTGGCAATGGCCGATTTATTTGTTGGTATTGAACCATCCGTGGTATAATGAATACTCGCTTCTGGGATATCGGAGGTTATTTCAAATGTAGCTAGATCATTGAAAATGGCATAATTTGCCTTTATCTCAGGTCCATTATAAACCAGAACCTGTTCGCTAGTTTCTAACACGATCGTTGTTGCAAATAGTTGTTTGATGTTTTCTGGAAGAAAAACATTTAGGTAATTGACAGCTAATTCAGTTTTAAATTTGATCGATTTATCTTTTAATAAATAAGCCGTATCAATTTTACTGGCTAAGCCCGGTATATGAAGGATCCCATCTTTGGGGAAATCGAAAATGTGCAGGTAGATTAGATTTTTGCCTCCAACTTTTTTCACCGTACAACGTCCCCAGTCTAAATTGCGAAATGGACTCGCCGTGGTACCGTAGATCCCATCTCCATTTGACTTCATCCAGGTTCCAACCTCTTTTAGTCGTTCGATAGATGGGGTAGGGATTAAGCCCTTTGAAGTTGGACCGACATTCAGAAGATAATTTCCCCCTTTAGAGGCAATATCTATAAGGTTACGAATTATAGACTCTGGCGATTTCCAGTTGTGGTCGTTGGCGCCGAAGCCCCAGGTGGTATTCATGGTCATGCACGACTCCCAGTTTTTTCCTGGAAAGCCTGTGGCAGGGATAAACTGCTCTGGGGTCTCTAAATCCCCAGCTATCCCTTCGCAAAGTCGATTATTGACAATTAGATTTGGATAGAGTGCTAAGGTCGGAGCAAATTTTGCCGCACGGGCTAAGGTCATTTCACAAGGGGTATCCCACCAGAGTATTTCAGGTTTGTAGCTAGCTAAGATCTCTTTTATTTGAGGGACTGCTACTTTATCGAGGTAGTCGTCGAAACTGCCCTCCTGCGCTTTGTCCCAGTGGCCTGCGCAAGCAATTCCTCCAGGGTGATTCCAGTCTTGTGCCTGTGAATAATAGAGTCCGAAATGCATTCCTTGCTTCTTGCAAGCCTCAGAAAGAGCTTTTACAATATCTCGTTTATAAGGAGTGGCATCCACGACATTAAAGGGGTCAGACGATTTAAACATGGCAAAACCTTCATGATGCTTAGAGGTTAGTACCATATATTTCATCCCAGCATCTTTGGCAATCCGGACAAACTCATCGGCATTAAACTGAGTTGGATTAAATTGCGCAGCAAGGGCTTTATAGTCAGCTACGGGGATCTTCATATATGTTTGAATCCATTCAGTTGTCTCTCCGATCTTGGTTTTTGTCCCTTTCCATTCGCCCGCTGGGATACTATAGAGTCCCCAGTGAATAAACATCCCAAACTTGGCATCTTTCCACCATTTCATCTTATCCTGAGCTGGTGTTGCGCTATAGGTTATGCTATTTATTAGAACAATAACTAATAGGACGAGGGTAATTTTCCGTTTCATGGGTTTGTTTTATGAGGTTTTCCAGTTGTCTGATTTTTGGGGGAAAGTAATCAATTTTAGGCTTTAGTCGCCCATCGTAATTTTGCTGAACGCGCGCGTGGATTTGTGCTACACTCTTCAACAGTAGGACGAATAGGGTCTGGAGCCACATCCAGATATACCCCCTCACGGAATAACCGTTGAAATGATTTTTTCACACGTCGATCTTCGCCCGAATGAAAAGAGAGAATGGCTACTCGTCCGCCTGAGATCAATGCATCAGGTAAGTTTTCAAGAAGTTGGTCTAAGGCGCCAAACTCATTGTTGACCTCGATGCGCAACGCTTGAAAACACCGTTGGCATGCCTTTTTAACCTCTTCTTTGTGCGTCTCCTCCGGAAGGAAATCAAGCGCTTCAGCGATGATCTCTTTCAGATGTATGGTTGTGTTAACGGGTCTTTTCTTTATTAATTTAGCCAGAATAGCTGTAGCGATGGGCTCATGATAGGGTTCGTCAGAATTTAAGACCAAGAGTTCTTCTAGCTCTCTCTGGTTAAGGGTTTCTAAAAGTTCTGCAGCCGAAAGCCCTACCTGAGGATTCAGTCTCAGATCTAATGGTCCTTCAAACTTAAAGGAGAACCCGCGTGCCGGATTGTCGATCTGCATCGAGGAGACACCCAGGTCGGCAAGGACAAAATTTAACGGTCCGGCTTCAGCCGTGATCTGATTAATCTGCGAAAAGTTTAGCTGTTTTGTAATCAGTATGTCCGATCCATAACCAAATGAGGCTAGTCGTTCTTTTGTTCGCGGCAGCTCAAAGGGATCGACATCCGTCGCATAAAGTTTTCCGCCAGGAGTTAATTTCTTCAGTATCTCTAGGCTATGACCTCCATAACCCAATGTCGCATCTAACCCAGTCTGGCCAGGTGTTACCTGCAGAAATTCCATAATCTCGTTCACACAAATCGAACGGTGCATTCCGGCTGGCGTACGCCCTTGTTGCATCACTTTGGCGATGTCGTCGGCGTACTGCTCAGGTTTAAGTTCCTTATATTTCTCTTGAAATATTTTGGGATGCGTCCCTTTGTAACGAATCCGACGAAGTGGTTTTGGTGCTAGCTCATCCATAGCTGCAAAATTAATAATTTGCTGAACCTTAAGATCGGAAACAGTTTTAATTAAAAGTTTATTCTATTTCGTTGGCTCAAAATTTGCTAACTCATTTAATCTTAAGTGGATTTTTTAGTTTTACGGGCTGACTCCAGGAGTTCTTTCCATCAAATACTGAAGTGATCAAATAGGTAATTCTATTGTTTTCGATTAATAGTTGAGGTCGTTCACGTCTGTTGCAATGGAGGATTTCGCCGTTCGTAAGTTCAATGTCATGATTGTAAGCGATCACGGGATCACCTTTCTCCCAGGCACTAACGCCATCTTTTGAGGTTAGGTGAATTCCCCATCTTACATGACCACTAACTTGACCAACATTGTCTTCACAAATCAGATGGGTTTGGTTGTTGAAACTAAAAAGGTAGAAATCCTCTAGCGGTGCATCAGGCCAGCAGTTGTCATTTAAAAGTTTGTATGGCCCTTGAAAGTTTTTTGATTGTGCTAGATGTACTTTTAATTTTGAGTCGCGGTACATCAGTTTTACTCCCTCTTTTTCAACCAATAGGGCAGGGTTATTCGATTCTGTTGCGATCAATGGTTCGTCGGAACGTTTCCATGGACCAGTGATAGATTTTGATTTTGCATAGCCCACCCGTCGCAAGAGGGCTTTTGAGTTATTTTGTAATGTTGAGAAATCGCTTCCAATATAAAACAGCACATATTCATGCCCAATTTTATGGATAGTCGGGTTGTGAGCCATATTGGAATCCCAAAATTTAGACTCTCGTTCGCCAATGACTACTTCCTCAAATTTCCATGGTCCAGAGGGTGATTTTGAAGAGGCACGCACGATTTCAGAGTTTGTCCGGTAGCCCTCTGGGAACTTACCTGTCTTAGGCCACCTCGAGGCAAAGAGATGATACGTAGATCCAACTTTTATCGCCGATCCGCACCAGACCCAATACCCCTCCATTTGAAATCCGCTGTTAGGTGCGGTTTTTTCATATTCAAATTTTAAAGTTTGGGATTTTATGTTGATGGTAATTAAGCTCGCAAAAATCAATAATATGATTCTTTGTCGTTTCATAATTAATTGTATTGCTAATTTTGAATTTTCTGGTTTGAATAGCTCTTCATGTCAAGCTTATCTAAATCAGCTATTCTGACTTTAAGCACTTCAATTTTTTGTTTGATATAACTGTTAAATGCAATAAGAATATACCCCTTGTGTTCTATCATATGAGGATATTCAACACGGCCTCCACCAACCAAATAACCCATCTTTGTGAATGTTTGACCGTCATCGCTTACTGAAAGCACTAATGGATCCCTTTGCTTTGGATTGGGATTTGACACCATTACATATCTGCCATCTTTTAATCTAATACCATGAAATTTAGATGTGGCATCTGGAAAGTTGGTTTGGACTGGATGACTCCATGATCGAGCATTGTCAGAAGAGAACGAACGAAATAGGTAACCCCCTTTTCGATTGTCTCGAAAGAGTGCCATTAAGCTTTTTCCATCAGGTAGTATCCACCAAAATGGCTCTTCTGCCTCCAGTTCACTTGCTGATCCAAACACCGGAAACGATTGCCAGTCGTTGATGTTTTTGGTCCCTCCGACTAGAAAATCAACCCCTCGAGTCTTATAGTCATAGGTTCTTCTTGATAGTAACCATTCGCCAGTTGCGATTTTTTCAGGAGAAAAATTATTTATTGTGTTGTTCGAGACCAGTCCAAAATCTTCCCATCTCTTTAATTTTTCAACCCAATGAAAGGCTCTTAGCTGTAGACTTGGACCAAAAAATTCTGCTGCTTCGTCTAAGGAGGCTAAAGCCAATAATTCTCCATTGCGCTGCCAGAAGCCTCTTGAGATCCAGCGAAATCCATTTTTATTTCTGGTATTGTAATAGGGAGACCCGGGAGCTGAATTAGGTGGATAGTCGGTAATAAACTTCGGATTGCTCCACTTTAATCCATCCCGACTTGTGGCATATTTAACAACCTGACCAACACGGTCTTCAACGCCTGGTCCATCACTCCACATGCACCAATATAATCCCTTGTAATAGGTTAGATAATTATGCTGATTGCATCCTCCACTTGTTGCGGCCTCCTTGAAAGTTTGATAATTTGTGCCAATTGCTCGCACATCATTAACCGTGGATCGTTGTAACGGAATTCGTGGTAATTTCTCGAAGTTTATATCCTTTGAATGAACGAACCAATCACCCTTTAACATGGTGGTCGAATCTCGATCTTTAAGTTGTTCTTGGCCTATAAGCTTAAGTGCAATCAGGAAGAAAAAGATTAGGAATTGTAGAGTCGGTGATTTTATCATATTGTCTTATTGATTTGCTTATCCTGTATTTTAGCTATGAAAACTACCATGCAGGTTGCACCAATCAACGCGAAAAGCATATCCGATTGGGTGTCCCAGACATCTCCTTGTGTTCCTAAAAAGGCTTCCGATGATTGACCCGAAACAATGGCTACAAACCATTCGATAAATTCGTAAAGTACGCTTATGCTTAGGCAGATACAGACGGTGAAAAAGGCGATCCAATTGTTGGATTTAACAATCTCTTTACGGATCAATAATTCGCGTGTGATGGCAGCGGGAATAAACCCTTGAGCAAAATGACCTACTTTATCATAGTTGTTTCTGCTTTGATGAAACACCTCTTTTATCCAATCAAAAACCGGAACTTGTGCATAGGTGTAATGTCCTCCTATGAATAAGATGGTGCAATGGATCAGAATCAACGAATAGGTAAACGTTGAGAAGCGAAATTGGTTAAACGTCAAACAGAGGGTCAAAAAACCTAAGATAGCAGGGAATACTTCTAATGTCCAGGTGAAATAATCGTGCGGATGAATGGCCGATACGATCATGACTGCTAAGAATAAACCCACTAATATCCAGTATTTTCTCATGTCGGTGTTTTTATTCATCGAAGGTTGCGTTTTAGTTAAAGTTGTTTCTTCTTAAAACAATCGATATATTATTTTTTCTTGTGCCTTAAATGGGCGGAGATAGACTGTGTCTCTATTTGTATTGAGCATCCAAAGTTTGATGTCGTCTAGTTGTTCTGTGGTATATTGCGACTTATGACAATACATGGCGGCGATCGATTTTTCTGTATCCTCGGGAGTGCATTTGATCCGAACAGTGAGATACTCTTTCTTCACCGTATTCCAATTTTCTACAATCTTGCGCACTTGTGTTTTGAAGTTAGGGGTCTGTTTCCAGTTTTCGGTGGGAATGCCAGAATAATATAGTTGGTTGGTTTTTGAGAGCTGACCTGACTGCACAAGTTCGGTCACGATATCATGCACGATACGATGATCCATATGGCCATAGCCACCATCCGGTCCCCAGGTGATCACAATGTCGGGGTTGTAGGTGCGAAACAAACTATCTAGCTTCTCATGCAGCGGTCTTCCTGTGAAAGTTTTGGAAAGTGATCCGTCACCTAAACCTAGCAGAATAGGCGGTTTTATCCCAAGATGCTCACAGGCACAAGCTGCCTCTGCTGCCCGTGTAAGGGCTAATGGTTCGCCTGCCGGAATATTGGCATGTTTGGCTACCCCCAGTTCCCCTTTGGTGGCAAAAACTAAATAGACGGTATGTCCTTCACGTGCATATTTTGCTAATAATGGGGTCACATTAGTCCCAGCCTCATCGTCGGGATGGGCAAACACTGCCATGATGATTTTTTTCTTGCTTTGCTCTTTTGGAACGGCATGAGCGCCAAATGAGATTAGGAATATTAAGCTCGAGAAGATTAAATTTCTAACAATCATAGAGTAAGGATTTAAAGTTTTAGTCGGTTGCTTGATCGTTATCTTATTTTACGAAGATGGTTATTTTTTTTTATTGTTCAAATAGACTCGCTGTAAAACAGCAGTTTGATACATCTTTTGCTTCAGAATTGGCTTCAAAAATGGCTGGGTAATTCTTTCTGAATTTGTTGATATTGGTCCCTGCAAAATAACTTAACATTGTTATCACTACCTTTGCCGAAGAATTTACTGTAATGATTAAAAACTAAAATATGAGTACTGAAAATAATTGTCCATCCTGCAAATCTGAGAATACCTACCAAGATGGAAGTTTATGGGTTTGCCCCGACTGTAATGAGGAATGGGATCCGTCGGAGTTGGCTAGCCATGCGGAAACATTAAGCGATGTTGCGTTGGATGCTAACGGCAATGTGTTAAACAGTGGTGATTCAGTTACTATTATCAAGGATCTGAAGGTTAAAGGCTCTACCTCAGGTGTAAAGTCTGGAACCAAAGTAAAGGGTATTCGAATTATTGAAAGCAACGATGGTCATAATATCTCTTGCAAGATTGATGGTATCGGTGCGATGTATTTAAAGTCGGAATTTGTTAGGAAAATCTAGCTGGTTGTCTGAATTAATCTGTTCTCCGCTAGGGAATACTTTTTAATTTTCAGCCGCTTTTACTAAGGTTTCAATATCAAACTTAGTCATCTGCATAAAGGCATACATGACCTTAGGAGCTTTCTCTTGGTCGTTCATGAGTGCTCCTAAAATAGATGGAACAATTTGCCACGTCACTCCAAACTTATCGTCGAGCCATCCGCATCTGTTATATTTTCCGCCTTCTCCCAGTTTATCCCAATAATGGTCGATTTCAGCTTGCGTTTCGCACGATATAACGTATGAATTTGCTGGCGAGAATTGGTAGTTAGGCCCGCCATTTAAAGACATAAATTTGGTGCTGTTAAGTTCAAAGACCACGGCCATCGGATTCGCTGAAAGTATTTTTGAATTTGGGAAGATAGAACAATAATATTCGGCTGCTTCTTTAGCTTGGTCAGTAAACCATAAACAGGGGAAAATCTTTGTTGTCATAGTTTATAAATCTCGTTACTGGTTAATTGAATTTCTAGATATCGCTTGATAATTATACCCTAAGAACACCCCTGAATCCTCTGGCCGCATAATAAGACTCTGCCCCATTGTGATAGGTAAAGACCGTGTTGTAGCGGCGATCACAAAATAGAGCTCCCCCCAGTTCTCGAATCTCTGGAGGGGTGCTGATCCAAGTCGATGTTTTGGTGTCGAACACTCCTAGTTGCTGCAATTCTCGGTATTGGATTTCGCTGAGTAGCTCAATACCCATTGCTTGGGCCATGTCAATGGCATTATTTACAGGTTTGAATTCTTTTCTTGATTCAAGTGCTGCGCGATCGTAGCAAAGACTTCGTCGTTCTTTTGGACTCTCTGGTGAGCAATCAATAAAAATATATTCTCCGCTAATCTGATCCAATCCAATTACATCTGGTTCTCCGCCTGTTCTTTCCATTTCGTAAAGCGACCACAATTTTGATT
>JAPLDS010000027.1:13157-18646 GCA_026391295.1 Bacteroidia bacterium | reverse complement strand
TTGGCCTCGATCTTAACCCTAAGTTTCTCCCATTGCGAGTTTTCATGACGGGATCTGTATCGGTGAAAACGGGCTTCTAAAACTGTGATAAGCTTAGTTGCCTGATCTGTTGTTAGTTCTTTAGGGTATTCCATGGGTTTGTTATTTCGCGATAGTGTTATTTAGGGCTACTTTAAACCGGATGATCTCAGCAATTAACTCGAAAGGCAGCGGTTGGTTTAGGGGAAACTGAACGGATCCTTTTCCGTGTTTGTAATTTGAAAGTTTATTCTTGAATTTCTCGTGGCTTGTCGGCATGGCATAAAATCCGATGTGATTTGCATAACCTCCAAAGTAGACTAATTGCTTTTTATCCGTTTTATACGCTGGCATTCCGTACGATATCGTTTCAACTGCTTCAGGCGCATTATCTTTAATAATCTGACGCATTAATTGAAGCTTTGATTGGGTGTCCAATGGAAAAGTTGAAATATATTCGTCAACGGTATTTATAGCTTTGATCATGTTAATTGCCATTTTCCCAATCAGTTGCTAGCTGTTCTAGTTAGTGCCTTTTACTTTGTTTTAGTGATTTTTTTGATTGGAGTTAACTCCAGTTTTCTAAATTCCACTTCTGAACCTTCGGCTTGCACCGCAATCTGACCATGGTTGGCGGTGCAATTTGTTCCATAATTTACGAGGACATCGTTTACCCATACTTTAACGACATTTCCTAAACATTCAACAACCATGCGGTTCCATTCACCAAGGGGTTTTTCAGTGCCATCGGTAAGGTTTGGGATCCGGCGTAATTTGCCTTCAGTAATTCCCCAATTCTCTTTTTTACCCCGTCGGGCTTCCATATCTGGGACAACGATATCTTCAACGATACACCAGAAATCGCCTGCATTTTGGTGCTCCATTTGTACTTCAAGAGACTTTGGAAACATTCCGTATAACGCTCGAGGTTTAGAAGCATGAACGAGCAGTCCGCAGTTGCCTGGAGTTCCGGCAAAACGGTATTCAGCAACAATGCGGAAATTTTCGTAGACCGCGTCGGTAATTAGATGGCCTCCGGGACTACCCAGGCTCACCAGCAGTGAATTGCGGACAATGAATGGGTTGATGGCTTTTGGATTCTTGTCCATCGCTGGAACATCGACATGCCAACCGGTTAAATCGACTCCGTTAAATAATGAACGTGTTTTTGATTTTTTTGCGGATGCAAGAGAACAAGTGATTGCCACTAATAGGATTGCTAAGGTTAGTTTTTTCATGATTTGTAGGTTAAAGATCTGCTCATTGCAACAGATTCTAAATTGATAATTGGGGTATTTCTGTGGGCACGAAAATACTAAAAGTTACTATTGAGGGTGTTTTTATTAGGCCTTAAATTTTATTTTAGGCTTTACTGAGCATAATACGTGAAATCTTTAAAGTCAAAGCCCGAGGTGCAAACCGAACTGAATTGGCCATCACGCTATTGAGTAAGCCGTGAATGGCAACTATTCTCCCTTTTAGCATCGAACTATATCCATATTGGGCAACCTCTTTAGCGGAGGGTAATTTCTTCCCTTTAAAGATTTTGCTTTCGTCCATGCCTGCGGCCGCTTTGAATCCCGTTTCAGTGGCACCAGGGCAGAGAGCAGTTACGGTTATCCCTTGGTCCCCCACTTCATTGCTAATAGCTTCCGTGAAGCTTAAGACATACGCTTTTGAGGCACAATAAACTGCAAATGTTGGTCCAGGCTGGAATGCCGCTGTTGAGGCAACGTTCATGATCTTACCACTCCCTCGTTTAATCATATCTTTAAGATATAACTTTGTAAATAGGGTCAAGGTTGTGATGTTTAAATTGATCATTTGTAACTCTTTATTCCAACTTGTTTCTGCAAACATTCCAAAATCACCAAAGCCTGCATTGTTAATTAGAACATCGATTTGAATATTTTGTTTGTTTGTTTCGTCGTAAATTTCTTGCGCTGAGTTCGTTGCAGATAGATCTTTGGAGATGGTATAAACAGTGACATTAAATTGTTTCTCTAGCTCTATTTTTAGTTCATCTAATTTAGATTTATTTCTGGCCACTAAGACTAAATCACCACCTTTTGAAGCGTGAATTTTTGCTAACTCCCATCCTATGCCATTAGAGGCACCTGTTATTAATGCAGTATTTTTCATGTGTATTGAATTTCTTTTTTTGAAAATATCAGATCTTCCTTTTCCATTTTATGTTTCATTAAGGTTATTTCGGTACTACGGAAATAATCCCTTAAATCAGTTGCCATCATAACGAACCCAAAAAACCACAATCAAGATAGTGCCCCTTAAAGTCTAACCTCGTTTAAGTAATACAACTGCACAGTTTTGAATAATCAAGCCTAAGATGCCTGTAGTCATTGCCTTTTTTGTGATATTAATCTACTTAAAATATACTTTCTATTGGCTAGATGAATTTACCAAATCTTTTCTCTAAGGCAATGGTCCTAAAGTCAAATATTTGTTGTAGCTGATTTTTTATTAGTAGTGAATTGGCAATCGCCCCAAGTGGACCCATTGGCGGTTTATACGTGACAATGTCTGTCATTAAAACACCGCCCTCAATGGGTTCGATTTTATGTTGATGGTGCCACATCGAATAGGGACCAATGCGCTGCTCATCAACAAAATATTCATACTCTTTAACGTTAGTAATTTCGGTCATCCAATTTAGCTTAATCCCAAACAAGGGACTAACCTTATAGGTAATAATCATCCCTGGATACATTTTTTCTGATCCTGTGTTACTTGTTACAATAAAGCCCATATGTTCTGGGGTAATCTCCTTTAGATTCGCTGGGGCTGAGATGAAGTCCCATATTTCATGGATCGAGACAGGTAGTTTTTGCGTCTTTGTTAATTGATAAAATGCCATTGTATTTATGTTTTTAAATTAGAAAATCCCCCGTCTACATGCATAATCTGCCCTGTTATCCAACTTGATTTATCGGAGAGCAAAAATTCAGCCATGTTAGCGATATCATCCGCAGTGCCAATCCGTTTAAGCGGGTGTCGCTGAGCATTGGCTTCTTTCTTTTGCTCGTTGTTTAATAGGGGTGCTGCCAAGGGTGTGTCGGTTAAGGATGGTGCAATGCAGTTAACTCTTATTTTCGGCGAAAACTCTGCTGCCAAAGCTCTAGTTAGCCCTTCAAGTGCACCTTTCGATGCTGAGACCTGCGCATGAAAAGGTAAGCCTGTTTGTACTGCTACCGTTGAAAATAAAATGATTGATGCGTTAGGCGATCGCTTTAATCTGGGCATTATAAATTGAAGAAGCTTGATGGCCCCAACTACTTGCATCTTGTAATCGGACTCAAAATCCTCAGGTTTAATTCGTTCAAAAGGCCTGAGATTTATACTGCCAGGACAGTAAGCAAATCCGTCTAATACTTCAGGTAGAAATTCGAAATCCGTAAGCTCTTCCAAAACATTCAACTGATGAAACAGGATGTTTGGGTGCTCAATTGTTGGCTTGGTTGAATGATAGGTTCCAATTACTTGGTTGCCCGATTCGGCTAGCTTTAAGGCCAAATTTTTTCCGATTCCGTTTGAGGCCCCGATAATTAAATAATGCTTCATAGTTGTTTCAATGTTTTAGAATGAAAACAATTGATATCGGAATTAGTTTTGTGGTAGATGGATTTTTCACCCCTTGCAGGCTTGCGAGAAACAGTTTAATTCTTACACTCTCCTTGTCGATTAGTTGGACAGTGAAATGAAAAATATAGTTCCGTTTAAAGCCATAAAAATAAATGCAGGTAAGGTTATCCAGATGCTGTCTTTTAATTTTATTCTTACAATGACTCCTAGGAGCATTAAAAGTGATAGACCCCCTGCAGCAACCAGTAAAATGGGATTGTACTTTATCCCAACTAACAGCCCCGCACCTCCTAGTACCTCTAGAATTGCGGTAGGAGCTCCAAACTTCTCAAGTCCAAAGCGTTTAAACTCCAGTTTCATGTTTGTTGATTTAAAATAGGAAATCCCATATCCCAGGAAGGAGAGGCTTGAGAGGAGAATCAAGGCATGAAGTAAGCTCATTAACCAATGCATTTTAAAGAATCTGCCGCAATAAATAGACAAGCAAGCAGCAATAGGAAAGAGGGGATATGCTTGGCCCACGGATTGCCTGCTTTAAAATGAAAATATTGAGCTGCTGTCATAAGAAATGCTAGCAGAAGCGCTGGTATAAGTCTTAATTCGGGGTACCAAACACCCGCAACTAGCAAAGTTGACAATGCTATTTTGGCCGCCCCAACAAGGCTTCGAATCAATTCATTTATGCCATACTGTTGAAATTCCTTCACGATGTTGCCAAACCGAAAAATCCAAACGTATGCGATAGAAACTGCAACTAGAAGTTGCGCAGCAATAGTATACTTAGTCATTTGTATTGTTTTTAGTTGTATACTCCTATAAACAATCTGCTTGCGTAATTAGTTTTGACTAATTTGATATTGCTTTATTTTTTGCTTAAAGCGGCTGGTTTTTGGGCTTTAATAAACCGGTTGTTAAGTTAAAACTGAAATGGCGCTTAATTCCGTTTTAGGCTTCCCTGTGTTCGCGCATATTCGATTTGTTCTAGAGATTTATTTAGTAGCCCGCCAAGGGTGTTCCAAATATCCCAACTGCAAGTTCTATCGAAAATAAAACAAGCACGAATAAAATAGTTGCACAGATTATAATTCTACTTTTTATATTCTTTACTTTTCTCCAGACTAGTTCACAGATGAAATATGCGCTTGTTAGTAAAACTCCCATAAGTGCAAAGTCCAGAATATCCCAGTTAACTTCTTTTGTAAACTGCATGGCGACCAATGGCACCAAAAGTATTATTGTGACAGAAAATAGAATGCGAAATAGATTTTTCTTTTTCATGTCCTTAAATTCTATTTGTCCTATTTTCTGATTTTCTTTTGAATAAATAACAACCATGCCGTGCCTGTAATTATTAGGAACAAGGGCAAAGCACCCGGTTCGTCTTCCACTATTACCATAAACGCAAGTAATACTAACCCTAAAAGAATAATTACAATGGAAATTACTCTTTGGATTTTTGGGCTTTGATTTTTTTGAACTGGCATGTGTTTGTCTACACGTTATATTCGATTTCTTAAATTCTTAGAAGGTCATCGCTTCAAAGGCTTGAGCATACAACCAATGTCCAAAATCGTTCGGATGATTGATATTGTTTCCAAGCAATGAAGATTGATCTTTTCGCTGAAGGACTTTCATCCACGTTGAATAGACGTCAACGTAGGCACATTTCGCTTCTAGGGCTGCCTGCTTAGTTGCTTCGGCATAAAGCTCCATAGAATGACTGCTATAATGCCAATCATTATTCGGTGGGAAAGAGGAGTAGAGGACCACTTCGGCATTTTTTCTCTTTTTTATCATCCCAACAAGTTTGATCAGGTTTTTCTTAAACTGTTCAGGTTTATTTCCACCTATGTTATGATCGTTCATGCCCC
>JAPLDS010000027.1:0-13130 GCA_026391295.1 Bacteroidia bacterium | reverse complement strand
GCCCCATCCTACGAGGACAAGATCGGGTGACGTTTTCCCGATATAGGTATCCCACCATTCGATCCCTTGCTTGGACGAATACCCAGGTATTGAAACATCTTCAATTTTAAAGTTAGCATTGGGGAAGATGCTTTTCAAATAATTGCCGTAAAGGGACTGAAATCTAAATTCTTTAGCAGAAGCCTCGCCACCTGCCGTGATGCTGTTTCCATAGGATACAATTGATAATGGCTCACCTCTCTCTAGTTTTTTTCGAAATTTAACTAAGTATTTTCGTTGGTCATTTAGCTCAGCTAGACGTTGGCCATTTTTTGTCATGTAGTCTACCCAAACAAAATAGGGGTGGTTCGAGAAGTCGGTGAATTTTGAATGATTAAAATCTTTCTTGCCATAAAGAACATTCTTCGAATAATCGGGAATGGTTGAGTTTACTGTCCTTTGTATCTCTCCTTTTGCATAATCAATTGTGTAGTCAACACCTTCGACATAAATCTTACAAGCCGAATTAGACCGTTGATAGGTGCTTCGAACAATGACACTTCTGCTAACCAATGAGTCGAAGGTTAGTTTCCCTGGATTGGTAGCAGCCAAAACTAGACTCTCCCCTTGGAGTTCCATGGTTATTCCCTTGGTTGAGTGGGAATTTTCGCGATTTGAACTATATACCGTGCTTACCTTCTGTCCTTTTGGATCTGGCTGGCCAAAAGTATTAGTTGAAATTGCTCCTAGAGTTAAATAACAGATTAATAGCTTAAATGTGATGTTCGACAAATGGCAATTAATAAATAGTTTCTTCATCTTATAGTTTAATTTATTAGTTGAATCGTTATTCAATATTTGATTTTAGGTCTATCCCATTTTGCAAAATCTTTTCAAACACTCCCGCTATTGTCGCAATGACCAGAGATCCAAATGTAAATAGAAAACACAGGGCCAGAAAACCCGCAGGGTCGTCCTCTTTAGCATGAAAAATACGGATGTATATTCCGGCTATCACAATGAAGGTACTTAGTGCAATTGCACACTGCTTTATAATCCTTAATGTCCTCACTGAGTTAAGGGAGAATGCTTTGTTTTGTGCGATGTATCCTAATAATTGAAATGTTTTATAGAGTGCAATAAAGAATGGGGTAGAGGCGGCATAGATATACAAGATGAACGGATCAGCGTAAATGCTGAAAAGATCTAAGTTCGCGGCTCTCCCCTCTGTCAAAGGCATTCGAATCATGAGTGTTAATGTCACCATCCCAATAAGCACAAATACCCCCTGCAGAAATCGGATTGAACGCTGTTTCATTAATGAGTTTATTTAATTTTTAATCTCTTGTAGTTTGTGATAGTAAATGTATGAAACGGCTAAAATTCCAAATACGACCAAAGGAAAAAATGTTTGTCCATTTATTCCGTCAACAGCGGCGTGACTAATTGCTGCAAAAATAAAGTCAAACGCAAATCCTGCATAAGCCCATTATTTTACTCGTTTTGGTACTTGTGGAATTATTAATGCCAACACACCTAAAATTTTAAAAACAACCAATGCATTTCCGAAATATTCAGGATAACCCAAATGTCTAATTCCTTCTTTTGCTAATTCTGTTTGTGAAGTTAGTGCGGGCATAACTCCCTCAAATAAAGCGATGATTATTGTCGCTGTCATAAAAATTATTTTTTCTTTCTTCATGTTTTTATTTATTTATTTGTTATTTTAAGAAGCATCACTCCATGTGAGGGGATGTTTACCTCGATACCATATAGAGCCCATATTTTGGGCAAAAGCTGTTCTGTTTATGGTATCACTGCTATTTAAAAAGGATTTTACAATGGCATCATATTTAGCAACCATTTTAGTGTTTTCCCGAATGGCAGAATCCAACACCGTGATGTTGCTTTCTATATCTAATTCCATACTGCCAAAATAATTATGCAACCTCTCTTTTTCAACATGTCGTTCTCTAATTTGCTCGGCAATAAACCCCATTGTTACAGCTAGAAATATCATTAAAAATTCTAGAACGTAGCCTTTCCCTTTTTTCTTTTCATGATGTATGTCTGGATGATGATGAACCTCCATGTTTTTTGTTTTTAAAGTTGTACGTATTAATTTTGTTTCCTGCGTATTGATTTTATTTCAAAACTAATTTAAATCGGAAAAGGTAATCTTCGTTTCCATTTTGTCTCATTGATATTCCGCATTTATGGTCTTTTTCTCTAGCCTTTGATCGAGTTAGATCTTGTTGGTAATAGTTTTTCTAATTCTTTTTCAAATCTCTTATAATTTCTTAAATTTTTTCCCCAATCGAATACTTGTGTTGGTAAGGCACAAATAGATTTGAATTTCAGATCTGTTGCAAGGTTCCCCGAACTATAAAGCACCTCGATATATTCTGAAAATGATGACATTGAAAATCTTGTCTGGGCATAAAAACGATTCTCGTCAGTGTTATGACCAACTTTTTTGAATCCTGCATGATTCAATGCTTTTTCTATGAATTTCACAATGTCGATTGTATCTCCATAAAGTGTTTTTCTAGCTTCAAATTTACTTGTTAAAGCGTCACGGTTATTCGTCAGCTTCTTATAAGCGAATATGCAAATGATTGTAATCAGAGTCAATAGCCACCAAGAATTTGTCGTTAAGAATTCCATGTTTTTTACAATTAACATTAGAGGATTTGGTGTTCGGTTTTTTATTCAAAAACTGATGCTAATCAGTAGATCTAAAATTGTTATTGATTAACACTGTTAACCACCCTTACTGGGATAATTCCAATTTTCATGTAGGGGTAATAGGGCAATATTGAAAGTTTTGTATGGACATCCTCCGAATCTGTTGCCATCATTACAATAAATATCCCAGACATATCAAGCTTAATAAAGGTGTCTACGATCGTTCCATTTTGTTCTAACTCCTTTACAAGTTCTTGTTCTCTTGGGAGTAGTTTCATTCTTGTTTCCTGGTCCAATCCATTTAGTTGGATATCAAGCATAAATTTTTTCATTTTTTCAAACTTTTGTAAGCGTTCAAAATTAGTAGATTATTTCAATTATTATTTCTTCAGCATTTAACGCAGGAAGCTACTCGCAGGGGTGGATTATCAATGATTTTCTGCGTATCATTAAATTTTAGTTTACTTATAGTCTGTCCTGCGAACCGCTTACCCCTGTTTGCGAGTAGGTGCTGTCATGGTCAGTTAATAATATATTTATCAGCCAATTGACAACTTTACTTTTTTGCCGAATCCTATTTCAACTAATCTATATAAAGTTGATAATTGAATGTCGCTATGCCCATTCTCAATACGGGAGATAAAACTTTTTTTAGTACCAGTTTTATTAGCTAGTTGTTCCTGTGTCATTTGTGCTTCTTTCCTCGCATCTCTTAGAATTTCACCAATTGCAAAAGATTTAGCTTTTATTTCAAATGCAGTCCTTTTATCAGTTCCGATCTTGCCATATCTGTGGTCAAGGTGTTCGTCAAATGTTATAATGTCTTTCATTTTTTATTTCCCTTTCTTTTATACTCAAAATATTCTTGTTTAATCCTCAAGGCTTTCTCTATCTCTTTCTTGGGTTTCTTTTGTGTTTTCTTTTGAAATCCATTGAATAATACTACTATGTTTCCCTCATCAAAACAGCAGAAAATTCTATAGATGTTACTTTCATATTCAATCCGGATCTCAAACAATCCATCATAGCCAACCATTTGATCAAAGAATTTTTTAGGGATTTTATCAGCCATGGTAACCAGAATTAAAACATAATCAATTTTGTCTTTGACTTTGTCAGTCAGAGAATTGAAAAAATCCCAATAATAATTTCTGAAATGGATTAATTTTCGTTTTGATTCCATGCAGTAAAGTTAACGAATAATGGAACAAGATCAAATGCTATTCTGAAAATTTTTATGTCAATCGGAGATGTTTGTTTTAATTGGCCATAATGGTTGGGTGTAGTGGCAGAAAGGGATTGCGGGTCCCGAATCCTCGGGATCAAGCCGAAATGCAGCACGAGCGGAATCGAAGATCAGCGAAGCTAAAGATTCCCACCGAAAACCACCCCAAGTACTCGGGTCCACACTTGCGGGGTAGCTTTGGTTTTCGGTGGGTTTTTGGTCTGTCAAGCGAGTTTTACGGTCTGATTTAGCAACTCAACTTTGAAATTGACCTTCGCATTTAATGCCTTAAAAACTTTGATTATTGTATCAAACCTAGCATCTGTCAAACTGTTCTCCAATTTGGAGATTTGTGCTTTCTTAACTCCAACAAGAAGTCCAAGTTGTTCTTGAGTCAAGTTCCTGTCTTTACGAGCTTGTTTTATTGCATCTCCAAGTAAGTCTAGACGCAATTCGTTTTCAAAAGCATCACGTTTTGGTGTACCAATCTCTCCGATATATTTGTCGGTTATATCCTCTAAACTGATTGCCGTTAATGATTTATTTTTCATTCTGATTGATTTTTAAATTGAAATATTGTCTCCTTATATTCTCGGCTTTATCTATTTCTCCTTGAGGTGTTTTATCTCTCTTTTTAATGATGCCATGTGTGGAGATTACAACTGTCACAGATTGGTCTGTCTTGTCCCAGAAAGCGAAAAGCCGGTAATGGATTTTATTATATAAAGTTCTAAATTCCCAAATTTCACCCTTCAGTTTTTTAAATAATTCCTTGTCGTTCGAGACTCGAGCTTTGTGAATGTTGTAAATTACTTTGTCTCTGGTTTTCTCGTCAAGCTTGTCGATAAATTCAGTAGCTTCAACTAAAAACTCAACCCGAAATTTTGCTGCCATATCATAAAGCTTATACAAAGATAAATGTTTCTTTATTAGGAAACAAATATTATTTTTATTGCGGTCCAATAAACTTGTTGGTAACGGTTAAAACTATATGCAGTTGCCGACTGCGTCCGCCAGCTGGCGGATGTCGAAACCCACCACCGATGTTACGGGCTGTAAACTTCACAATCAGCACAGAAACGGCAATTGTCATATAGTTTTTGTTATGGCGCGTAATTCATTCAATACTAAACATCTATTGAAATACTTACTTTTCCACCCAGTCCTTTTTCAACAATGTCAAAAAGCGTACTCAATGTTATATTGCTGCCATCATTCTCAACACGAGAAATATAGGTTCTTTTTTTGTCAATGATTTGTCCTAATTCCTCTTGAGTCATATGTCGCGATTCTCTTGCCTTTTTTAATAAAAGTCCGATTTTAAAAGATTCGGCTTCCCGCTCAAGATTATCGCGTCTTTCTGTACCTTTTTCTCCGTAAACCTGATCCTTAATTTGAATCCAGGTCGCAATGTCTTTGTTGTTATTTTCTGCTTTCATAATACTCTTTCATTAAATTTATTGCTTTCTCAATTTCGTTTTTTGGCGTTTTCTGTGTCTTTTTTTGAAATCCGTTAAGAAGGATTACCAATTTTCCTTTGTCGAAGAAGCAGAAAACACGCCAAATGTCTGTCCCTAATAGAATTCTCGCTTCGTAAAGTCCATTTGTCCCAGTAATTTGTTTTAAATAATTTGTCGGAATTCTCTCTAATGTCTCGATGGCTTCAATGATTTTGAAGATCTTGTTCTGAACCTTGATTGGTTGCTTTTTCAAGAAATCTACGAAAAAGTTTTTGTATGCAATTACTTTTCGAATTTTCTCCATCTGTCATTAAAATAAACCCAAAGGTAACTTTAAAGTTACAATTTTCCAAATCGAAATTGATGTGTCGGGGTATTTATTATGCGCCATAACGGCTGACGCTATGGCAAGTGCGGGAATAAATTGCTGCTCAACTGTCTGCCAGCACTGAACTTAATTTGAAGCACAAAGCTTCATTTAAGCATTGAACCCGCTTTTTTGCCAAACGGCTGTTATGCGTTCGTTTTTATTCCAGCTTAATCTTTCTTGTTTTTCCTGTTTGTAATTCTTTTAGTATGTCCAACTTCTGAATTTTTGAATTGTCAAGTTTGTAAACTAAAATAAATTTCATTTCTGTCAAGTCAATGAATGTAGTATAAAGAGTTCCACCTATTTTGCCTGTCGAGTCTTTTTGAGGTAGTTGAACTGCCTTTCCAATTACATTACCTAAAGCTTTTAGGTCAATAGTGTCCTTTGGATTTCTTGCGTCCAATTCATCTAAACCTTTCTGAATTATCGGGTATCTCCAGCAAGTCATTTCAGTTTGAATAGTGTCTGACAGATTAAAATTTGTCGAAACAAGTCGATTGTTTTTGATTTCAACAATATTTTTAACACCATTTATCCATTCAACAATTACCGCTTTACCATTTTTGTCACCCAATAAAATGTGTGCGTTATTTAGAGCATTTTTTTCTTGTTCTAAGTACTGGATTACTTCATCTACTGTCCTACATTTTGCCAATATCTTGTCCGTGAAATTGCCTTTTGGAGATGAATAACCTGAGGGGATTTTTTGTTCTGGTGTTACAGCTCCGTCAATTACCAATCCTTTCTCATTAATACCTCCTTGTCCAAAATTTTTCCAGCCGTACCAAATCCGACCCAATTCGTCTTTTGAACTTGGGTTGATTTGTATATATGGCTTTACATCATACCAGTAATCTTCATTATTTATAAAATATATTTTACCAGTCTTACTGTCTATATAGTAAATTATAGAACAAGCGAATGATTTTTCGGAAATTATAATAATGGAAATTAAAAGTACTAGATATTTAAATGCCTTCATTTGTGATGGTTGTTTCGTCTTTAAAATGCCGCATAACGGTCAAGTATAATAGCAGTAGCGGATTTCAATGCGATTACCTGTCCGCCACCACCAAAGTTTAATAAATGCACATATCTTGATTTTATTACTTCCCCCGCTATTGCTTTTATACAATGTTACCAACTGGTATTATTTTTCTCACTATTTCAAAATTTGTATAAACTCACCAACAACCCTCATTTCAGGAGCGTTTTGTTCGGTGATGATGATGTTTTGGTAAGAGCTGTCAAATGAATTTGGGCGCAAGACGATGGAGGTATGTTCCCAGTTTTCCTCCGTCCCAATTTTTTCACTGGAGTATGTCTTGATTGTAAAGGCCGAGTTGAAATCTGGGTCTTGCAAGTCTCTGTTTTCGATCAATAAAATCTTTCCATTTCTGCTGCCTCCCGTATAGGGTTTGAATAAGCAAATAGAGCCGTTTGGAATGACTCTATTCATGGATTCACCAATAATTCTGCACGCAAAATAATCGCTGTTTGAACTGTTTTCAGGACCTTCAATGAGCGTATAATCTTTCTCGGATTGGATTTCGCTAAACGAGCCCGCTGCGGCATAGAAATCATACAATGGAATTGGATTTCGCAACTCTTCTTCAAAATTCAGCGATTCCTGCAGTGGAATGACCTTCGCCTTTTCTTCTGACTTAGGCTCCTTGGCTTTGACCTTTTCATGCAGATAATTGTACATCGTAGATGTAACTGGGTTGGCCAAGTTGAAGCGTATTTTCACAACAGAAAGTTGTTTTCCCTGATCATTCGGCATCGTGGTTTGTTGCACTCTATCCAACTCAGGACTCACTTCACCCATGTAATAAAAGTCCATCCCTTCGTCATTATTCTTTTTGATAAATAATGGAAGGCGAATGGGGCCGTTTTGTCCTAAAATGGACTGGACATCATTGCTGCTCAATGTTCGATTAGACTTCGACATCCAATCAAATTCTTTGTTGTTTACAAACTCATCCTCATACTTGGTTGATTCTGAAATATGATCTTCCTTGTGATAATTCACAAAAATCGGACAATGTGCATTATCTGGACTCACTAGGTAGCCACCTACATTTTGAGCCACAGGGTTTTCTGACACATTAAGTATTCTGAACACATCTTTTCGCGAATACTTTCTGTAAAGCACAAATCCGTTTTGCCAATTTTCTGCATCAAACAATCTGTCGAATTCGTAGATCGAATATTTGGTTGAGTCAAGCAAATGATGTTTGAATTCAGCTTGATTTAAGTGCTTAATGAAATCGCTTGAAAAGACAAAATTCTCTTGTTCAATACTGAGATTATCTATGTCGTAGATCTCTTTCGCTGAGAGCATCTTGCCGTCTTTCTTGTCGCGAACAAACTCTCAATTTTTTCACCGTGAGTTCGCCTGACTCAATGAGAATCTTTAAAATGAGGCTCTCCTCTACTCGTTTTGAGTTGTTTATTTCCTTAGAAAATAGCTCCAATAATTTCACCTGCTGCTTTGATAGCTCAAGGTATTCTGTTTTCTCAGCCTTTACTAAAAAATTGTAATACGAATTAGCGTATTCCACAAATAAGAACGGATCACGAGAACCATGTTCTACAAAGTCCATCATAAATGGAGTTCGTCCCAACTTGAATTTTAAAAGATTGTAATCTTTCTTCAAGTCAGCAAACAACTGCATATTAGCAGAATCAATGGATTGGAAGATTCTCTCTTTGGTGATTTCATCAAAGTTGATAGTGGAAGCTCCCGGAATCATCCTGCTGCCTTCCGTGATTAACTTCCTCAAAGAGTCTTTGTTGTAAGATGTATCTCCGTACAATGCAATCGGAATCAGGTAGTTGTTTTCATAGTTTCCGATGAAGTCGATCACGGTAAGATAGCCTTTACCATCAACCTTGCGGAGTCCTCTTCCCAACTGCTGAATGAAAATAATGGCTGATTCTGTTGGACGAAGCATGATGATCTGATTGATCTTCGGAATATCTATCCCTTCATTGAAAATGTCCACCGTAAAAATGTAATCGAGTTTATCACTTAAAACATCAGTTTCCAACCTTTCAATTGCTTTGGCTCTTTCCTCTTCAGAATTATCGCCAGTTAGTGCAATCGATTTGAATCCTTTTACATTGAATAAATCAGCCAATTCAGCTGCTTCTTTCTTTCTAGAGCAGAATATTAAACCTCGCGTGATTCCGTTATCGCTACCGTAAAACTTGGCATATTCAATAATTCGTTCAACACGTTCTTCTGCTACTAAATACCTGAAATCAGATTTGGTGTCTACTTGAACATCATCAATGGATAAATCAGCAACTCCAAAGTAATGAAATGAGCTGAGCATATCTTCTTCCATCGCTTTACTCAATCGGATTTCATAGGCAATGTTGTGGTCAAAAAGTCGAAAAATATCATTGCCATCTGTTCGCTCAGGGGTGGCGGTCATTCCTAAAAGAAACTTTGGTTCAAAATGCTCAATTAAGCGCAAATAAGAATCTGCGCCTGATCGGTGCGTTTCATCAATTATGATGTAATCAAAGTGATCTTGCGAGAAGTTGTCTAAGTGGTTGACTTTCGAAATGGTTTGAATGGTAGAAAACACAAAATCACAATCCAATTCTCTCTGGTTTCCGGAATACAATCCCATGGTTTTATCCTTTCCAAACACATTTTTAAACGTATTCAGCGCGTCTTTTGCAATAGTTAACCGGTGTACAATAAAAAGCAATTTCATTGGGTTAAAAGACATGGCATCGAATGCAGATAAATAGGTTTTACCGGTTCCTGTTGCTGAAATGATCAAAGCTTTATTCTTCCCTTCAGCCCTTAATTTTTGAAGATTCTCCAATGCTTCTATTTGCATCGAGTTTGGACTGACTAGCGCCTGAGATTGAGCAAATCCTTCGAGTTTGTTTTTTCTGTTAATTAGAAATTGTTGCTGATAGATTTCTTCATAATCCAATAGGTATTTAGCCGTTACAGGTGTTCCTTTTTCAAAATCAGACTGAAATTCTCGAAGCACCTTTTCAACGATAGCACTTTCGTCTAGTGCTGAAACTTTGATGTTCCATTCCTTGTTCGTGCACAAGGCTTGTGCCGTAAGATTACTGCTGCCAACGATCAGGTTGTAGTGTTCTTTGCTTTTAAAGATGTATCCTTTGGTGTGCGCATTGCCCGTTGTCGCAATTCTTAAATCGATATTTTCAAACTGCAGAAGTCTTTTCAGCGCTTCGGGCTGGGTGAAATTTAGATACTGAGAAACAAGCATTTCGCCTTTAATGCCCCGATCTTCAAGCTCTTTAAGCTTATTGATAATCGTAGCTACTCCGCTGGTTGTGACAAATGCAACGGAAATAAAAAACTGATTGCAATATTCAAGCTCGTGAAGAATGGTAGAAAGCACCTTTTTTGGTGGATTCTTCTGATTCACGAGCAACTCTGGTTGATAGTCCAGATTAGATAAAATGGATTTATCTACGTAGCCTGTCTGTAAACACTTATTGAAACTTTGAATTAGTTCATCCATTCGAAACCAGTTTATCGACTATAGGAATATCAGCTGCTGCCCAATCAAGTGCAGTGAGCTCGTTAATTTTCAACCATTTTTGAGCTACATGTTCATTAAGTGTGAGTTCTTTCGAATCAACTTCACATATAAAACTGTGCATTGTTAATTCAAAATCTGGATATTCATGAACAACAGTTAGTAAGAAGGACTTGATCTTTGTTGAAATATTCAACTCCTCCAATAACTCGCGATGTAAAGCTTCTTCTTTTGTTTCGCCTTCTTCAATTTTCCCTCCGGGAAATTCAAATTTCCCTGAAATATAATGGAGTTTATTTTTTGGTCTTTGAACACATAGAACCAATTCTTTCCAAAAAATCACACCTGCAACGACTTCAATTTTTTTCATTAATAACTTGTTCTATTATACTTGTTGGTAACGGTTGGCGGTATGAAATCGTTGGGGATTGCGGGCGACTTTCCTGTCAAGCTACACAGAACTTGATGCGGGGCAGAAAGCTTGCATAACCACCTAAACCCCAATGTTTTATACCGCTTGTTGTAAGCAGTGGTTTTTTGTCCTCCGTCTATATTGGTCTGATTATCAATTATATTTAGTGTCAGATTGTGTGTCGGCAGATTTAATTTTTGCGAAGCGTGGGAGATTTTTTTGTTTTTCTCTTTGCGTTGGCAAAGCAAGCTCTTTTGCAAGCTTTGGTCAGAGTGTTGGCTTGCAGCGGCTTGCAAATGTGCTTGCTTTAGCGTTGGGATTTCTTTGGGCTTATCCATATTGATAATATTAATCCAATACCTACAAACACATCAACAATATTCCAAATCTCTCTGCCAAGTGCTATTTTAAAAAATGGTTGAAAGAGTATTGCCAAAGCTCCATATATAATCATCTCAATTTGTTTTCCTTGCTCGTTAGCTTGATAAGCAAGAATTACAAAACCAACAAGACCTGCAAATCTTACAAACTGAAAAAAACCGTATGGTATATCCAACAAGCATAGAAAGAATAGACCTGCAAGAACAACTTTTATTATTGTAGGAAAATTATTTTTCATCTTTAAAACTTGAAAAATCAATTGTCTGAATTTCTTTTATTTCTGGGATGGAAATAGTTGAAAGCAAATCACTATGGGTTTCACTTTTCACAATGTCTTGTGAATAATCCTTATCAAAAAGATATTCAACTGCACCAAAGCGGTCTCGAATAATTTCATCGTGCAAGTCAAGATGTGAGCGAAGAAAGCGGATAAATTTAATTTCGTTTTCATCCATTTCTTTATTTGCCATTGCAAGACGAAAGGCAACTTCAAGAATTAATAGTTCTTGAACTGGATTTAATTTTGTCGCTTTTAAATAAGCATAAAGGTCATCAATAATATGCTTTCCTTTTTCTTTAAGAGTTACAAGTAAATTATCTAGTTCATTAGATAAATCAATACCCTGAAAATAAGCAGCAGACTTATCCATTACCTTCATTTCATTAATTTCCATTTCATCAATATGCCCGTCACAAGCTATTGTACAGAAGGCAACTTTGAAAAGCAAATGTTGAAATTGTTGTTTTTCTAGTGTCATAATTATTCATTATTTGTAGGACGAAAGCCTATATGTGGGCGTTCGTTCTTCGTTTGTAAATCTTGTTTTTCGTTATCCCATTGCTTTTTTAAAGCCTCATATTTTCTAATTTCAGTAAGCGAAACCGAAGGTTTGTTATCGCTTATAACTTCCGTAAAAATGGACATTGTAATTCGACCTCTTGTCTTAAGAGCCTTTCGGGAGGCTTCATCAATTAAAAATTTTAAATCGCTTGATACGTAATTTTCAGTCAACAAGGCTAATTTGTCATAGTCAAGCCCAAGGTCAATTGGCCTGTCTTTCAAGTAAAGTTTAAACATTGCTGCACGTGCGTTTTTATCAGGTGGCGGCAAATAGACTGATTTATCCAAACGTCCAGTCCGTAAAATTGCAGGGTCAATTTTTTCGGGGCGATTTGTTGCACCAATTACAAAAATTCCTTTTTCTCCGCAATTTGTCATTTGAGCCAAAACCTCATTTACAGCCGAAGCGTGCATTTGATGAAGTTCTCCTTCTCGTGATGGCACAATTGCATCTAATTCATCAATGAAAATTATTGTTGGTGCTTTTTCTTCTGCTTCTTTGAAAAGTTTTCCAATATTTTCTTGAGTTGCATTAACATATTTGCTCTGCAAATCGGAAGGTTTTATCATTACAAAATTATATCCAACTTCATCAGCAAATTTTTGAGCAATAAAGGTTTTCCCGCAACCCGGAGGGCCATACAACAACATACCATTTAACATTGGAACACCATATTCTTTGTATAATTCAGGATTGTTTAAAAAGTCAATTACATCTTCTTTAAGTTGTTGTTTAAGGCTTTCCATCCCTGCAATTTGGTCAAACCCTGTTCCCTGCTTTTTCTCCCCTTTTTCTTTGGTTTTTACAAATGTCTTTTGAATGTCTTTTGGCTCTATAAGCATTTCACGCTTTAACGCTTTAGAAAAATCGTCCGCTGTTTGAAAACGGTCTTCAATTTCAATAGATAAAGCCTTTGTTAATGTATTTATAATTTGCTCATCAATTAAATCATCGTCCGCAAGAGAAAAATTTAAAGGTTTATTCCTTGTTGTTTCCAATAATCCTTTTTGCTTGTTAATCGGTTGATTTAAGATGTTTTCGTTAAAGAACGGGGGAACACCAAAAAGTAAATGATACAACACCGCACCAATTGAAAATAAATCACTTTGTGGAATAAAAATTCCATTTAATAATTCAGGTGCAGAATGAAAAACCGACAAATACTTAACTGAAACGCTTTGTCCGCTTTGATGAATAGTCCTTGCTTGTTCAAACCCTGTTAAAATGGGCTT
>JAPLDS010000005.1 GCA_026391295.1 Bacteroidia bacterium | reverse complement strand
CGGTGGTTTTTTGCTGTTTTTTTGATGGCTTTGCTTTCATTAAAATAATGACCTATGAAATAACTGATTATCATATTATACCATTGATTTATAATGACTATTTAGTTAATTTGTGTATTGGCTTGCAGGATTTAGGTAATATTGCTTTTCTGGTCGAAAATATTGAACTTCGTCTTTATCATACAAGCCACACAAGCAATGAACAGCAAGGCATGTTGTTGCATATTAAGACATCTGTTCCGAATAGTTTAGATGCCAGACTATTTCCTTTGCTAACCAATGAAAGGAAACTGGATAGTCAAGGTCAGCCCTTTACTCTTCGTGTAGACAAGCAACTGGGCTGGACTGACCTTGATTTTCCGTTGGTGATAGCAACCGGTTGTACATCGCTTTTACTTCTCGCGCTGCTGCTGCTTTTTATAAACAACCATTTTTTTCGCGAAGAACAAAGAAAAATATCGGCGAATCATTTGCTCCATATTGCAACGCATGATCCCTTGACGGGGCTTCCTAATAGAACTTTACTTGAGGACCGATTCAGTCAGGCATGCACCCGGACACAACGGAGTGATCAGCCATTTTCGACGATGTTTCTTGATCTGAATGAATTTAAAAAAGTGAATGATAGCTATGGTCACGAAATAGGCGATGAACTCCTCAAGACATTAGGCAATCTACTAAAAGAATGTATCAGAAATGAAGATACCTTGAGTAGAATCAGTGGGGATGAGTTCGTTATCTTACTGGAAGACATGTCTTATGAGAATGCAGAAAAGGTAGCACATAAAATTCACGCCAAGTTGGAGCGACCACTACTTATTAAGGATATCGAGCTAAATATTGGTCTTAGCTTAGGAATTGCGGTTTATCCAGACGATGGTATTGATATGAACGAAGTACTCGGAAAAGCCGATGAAAGAATGTATGTAGCAAAAAAACGAAGTAAAGCGGTAAAGCTGCATGCCAATAATAGTGTAGATTGCGTTTAAAGATTTTACAGGGCTTATCTAATTTTTTTTGATAAGGTTAATTGAAGATGCGTTTACTCAGTAACAAGCCTAGCAACAAAACAACCATTGCCCAAATAACCGGTTTGTCACCCAACTTACCATAGGGTGTAATACCGCCCATCGGGGTTATTGTTCCGGTTAGTACTGTCTCCTGAAACGAAGTCGCAAGCTTAAGAATTTCACCTTTTGGAGAAACAATCGCAGTCATGCCGGTATTTGTGGATCTCAATAAATATCGGCCGGTTTCCATCGCTCGCATTCTGGCCATTTGTAGATGCTGATGAGGTTCTATGGTATCGCCAAACCAGCCATCGTTGGTTACATTGACCAGATAGGCCGCCTCGGGTAAACCTTGCCTACTTAATGTCCCAAAAGCGTCCTCATAACAAATCATGGTTATAAATGGATAGCCACCGGCTTTCAACAAAGGCTGAAGGGCTGCTCCAGGAGTAAAGTCACCTAATCTGATATCGATCAAGTCCAATACAAAGCCTGAAAAAGGTTGAAGCGGCTGATATTCTCCAAAAGGTAATAAATGTGACTTGCGATAGATGCCTTGATTTTTGCCTAGCGTGATGACTGCATTATAGTTTTTAAGTGGGGTCGTTTCCTGTACAGGAACGCTGATGATTAGATCTGTGTTGTGCAAGCGGGCTTCATTTTCCAAGGGATTTAAAAAACTTTCTTTAACTTGATCCAGAAAAGCCGGTATTGCAGTCTCCGGCCAAATAATGACCTTCGAATCCCAATGTTCTTCGGTCATTTTTTTATATTTCAATAAGGTAGTGATTTTATTTTCAGGTTTCCATTTTTGATCCTGAGAGATATTGCCCTGAACCATCGAAATGCTAAGTGGCTGTCCG
>JAPLDS010000057.1:18436-25823 GCA_026391295.1 Bacteroidia bacterium | reverse complement strand
TATTTGGAAAAACAAACGATCTTTGAACTTGCAGTAGTAGAATAAGTGCGAAAAAAGGGAGTACTAGATCAAACTAAAATCATTAAACAACTAATAGATAAGTGGTTATAGCCGAAAAGTTCAGTAGGGCACAGACTCCACATTAGAACAATTTGATTAGGCGCCCTTCGCATTAGCTCAGGGCGCTTTTTCTTTGCGCGTACTTTCTCAAAAGGCGCCACAATCCATGTCAGGTAATGGTTTCATCAGTTATGGCTATAAAATATGCTTATTAAATATGGCACTATATTGGATTAGTTAATAGAGTCACTTAAGTTGGTTTATTATTAAATTTATCTAATTGATCACCTAAATTCTTTACACCTTCAATCATAATTTCATCTGTAATTTTCGCATAGTAGTCCGTCGTTACTCTAATGGAAGAGTGACCAAGTAAAGCTGATATTAATTCAATAGATACATTTTGTCTAAGTGCTATACCAATTGTGAAAGTTTTTCTCAACGCATGAGTGGTTAGCTTTTTAGGAATACCACATAGATCTGCAATCTCTTTTAAATATGAGTTATATTTTTGATTACTGAACATCGGAATAAGTTTAGACTGGTCTCTACTACCCTTTTTAAATTTCTGCAACTCTTGTATATAGTTATATGCTTGTGGTAGCAAAACTACCCTATATGGTCTTTTGGTTTTTTGCCTAATCATGCTAATCCAATATACTTCACCATCAGAAGAAACGATGTGTTTAGGTTCCAAGTTTGCCATTTCTGAAAATGACAGTCCAGAATAACATCCTAACAATGCTAAGAGTCTGCAATGTTCTAACCTATCAATATCAAATTTCTTTGCTTCAATTTTTTTTACCTCTTCATATGTCAGATACACCAATGGAGTTTTATCTAGTTTTATTTTATATCCAGCAAAAGGGAATCTATTGATATACCCTTTATTGAGAGCAATTCTAACAATTTTACTAACTCGATCATAATGCTTCTTACAGGTGGTGTTGCTATTATTAAATTCGGTCTTTAAGAATGATTCGAAGCCGTCTATGAAATCGAAATCTAATTCATAGAGGTATATATAATTCCTTCTATACTTCTTCTTAATATACTGAGATACTCGAAGTTGGGTATTTCTATATTTTATGATTGTTGGTTGGGAGTAACCTTGTCCTTTTAATGATTTCATCTTTTCTAGATACTCGTCCATGAGCTCATCGAAGGTGATAGCCTTGGATAGACCATTGACCAGTCTATCTTTTATGGTGTGAGCATTGAAAGGTTCCCCAGACAACAATAACTCGTTATAGATCTTTAGAGATCTTGCTTTAATTGCACCTATTTTACCATTTACCGCCTCCGCCTGAGCTGAAAATCCTTTAACCTTTTGTTTTTGTTTATCCCATTCTTTTATGGTGATAGATTCACCTATAGAATACTCGGTTCTAACTGACTTCAGTTGAATTCTAAGATAGATTGGCGTTCTTTTTTCGACATTCTTTTCGCTGGGTCGAATCCAGATTGATAGTTTTACACTCATTAGTTTAATTTTTAGTTAAACCTCTGAATTGCAGTAAATTAAAATTGATGTGTGCGAAATAAGGGAGTGAAAATTCACTAAGTGTATCAGTACATCACGGATAACGCACCTAATTACTCCCTTTTTTACCAAAACCACTAAAGCACTCACTCATTAAATCCATGCTAATTGCCATCTAAATTATTGCTTGAAAAATTAGCCATAACTGATGAAACCATTACCTGACATGGATTGTGGCGCCTTTTGAGAAAGTACGCGCAAAGAAAAAGCGCCCTGAGCTAATGCGAAGGGCGCCTAATCAAATTGTTCTAATGTGGAGCTGGCGGGAGTCGAACCCGCGTCCAAACGAGGAAGCAATACGCTTTCTACATGCTTATCCAAGATTTAGTTTTCGAATAAAGACTGGATCAAGGCCACCGATCTTTACCTTATCTCCTTTATTTCATCGACTTGCCGGAGCATCTAGTCAACTATTTCCGATATTACAGCATCTCCGGTTCAGGCCGCTTCGGATCTACAGCACCCGGGAGATGTCCCACTCCAGCATCTAATGCCGGATTAGCATAATCTACTTGATTCGATTAAGCGGCAAGAGCAAAATTATTTTCGCCAATTATTGGTTTGGATATTAAGATTTACGGGCCAATAATCCAATGCCCAGCATGCTTACATACCTCTCCTGCCCGCTGTCAATACCGGTCAGCCCCAGGTAAGTTTCTCCTGCAAAATTACAATTTAAACAGTCATTATTTACGGTTAGCCGATTTTTAATTTAGGCATAGCTATTTCAATCCCGATAAGGTTGGGATAAAAGCAAACAATCAGAATAAGATTGAAGATTTTTAGACGAGAGACCAATTACTTGATAACTCCGGACTACAAAGATTTTAATTGATGTATGGCCATCGTTGGATCAGAAGCACCGAAAATTGAGTTGCCAGCAACCAAAACATCGGCACCAGCCTCAAACAGCAGCTTCCCATTCTCCAGATTTACCCCTCCATCGATCTCAATTAAGGCTGAACTCTTCTTTTCCTCGATCAAACGACGTAAGGCAGCCACTTTACGCAAGGTATTCGAAATAAATTTCTGTCCACCAAAACCCGGATTTACCGACATCAACAAGACTACATCAACCTCATTGATAATATTTTCCAATACCGAAACTGGGGTATGCGGATTTAAACAAATGCCCGCTTTCATCCCCTCGTCGTGTATCGCGCTAACAGTACGATGAAGATGCTTGCAAACTTCGTAGTGAACAGTTAGAATATCGGCACCAGAATCTTTGAAAGGCTTGATATATGGATCAGGATTGACAATCATTAAATGCACATCCAAAGGCTTAGTTGCTAACTTCTTAACCGCCTGAATAACTGGTATTCCAAAAGAAATATTTGGGACAAAAACGCCATCCATGACATCGAAATGAATCCAATCGGCTTCACTCTGATTGATCATAAGGATATCGCGACCTAAATTATTAAAGTCGGCAGACAAGATAGAAGGTGCAATTAGACGGCTCACAGCTTAATATTTAAGATTCAAATCGAAATTTATACTCAAAAGTAATTATAAACATCAAATAATCAATCTTTGGAAGGTGCAGGAAAATTAGGATTAGTCCCTTTATAACGTGGATAGGATTCCCAGATATCAGGATTTGGACCCAAAAGCCTAGTATCTCCGGTGTTTCGAAGCTGATTCATAAGTCTCTCAGAGAGTTGCTTTTTAACGCTCGAATAGTTCGGATCGAAGGCTAAGTTAATCAAGCAATCTTTATCGGTTACAATCTGATATAATTCTTCCGCAGGTCTTTTCGCTGTTGCGGCAAGGAAAAAAGGTGCTATTGCAGGATCTTGCGTATTACTTTGACCATAAAACCGATGTGTAGGACCTGGATCAATATCGAGATATGCCTGATGCATTCCGCTCAAGGTACCATCTTCCAAATATACCTGAGGATCACCAGCAGGCCAAAGATCGGAATGAAAATTTCGAATGTATAAATATTCAGCGGTCCGAATCACTCGCTGTGGATACCCTTGATTGTTATACCTCGCGTTGGTATGTCTTTCGCGACCAGCAAAAATTGCAACTTCTTTTTTGTTCATTTTAAATTTTGGCGAAACCAATTGTTTGAGCATGCTTGTTCCAGACATTGGGAATTTGCCATCAAATTTCAATTTAACACTCTCTAGAATGGTCGGTGCCAGATCAACGGTACTAATTAGATCGTTGGAAACTTGACCGGCGGCAACCTTATTGGCCCAGCAAATAGCTAAAGGAACATGCAATCCCGCCTCATAGCAATTGGCTTTGGCACGCGGAAACGACATTCCATTATCAGCCGTTACAATAATTAGTGTGTTCTCCAGTTCCCCATTCCGCTCAAGGGTGCTTAGCATCTTACCCAGCTGCTTATCGTACCACTCAATCTCAACCGCATAATCAAGCAGATCGCCTCTTACGATCGGATGATCTGGCAAAAACCCAGGCACAATAGCACTTAATTTTTCTTTTCCATCCTTTTCTCCCGAATTTTGCTCATAAGGACGGTGAGGCTCATTAGCTCCAAACCAAAAGAAAAATGGTTGCTCCGGTTTACGCTGCTCCAAAAACTGATCGAAATTACCGCTGTAATCAACTTTTGAAATACCGGTATATGGGGTTGCTAATTTCTTTTTATTGTATTCAGGTCCAACAGGATTCTGATTCCATCCGGAGACTTTCCAATCACCTGGAGCCCAAGGCTTACCAGTAAAACCGACGGCATAACCATGTTCGGCCAATACTTGCGTAAAGACTTTATATTTAGTTGGGAAAGTACTCCCATGCGTTCCTGCTTCTTCATTTTGCCAAGGATAGCGACCTGTTAAAATGCTTGCTCGCGAGGGACTGCAGCCAGGTGAAGTTACAAAGGCGTTGGTAAAAAGAATACCTTGACTAGCAATTCGATCAAAGTTAGGTGTCTTGATCCATTTGCAGCCATATGCAGAGGCATGAGGATACGACTGATCGTCGCTAATCACAAAAAGAATATTAGGTCTATCTGCCGAATGCGAAGCCGATTTCGCTTGTATTCCAAGGGCTGCACCAACGAAGGCTATGGAGAGTAATTTTTTAATCATAACTGAAAATTTCAAGACTACATTTGAGTGGTAAAAATAACAATGTTTAAGCCCTTTTTTAGACTCCAACCAAGCTCTTGGTCTGTTTTTATAAGAATCTAAATTTCAGCACCTTAAGATAGCTATTTCTATTTAGACGTAATAAAGATAGAAAATTTGATTAAAAATTGATAATTTTACGCCTTTGACAAAAACAGATAGAGAGATGGCATGCAATGGATGCAGTACAACAACTGATCTAGATCGACCAGCAATGCTGGGAACATTCGACTGGATGAGTGATATACCCGATACAGCAAACGAGACAGATATTGTTGAGGTTCGCTTTAAAGGGACCCGTAAAGAATTTTTCAGAAATGAGAGTGGAATTCCCCTTAAACGTGATGAATTAGTGGTTGTTTCGTGCAATCCTGGTCATGACATTGGAGCGGTATCACTAACTGGTCGTTTGGCTGAGATGCAGTTTAAGCGCAAGGTTAAGAAGCAAGATCGTTACGAGTGGAACAAGATTTATCGCAAGGCTACCCCAGCCGATGTGGTTAAGTGGGAAGAGGCAAAATCGCGTGAGAATAAAGTAATGATTCGAGCTCGTGTAATTGCCAATCAACTTAATCTGAATATGAAGATTGGGGATGTTGAGTTTCGTGGCGATAACACCAAAGCGATCTTTTACTACATCGCTGATGGTCGTGTAGATTTCAGAGAGTTGATCAAGTCATATTCGCGTGAGTTTATGATCAAGATCGAGATGATGCAGATTGGCGTTCGTCAAGAGGCGGGTCGTATTGGTGGTATTGGCTCGTGTGGCCGTTCACTATGCTGCTCGACTTGGAGAACTGATTTCACCAGTATCACCTCAGAGGCAGCTATCAAGCAGGGCTTATCGCCAAATGCCGAAAAAATGACCGGCCGTTGTGGAAAGCTAAAATGTTGCTTGACCTATGAGCTAGATCAATATCTTGAAGCACAAAAAGATTTCCCAAATGAACTGTTATCAATTGAGACAGATAAAGGGTTAGCGCGTCATTTAAAAACAGACATCTTGCAGAAGAAGATCTGGTACAAATACGAGCATAATGTTGGTCCAACTTTTGAACTTGATTTGGCTGATGTGATTAAATTTCTCAACATGAATAAACATGGGGAGAAACCAAACATTGAAGGTTTTGCAGAAAAAGAGGAACCAAAGCAAAATATGATGAATGTTGGTATATTGGATCAGAAGTTCTTTACTAAGCCTGCACAAAGCCCTGGAAAACAACACAAAAAGAATCCAAACCGCTTTATGGGTAAACCAAAACTTGTGAAACGGGATCCAATAGTCTAACTATTGACGCATTCAACAACAATTCAATACAATAGCATGCCACTTTACAATTCAATTGATCGGAAAGTCCTAAAAGAAAACCTGATGGCCGAACCGTTTGTCAGGAGAACAATTTCGTTGTACCGTTATTTTATTCTAGAAAATCCTCAAGAGTTCAGAGACCAACTGTATAAAGAATGGTCGGCATTGAACTGTTTTGGTCGAATTTACATTGCTCGCGAGGGGATCAACGCACAGATGAGTGTGCCGCAGGAATATTTTGAAGCATTTCTAGAAGGGATGAAAAATCACCCCATATTCGAAAATATACCACTTAAATATGCCGTTGAAGACAATGGCAAGTCGTTCTATAAACTTTCGATGAAAGTGAAAGAGAAACTTGTCGCTGATGGTCTTGACGACGATTCTTTCGATGTAACCAATGTAGGCAAGCATCTTGAGGCAAAAGAGTTTCACGATCTAGTAGAATCTGGAGAGCATATCGTTGTTGATGTGCGTAACCACTACGAATCGGAGATCGGACATTTCAAAGGGGCTATATGCCCTGAAGCCGATACTTTCAGAGAAGAGTTAGTGCTACTTACTGATCTACTAAAAGATAAAAAAGACTCAAAACTGCTCCTTTACTGCACGGGTGGTATTCGCTGCGAAAAAGCAAGTGCCTACTTGAAGCATCATGGCTTTAACGATGTGAATCAATTGCATGGAGGAATCATCGACTATGCACAAAATATTAAGCGATTAAATATCCCTTCTAACTTTATTGGAAAAAACTTTGTTTTCGATGAACGAATGGGAGAATCCATTGACGGTCAAGTTATTTCAAAGTGTCATCAATGTGGTACTGCGTGCGACGTGCATCTAAATTGTGCCAATGAGTTATGCCATTTACTATTTATTCAATGTGAGGCGTGTGCCGCTAAATTTGAAAACTGTTGCTGTACCGAGTGTCAGAAGATCAAAAATAGCTCTGATGAAGAGAAGCAAGTAATCAGACAATCGATGACACCTAAATTTGGTAATAGAAGCATGTATCGCAAAAGTTTTAGACTTGTAAAAAACAGTAATTTTGCAGCTTCTGATTCAGATCAAGGATAAAAATCTACCTTTTTAGCATGTCGAATTTCTGGAAAGACCTCTCCAAACCAATTTTTACTTTAGCTCCAATGGAAGATGTGACCGACACATCGTTCAGAGAGATTGTGGAGCGACTTTCCGATCCCAAAATATTGCAGATCTTGTTTACTGAGTTTACCTCTGTCGATGGGATGAATCACCCCAAAGGTCGCCCTCGTGTTTCGGAACGTTTAGAGGTAAGTTCTTCGGAAAGGGAGATTCTAAATCAGCAAAACTTCAAACTTGTCGCTCAGATCTGGGGAAATAAAC
>JAPLDS010000057.1:0-18376 GCA_026391295.1 Bacteroidia bacterium | reverse complement strand
ACTTATTGATCAACCGGAGTTAGCAAAAGAGATAATTCTAGCGACCAAGGAAGCCACTCACCTACCCGTTTCTGTAAAAACCCGAACTGGCATTCGCGCACACACTACCGAGGCTTGGATTGAACAAGTGGCGCAGACTAAGCCTGCAGCCATCATCTTGCATGGACGAACACAGCGACAGCTCTCCAATGGCCTTGCCGACTGGGATGAGATCGCAAAAGGGGCACGCGTTCGGGATGTAATTAGTCCGGATACACTCTTCTTAGGCAATGGCGATGTCCTTTCGATGGCTCATGGAGTAGAATTAACAACTCAATATGGTCTTGATGGCGTTATGGTTGGAAGAGGTATCTTTCATGATCCTTGGCTCTTTAATCCAGCCATCATAACCCCTTCCATTGACGAAAAGCTAACTCAGCTAATCTTGCACACCCAATTATTCGAAAAGTATTGGGCAGGCAAAAAGAATTTCAATATCCTGAAACGTTTTTACAAGATCTACACCAATGACTTCCCGAATGCGGCGAAGCTACGTGCAGAACTAATGGAAACCTCCTCGTTTGAACAAGTATATCAAATAGCCCAAGCGGCAAAACTCAGTTACGCCGAAAATCCGGTAGACTAACCAATCCTTAAGGTTTAACCTCTAGGATTGAATAGATCGCCAATTCAGGCACTGTAACGGTTGAAATACCACCCTGAAAATCAACATCTAATGAGCGACCTTCAGGCTGAAGGATGATCGCACTTGGTTTGACACCAGTAGAAATGCTAACTTTTAAATTCGTCAAAGGTGGAATCTCATCGAATCCAATAGCTTTAGGATTGGTATGATCACCAGCGATATTGAGTATGCTCACCATGGTGTGGTTATTTTTTTGATTAACCGCCACATGAACCAAGTGTGATCCCTGAACTTTCACCAACGGTTGTGGAAATAGATCCTCAAGGCGACTTTGCATAAAATCGCGCAACACATGCGACTTATACTCCAGATAGGTGCTTCCAGCATTAAAATAGACACCAGTAACCTTCCCTTTACCAAAGGTTGTGCTTGACGAAGAGATCATCTCATCTTTACTTCTTAAATCACTGCTCTTATAAAAAAACGTATTGTTTACGTTAGACACGAGTTTCACAGATAATCCAACAGGACCGACACCCGCAGAATGGTTATTAGAGGCAATAAATAAGGAGGCTTCCTCAATGGTTTTGAACTCTTGAATACCCAACTCTTGCTTAAATAACTTAGCTGCGGAGGTTCCAATAACAAGCAATTTACCGCCTCCTTGAACATAGGCGTCTAATTCGGCTTTAAACGATGGTTCCAACTCATTGCATTCTGGGATAACAATAAGAGGATATTGTTGCATTTTGCCTCGTAGATGGTGTTCCATAAGCACTTCGACAGGGTACTGAGCATCTAAAATAGCGTTTAGTGTACCCTGCAACATGGCTGTTGAACCCCAGAAAGGGCGCGAAGTACTTTTTTGATACGACGTGGTAGGATATAACAAAGCGATCTGTGGTATGGCCTTAGCTTTATGGACATAGGCCTGACGAGCTCGACAAAATGCACCAATCTCTGAAAGTGTTGTAGCCAAATAGGTTCTCAGCGAAAGATCTCTATTTTGTTGGAAATAAAACTGCACTCCACCACCCATGGCCATAATCTGAGCCGCTTCCTGCTCCAACTGAACTGACGATTTAACGCTCAAAGGCATTTTCGCTCCATTCCAAGAGAAGCCCCAAGCCATTAAATCCCAAGGCTTACCTTGTGGCGCAAGACAACGCGCCTCAAAAGCAGAGCGATAGACTCCATTTTGCGGTGTTACATCACCAGATAAATAATCGACATTGGTATTTACTGGCTCAGGCATCATCGACGAATACGACCAGTTACTAGTAATCTGAAAGGCTGGATTATACTGATGAATGGCATTGATATATTTAGCTAGTCGCTCACGAAATAGGCTTCGGGTATATTCCATCCATTCGGGATAATACTTATCAGTTTGATTTCTTGGAATCTCAACAATACCAGTCTCTCGTGTAAAACGACTTACCGACGCAGCACAATAATTCAGTTTATCGAGATACGGACTAAACTCACAAGTCTTGTCGGCACTTACATCTCCATTACTTTTTATGACTGCCCAATCGGGATGCATCTTCACGGCCTTACTATCCCAAACACCCGAATAGTGCATAAATAAAGCCACATTATTTTTCGCCGTACCCTCACGGAAAAGTTTCAATGGATCTTTCTCGAAACCTCCGACATGATATCCCACCTTCGTTGGATAACTAGTGATCCCAGGATGACCTTTACAATCTATTTGAATAAAGTCGGGGCGTACTTTTGCAAGAAAAGTATCCACCATTTCGGGAGTTAGCGTTTTTCCAGCATCCATAATATCCTCACTTGCGTGAAGGTCGAAATGGACCCCAAAGAAACAATCAGCTCGCCGTAATTTCGCTGCTGGCTTAGGATTCTGAGCCAAAGCTATGACTTGAATAGAGAACAAAACAACACTTAAGATCAGCTTAAAACTTTTCATAATAGCTTTATTTATTTGATTAACATAAAATATCAAACACGTTAAATATTAATGCAATAGCCATTCTTCTGTAAAGCTGGCGTGAGCTATATTTTTCGCCTCTTTACTGCCACCTATCCCTTCAATTTGATTGGTATACGAAAGATGGATCACTCCGTCGCGCCCTTGAATAATTGCCGGATAATGGCCCTGCACCCTGCTTTTTGGCAATCCATTGATTATAACCTTCTTGATTGGCCATGTCTTTCCCTCATCTTTCGAAACCAAGACCGACATCCGATAACGGCCATCCTCCAAGTCGTTACATACCAACGCCCAGTTTCCGCTTTTCAAGACTACCACATCAGCAGCAGAGCCTGGATTAGGAACCTCCGTATCAACGACTGAGCTCCAAGTGTAACCGCCATCTTGTGACACACTTGTCATCAAACGTTTTGGTGCTGGTCCATTATCGCGCATGAGTATCGAAAGCGATCCATCTTTATTTAAAGCCAATGAAGGCTGAATAGCCCCGCCACCAAGGATTGGCTCACTAAAGGTCCAATGAGCTCCCTGATCCTCTGTAATAGCCATTAGGGATAGGTTCAGACCATCAGAATAGAGCGGCAAAATCATTCGTTTACCAATCTGAATAGGTTTATTGCGCGTCTGCCAACCTAAACGGCGCATCAACGGATACCCAAGCTGTGTTTTTGTTTTAGCACCTTTCTCATCAGTCAGAGTGCCATTACTCATTAGATTTTTCCCTTTAGCCACGTCAAGGTAGAGATTTTTAACCTTATTCCATTTTTCATCCGTGACCACATCTTCTCCGGAGGTCTTAACCTGGCCCGACTTTTTCAGATAATCATAATAAGCATCGAATTTTTTATTTAGAGTGGTGACAAAGGGATCATTCGGACCGATTCCTTCTGTTGACTTACCACCATCTGGCTTGACCTGAATAACATCTTGCCATTTCCAATCTGGAGCTCCATCCTTCTGCATATAGTTGGCACTTACCTTATATTTCAATAACGAAGTGCTCCATTGATAAGCGATAACGGAATACCAAAACAGCCAAAGTTGATTTTGATTATCTACATAAAGAACTGGATTAATATCAGGAAAGTCAGGGGTATCAGCCATCACAAATGGTTCGCCCCATTTCTTTGTTTTGTGATTATAACGAGCTCCTTTAATAGCTACATCGTCAGCTGTTCGCTCGCCAGTTCCTTGAAACCAAGCAGCAAGAAGGTCTTTATTTGGCAATTCCACAATTGTAGACACATGGCAGTGTTGACTTTGGTAGGGAAACATTGACTCTACAAGGAGAGAATCTGATTTATGTTTATTCAACCCTCGCATAGCGAAACTAGGCAAGGTCAAACAAAGAGCAACAAGACAAAACAGGATGACTTTAAAATTCTTCATTTAGCTATATGTTTAGTGATATTATTTCAAGTTAACCGATTTAAATACAATGAACGAATAGTCGGCTTTTTCATAAAGAACACCTATGTTTCGTTTATTTAGCTTAACCAGATCAGCATACGCGGTAAAATCAGCTTCATTACGAGCTGGATTTTTATCAATTAAATAGCTTTGAGTCCAAGTAGCACCCTCATCGGTACTCAGTCGCAAAGTAAGGTTGTTACGCTCCTTTTGATCTGCATTATTGACAAAGGCTAAAGTTGCTTTACCTTTAACAAACCCAACGGTTAAAATTGCTCCCTGGCAGATTGGATCAGGAAGATTTGAATCAAAATAAACCTTGTCCCACTTCTCTCCCCCATCATGGCTCAACGCAATTATTCGATTTTGAACATCACCTTTTTGATTTCTACAATTTAGCATCAAGGAGCCATTCGACAGTTCGGCAGCTGAACTCTCGTTACTTCCACCCAATGGCACAGACTGAGCTAATTTAAATGTAGCTCCATGGTCATCGGAATAAAACCCATGAGAAAAGTAATCGATATTTGTGCTAGAAATGTCACCTTGCGAGTGATTAGCAGCCACATAAATCCTCCCTTTATAAGGTAATTGCTCAAATTGCATCGCATGTCCGGGTGTATTGGCATAGGAGCGCCAATCTTCCTTGGAGTTATACGATGGATTAAATTTGGATTGATTAGGGTGATGCACCTGCTGGGTAATATTGATAGGTTCAGACCAAGAAACACCTTCATCTATAGAAGTCTTGAACCAAACTTCGCGGCAGCCATTTCCTTTACGCACTTCACTCTCACTGTTATTTCCCGTATTATAGAACAAAAAGATTCTACCTTTTGGGAAACGAGGATCAGTCAGATCAACTAAAGGAGCAGGATTCCCGGCCTGTAAGTTTTTACTGTCGACAACAACGCTCATCGTGCTCCAGGTAGCCCCTTGATCAAAACTTCTTTTCAGGACGAGATCAATATTGCCAAAATCATCGGCACTGTGCACTCTCCCTTCAGCAAAAGCCAACAAGATACCAGCTGGAGTTTGAATTACAGCCGGTATCCTGTAGGTGTTATACCCATCGATACCAGAGGTAAAAACGGGGACCGCAGTTTGCTGAGCAATAAGATTAAGCCCAACCAAAAACCACACACTAAATAAAGCACCTTTCAGCTTCATGCTAAAACCTTTAAATTAAAGCATTTATCAAATCTACCAAACAAATAAATAACGAATACACTATTTGAAATCAACTCGTGTGACAGGATTATCAAACGTTAATTCTACGATTGTATCGGGTGAATTGCGATCACTTGTTGTGCTTGAGATTTTCAATCGACCATCAACTTGTACAACCTCAACCTTAGCTCCAGAAAGATTTTTTACACTCGTCAACTTTTGCTTTAAAGCAGTAGGAATCTCTAACTTATCAGGTGCTTTGGCAAACAAATGCAGGTATACTTTCTTTCCTTTAAAGGTTGCACCACCCCATTTCCCGTTGCGAATTGGGCCACCTTGAGTACCGTAAATCGTATGTCCATATTTTTTCATCCAGGCACCAATCTCAACCAAACGAGCAGTTTGATCTTCTGGAATATTACCGAACGAGTCGGGACCAACATCGAGGAGTAAGTTACCATTGCCAGTTGCGCAATCGACTAGGTTCTCAATACATTTTTCAAATTTTTTCACTGAGCCATCTTTACGATACGACCAACCACCACCAGGGGCATTTACTACGCACATACACGATTCCCAATCGCGATAGATCTGATAGGCACCAATGCGCTGTTCTGGAGTATCGAAGTCAGCTTGCAAGGAAGGTACCTTTTCCGAAAAGAAAGAGCAACGATCGTTGATAATAGTCTGAGGTTGAAGCTTACGAACTAAATCTAGCACCTTATCAGCATGCCAATATTCAATCGATTTACCTGATCCAAAGCTATCAAACCAGACTACATCAACCTTGCCATAATTTGACAATAACTCGGTCAGCTGACCAGTCATGTAAGTCTCATATTTTGCATTATCACCCACGCCATAGTCTGGATGATGCCAATCGCGTGGTGAATAATAAATTCCAAAATGTATTCCGGCCTTGTGACAGGCATCTGCTAATTCTTTGATTACATCGCGTTTAAATGGGGTATTCATAATCGAGTAATCAGAATATTTTGTATCCCACATACTAAAGCCACCATGATGTTTAGCCGTAAAAACTAAATATTTCATACCCGTTTTCTTGGCTAAATCGACCCATTGTTTAGCATTAAACTGGGAAGGATTAAAGCTTTTATAGAGATTATCGTAGACTGGGTCACCACCAGTACCAGCAGGACTCCCCCAAGGACCATCAAGAGGTTTTGGTCCTTTTCGCGACCAGCTAATTTCGGTGCCTGCCACGCTAGACATATCCCAGTGAATAAACATTCCAAAGCGAGCATCTCGCCACCATTTCATCCGATCTTGATTCTGATAAGGTGATTTTCCGAAGGCATTAAGCAGCGTAATAAAAGCAAATAGGGTTAAGGTTAAACGTAATCGATTCATTGAATTAAAGTATTAAAGGTTAAGGTTAAAATTAGCATGAAAGATTTTGATCTATCTGAACAGCAGTCTCAAAAATTTCCCGATCCTTGTTTCGATCGAAGCCACAGACTGAGATCAGCACTTCTTGAATTCCACGTTGATAAATAGCATCAAAATCAAGATCTGAAGGCAAGCATTTTCCAGATTCATCGGTCGCACGAAAGCGACACCCTGCAACTAAGGTTTTTAAGATTAAATCATATGGTAAACGAAGATCCCTTGCGAGATAAATAGCTCCCGCAATACGATCTTCTGCACTTAATTTTCGTTGTAGGTCACAACCGACTCTGAAAATTGTATCGCCAAGGGCTTTATTTTGAAATCGTTTGATTAAGTCATCAATATGGACAGTAAGCGCCTCTAGGGTAAACTCATCAGAATATTTTGCAAGTAAGATATCGGCTGCTTGAAGCATTGTAGCACGAACTTTGTCCCTAATAGTTTCATCTTCTAATACTTCAACTAAATATGTTGCCTTTGGATATGACAAATAACCCCAATAAGCCGTGGCTGCATGTCCTAGATTATGGATAAAGAGTTTGCGGTCGACCCATGCTTTCATATTCTCTTTTGGAGCTAGACCATTGAATGAAGGGATAGCATTCTTAAAGGCTTTTTTATCCAAGATCAGCGTATTATAAGGCTCAGCAAAAACCTGCAAAATATCGGCATCCATATCTTTTTTCGACATCAGCGGAACCATCTTACCAATGCTGGTCTCGATTAAACCAACTCGATCCTCAAGGGGAAAATCAGATGGGAGATAACCTCGCAGTTCATCATGCATAAATTCTGCAGCATTACGTAGGTTCTCCGCAATTATTATATCTAAAGCAGGAGCATTCGGTGATTCAAAACGGCGCTGTAATCCTTTGGCCAAAAGTGGTATTAATGCCTTTAAGCCATGCAGACCAACCGATACGGCTGCAATACGAGCAGTAGCTATTTCCTGAATCACCAACTCTTGATCACTGGCTAAAACGCCTCTGACATTACGAACCTCGATCACTGATTCGACGGTATCTTTAACCACTACGGGGTAACCCTTTCGATGATTCAACTCGTCGATAACAGGTTTAAAAACATCGACAAATACGACCTCAAAGCCACCCTGACTAAATAGCTGCCCAATAAAGGAACGACCGATCTTGCCTGCACCAAAGAGTACGATTTTTTCGAGATTAATCTGACTCATTAAGATTCTATTTGCTGAAGGTAATTATTCTTAAACTCTTCGACGATAGCCCTTTTCTCACCTTGTTCTTTCTCGATATAGGTTCCACCAAGGTAATAGCAGGTATAACCACCAGAAGCAATTCCCCAAGCCAACGCATCTTTAAAATTCAAGGTTCCTTTGGCATGGGTACTTAATTGTGAAGCTAAAGAGGCAATCACTCCACCCACAAAATTATCACCACAACCGGTGGTATCACCTTTCAGAGCTGGATTGGATTTGAAATCTTCATTTACCTTTTTCGATATAGGCAATTTCACAAGCGGCGTCTTTTCAAACAAGTCGCCATTCGAATAGGCATAAAGATCTTGAGCTCCATTTGTAATGATCAAAGTTGAAATCCCAAGATTTATAAAATATTCAGCAGCGCTGTCAATAGATTTCTGACCGCTAATTTTCAGCGATTCTTCGCAATCCATAACTAACAAATCTATCAAATTATGTTGACTGGACTTAACAACTAATGGCCATGGTTGATCTGGATTTTTCTTCTCATTGCGGAAGTCAAATACGGTATTTACGACCGTAACACATCCATTATCCTTGGCTTTACTAAGCAAGTCAGTCAGACTATCATGAATCTGTGGTACTAAGGCAGTCCCTCCGAAGCAGACGATATCAGCCTTAAAAAAATCCGAACCTAAAAGATCAGGAGAATAATCCCATGCAGCACCGATATTATTGATAAAGGTTCGTTCGCCATGGTTGTTATCGTAAGTCTGATCAGAAAGTACATCGGTAAATGGGGTACGGCGTTGCGAAATACGGCGGTAATTTGAAGCATCAAGAGGGGTTTTCTGAACCAGTTGATGGATCCATTCAGCAGTATCATCCGATCCTGTTCCGCCATAAAAGTGCACTTCGATATTTTCAGATGAAAGAAGTTGAGCTGTATTTATCAGTGACACCAGACCTGGTCCACCCACATTAATAGCTGTAGGAGCTTTACCTCCTGTAATTTTTCTATGTATATCTGCATACGACTCTCCTGAAAACTCCTCTAACTCTTCAGTAAAGACAAGTCTTCCGGGAGCCAATCCGCCATCACCTGACTTTACAGAGCGATATTTCTGAAAAGCAGTTTCGTTAAAACGGATGTCAGTGAAGAGGTAGTCAGCTAGCGCACAGCCTGTGCCAGCGACAATAATTTTTTTGCTCATCTTACAAGAAATTAGCGTAATCAGAGGCTAGAAGATGGATTGGAAGCTCATCCTCTTCAATGACAGGAAAACGTCCAATTATCTCATGAAAACGGTTGTCTGTTGCATCGTCGTTCACGCTACTCACCTCACCAACAAGCACTTTTCCTTTTCCGGGTTCACCATAAAAGCGATGATAAACACCCTGTTCGAGACAGATGCTTTCTCCTGGCGTCAGGATAACTGATCCTCCAGCTTCAACGGTACGAACGACACCATCGGTCTTAACGCGTAAAGAGTCATTCGAAAAATTTTCATCCTTGTCGGACTGGTATAGATCGATCACTAAGTTCCCACCTCCGCGGTTGATGATATCTTCCATCTTAGCCCAATGAAAATGCATTGGAGTCTCTTGGTTCTCCTCAACGATCATAATCTTCTCGGCATAAGGCTTGCGATCTTTATTCAACTTACCATTCCGAATGGTAAATAGAAACAGTCCACGTTTATAGAAATCACCAGAACCAAAGTCGGTGATATCCCAACCCAACATGTTGTCAATGATTTCGTGGGTATCTAGCTTATTACTTTTCCAATCTTCGAGACTCCAGTAGGCCCATGGTGGCAGGATAAACTGCTTCTCAGCAATAAAAGCCTTTGCTTTCAATAGGATTTGATTTATTTCGCTACGTTTCATTCGGTTTATTTTAAATTTTAAAACTTGAATAACTAAAAATCCACCTTGATCAATTACATTTTAAACATCTATATCTATCAAAAACCACTATATAGAAGCATTGTCCTATCTATTACCAATACTTAAGCCACAAAGTGGTTTAAGATTCTTAACCCTATGCAGAGCCAGGTTAAACGCAATACTTAAGCCACAAAGTGGTTTAAGATACTTAACCTTCGGCAGAGCCGGGGGTTAAGCGCAACACATAAACCGCAGCCCCGAAGGGGTTGAATTTAGGCATCGCAATAAATATTCAACCCTTTCAGGGCTGATTTGTATTATATATTCTAAGCACCTCCAATTATATTGGAGGTTGCAATTATTTAGCACCTTCGGCGCAAACAAAACTGCAACAATTTATCAAGATTATTATCGAATAAGTAGGTGCAAAAATTTCTATTTGCTACAGATTATTAATCTTTTTAATCATCGCATTAATCTCATCTAAACCATTTAGGATCTCAATAGTTAGATCAAAATTCTTGACGGCACCTGGTTCTAGATATTCGACCACATTGGCATTACGTGGATCTATTCGACCGCCAACATAACAGTTGCAAGGCTCCATACCCATCACATAATCACCTTCTCCCATTTGTTTCCATTGGGTAAAATTAAACAGTTGATTTTTGCTATAGTGAAGGGCTACTCCGAGTTGAAGATTTTTATTGATTAAAGCCACAGATGTATTCCCTGCCTTATCGGTATTTAGATCGTGGTAAAAAACTTGTTCTGCATAATCCGCGGTTGGAGGCTGACATAAACCCACAGCACTAGCACCATTTTGTGCCTCTTGATCGCGAGGATCCAATTTTTTAGTTGGTGTTACCAAGATAGCTTCTGAATCTAATAGTGGGTAACCCATATTAAAATGAAATAGTAGGTGAAGCTGTTCACGTTTAAAACCCATGTTTTCAATCGAGTTTTGAAGCAAAATTTTATTCTCACCATACCGAACGGTAATTTTACGACTTAAGATCAGATTCTCGCCAAATAGGCGTGCTTCGCGCATCTTACCACTGATCGTTAATTCAGGCACATCGTTAATCCATTCTGTGGATGCATTCACCTGTTCCCCAGGCGTGTTAGCCATTCTGCCATGTAGCGGAAATGATTCACCATCTTGGTCACATGGAGACCCCACGTTTCGCAAACCACACGTAGTTAAAAAGCCAGCTAGGTAGCTACGCAAAAATCCGATTCCCTGCTCGTCGTAATATTCAGGAGCGACAACACCAGTCTTGGTGATATAGCTACAGTTAACACCTTTAAATGAAAGTCCGGCAATATCGAGACAGCGGTCGGCAAGAATTGTAAACTCAAGGCCCGAGCCATTTTTTACATCATAAGCCCTAACCCCTTTCGATTTACCGTCAACGAGTATATATTCCTTAATTCCAAATATTTGACTAAAATCACCAACGTGCCGAAGCATCTCTCTTTTGTTCATATTTTTTCGATTAAAACGATTAAAATTTTATTCCTAACGTGATTATTTGATGTGGTTTAATTTTTACGCTAACAGTTTTGCCTTGGAATTTAGGATTTTGAATATTTCCAATTGGAAGCTCAAGGATATTCAATACGCGTGCAGATTTTATGTTCATAGGTAAGGTCAGGTCAGATGAAGATTTTTTCCCCGCAATCTCCACTAATCGAACAATGAGTTCCTTGCCCTCTTCAGCTTGTTTCACTCCTGTCATCACCACATTAGAGGGTAGTAAGGAGAAGAATGAAGCCTCTTCTGGGCGCGTGGCATGACTTTTAACAAGAGCTAGTGAAGGTGGTTCTGCAGCATAGACTGGAACATTAAAATCATCTCCTTCAGCCCAGACATCACTTTGCCAATCTACTCCGTGAGGATAGATCGCGTAGCTGATATTGAATTTACCCAGATTAGGATAAATATCAGGATCACCAGCTGATCGCAACAGCGAGATTCTCAACTCCCCTTTTTCATACGAATGGCCATATTTCGTTTTATTGAGTAGGGCTATTCCGGTTTGTCCATCGTTTACATCGACCCATTTTTGAGCCGGCACTTCCTGTCCATCATTGGGTTCAGAGATAACGCCATAGTCGTTGCGATGTTTTAGGGCTTCCGGTACTGGAAGTCCGTGGAGCAAACCATCGGCCGGTCTTTCCACGATGTCGAAAGGAACTTGACAAAAGAATTTAGATTTCTGGATCGCTAAAGGAAAGACAGCACGCAACATGGGCGAGTCAGTAGAGTCACTGCCTGTCTCAAGCCAATGAACTTCCATATCGTAGGTGATACGAGGATAGGCACGATAGATATAGGCACGTTCAATAAACCGCGATTTACCCCAACTTTTTACAGTTTCGATGCAAGCTCTAACCGGTCCATTCTCAACGATTTTCACACTCTTAACATCGGTAACATCTTCAATCTTCATATTTTTATTCAGCACCCATGACTTCATACCACCTTTGCGATCTTCCAAGAACATCCGCAAAGTATTTAATCGTCCACCTGCTTTGACACATTCAACATTAGTCCGTTTATCGATTAAACTTACGATGCCACCGGTTTTTAGATCGACCTTAATCTTAAAGAAATCGGTCTCAAATGTTTGATCGTTATACGAAATTGGCTCATTAAATTCTCCAGCCTTAGTGACATCGACATAAAAAGTTTTATAACCACCAGCAGGAAGGTCATCCGCGATAAATTGAACCTTGGTAGTAAATCCGGGAGGAGTAACTTTAGACCAAACAATCTGTGCTGGATAGCTCTTTCCCGATCCATCGCGCACCAACACTGTGGCCACTTTACCTTGACCTTTGTCTATCGGCTTAATTTTCTTAGATCCATAAAAGTCACCCCAGCTATTTGCTTTAATAGTAAAGGGTTCGGTATGACTATAAACGGTAGCTTCGACAATAGTCTTTCGTTTTAACGGATGCTGATTGTAAGCGACCACAGGCTGACCAAGGTCTTTTTTAAATTTAACCTCATCGGCCATATGGCGAAAAGCATTATCGCGCAGATCTGTCGATTTACGCAAAACATCAGCATAACGACCATAGGTCTCTTTATTTGACTCATTAATGGCCGAACCTGGAAGGATATCATGAAATTGATTAAATGCCACATTCGTCCAACAATCACGCAGTTCAGAAGCTGGATATTGTTCTCCATTAATCCAGCGTAACGAATTAAAAAACTCACTGCTATAAAGCATGTTTTCGCAATTTCGATTTCCCTCTTTATTGTCGGATACATTGGTGTAGCAACCCTCGAAGATAAACTGCATCTCACCAAAATGGGTAGGTCTTCCGGTCATCTCATGTGAAACTTTATTAAAGAAGCTACCAGCGGTGCTAAATTTAACGGCTGGATAGTCAGTCATCTTATCTAGCTTATGAACCATCTCAATATTTTCGCGTGTTGGTCCACCACCATGATCGCCGATACCAGTAATTTGAAGCATTCGGTGTTTATCTGGAGTGATCTTCTTCAGCTCATCTTTAAGTTTCAAGTTAATTTCTCCATTGTAGGTATCGTTAGCATAACAGATCACTTTCGACGAGTCGCTGCCCATCCAGTAGAAAGAGCCTTTAAATGGTTTCGTACGATGAAAATAAAAGTAGTCGCAGCCCGCCAGCTTTAAGATCTGTGGCATCTGCGAGATATGACCAAAATTATCAGGAAGCCAACCTACGTGGGCCATTTTACCGAATCGGCTTTGAAAAAAGCGCTGAGCAAGAAGGAAGGTTCTGGTAATAGCTTCACCTGATGAGAGGTTCATATCCCCTTCAGTCCACATGCCACCGCCAAGTTCAAGTCTACCTTGCTTGACATATTTCTTTACCAGTTCAAATAAAGCCGGGTCAACCTTTTCAACAAAGTTATAGACCGATGCTTGACTTTGGATCATGGTTAAGTCGGGATATTCATCCATAAAAGCCACGGTTTGGCGAAGATTATCATTGGCCATTTTCATAGTCTCAGACCACGTCCACAACCAGTTCATATCCATGTGGGCATGACCAATAACATGAATGGTATCTTTAGCCACAGGAGCTTTAGCATTCAAATTTTCAGCAACCAAATGGCTAAATGGCATACAAATGCCCAAGACAGCCATCAAAAATAGTTGGATAGTAGTTTTCATTGTTAGTCTAGTTTAGCAATCGGTAATACAACAAACATCCTTAGCATTTGAATACATAGGATTATTTCACTCAAAAGCCAACCTAATGGCAATTCAGAAAGTGATTTTGCAAGCTATAATTTGATCGTGTTTAGCTTTCGGTTAGGCCGAAATTAGTCACCAAATTTAATAATAGTTACTAGATACCATGCATCTCGATTCAGTAATTCCGTATTTAAATATCATGAAGTAGGCAACAGCCCAATTAACAAAACCTACAATGGTTTTAGTCCCCATGATTTATTTGGCCTAGTCCCCATTACCAGATGGAGTTTTCCACCTTGCATGATATCTTGATGGCTAATAAATGGTGTATCTAAGATCTTTCCGTTGAGCTTAGCCGACTGAATATACTTCGCTTTCTGGGAGCACCCTTCGGCAAGCACTTGAAAGGTCTTACCTTCGGGAAGTTGAATCTTTATGCTATTAAAGAATGGACTGCCTAAAGCATAAATACCACTTCCTGGGGTAACCGGAAAGAAACCCATTGCCGAGAATACATACCACGAGCATAAACCACCACCATCTTCGTCACCAGGAATACCCAATGGCCGATCGTCGAACCAAAGGTCCATAATTTCGCGAATGCGACGTTGTGTTTTCCAGGGCTGACCAGCGTAATTATACAAGTATGGGATATGAAAAGACGGTTCATTACCAGTCACAAACATCCCATTCAGACCAGTTGCATCGGGAAACTGTCCCATAAACTGCCATTTCGAGATATGTGATGGTTCATTAAACAGGGCGTCGATTCGTTTTACAAACTTTTCATTGCCACCTAAAAGATTTATTAGATCAGGAATATCTTGTGTGACGCTAAAATTCCAGGTCCAGGCGTTATTCTCAGCATAATATGCACGACTACCTATTCCGCCTGAGAGCTGAGGATCGAATGGTTCAATCCATTTTCCATTGGCCATTTTAGGGGCCATAAATCCTGTCGCTGGATTAAACACATTGCGGTAATTCTTTGATCTTTTTAAAAAATAAGAATAATCTTCAGCTTTGCCAAGTGCATTAGCCAGCTGCGCTAAGCACCAGTCGTCGTAGCTATGCTCTAAGGTAAGCGCCACGGCCTGCCGCCTTTCGAAGCCATCAACCATAGACACTGTCTCAACGCTATCCTTTGGCAGCGCAGGATACCATCCATTTTTATGGTAAAAGCTATCTAACGAGCACATCGGACCAGAGCGCCAAGGTAACATCGTTGCTTCCATGGCATTTTTGCGAAGTCCTTCATAGGCTTTTTGCACGTCAAAATTCTTCACTCCTTTTTGATACGAATCCCAGACTAAAGCTGCCGAATGAAAACCTATCATAGCTGAGAAATCGCCATAAAACTGAGGAAAGCTAGGCATCCAGCCACTCTGCTCATACATCCGCACATACGACTGAACCATCTCTCCCTGTTGGGCCGGATTAAGAATCAGCATTAAAGGGTGCAGACCGCGGTAAGTATCCCAAAGCCAATCATCGACAAAGAATGGATGACCTTCACTCTGATGAATTTTCTTGTCGTAACCACTAAAATATTGACCATCTTCAGTGATATCGACCATTCGTTCGTTGCAACGATATAGGGAAGTGTAAAAAATTCGTTTCTGCCGTTCAGTACCACCTTCTACCTGCACCTTGCCTAGTTCTTTAGCCCAGATACGATGACTCTCACCTTGAATATCGCCAAAACTCTTACCCTGCATTTCGGCATGTAGGTTTTTCATAGCTTGCTCTTGGCTAATCAAAGAGATTCCAACACGAACCTCAATAGGCTTGTCAAGCTTTTCAAAACCCACATAAACACCTATATTATTTCCATCAATCTCGATCTTGTCGTTCACAACACCTTTTTCAAAAGAGCCTGATCGATCGAAAGGACTACTTAATTCAGCATAGAAATATTGTTTTGTCTGATAAAACTCTTCCCATCCTTGAACGATAGAATGACCACTCACTTGAAAGGAGGCTTTATGATCTCCCCGAAAAATGATTTGCTTTGCATCCTGACCGTTGAAACTAAACCGATATACGACAGCACGCTCCGTGGTTGTCCAATCGGCTTCAATATTTGAATCTTCTAAAAGCACCTTATGATACCATGGATGCACTTGTTCTTGATCATGGTCATAGGATGACGCAGACTCAATCTGATTCACGTTAAGTGTACCTGCGGTAGGCATAATCTCCGTCACATGACCAACACGATATGCGGGCATATTCAATGCAAAACCATAAATCTTATCGCTTAGATAACGATCCATTAATCCAGGCTTAGTCACCGGATAGACACGAACCATGCTATGCGGACGATGAACGGTAGGATTTTTCACCGCCAACAATGTGGCCAATCCACCGATATTGGGATCTACATATTTAGTGACGTCATTCGACTGACATGCAGCAAAGAGAAAAAGAACAAACAAGAAATTACCCAGCACTAATTTCATAATCAGAAGAATATTTTAGTTAGTTATGATTTGGCTCAAGGCTATTAAAACAATAGCGCTTACAAAACGACCATTTTCATGGGTCTAAAATAGTCAATTGAGAGTTAATTTTAAATTAAAATTTACGTTGACTATTATTAGTATAAAAGAAATAAAAACAAGGATTTCTTTCCTAGTCGAATTACAATGTATATATTTACCCCCTAACCTGAACCGCTCTATCACAACTTACTAAACGTATCATTAACTAAATGACAATCTATAGCTATGCCATTAATGTTCAATAAGCTTCGTTTTCTATTTGCAATCCTATTTACCATATCTGGTGGATTAACCTATGCTCAGAGTCTTGAGGACTTTAAAATAGCTGNCTTTAAAATAGCTGGAACGCAAAATATTTCAGACAATAAGGTCAGCACTAATTTTCAGTTTAATGGATATACCAATTATTGGCAAGATATCTATCGTGAAAACACAACCTATGGCAATCTTTTTAAGATTGCTTCCTCTCGCATTGACTATACTATTGCGCAGCGGAAGGTTGATCTAGCTGAAGATTTAGATATGCCTGGATTATCGTTGCAAGAGGGATTTTATAGTAAGCTTATTTCTAGTCCATATGCGTTATTGGACCAACCGTCGATAGCTGATATATTAAATTCGTCTACTTCGGGTAATGTTCTAATATTATTAGATCCAGATAGTGAAACAGGAAAAAAACTTATGAGCACATTGCCAAAAGCAGAAGCCTGGAAAGAGAAACTTAAGAGCCATCAATACAATGCGATTGACCTAACTAAAGCGAAGGCTTTTTATCTTGAAAAAGATGATAAAACACTCTTTATCATAGCTTCAAAGAGTAAGCCATTGCGAGAGAAAATAGTTCAACTTATCAATGACACCAAGAGTGTAGTTGATAAATATGATATTAAACGAGGATGGTTTGGAGCTGGAACGATGCTAAAAAGTGTGACCATCGCCGCAGGACATCCCCTGGAAGTAATCGGGAAAGGGATGAATGAGGGTAACAGCTGGTTTACCTTTAGTGGCTACATGGATTTCTTAGCAAAAAATGAGATTGAAAAATGGCTTGCAAAGGTCAATCTCCCAATCGTTACTGATTTTGGATCACCCATCGGTTATGTTAAAAACATCGGCAACCAAGCTATTTTCGGCTGCAAAGATTGGGATGGAATGGCACCTCAGAACATGTATACACTTGATTCCTGGATGAATTTTGCACATAAGAAAAAGGGATATACCTTCCGGGCACCTTACGATCCGGAAGCAGACCAGTTTCATTATGATGGCTATGTGGCTGTTGAAGGGAATAAAGAACAAATAGACAATGACAATGTCCCTTTTTATCTCTCGACCGGGTATTTAGAAGATGATGCCGTGGCGTGTATGGTTCTATTCAATAAAAAAGGTGAACAATGGAATAATGATCAGATGTGGGAGTCCATTATGTCACGTCGAGAAGTCGGTGTTGCTGCGAATGGCAAGATGATGGGGCCAGCATTATTTCGCAATGCATTAGAGCTTTTAGTTCTAGATCGTGTATTTCTTGAAGAATATTTCGGTGACCGTATCAATATTGTAAAAGTAAAATCGAGCTTAAATACAGCTGTTAATTTAGCTGTGGATGGCACACAGACCTTGCAATTCGAGCTTCTACCATCATCTTCTGCGATGGGTATCACAAATCCAATTGCCATACATTATAAATGGGACAATCACCAAAAGAGTACTGTCACCATGCTGGACTTACCTCCTGCTATTTCGGCACATCAATTATTATATGGACAATCACCGAAAGTTGCCTATCCAGTTTCTATTCATAACTATACCGACAAAACAACTTTCCCAGTTAAATTAGAGGTTTTAGACCAAACTAAAGCTAATAAAATAGTCTTTACTGCAACCAAAGAGTGTACAACAGAAAAAGGAACCTTTAAGGATATGGTTTTTGATTTAGCTGTTCCTGCAGGAAACTACAAGGTAAAAGTTTCAGCTTTAGATACGGAGAATATTAGTCAGCTAGGTGTAGGAAAAGGGGAAGGCGAT
>JAPLDS010000061.1 GCA_026391295.1 Bacteroidia bacterium | reverse complement strand
TCTCTCTTTTAATTTGTATTGTATTTACTTCTGTTCCTTACTTCCAGCGCGATAGATCGCTTTGATTTGAAGAACAACATAAACAATAAAACCCCAGGCAGTTAAGACAGCCAAAGTGTAAGCAAGGATAAGCCAGATTGGAGCTTTCCCTAATACTCCCCACATCGCACGCTGAGCAGTTAAAGCTGGACGATTTGTTGGTGTACCAACAGCTAAAGTAGCTTCCGCTGATGCCTCGCCAAAAGCTACTTCATCACTTAATTTTACAATAAGCTGTACATTCCCGATTGAATCTCCAGGAAGATCTTTCGGAAAGTTAAAGGCAACTTTACCTAGCGCATCAGACTTACGTGCCTCATCGATAGGCAGATTACCAAAATATCGTTTTGCAAAAAGTTTTACTTCAGCGCCTGCTACTGGCTGAGAAACCTGACCCTTCAAAGAAGTTAGTGAAGCTTCAACTTGCCCGCTTGCTTTATTCCAAGCTAACTGAATAGATACATTTTGAGCAGTAGCACCACCAATTGTTGGAAGTGCAACTTCCTGCACATATTTAGGATTAAATCCTCTCATAAAAGAGATCACACGCCAAAGATCAGTCGAAGAGATTGTATTCTTAAAGGATGGCATTGGGCCACGACCTTGAATTAGCTTATAATGTAAGGCTCCATCAGTATTTACTTGCATTTTTACAGAAGCAGGGTCAGGTGGTATAGGGACCAATTGAATGACATTATTTTTCCCTGGATCACCATGGCACGATTTACAATTAGCCACATAAATTGCTTCACCTGCCTTACGGGTTGAATCAGTAAACGCAAATGGACTTTTTAGTGCGGCATCAGCTGGAGCGACAACCCATTCTTGAGCCGATAACTGTAACGAAAAAAGGACAATTATAAGAAGGATAAAATATCTTTTCATAGGTATTTTGCGCTTATTTTTGTGATTTATGGTCTAACTCATGTTGCTCTTCAGCCATCTCCCAGATTGGAATAACAGGGAAGAACTTAACAAGAATTGTAATGATAATTATAACTAACAACAATGTTCCAACAGTGATAGCTGTTTCTACAACAGTAGGCTGATAAACCATCCACGCCTGAGGAACATATTGTTTTGGCAAGAACGGATGATCTTGTGTTGGGACAACAATTAAAAATCGTTTGAACCAAGCTGCAACTAAGACTACAATAGAGATGATAAGCATCGAAAATGGTTTTCGAAAGAAGCTAAACAACAGTAAGATAATTGGAATTACCAATCCAAGCAGTTGAACGCTCCAGAACATAACCGCATACTCACCAACAAATAGATCATGTAGATGAATAGCCTCAGCCGTTTTCATTTTAAATGATGGGACAAGGTATTCGTTGATATTAAAATACAAGTATACAATCGAAACTAAGACTAAAAGTTTACCCATCATATCGAAATGATGATTGGTAAGGTATTTCTCAAGTTTATAGTTCGAACGGATAAAATACATCACAATAACTACAGCTGCCGATCCTGCGACAAAAGCTCCAGTTAGGAAGTAAGGTCCGAAAATTGTGCTATCCCATCCCGGACGAAGCGTTACAGCAAACAACCATGATGTTACCGTATGAATGGCAAAAGCCGTTGGGATGATTAAGATTAACAAAATACGTATTGCTTTAAGCAGCAGGCGATATTGCTCTGGAGTATGATTCCATTTTACTGAAAGCACCTCATAGATATTCTGAAGCCACTTTGGAGTATGGTTCATGCGCCCCTTACTAATTGCAAGATCCGGTATAAGCGGCAAGAAGTACAGTAAAATACTGATTGTTAAATAGGTGGTCACAACAGTAACGTCCCAGATGATTGGCGATTGTATACGTCCATGAAGAATAACATTTGCCAGACGCTCTGGACGTCCCATATCTGAAACAATTACCAGTCCAGCAACGGCGGCAAAAGCGACTGCAATGATTTCTGCAATTCGAGCGATAGGCTTCACCCATTTAAACCCGATCAATCCGAGGACTGAACTAATTAGCATTCCAACCAAACTTGTGGCAACAAAAAACACAAAGTTGGCAATATACATACCCCAACTAACATAATCGCGCAAGCCAGTAACGATCAGACCTTTATCCCACTGAATATAATATGCATAAATACAACCCATTAAAGAGATCCCTAAGAATCCCATCCACACCACAAATCCTTGTGTTATTCCTACAGGTCTTAAAATATCAGCTGCAATAGAATCCAGTTTTTTGTCCTGCAAAAAATCGGTATTTACTTCTGACGCCATAATTTTATCTATTTATTTAAATTTCTAAATGTTATTTTCGATCAACATTGAATGTCGATGAGCATTGTTTGCAAAGTTTAGATTGATTGCACTGGATCTTTATCATCCTTAAATTCAAACAATCTATTTTTTGCAGGCAGGTAGTAAACACGTGGCTTAGTACCTAACTCAGGCATCAATTGATATCCAGCATTAACCTTCAGTAATTCGCTTAAGCGGAAGGTCTCTTTTGTTGTACCATTGGTTACTGAATCTTGATTTTCATCTCCAAAATAGTAAACACCATTCGGACAAGCAGAAACACAATATGGAAGCTTACCTTCACGAAGACGGTCAGAGCTAAACAGACATTTTGAAATGGTACCCTTACGCTGTGGAACGTTTAGTTCAATATTATATGGGGTACCTTTATCAGCTTCAGCCATCAGTGGCTCTTCCCAATGGAATAAACGAGCTGAATATGGACAAGCTGCAATACAAAAGCGACAACCGATACAACGCTCATTATCGATTAGTACAATACCATCTTGACGTTTAAACGTGGCATCAACCGGACAAACCGCAACGCAAGGGGGGTTATCACAATGCTGACAAGGTTTTGGCATAAAATAGGGAGCTGTATTCTCAGACTCCTGCATAACCAAAGTATTAATATGGTATTCATGTGGGCGAAGGTGATGAGCTCCTTGACAAGCGGTAATACATTTACGTGCATTACGGCATTTGGCCAAGTCAATAACCATCACAAAACGGTGCCCTTTTAATCCTTCACGACCTTGCTTTTGAAGTTGGTTTAGGTCTACCTTAATATCTTTAAATCCCTCTTTAGGAACTTCGATGATCCGATTGTCGGCAGTAAGTACCCTTACAAAATTAGCACCCGGCTTATTTGCTTCATAACTATGACCGGAGTAAATAGCAGCAGCGCCTGCTGCACTTACTGCGCTAAACAAACCAAAATTCTTAAAGAAATCACGCCTGGAGTTTGTGCTATCGTGCCCATGATGGCCGTGAACATGACTTGCGTCTTTACTGTTTTGACTCATAAATTAAGTGCTATTTATCTGTTTACACCACTTGTGAATACTCTTCTTAAGCAGCCAATATTTTATTTCAACTCAAAAAATACACTGAAAACCAGTTCCAATATTTAGTCAAACGACAATCCTAGACCCTATAAAATGCAATTATCTGCTCTTAGATATTCGCAAAAAACATTCATAGAAAAATCGGCAGAAACCTAACTAACAAGGTATTAGACAAGAAAAACCAAAGTCTAAAACGCCTTTAATTACGGGGTCGAAATTACAATTATATTTTAATATTAACCCCAATCCAAAGGGAATTTTCGCACTCTTTGTCAAAAACTTTTAACAAGCTGATTTTAAAAACTTCGTTGAAAAGTATGTGCGTTTTTGTAACGACTTACAAATTAAACAAATTAGAAAAAAAATAGTTTTAAGCCATCCAGATCTTAACTTAAAATTAACAATAGAAGATGGGACAAGAAAATTCAGATAATACAAATCATCTAAAACGAGAAATAAAAAAATACCAATTATTAGGTATTGTAAAATTTCTCGTCTAATCAGAAATTTGTAATGCTCGATTAAAAAAACTCGAAAGTGACAAAAAAGAGATGAAAAGTTAAAATATGTTATAAATAAAATTAATTTTACATCACCTAATTGAATACCTTATAACCTAAAATGTTAACAACTGACAAAATATTATTCGGAGAGATAAAGCATCGGAACCTAAAAGTTTACGAAGCATTGTTTCGCGAATACTATCCACAGCTAGTAAAATTCTCGGAAAACTATATTTACGACAAACAGGAGTGCGAAGACATCGTACAGAACTTGTTTATCTATTTCTGGGAAAACGCCGAGCGCATCAATCTCACCGTGTCTATTAAAGCCTATTTATTTGAGTCGATCAGAAATCGATGCATCAACCATCTGCGCGATCTAAACATCCACGATAAGCACAACTTGCTTTACCTTGAGACGCAGCTAAATTACGAAAACCATTCAGACGCTCCAGATCCTGAAGTTATTCTCAAAATTAATGCAGCCATTGCTCAACTTCCTCCTCAGATGAGTGAGATCTTCCGACTTAAATATCTTGAGGGAAAAAAACTAAAAGAGATTGCAAGTCTTAGCCAGGTAAGTGAAAACACCATCAAAACGCAGTTGCAAAGAGCCAAAGATAAAATCAGAAGGATTTTAGGCAAAAGCAATGCGATTAAATTAATCTTGGCCATTAGTTTTATAACAATTTATTAAAGTCCAACCCACCTAGTCTAGGAAGAGAGACCGTTAGACTAAAAATTTCACTGTCAGTATATTACAAACTAAGAATCATTAAAATAAGCATTACATACGCTCAAGAAACCAAAGCTGTCGAAAAATAAATAAACTTTATTTTAACATTTATTTAACTTTTGTCACCCTTTTTGTTTTTTCGTGTGTCATACCTACAATATAATAATAAGCTATGATCAAGAACAGATCCATGATTGATTTTGAAATTATCTGGAAAAAGATAAACTTAACCTTGACGCCCAAGGAGGAGCTTGCTCTTTCGAAATGGCTGAAAGAGGATTCTAGTCATCAAGAATTTCTGGATAAGGCACGGGCCTATTATTTAAATGGATCAAGTTTCGAGGAGTGTAAAACGGAATGTTTAAGAGCTTGGAGAAAAATGAGCCTTAAGACAAGTAACAAAAGCAAATCTCAAGCAAGTTGGATGATTTCAACTGCTGCTGCGGCGATTGCTGTTTTTGTTTATTTTACCTATTTCCATGTAACAAAAAAAGAGAGTGACAATGCAATTGCCTTTATTAAAGCTGAAGCCATTCATCCAGGAAGCAATCAAGCAACCTTGAAATTAGCAGATGGTACAGTACATGACTTAACGCCATCTCAGCATATTGTTTTAAAAGAGGGTGCCGCGGAAATTAAAAGTGAAGGATCTAAATTACAATATGCCGCACAAAAAGAGATTCCAGCAGAGATCAAATATAATACCCTAACCATACCAAGAGGAGGAGAGTTTTTTCTTCAATTGGCTGATGGAACGAAGGTTTGGTTGAATTCTGAGACTACTCTTCGCTATCCAGCGCAGTTCGGACCGAATGAACGACGGGTAGAATTAACTGGAGAAGCTTATTTTGAGGTTGCGCACAACGAAAAATCACCATTTATCGTAGAATCAAGAGGCCAGACGGTAACGGATATTGGCACAGAGTTTAACATCTCTGCATATACCGAAAATCCCATTGTGACAACAACACTTGTAAAAGGGTCTGTTGCCATGTTTGCGAATACAAGTCCAGCCAAAGTTCAGACCTTAGAGGTTAATGAGCAAGGAACTGTAAATAGAGAAAATGGGAAAATATCAAAGCGCATCGTTGGCACCTACCAATATATTGCTTGGAAGAGTGGTCGATTTGTATTTGAAAATCAACCACTTTCTCAGATTATGGAGACCTTAGCAAGGTGGTACAATGTTGATGTGGTATTTTCGCAAGAAGCATTAAAGAACTTCCATTTTACGGGAGATTTAAAGCGCTATACCGATTTTGGCGAAGTAATAAAGTTAATCGGAAAAACTAACGAAGTAAATTTTCTAGTCGAGGACAAAAAGATCACGATTAGATAACTAAAGAGGCTTTACAAAAATCCGGAGAATGTTTGCACCATTCCCCGGATCACATTCAGCAATAATAACTAAATG
>JAPLDS010000036.1 GCA_026391295.1 Bacteroidia bacterium | reverse complement strand
GTTGGTTAGAGCACTGGTTTGTGGTACCAGGGGTCGTGGGTTCAAGCCCCATCTTCCACCCCATTTAAAAGCCCAACATGGTATTTTACCTGTTGGGCTTTTTTTATGATTTAATTCAGTGTTTATTTTTTTTATTTTAATTCCCCTTAGGCTGAAATAAGGTTGCCCATTTATTTAATTCACTTTCTACCCTTTTTTGGTCTGTGATATCGGCGATCGTGGCCAGGCATTGTTCTTGTGTTGGGCTTACCAACCCCGTTAACTGCAAATCAAGAGTCCGATTCTCTCCTACTAAAACTTTAATTTCGCAGGTCTCTTTTTTATTTAAGGTGAATGTTTGCCAAAGGAAATGGTTGAATATGGGCTTCGAGTCTTCTTGGATAAGGTTGGCTAGCGGGAATTTTTTTGTGCCTGATTCGTCTCTATTCAAGAGTTGGGCCGCAGTTAAGTTAAACTCTATCACTTGACCAGTTTTTGATAGACTGATGTATCCTATTGGAGCCAAATGAAACAGTTCTCGGTATTTCTTGATCTGAGCCTCTTGATCATTTATGATTTTTTTTAATTTTTTGTTCTCATGTTCTATGGACAGGGGAGCGCTATCTTTTAATTCGCTTACCTTTAGTGGTTTGTCGGCACTCTCTCTTGGTTGTACCTTTGGTTCTCTTGGGATGATCTCATGCTTTTTACGACTCCGTTTCTGAAGCAAATCCTCTTTTGGTAGATTTTTTTTCATGTCTGTTCGCTTTTATTATTGACTATTAGAATGAGTTAGGGTGCTCCACCTTATACTGTATTGATCTCCATTTTTATAGTTTGAACACTAGATAACTCAGGCTCAAACGGCGTAATTTCTTCAATTTACAAAAATCTATTGATAGTTAAGTATTTGCAGCCGATTAATTTCGATTATAAACGTTTATAGCCGTTTAGAATCCGAATCCAACCACCTCACCGTTTTAACTTTGGTTACAAAGCCTTCTTCATATTCCCATGTGAGTGGTGGATGAATTAAAATGCCTTTTGGACTTTAATTTAAGACCACACCATTCCATGGAAATTTAGATGGTGTGGCTAAATGGTAATTTATAAACCTTGTTATTATGAATAATCTAAACGTGTTAACCTCGAGAATTAAACGGCTGTACCTTGTTATTGCCCTTTTGTTTGCAACCCTTGTAACATTGGGTAATAACCCAAATCAAAACTTTGCAGCGGGTTCATACATCATCGATATGGGGCAAAATTCATCCATTAGTGTTGGACTTAAACCCTATGGCTTTGTCTACGCCTTGATCCAAGCAAAGGTGCCCGTGTATTGGTCTATCAATTCTGATAAAATTAAGGATGGGATTGATTTTACGGCCAATGCCAAGAATTATCGAGGTGGTCCGTTTATTGTCGCAGCGGAAGATGCTACAAGTAGTGCTTTTCTGACCTTGCTGGCGACTTGGAAAAGTGCTGGAGTGGCAGTCGATGGGCCTATGGCGACTTTTACTGCCCCTGTTTTTACGAAATTAACCAGTTGGCCTCGAGCGATCCTAGATACTCAAAATGATGGTTTGATCACTCCATATTATTCGAATGCGGGAGTGCCAGCGGCTTCATATGTAACCGAAGGGTCTCCTACTGAGCTAACCAGTTGTGGGGATGTTTATATCTTGCCTCATGCCGATCCTGATAAAAGTAGTGAATGGACTGCCGCCGATGTTGTTGCGTTAAAAAATTACATGGAGCAAGGTGGCTATTTGTGGGTTGGCTGTCATGCTGTTAGTGCAATGGATGCTGATCCTTCCTATTGGGGTCTTCCTGCTGGTTATTTTAATCTTTTGACTAACAATGGTTTGGTTTACTATGGCGATCACGCAAAGCCTTCTAGTTCTGATGTTTACGCCTATGATCCTGCGGCAGATGCCGATCCGATTATGCAATTTATTGGGAAGATGGATGCCTCCTTGCACAATGGATCGGAAGAGGTTTACCTTCCTAAAGTTGGGTCAATATGGAGGCCTACTACAAGGGTCGCCATTTATGATAATCCCTATACCGACAGTAAAACACACATCACTTATAATTCAGGGAATCGGGCAGCTTTGGTTGCCTATGGCCCTTATCGTGGGGATGCTACCAAAGGTATGGTCATGTACGAAGCGGCGCATAGTTATAATGGCACAGGTTCAACAGTTTCAGATATAGCGGCTCAACGGGCCTTTTTTAATTTTGTCCTCTTGGCTGGTGTTCAGCAACAAATTAGCATAACTAATTTAAACTTTCCACCATTGTTGGCACCAACCACTGCTTATCCGTTATCCCCAACTGTTACCGGGGCTATTGGAACAACAACCTATTTATGGAGTGCAACAAATCAGGCTGGAACTCCGGTGGGTTCCTTCTCGAGTACTTCAACGCTTAATACAACCTATACCACTCCAGCTGCTCCGCTTGGCACCATTGTGCTGCGGCTAACCGTTACCGATGGTTGTGGAAGAAAGAATTACTTGTCAAAAGCTTATTCGCCATCGATCTGTAGTGGATCAACTTTTTCGTATACAGCCACTGGAGGGACCAGCTATTCCTGGACTAGGCCTGCAATAACAGGAATTACACCTTTGACCTCCTCTGGCTCTACTGCCTCTATTAGTGAAGCACTAACCAACTCGACTTCAAGTCCTATTGATGTTACCTATACCTATACTATAACGATCGGGGGAGTTCCCAACACACAATATGTGACGGTAACTGTTTATCCCTTGGCTACTGCCGCTGATGCAGGTCCCGATCAGTCATTATGTGCGACCAGTACTTTCACTTTAGCTGGGAATAATCCCACGATTGGAGCCGGTACTTGGACAAAAATAAGTGGTCCAGGTTCAATCACTAATCCAAGCTTACGAACATCTACAGTCACAGGAGTAACAGCAGGAAGCACCACCGTTTTGAGGTGGACTATTGTTAATGGTCCGTGTTCGTCTTCGGATGATGTTTCGTTGGTGAATTCCATCGCACAGACAGCAATAGCTGGATCAGACCAGTCTCAGTGCGAGATAAGCACATTTACTTTAGCAGGAAATACTGCCTCGGTGGGCACGGGTACTTGGACGATCACAAGTGGTCCAGGTTCAATCACTAGCCTGCATTCGCCAACTTCTACAGTCACAGGAGTAACCGCAGGAAGCACCACCGTTTTGAGGTGGACTATTGTTAATGGTCCGTGTTCGTCTTTTGATGAAGTCTCGTTAAGAAACGACGCCTCAGTCACCGAGGCCTCAGCTGGCGAAGATCAATCACAATGTAATAGTGGCATCTTTACTTTAGCTGGCAACAGTCCAACTTCAGGTACTGGTACCTGGACACTTATCAG
>JAPLDS010000035.1 GCA_026391295.1 Bacteroidia bacterium | reverse complement strand
GATGCCATCAATTATTTTGATCAAAAAGGCGATGAATACAAATTAGACCTATTAACCAATTTAAAAGATGGTGAAATTACGTTGTATCAACAGGGTGAATTTACTGATCTCTGTAGAGGCCCACATATTCCGCATACTGGTTTTATCAAAGCGGTTAAATTGACCAATATCGCTGGGGCATACTGGCGTGGTAACGATAAAAATAAGATGCTTACGCGTGTTTATGGTATCACTTTCCCAAAACAGAAACTTCTTGAGGAGTATATGGTATTGGTTGAAGAGGCTAAAAAACGCGACCACCGTAAGATTGGCAAGGAGATGGAGCTATTTCATTTCTCTCCAAACGTGGGTATGGGACTTCCACTTTGGCTTCCTAAAGGGGCTATGCTTCGCGAGCAACTTGAGAAGTTCTTGAAAAAAGTTCAAAAGAAATTTGGTTATGAGCAGGTTATCACGCCTCATATTGGTGATGTAGCCTTGTATAAAACTTCTGGCCATTTTCAGAAATACGGAAAAGATTCTTTTCAACCTATCCGTACACCGAATGAAGGTGAAGAGTATTTGTTGAAACCAATGAACTGTCCTCATCATTGCGAGATTTATAAATTTAAGCCTCGTTCTTACAAAGATCTGCCAGTTCGTATGGCAGAGTTCGGTACTGTTTATCGCTATGAGCAAAGTGGTGAGCTTCATGGACTTACGCGTGTTCGTAGCTTTACTCAAGATGATGCGCATATCTTCTGTCGTCCCGATCAATTAAAAGAGGAGTTCTTAAAAGTTATCGATATTATCTTTATCATTTTTAAGGCGTTAGACTTTAAAGACTACAAGGCTCAGATCTCTTTACGTGATCCAAAAAACAAAGAGAAATACATCGGATCGGATGAGAATTGGGAAAAAGCTGAACGTGCCATTATTGAGGCTTGTGAAGAAAAAGGGTTAAATACGATCACAGAATTGGGTGAGGCGGCATTTTACGGACCGAAGCTTGACTTTATGATCAAGGATGCTTTGGGAAGAAGCTGGCAGCTGGGAACTATCCAGGTTGACTATAACTTACCTGAACGTTTTGAACTTGAGTATGTTGGTGCTGATGATAAGCGTCACAGGCCGGTGATGATACACCGTGCACCGTTTGGATCGATGGAGCGTTTCTGTGCTGTTTTGATCGAACATACAGCTGGTAAATTCCCATTATGGTTAACTCCAGAGCAGGTTGTGGTGTTGCCAATCAGCGAAAAGTACAACGAATATGCGCAAAAAGTTTCAAATCAATTAAATATTTCCGATATTCGCGCCGGAATTGACGATCGTAACGAAAAAATCGGCAGAAAGATTCGAGACAATGAGATGAAGCGTATTCCATACCTTTTGATCGTTGGGGAGAAAGAATTTGAAGATAATACGGTAGCAGTTCGCCGCCAGGGTGAAGGTGATCAAGGTACAATGACAATCGATGAGTTCGCGTTGTTTATTGGTAATGAGGTCACTGCAGCGTTGGCAGATGCATATAAATAGTTTAATAAATTAATAAATAGGAGGATAAAGCCATAGCAGTAATTAGAGGCAATGGGCCAAGAGGTCCCAAAGAGGAAGAAAAATCACCATTTCGGGTTAATCATCAGATTCGTGTTGCTGAGGTAAGGTTGGTTGGAGAGAATATTGAAAATCCAGGGGTTTTCAGAATTCAAGACGCCCTTCGTCGCGCCGATGAGTTGGAGCTTGATCTTGTTGAGATCTCTCCAAATGCGGAGCCGCCTGTATGCAGAATTACTGATTTTCAGAAATTTCTTTACGAACAGAAGAAAAAGCAGAAAGAGCTTAAAGCCAAAGCATCGAAGATCATTGTTAAAGAGATTCGATTTGGTCCAAATACGGATGATCACGATTATAACTTTAAATTAAAACATGCTGAGAAGTTCCTTCAAGAAGGGGCTAAAGTTAAGGCATACGTATTTTTTAAAGGGCGGTCGATATTATATAATGAGCAAGGAGAGATCTTGCTGCTTCGTTTTGCCAATGCCTTGGAAGAGGTAGGCAAGGTTGAACAGCTTCCGAAGCTCGAAGGGAAAAGAATGACAATATTTATTTCGCCTAAAAAGAAAAAATAACAAGATGCCTAAAATGAAAACGAATGCCGGGGCTAAGAAGCGTTTCCTTCTAACCGGCTCAGGAAAAATCAAAAGGAAACATGCTTATAAGAGTCATATTTTGACCAAAAAAAGCACTAAACGCAAAAGAAACCTAACCAAATGGGCTCTAGTTGCCGATGTTGACACGAATCATGTCAAACGGTTATTAGCCATGAGGTAATCATTTCTATTGACGAGTTATAGTTAAGTTTAACCGGTCAGTGAGCACCAAAAGATTCCTTTAACTAGGAACGCCATTGTCCTAAAACAGAAAAAAATGCCAAGATCAGTAAATCATGTAGCATCAAAAGCGCGAAGAAAAAAGTTGCTGCTACTTACCAGAGGTTACTTTGGATCGCGTAAAAATGTCTGGACGGTTGCCAAAAACACATACGAAAAAGGATTAGGGTATGCGTACCGTGACAGAAAAACTAAGAAAAGATTATTCCGTGCTTTGTGGATTCAACGTATTAACGCTGCTGTTCGCACCGAAGGGTTATCTTACTCCGTATTTATGGGGAAATTGAAAAGTGCGAACATCGAAATCAACCGTAAGGTTTTGGCCGATCTAGCTATGAACAATCCCGCTGCTTTCAGCGCTATTGTTAAAAAAGTTAAGTAATTTGAAAAATTAGGCGAAATAAATTTTCAGATAAAAAAAGGAGCTCATTGAGCTCCTTTTTTAGTTTCAACTAAGTGGTTTTTATTCTTTATATTTAATAGAAAAATAAAAATATGAGCTACGAAGAACAGACTGCCCGCATTGAACGACTTGTTGTTTTAATCTCCCTTACTAACACCGGAACGGCGGAGGAGCTGGCTCGTAAACTCGGTGTCTCGCGCCGCACAGTCTTTAATGATCTCGACTTTCTAAAAGGGAGAGGGTGTCAGATTGTATTCCGTCACTCTGCCTCCACGTACCATTTTGAGGTGAAACAAAATAAGCCTTTGTCGTTTTAATTTCCCCCTAGAAAGTTTTTGACTTTTTCTCTGACTCTTTTTACTCAGTGCATTCAGAGTGCACTCCTCTGTTTTACCTTGCGTCCTTAATCCCTAAAACAGAGATCCTATGAAATCACTTTTTAAAACCAGTTTGTTTTGTTTGTTAGCTCTTACCATGTCTGCAAACACTCTCCAAGCACAATCCGATTCTTTTAGTGCTGATTTAAGTAAGATGTTAGTAGTTAATGGTTCGGCAGCCACTACCAATGGTCTTTATGCTCAAGTGGTCGCTCAGCTTAAACCCTCTAAGCCCGATGTTACAGAGAGTCAATGGACGGCCTTAAAACTCGAAGTCTTCGACGTTGAGGTGGCCGCCTTAAATGAACAGCTTATACCGATCTATAAGAAGTTTTATACCCATGAGGATGTCAAGGCGATTATTGCCTTTTACGAGACCTCCGTTGGCAAGAAGATGGCTTCGGTATTACCTCAGCTGAATCAAGAACAAATGCGAATCTCTCAAACCTGGGGGATGGGTCTGATGGGCAAGATTCAATCCTTCCTAGATAAGCCCGTTAAAGCCGGTCCACCAATCGGGATAAAGAGTGGGGAGTGAATAGAGTGGTTGAATATTAAGGAGAATGATGAATTATTTCACGAGTATAATAAACTTACATGATATGAAAATCTTCTTATTGATTATTTTAATGGTCATTTTTCTAATTCTAGTTCTTGAATTTTTTGAGATAATATCAAATCCTTATGTATTTACAATGACCTTTTTAATATTGACTATTCTTATGTATTTTTTAGTATTTCAAAAAAGGAAGGATAAACAATAGTTATTAAAGTTGAGATCTTTAATGAGATCTTAACTTTAACGGATATTCTTATTTGGTTTAGATGTTTTTTTAGCTTTTGTTATTTATAAAAATGTATAAAATGAACTTCTCTGAACGATTGATAATGAATTTTAGGTTAAAGGGTTTATCTGAACGTCAGATTAGGTTTAACATAGAACGCTACTATTTGTATGTTAGTTTAATATTGTTGCTGTTTTTGCTGACCTTGATTTTTCTATTTTTCAACGATCTTCTTAACAGTGAAAATCTATCTTCTCTAACTTTATTCTTTATTTGGTTTGTAGTTATTCTTAGGGTGTTTTTACAATTAAGAAATCAGACTAAAATTGATAGATTCAAAAGATTTAAATAATTCTCATTTGATATATAAGTGTTCTCATTCTAAGGAGACAATCAATTTTATTTATTCATTAATACTTATTAATCATGAAAACATTAACTGTTGAAAGTATGGAATTGATCGAAGGGGGTGGCCTTTTTTCATGTGCAGCTGCGGTTGTTTCAACCGGATTATTTTTTGGTACTCTGCTTGTTATTCCTGGACCAGGGTGGGCACTTGGTTTATATTTGGCAAATGCTGTGTTAGGTCCAACACTTTCTGGAATCGGATTAGCAACGGGGTGCTTTGGTGCAAAGTTGTGATTTGTAATTTAAGTGTATATCTAATTTAGGAGGTTGTCTTAGTTATACTGAGACAATCTCAAGTTATTAAATGCTGAATTCAAGCTACAAATGCAACTTTTGGGTTAAACAATAATTTTTCCATTACAAATATAGGAGATTCAAATCCAAAACGTTTTCTTGGTCTGTTATTTAAGATGTTTTCAATTTCAGTAACTCTCTGATCACT
>JAPLDS010000041.1 GCA_026391295.1 Bacteroidia bacterium | reverse complement strand
GGTTAGGATACGACAAACGAAACTATGCGCGTACCGGAACAACTGGTCAAGTAATCTCAGGAGACCGAGCTACAGACTCGAACTACGACGGTATTAATATGTACGGGGATGAAACGACAGCGGATATCAGAACTGCCGTATTAAATACGATCGGTTCATCAGCTGCTCCCTTCTTGAAAAATTTCATAGATAACTTAAATGATGGTCAGCCTATCAATGTCTCTAGAACGGGTTATGCCGAAAATGAAATTATTAGTCCAAACACTTCGAACTATAAAATCAATAGTGCGCTACATTACAAGATTACTCCAGGCACAGAGGCTATTTTGTCGGGATATTGGGGAATGGGGAACACCGTTTATACTGGAAGCGAGCGTTATAGCTTAAAAAACTTATGGATGGGCCAATATAAGTTCGAGCTAAACAATAAGAACTGGATGGTTAGAGGCTATACGACTCAGGAAAATTCAGGCGAAAGTTACAATGCAACGGTAACTGCCCGTTTGTTTAATGAAAATTGGAAGCCAAGTGGAGGCTCAACTGGATGGTTTTCTCAATATGCTCAATCCTATTTAGCTAGCCGTTTAGGTGGAATGTCTGACAATGCGGCCCAAGCCTTAGCAAGAAGCACGGCTGATGTTGGTCGACCAGTAGCTGGAAGTGCCGCCTTTGTAGAAGGCTTTGATAAGGTAAGAAACATCCCTATTGGTGCTGGAGGCGGATTATTCGTTGATCGAAGTGCCTTATATATGCTGGAAGGTCAATATAATTTAACCGAACTTACGGGTAAGTTTGCGGATGTCTTGGTAGGTGCCAACTTTAAAGAGTACGATTTAAGTAGTAATGGAACACTCTTTGCCGATGGTGGTGGCATTATCGCTATTAAAGAGTATGGCTCCTATTTGCAGGCTAGCAAAAATCTTTTCGATGAGGCTGTGAGGCTATCCCTTACTGGTCGATATGATAAGAATGAAAATTTCAAAGGTCGATTTACTCCAAGAGCTTCAGCCATTTTCCGCGTTGCAAAAAACAAAAATATCCGACTTAGCTTTCAAACAGCTTATCGTTTCCCAAGTACTCAACAGCAATGGATTGACCTTGATGTGGGCTCAAGCACAAGATTATTAGGTGGTGTACCCTATTTCCAACAAAAATATAGTCTCAATGGAAATAGCTATCAGCTAAGCACCTTAACCTCTTCGAGCACCCCTTTCACCATTACTCCATTCAAACCTGAGTCTGTAAACTCTTTGGAACTGGGCTATAAAGGATTGGCGATGAATGACAAACTAATCTTTGATTTTTATAGCTACTATGGTCAATACCAAGACTTCTTGTCTCGTACGTTATTGGTAAAACCAAAAGCAACCTATAACTTGGCAAGCATCAACAATGCCATTGCAACCCATTCAAGTGTTGCCAATGTGGCTGACATCTACTCTATTCCGGTTAACTCCCCTGAAAAGGTGAAGAACTATGGTTTTGGAGCTAGTATAGGATATCAATTGCCTGCAGGTTATTTGGTAAGTGCGAATATCTCTTCAGATGATCTTACCGATGTGCCAACCGGGTTTATTGCCTATTTCAATACGCCCAAATATAGAACGAACCTTAGCATTGGGAATAACGGCTTAGGAGAACGGAAATTGATCGGATTTAATATTGCCTATCGCTGGCAAGACAAATTTTTGTTCCAAGGTGATTTTGCAAATGATAATTTACCAGCTATTCATACTGTGGATGCTCAGATTAGTTATAAGATCCCTGCAACCAAAGCCATGGTTAAGATTGGGGCCAATAACTTGCTGAATCAATATTATGTCAATGCAGTTGGTAACTCAATTGTAGGTGGATTGTATTATGTTAGTTTCGCTTACAACGTATTCTAAATTGATCATTATTTCAAAAATATATCCTTATGAAAATATTTAATTCACTAAAAAGTGCAAGCTTAATCATAGTTTCCACTTTGCTAATTGTTACATCCTGCAATAAAGCGCCTCTTGATCCAGCGCCAATTGTATTGCCCGCACAGGCTACCTCTCCGACTCTAGCATCACTGCTAGACAATGCCGAATTTTCATTTTTAAAAGCAGCCGTTGAAAAAGCTGGGTTGTTAACTGCCTTAGGGAATACCACTTCTCGGTATACTTTATATGCTCCTAACAATAATGCTTTTATTCTTGCGGGAATACCAAGTGCGGCCGTAATCGGTGCTTTGCCAGCCTCAACAGTAGCAGCCTTGGTTAGCTACCATGTTAGCCCGCAAAAGATTACGTCCTCAACTTTACCAACTGCAGCGTTTTCAAATTTTGAATATCCGTCGCTTTTAAATCCAACGGTTGGCACTCCTGCATTTAATCCACTTGTCAGTTTAACCACCTTCCCTAGCAAACGCGGGTCTGCAGGCTGGTTAAATAACGTGCCACTGACAGAAATGGATATCAGCGCTGTAAATGGGGTGATGCACAAAGTCTATACCTTAGCTAGTCCTCCTTCAAAATACCTGTGGGATTCTATCTCTGTCAGTAAAGATTTGACTTATCTAAAGGCAGCTATCATTCGCGCAGATAGTGGTGTAGTCGTTTCAGGCCAGTTAAAAACAGCCGTGAGCAGCTTTGGCGCAAACCTAACAGTTTTGGCTCCAACCAACTTGGCATTTCAAACCTTACTAACCGGAGCAATTTATATGGCCTTGATTAAACAAGGTATGCCAGCAGCTACAGCTTATCCAACCGCTCAATATTTAGCATCGACACCTGACGTATTCTCAAATCCAGCTTTGTATGGTGCCCTATCAGCTCAAACGGTCAGAGGAATTGTGGTTTATCATATCTTAGGGACTTCGATACCCGGTAATCGAGTATTCTCGGTAAATCTTCCATCGACACCAACCCTGATTAAAACATTACTTAATTCGGCCATACCTACTCATCCAGGTGTTTTAGCTCAAGCAACTTTCGCAGGTCCATTTGTGGGAGCCGCAAGTTTTAAGGGTGCTGCTAATACAACAGCCTCAAATGTGATTATCAATCCGCTCAATCCATTCCTTACCGATCAAAATTATGTGAATGGCTCGATGATGAAAATCGACCAGGTGCTTTTGCCGAAATAATTTTATTTAAGAGATAATTAAAAAAAGCTGGTCCATTTTCGACCAGCTTTTTTTAGTATAAACAACTCTCGCTTAGAATCCTAAATGGATAAGACCAGTAACAAAAGATCAAATCGAGCATACTAACAATCATATAATCAACAACTTAAATATTTTACCGGTCGGGTTTTGTTCAAATTTAGAATTTGATGCGACTTCTGACTATAAAAAAAAAGAAAATTACATTTAAGGCCCTATTCTTGAGCGCCAAGTGCCTAATGCATTGAGCCTTATATGAGAATTCATTTTTAAAGATTCATCGAATTCAAGGGAGACACAAAGAAATAGTTTGAACTTCGGATTTGATTTTCTTTACTTTGCACAAAATTTTAAGCCCACAAATCATTCTTTAATCCAATGGAAGAGAATCTGGTAATCGTCGAATCGCCTGCCAAGGCCAAAACAATCGAGAAAATTCTAGGTAAGGATTTTCTGGTTAAGTCAAGCTTTGGTCATATCCGAGACTTGGATAAAAAAGATTTTGGCGTTGACATCAATAATCAATACCAACCGAAGTATATTATTTCGGAGGATAAGAAAAAGGTGGTCGCTGAGTTAAAGAAATTCGCTAAGACTGCAACCACGATCTGGATCGCTTCGGATGAGGACCGCGAAGGAGAAGCTATTGCGTGGCATCTTATGGAGGTGCTAAATCTTGATCCAGCCAAAACAAAACGGATTGTCTTTCATGAAATAACAAAAGAGGCCATCCAACATGCCATTGCAAATCCACGTCTTCTAAATAAAGACTTAGTCGATGCACAGCAGGCTCGTCGGGTATTGGATCGTTTAGTAGGTTTTGAGATCTCTCCCGTCTTGTGGAAAAAAGTAAAACCATCACTTTCGGCTGGCCGAGTACAATCTGTATCGGTACGACTTATTGTGGATCGGGAGCGTGAGATCACGAATTTCAAAACAGTGCCCTATTTTAGGGTGAATGCCATCTTTGCTGTTCCTGAGAAGAACGGGAAGATCACACAGCTGAAAGCAGAGCTTAACAACCGCTTTGATTCGGAGAAAGCAGCTCAAGCATTCCTAGAGAAATGCCAAGGGGCTAAATTTACGGTCGCTGATATCGTTACCAAACCAGCGAAGAAATCACCTGCAGCACCATTCACCACTTCGACTCTGCAACAAGAGGCAAGTCGCAAACTTAGCTTCCCGGTTGGATTAACGATGTCGGTGGCTCAGAAACTCTACGAAGCAGGACACATTACCTATATGCGTACCGACTCCACGAATCTTTCGGAGACTGCATTAGAGGCAGCTAAGAAAAAGATCAAAGCATCGTATGGCGACAAATATGTCAAGATACGTCATTATAAAACGAATGCTAAAGGGGCACAGGAGGCTCATGAAGCTATCCGTCCAACATATTTCGATCAAGAAGAAGTAGGTGGTTCACCACAAGAACAACGTCTTTACAGTCTGATCTATAAACGAACGCTCGCCTCTCAGATGGCAGATGCCGAAATCGAACGGACAACAGTAAACATACATATATCAACGGCAACAGAACATTTTGTAGCTGCTGGAGAAGTGTTACGCTTCGATGGATTCCTTGGAGTCTATATGGAATCATCAGATGACGAAGGGCTCAGCGAAGAGGAGAAAGGGATGCTACCGATTTTAACGGCTAACCAGTTGTTAGATCCTGAATCTATTCAAGCTTTAGAGCGCTTCTCTCAAAAAGCGGCCCGTTATACCGAGGCAAGCTTAGTGCGTAAACTAGAAGAACTTGGCATTGGCCGACCTTCGACTTATGCACCCACGATCACCACGATTCAGCAAAGAGCATACGTGGTAAAAGAGGACCGCGAAGGTAATGAACGTTCTTATGTCGCGCTAACCTTAACCAAAGGGACGATTGCAAAAGAACTTAAAACAGAAATTACAGGAACCGAGAAATCAAAATTATTCCCAACTGACATTGGTCTAGTTGTAAATGATTTCTTAGTTCGATACTTTGAGCCAATTGTCGACTTTAACTTCACCGCTAAGGTGGAGAAACAGTTTGATGAGATCGCCGAAGGACAGTTGGTATGGAATGAGATGATCGACACCTTCTACCGTCCTTTCCATCTGAAAATTGAAGATGCTTTAAATAATTCGGAACGAGCAAGAGGTGAGCGAGCACTTGGACTTGATCCAGCAACGCAAAAGCAAGTATCGGCAAAAATCGGCCGCTTTGGACCTTTCGTGCAGATTGGTGAATTAGTGGAAGGAAGTGAAGAAAAACCTGTCTTTGCAAGCTTACTAAAAGGACAAAGCATCGAGACCATAACGTTAGAAGAAGCTCTGAAACTCTTTGAGCTTCCTCGCGACCTAGGACTCTTTGAAGATAAAAAAGTGATCGCTGCCATTGGCCGTTTTGGCCCTTATGTGCGTCACGATGGGAACTTCGTATCCCTTAAAAAAGATCTAGACGACCCAATGACTGTTACCCTTGAGCGCGCCATTGAGCTAATCGAAGAGAAGAGAGACAATGCGATCAAATCGGTGCTCAAAACCTTTGGCGACGACCAAGAAATACGTGTCTTAGAAGGTCGCTGGGGACCCTATATCTCCTATAAAAAAGCGAATTATAAGATTAAAAAAGGGACCGATATTGAGACACTTACTGCTGCAGACTGTGAGCTGATTATCGAAACTGAAGGGAGCAAACCCAAGACAAGCAAGCGACGCTTTAGTAAGTCATAGATCTTAGACAGTTTCGAGCAGGCAAGGCATGATCTTTGCATTAATAAACTGATTTTAGAGACCTTCATGTTAGCATTGCGAATTAAAAAATTGAATTATGCTTAACGACCTTATAATACCTGCAAAAGAGTTAGCTGTTGTTAAAACATTCCAAGGTGATGAAAACCAGCTTGGTTATCATCTGAAGAAACAAACCTGGAATCTAAAAAAACTTCCCGATGTCGCCATCTTAGGGATACCCGAAGGAAGAGGATCGAAAGGGGAAGAGCTCTCTACGAGTCCCGAACTTATCAGAACTCAATTATATTCCCTTGCAGCATTCCCATCTACCGTCAAACTTGTTGACCTAGGCGACATCAAATGCGGCGCAACGGTAAAAGATACCTATGCCGCTGTAAAATTGGTTGCAGAAGAGCTATCGGGGTTAAACATCCGTCTTTTAATCCTAGGAGGATCTCAAGAACTCACCGTTCCTTTATTGCATGGATTTGAAAAGGAAGAGCTTGGGCTAGTCTTGGTTGACGACCGAATTGACAATATAGAAAATGAGGGAGCTGCAGCCGACGAATTTTTCATCAACAACCTTCCCGATAGAACAGCTGTAACGCTGCTAGCAGGACAATCGTATTTCATTGGAGAGCAATGGCAAGATTTATTAGCCGAAGGGACCAATGGAGCACTACTTACCTTAGGAGAGATCAGAGCCGACTACAAAGAGATAGAGCCGCTAATACGGATGGCAGACTTAGTGAGTTTTGATTTTGGCGCCTTAAAAGTGGCAGAAGCACCGGGACAATATCGTATCTCACCCAATGGATTAACCGGCGAAGAGGCTTGTCAGATCGCTTGGTATGCGGGACTAGCCACTACTCCAGCTTGGTTTGCCCTGTTTGGATACTATTCGCCCAATGATCCAGCCACGTTAGGAGCGATGATGGCAGCTCAGATAAGCTGGTATTTTATCCATGGAGCCACAAAAAAGCTCGATGATGAGCCCGTTGATGAGGCGACCAATTTCGAACAGTTTGTTTTAGATATTGAAGGGCTAGATGAGCCAGTAACTTTTTTAGTCCATCCGATATCACAACGATGGTGGATGGAGGTCCCTAATGAAGACTGCACCCTATTTCCCATCCGGATCCCTTGTTCACGGAAAGATTATTTAAAAGCCTGTAACAATGAGATCTCCGAAAAATGGTGGAGTTATTTCAATAAATCATAGTTAACAAAGTTATATCTTTGTTAAATAATTCGGAGAAAGATTATGAAGCAAACCTTCAAAAGTTATACTAAAGCAAATGAATGATACCTTTTTTGATATCAGATCATCGGCAAGTAGGCTTTTGAAACGGCTTATATTATTTTGCATATTCGCAAATATTAGTATTTTTACCGCTTATTCTCAGCAAGATCCGCAATTTAGTCTGAACAAATTTAACCAGCTAACTGTGAATCCTGGCTTTGCCGGCTCTTCGGGGCTAATTAACATGTCGATGTTAAACAGGTCCCAATGGGTTGGGTTTCCTGGAGCACCGACAACTTCGGTTTTCAATACCGATGCAAAAGTGCATTTAATTGGAATGAACGATGGAGTTGGTTTCTCTATCGTGAGTGATGCAATCGGTTTTGAGAAGAATGTCTCGGTAGGCCTTAATTACGCCTATCGATCAAAATTAGGTGATGGCGTGTTAGGCTCAGGGCTTTCATTGGGGTTAATGAATAAAAACCTCAATTTTGCACTGGGCGAAACAGATGGCAGCGACTTGGTAAACCAGTCGGATCAGGCCCTTCCAAAAGGTAAAGCTGGAGGAATAATGGCTGATGTTGGACTTGGATTTTTTTATCAAGTTGGGAATATGGAGGTTGGATTCTCAGGAAAACACCTAAATAGACCATCGATAACGTTCAATGAATCGGGAAAATACACCCTTACACGGTCGTATTACCTCAATGGAAGTTATATGATTCACCTAGCAGATGAGCGCTTTGATGCTATTCCTTCACTCTTTTATAAGAGAGATCGAGGCTCCTGGCAAGCAGATGCAAACATAACCATCCAATATAATAAGCAATATTGGGGAAGTATTGGTTATAGAGTTGGGGATGCGCTGATTATCAGCGGCGGAACTGAATTATGGAATGGAATAAAATGCGGATATGCTTACGATATGAGCATCTCTGCATTATCAAAATACAACGCAGGATCGCATGAATTCTTTCTTGCGTATTCTGTACTACTGTACAAAAAACATAAGCATAAGTACAATAGTGTTAGATTTTTGTAACTTTGTAACGAATTTGAATCTGAAAATTGTTGTCTACAACATATATAAAAAATATGAAGCGAATATTAATCTTAGCTAGTATTTCATTCCTCTTCCTGATGACGAGCTGTCATAAAGGTGGAAAGGGTGAACTAACGGGTGTGCCAAAACGAGGCAAATATTTTGAGCCTTCACCTCTTGGAATGGTTATGATTGCGGGTCAAAGTTTTAACATGGGCCCTGGAGATCAAGATGTTGTCGCAGGATCTACCCCGACACGGACGGTCGATCTATCCTCATTTTGGATGGACGATACCGAGATCACAAACAACGAATATCGTCAGTTTGTATACTGGGTACGTGATTCCGTGTCGCGTCAGCTATTATCTGAGCGATTTGAAGAGTTTAAGTTCGCTCAAGATAAAAAAGGGAATCCTATTGATCCCCCTATTTTGAACTGGAAACGTAAAATCGACCTACGGAATAAAGAATATACCGATGTGCTTGAGGCAATGTATTATGGTGGAAACGATCGAATCCTCGGCCGTAAAGAACTCGACACACGAAAATTAAGTTACCGCTATTCATGGGTTGACTTGCAACAAGCTGCATTGGCTCAAAATGCCTATGACTACAAGACTCAAAGCTATAAAGGCTCGGTCGTTGACCTGAGTGGAAAATTAGTCCCAGTGGCTGGACGCTCAAGCTTTATTATGACCGAAGCTGTAAATATCTACCCCGATACCTTGGTGTGGATACGCGATTATTCCTATGCCTTCAATGATCCATTGACAAAAAAATATTTCTCCCATCCTGGCTTTGACGATTATCCCGTTGTCGGTGTTAACTGGAAACAAGCTAAAGCATTCTGCGTTTGGAGAACGAACTATAAAAATGCCGCACTTGCCTCAAAAGGTGATTATGGTGTTCAGGACTATAGACTACCTTCGGAAGCAGAATGGGAATTGGCTGCACGTGGCGGTCTTGCAAACTCAATGTACCCTTGGGGCGGATACTATACCCGAAATAAAAACGGTTGCTTTTTGGCAAACTTCAAGCCAATGCGAGGAAATTATAGCGACGATGGTGGCAAGACCACCGTTACAGTTGCTACCTACGATCCAAACGGCTATGGTCTTTATGATATGTCGGGGAACGTGGCCGAATGGACCATCTCTGCCTACGACGAGTCAACGTATAATTTCATGCATGACCTGAATCCAAATTTTGAACAAAACGCCCTCCCTACAGATCCTCCAGCAATGAAGAGAAAAGTAACTAGAGGTGGATCATGGAAAGATATTGCTTACTTTATCCAAGTAGGTACTCGAACATTTGAATATCAAGATACCGCGAAGTCTTACCTCGGATTCCGATGCGTACGCTCTTCAATTGGTGCTGATAACCCAGGAGTTAAATAAAATAATCTAAATAAAAAACAATCTAAAAATACGTTATGGCAGCAATGGACTTTACTCATTCCGAGAAGTGGAAATCGGGAATGAACTTTTTTTACAGTGTAGGAGCTTCGATAGTACTTCTAGGTGCTCTTTTCAAACTTCAACACTGGCCAGGAGCTAATATCATTCTACCAATCGGGATGCTTATTGAGGTAGTCATCTTCCTCTTCTCTGCCTTTGAACCTTCAGTTGATATACCTGATTGGTCTAAAGTACACCCTCAACTGCGTAAAGACTATACTGGTGGACCAGCAGAAATCACTACACCATCACATGCTGGCGCTTCTGGTAATATTTTTGACCAAGCAGATATCTCTCCTGAGTTATTAGCCAAAGTGAAAAAAGGTCTTCAAGATCTATCAACTACTGCTAGCGGTATTGCTGATATCTCTACTGCAACATTGGCAACTGATTCGTATGTTAAAAATTTAACTTCTGCTTCAGAGTCTATGTCAACCTTTAAGGAGGTTAACACACGTGCAGCTCATTCGATTGAAAAGTCAACCAACGACCTTGTTTACTCCTATGATCAGTCAACCCAAATCCTTGGAGACTCTTCGAAAAACTTGGCTAGTACGTTTAACGACTCAACAAAGAAAATCAACGACCAGCTTATTGCTTCGGGTGATTCTTTAGCTACATCGTACAAGAGATTCAACGATTCAATCAATAAAGACCTTGCTGCTCTCGACGAACGGACAAGCAGCTACAGTGCAGGATTAGAAAAAGTAAATACAAGCATCGCTGCATTACATACCTCATATGAGTTGCACCTTCAACATACGAAGAAAGTAACTACGGCTTCTGCTGATGCACTTGACACACATGCAAAAATAACCGATTTAGTCAAGAGTGCACTCGACGAGGCAGCTAAATACCAAAAACAAACTGAGCAATTAAACAAAAATCTCGAAGCCCTAAACCATGTATATGGTAATATGTTGGGTGCGATGAACGCTAAAGGTTAAGTAGAAAGATGGGAACTAAATACTGCCCGGAAGCACCTAGGCAAAAAATGATCAGCTTGATGTACTTGGTATTAACAGCCATGTTGGCTCTTAATGTCGATAAGTCAGTGCTTGACGCTTTTGCCATGGTAAACCACAGCTTCGTTGAAACTATCGATATGTCAGTGAGCAAGAACCAACGTATTTATAGCGACTTTGATAATGCCGCTAAAGAAAATGCAAAAAAATCTGGCGCGTTGAATGATCTTGCCAAAAAGGTAAAGTTCAGCTCCGACTCACTGTACAATTATATTAATAGCCTGAAAGAGATGATCGTAAAAAAAGCCGATGGTCCTAAAGGAAATATAGATAGTATTGTCTCAGCATCTGATCTAAACACGTCTGCCCAGTTGATGATTAATCAAAAACATGGCACCCTACTGAAAGATGCAATCGCAAGATATAGAAGACTCATGATCTCGATGATTGACACATCGAATGTAACCGCTATTAACTCAATCAATAATAACCTTGCGACCACAGATCCACCTGTTAAAGACGGACGAACACCAACCTGGGAGAACGAACATTTTGAGGGATATCCACTGATTGCGGTTATCACCCTGATGTCGAAAATGCAAAGCGATGTGCGCGACACCGAATCTAATGTAATCAATATTCTCTATACCAAGATTGATGCTGCTTCGTTTAAATTTAATAAACTGCAGGCGCAAGTGGTCTCTACATCTGACTACATTCTTGAAGGTAACACCTACGAAGCGAAAATATTCCTTTCAGCTGTAGATACGACCATCAGTCCAAACATCACCATTGGCGGATCAACCTTGCCAATGATACCTGGTGAAAATGCAGGACTCTATAAAGTCAATGCTGGCAGAGAAGGAAAGATGACCTACACCGGTCAAGTAAATTACAAAAATCCTTCGGGAGTCGTAGTAAGCTATCCTTTCAAACATGAATACGAGGTTGCAAAACCTTCGATGAGTGTCTCGCCAACAAAGATGAACGTCTTCTATGCTGGACTTGCAAACCCGGTATCGATATCGGCACCTGGTATTTCAGCTAAAGATCTAAAAGTTTCAGTAACGAATGCTACCATAGAATCTACCGGACCAGGAACTTATGTCGTGCGTCCACAAAAAGTAGGGACTAAAGCAGTTGTATCCGTAAGCGCAACTATCGAAGGGAAGTTAAAACAAATTGGATCAATGGATTTCCGAGTTAAGAAAGTACCAGATCCAGTTGCATCGGTTGCCAATAAAATTGATGGTTCGATTTCAAAACGTGAGCTTGAAGCACAACAAGGTGTAGTGGCTGCCATACCAGATTTCGATTTCGAAATGAAATTTACCGTACTTTCTTTCGTCATCTCAACCTCTAAAGGTGGATTTGTCGTTGATAAACCAACAAAAGGAAATCGTTTCTCGCAAGAGCAACGTGATTTGATGAAAGGTTTAAATCAAGGAAGTCGACTTTACTTTGAGAGTATTGTAGTACATGGCGACGACGGCACAACGCGTAACTTACCTGCGATAAGCTTTAAAATAACTAATTAAAATGAAAAAGATAATCCTATTCATCGTACTCGTAGTAGGCTTTTCACTTAATTATACTGAAGTGAAAGCCCAAGTGATTAACGGCGCATACGCAAAAAAGACGATCACCGATCGTAAACCTGCTCCGTTACCTGACGTCAGAGAATCAGATGTAATCTGGTCGAAAACGGTATGGCGTATCATCGACTTACGTGAAAAGGCAAATCAGCACTTCTACTACCCAGTGCGCGAAATTCAAGGACGTACAAATCTTTTCTTAACCCTGCTAAAAGGTGTTGAAGAGAAAAGTATCACCGCCTTCGATGCGCAAGGTACAGACGCTGAATTTAAAGAGCCCATAACCTTCCTGAAGGTGAAGGAACAGTTTGGCGACACGGTGAAAACAATCAAAGTTACCGACCTTAACACAGGTGCCGATCGTGACACCATTATTCGGACAGAAATACCGTATAACGAGATCAAACAACTTGAGATTAAAGAAATCTGGTATTTCGATAAACAAAAATCTTCTCTGCAAGTACGCACATTAGGCATTTGTCCAATCCGGGTTTATAAAAAAGATCCGAACGATAGTCTTTACGTGCGGAAACGTATTTTCTGGGTCTCGTACCCAGAGGTGCGACCTCTACTTGCAAAGCACGAAGTGGTGAATGAGTTGAATGGCGCCAGAAGCTTAAGTTTCGACGATATCTTCTTAACCCGTCAATTCGATGCCTATATCGTGAAGGAGGAAAATATCTACAACAACCGATCTATCGATGAATATGCTGGCGGCGATTATGCCCTCTCAGAATCTGATCGGATCAAAAATGCCATATTTACCTACGAACAAGATCTCTGGGAATATTAGCTCCCACCATCCCATACCCAAAGCGGGCATCTACAAACGTAGGTGCCCGTTTTTTTTTACCACTATACACTCAAGGAAATCCAACAACCACCAGAACCTAATTCATAAAAAACTACACGTATGATTTAATGCCATATTGCACGTGTAAATTTTCTATATATTTGTAGGACAAATCAGAGCGTTTAAAATTTAGTGCCATGAACACCAAGTTAACCTTAACGATAGAGCAAGAGGTTATTGCAAAAGCAAAGAAATACGCGAGCAATAATGAGCGTAGCCTATCGGATATCATCGAGAATTACCTGAAGGTGATTACAGCGGATCATAGTTATCAGAAGAAAGAATACCCACCAATAGTGCAAGATTTAAAAGGATCCTTCAAGGCCCCAAAGGATCTAGACTACAAGAAAGAGTTATCAAAACGGTTAGCTGTTAAATATTTATAGATTGCGTGAGAAAAATACTGCTAGATACCGATGTAATTTTGGATTTCCTGTTTGATCGAACCCCATTCGCCAATTCAGCAGCCGAGATTCTAGCGATGTGCGAAAGCAAAGAGATCAAAGGGTATCTTACAGCTGTAATTATCAGCAACCTCTATTATTTGCTTCGACAAACCGCAACTCATGGGAAGGTTATCGAGAAACTTTCAAAGCTAATTTCGATCACAGAGATTCTTGTAACGGACAAAAAGATGGTGATTAGGGCACTTAAATCTGAATTTAAAGATTTTGAAGACGCCTTGCAAAACTACACGGCGGAGTTAGATGGCCACATTGATCTTATTGTAACCAGGAACACGAAAGACTTTAAACAAAGCAAGCTGCCGGTTATGACTCCTGACCATTACCTCCGATCACTAAATAGTATTTCCTAAGAACCGTAGCACAAGAACCTAATCCCATACCCAAACGGGCATCTACAAACGTAGGTGCCCGTTTTTTTTTGCTGAAACGACTATTCCCAACATAACCTACCTGCAAAAAAGATAAAGATCTCGGAGGCTGATTTGAATTCAAAATTAGTTGCTTCGTTTAGCTCGTGAAAAAAAGTAAAAAAAAAGTGACGTATAGGTAGGGTAAACCAGTTCTCATGCGGCTTGTATGTATAGGAGCAGACTAAAAAAAGCTTCAAATAGGGGTCAAAAACAGCCGATATTTTGTTAATCAGCTGGTTTTCTGATTGTTATTTGGCATTGGAAAGTATTCTCCAAACGCGTTTGAAAGCAAACAATTCGCGTTTTAGACGAGAAGAAGTCTAAAAAAAAGTTTTCAGACGGCGATTTTTCAGTTAAAAAGAGAAAAAAATTAAAAATTTTAAAAATAAAAGCAGGGGGTTAAACCTTTGTAATACGCGTAGAACAAAAATTAGTTTATTTCCAATTATTTATTCATTAAAAACAAACAAAAAATGAGAAAATTAATGTTGGGCTTTTTAGCTTTAGCCCTTGTTTTCACTTCTTGTAACAAGTATGCCAATGACTTTTCGGCGCTTAAAGATCAGATTACTGCTCTTGACGTTAAAGTTAACGGTGTTGTTGCACTTCAATCACAGCTTACCGCGACTACTGCTCAGGTAACTGCACTTCAAACAGCTGTTGCGGCTTTGCCAACTTCAGCTTCTATCGCAGCTTTATCAACTGGTTTAGCAACTGCTAACACCAACATCGCTGCTGCACAGACTGCTTTAACAGCTCTTGCAACTTCTGGTACTGCTACCAAAGCGGTTGTTGACGGTTTAAAAACTGATCTTACTGCTTTAGCTGCGACTGTTGCTGCTAACAACACTGCATTAAACACGAAAGTTGATGCAAACAACACGGCTGCTGTAGCTGCTAACACTGCTGCTATCGCTGCTAACGCTGCTCTTTCTACTAAGATCACTGCGGCTCAAGCTTCTTTAGATGCATTGACTACCTTCACTGGTACTCTTGCAACTCAAGCTGTTGTTAACGCATTGACTGTAAAAGTTGACGCTGCACAAGCAGGTATCAACACTTTACTAGCTGCTGCTGCAGTCTATGCAGGAAACATATTTATTACAACCGATAACGAAGTTGACTTTATTGCCCCTTCATTTGCATCACTGGGCATGATCAATGGGAATTTAACGGTTAATACAACTGCGATCTCTGCTGGTAAAATCGCAAAACTAAATGGAATCTTAAACAATTTAGTCGGAGCTTTTGGACCAACAACGATTAGCGTGACAACAACTGCATTAAAGCCATTAAGTTTTAATAATCTGGCTGCGATCACAGGTAATTTAACCGTAATTGGAAGAAACTTATCGTCTGTTTCTACAGTTGTATTCCCACTGCTAACAAGCGTGACAGGAGACTTAAACCTGAATTTAGACGGCGCATACAGCTACACCTCTACTTTAACTATTGGTGGAAATTTAACACTAACAGACAAAGCAACTGCAGCAGGTGTTACAGGAACACTTGGTGTTAGCATCCCTAACTGGGTTGTAACTGGAACAATTTCAGACGGTGTTGCTGCTGGTACTCCAACTTTCGCTGCAGCTACTGGCATTAACATGCCTACTGGAACATCAACTTCTATTACTGCAAATGCAGCAACTTTAGTTGCAATTACTGGTAATGTACCAGCAACGTTTACTCTTAATGCAAACAACGCGGCAACTGTAACTCTTGGTCGCGCAACTGCCTTAACTGCACTAACTATCTCTGCAACAAAAGCTGCAAGTAGTGTAACTGTAACTGCTCCAAGTATTACTGGTGCACTTTCAATCACAGGTTCTGCAACTTCTACTATTGGTCTTCCAACTCTTGCTACTGCAGGTGCAGCTGTTTCTGTTGCTGGACTATTATCGGCTCCAGTATTAACAACTACAACAGGATTGTTAACTTTAACAGCAGGAACTACGACATCACTTCCTGTATTGGCTACTGCAACTGCAGGTATCACTGCCAATGCATTAACTAGCTTATCATTACCAGCTTTAGCAACTGCCGGAGCAGCCATTAGTGCAACTAGTGCAACTACAGTAAGCCTTCCTGCTCTTAAATTAACAGTGGCTTCAACCTTTACTGCTGCAACAACCGTTACTTTACTTTCAACAACTCAAACAAATCTGACAGTTGCTGCTAATCCATCTCTAGTTAACCTTACCTTGCTTGGCTTATCAGAAGTATACACAACTACAAATACAACAACACTTAAAAATGTTGACATTACAGGCCTTGCGGGATTCACTAACGAATTTACTTACTCAGTACCAGCCGCGGCAGCAAACTCAGCGTTAATAACAGCGACCTTCAAAGGAGCTATTGCGACTGTTGCCATTAATGGATTTGGAGATGCAACAACTAAGGATAAATTAACTTCAGTTACAACTGCTGGGGTTATCAATTCATTTACCCTTAACAACAGTGATGTTATTGCTTCAATAAGCTTAGGTCATCAGGCATTTGCGGATGCAACACTTATTGTAACAAATAATGATGGATTATTAGCCTTGACAACTTCAACTAATAAGTTGGCGGTACTAACAGTGACAGGCAATACGAAATTAGCAGCAGCCGATTTCGCAAGCTACACGACTCAACCTACTGCAGCCACTGCCGCTATAACAGTAAGCGGAAACAAATTAGCTTATACCTATACAAATGCAGTTGCCGGTACTCCGACGACAGCATATGTTGAAACAACAATCACCTCTGCTGCTTTACATACACTTAAAGCGTATGTAGCAGCTGCAACCACACCAAATCTTTTGGTTAACTTAGACTATATTGGTGCAACTGCCAAAACATTATCTGCAAGTATGGCAGAAGATGCTGCTATTGCCCATGCTGCCTGGGCTGCTGCAACAGGAATCACTATACAATCTGAATTTGCTTTAGTACAATAAGCGTTTACTTAAATTAGAATAGTTTTATTATTAAAGGGCCCTCTATGGAGGGCTCTTTTTTTTGTGGTAAATTTTGAGGGTCCGTCCGTCAGCTGACGGAGGTAAGGGCTCCTTTTTTTTTATAGGGATAGTTGAATCAATTGGATTCAACTATCCCTATTGTATTTTCAAATAATAGGCCATTCAGGGATAAGGGGCACGGGCAAGACACCCCGAACCTCCCCCTCCGTCAGCTGACGGACAAGGGAGGGGTGTAGGGAAGAAATTGCTGGCCGAAAGTTCTATAATAATATCGCAGCACTGCAGCTTTCTGGTTTACTAAGTGCAGAGCACCGAAATATTTATAGGTGCACCGAAATATTTATTTATGCAGTGTCGAAATGACCTCCCCCATCCCCTCCAACGGAGGGGAGTAAGAAAAGGGTTTTCGTCACCAAGACATC
>JAPLDS010000040.1 GCA_026391295.1 Bacteroidia bacterium | reverse complement strand
TTTTACCCGATCAAAGAAATGTTCTTCGATACGTCGAGCATCGATATAATGTGCCTTAGCACGCTCCTTAACTAATCTTTCGTGAGCTAGATAAGTGCGAATACTAACCATCATTAGTAAGAACCCCAAAACAAACAAAGTCCGTTTCAGAGTGCGACTGGAGATATTTCTAAATAAAGATCTGATCTTCATAAACTATTTTACACATTGACGTCGAGGAAATAACATCTAATCAACAACACCATTTAAAAGAGGGACAAAAACAAAATCGCCACGTTCCTCTTCCAAAAATTCGTTTTCACTAATTCGCGTCACAACAACCATAATCTGATGACCGCCTGCACCAACCGGCACCACCAATACGCCATTAATCTTCAATTGCAGTTTCAGCTCTTCAGGTACACTTGGTGCACCTGCCGTAACAATAATCTTATCAAATGGGCCATAGCTAGGTAGACCCAAATAGCCATCACCATAGAAAAAATTAGGTCGATAGCCCAACTTTGGCAAGGCGACACGTGTTGACTCATAGAGTTTTTTCTGACGTTCAATGGTATAAACCACGGCACCCAGATGGCACAAGACAGCTGCTTGATAGCCAGAACCAGTGCCAACCTCAAGCACTCGATCATATTTTTTTATTCCTAACAGCTGGGTCTGAAAAGCAACTGTATACGGTTGTGAAATCGTTTGACCCACCGCAATTGGGAAAGCTTTATCGACATAGGCAAATTGGACAAAAGTGCTATCCATAAATAAATGACGAGGAATAGCGCCAATTGCCTCCAATACTTGCTCGTCAGAAATGCCCTTTTGCCTGATCGCCTCCACCAGTCTGCGACGCATCCCTTGATGCATCAACGTATCTTCTGATTGAATCATTTAGAATAAAAACCTTATAACTATTTAGCACCGTTATCGCCAAAACAACGCCATAAAAAAATAAACTCGAGTTAAGCTGGGATAAATATCACACTTAATGGGGATAAAAATAGCATAAAATAAGGCCTTTTCAACATATGCCGGTTGATAAATACCCACGAATACACACAAGGGTGCAATAAGTTAGGAGTATATTTGCTCACGATGTTAAGCACAGCTATCATACTTCCTAAAGAACCGACTAGGTTTCAATTTGATCTTATCCGGAAAATGCCGGAGATTGAATGGGATGGAATATATTATTCGGGGGAAAGACAAACACTTAATTGTGAAAGCTCCTTGATTTTCTCGTCACCTGAAATTATCCCTTTAGTGTGTGATCTTCTTATCGTTGCAGATCCTGAGTTCTGTACGTTTGATTATCTAAGCTTTGCAATTCGCAATGGATGTCACCTATTCCTCTCGGATCAACATATCCTCACGATAGAAGAGCGAAAACAACTTATTCAGCTTGCACACGAAGGGGGGACCTACATTCAAATTCAGAATGAATTTCTTTTTCACCCTTTTCAAAAAGAGATACAATTAGCGTTTAAACACAAGGCGCTGCTTGAAATATCGCAAACGGCACCTCAAAAGCAGTCTCAATTTACCGAATTGCTCTACAACAATCTTTTTATGATCCTTAAGACTTCTGGAGCACTTGTTCACAAAGCGGAGGTCTACAGTGGTCACAAAGAGAGTGAAACCCCGGAGGTAATTAATATACATGTTCACTTTAAAAATGGAACGGCCGCAAATTTAACACTCCGTCTAATAGACCATAAAGAGGCGCATACGCTAACGATTACATCAAATGGGGAACTTACAGTTTTTGATTTTACAAACCATGAAGTTCGCGCCATTTCAGCCCTTGAGATAAAAACTGGGAACAAAAACGAGAGTACGAACCCACTTAAGATGCAGCTCAGCACCTACATTCAAGACATCTGCAAGAATAAGGATCCAGAAATCAATCTCTACGACGACTTAACCACCTCGTTACTTTTAGAGAAAATCAGGGAGAAAATTAGGAATGGTTCGCCGACAACCAGTATTCATCACTAGAATTTGTAGAATATTGGTTCCAATAATCGGGCGATACACTTTGGCCATCTGGAGTTTTTAGACTCATCTCATAGACTGCAATTACAGGATTAAATACCAAATCGGTAACCCCAATAGTAAAAAGAATGGGTGATGCCTCGATTGGTGATTCTTCGGCAATTAGAACCTTAAAACCATTAAACTCAAGTAGTTTTTTCAAAAAATTAACTCGCTCTTTTGTAACGCCATTTTCTACTATGGTACATCTTGTTTCGGCAATCTCTGCCACACTATGTTTTGCTCTTAAGGTCATACGATCAATTTTAATACACGTAAAAAATTCCTATGGCTTCTCCCTTATGGAAGGATTCCATAACTTAAACTGTTAATAATCTCGTAGATCTGACTCCAGAAACCGAGAATAAATATCCCGACTCCACTAAGCACCAATCCAATTCGCGTATAGTTATCACTTCGGAAATAAGCCAGTGGAGTTTCACTTTTATTGATAAACATGGCTTTAACAACCAACAAGTAATAATAGAGTGATATGGTTGCGTTAAGGACCGCAATAAACACTAGCCAATAATAGCCAGCAGAGGCAGCGGAAGCGAATAGAAAGAATTTACCAAAGAATCCCGCAACTGGAGGAATGCCTGCTAACGAAAACAACGAAAGCATCATCAACAAGCTTAGCTTAGGATTGGTCGCATAGAGTCCATCGTAATCATCCATATTCTCCTTATTTGTCACTGCAGCAATGGCTGAGACAACACCAAAAGCACCAAGATTAGAGAAGATATAGACAAGCACGAAATAGATTACTGAAGTCATGCCCATCGTATTACCTCCTAAAATACCAAGAAGGATAAAGCCAGCTTGAGCGATAGATGAGAACGCTAAGAAACGTTTCATATTTTTCTGCCTAAGGGCAAAGAGATTACCAACAGTCATAGTTAGAATCGCTATCAGATAAAGGATATGATTGTAAATTGGAGCTATCGTCTTAAATACCGTAAACATCAAAATAATTAAAATAAATGCTGCAGCACCTTTGGAGATAACAGACAAATAAGAGGTAATATTGATCGGTGCACCTTCATATACGTCGGCGGTCCACAGGTGGAAAGGCACCAAGGATAATTTAAATGCCATACCCGTAAAAAAGAAGATATAGGCCAGAACTTGAAGCGGGGTATTGCGATAAAGCTGTGTAATCGTATCGAAATAGATCGATCCCGTAGAACCATAAATCAGCGAAATACCAAATAAGAGTATCCCTGAAGAGAGCGCTGAGTTAAGTAACAGCTTGATTCCTGCCTCGGCTGACTTTGTTTGGTGATGCGTGAATGCAGCCAAAGCAGCAAGTGGAATAGTCGCTAATTCTAATCCCAAAAAGAACATCAAAAAGTCACCCGAAGAGATCATAAAATCCATCCCGATTAGGGTTGAGAAAAGCAAGATAAAATACTCACTAATTTTTTCACGATTGGCATCTTGTTTTAACCAAGTTACAGACTGCAGTAGAACGATTAACACCCCAACATTCAAAATATTCTTCATCATAACCAACAGTGGATTGGTCTGATACATCCCACCGAAGAGTACACTTTTATCCGCAGGTAAGAATCCCACTAAGGTATAAACGAAGAAAAGAGAGATGGAAATAGGGATGATTAGATGCTTATCTCTGTTGTGCAGATTAAGGTCTATGATTAAGATTAACAGTGCTAAAACGGATAGCACAATCTCATGTCTCATGGTTAAAATATCGCTCAGGTTCATAGGGCAGATCTTATTAGACAATATCGTTCAGTTAATACAAGCTTGTTAATTGTATAGAAGATAGTTTCTGTACAATTGGCACAAGACTATAGTTTATCATGTCGGTTAGCCAATATGGGGCCGTTCCGATTGCTGTAATGGCAATAACCAACGTAATTGTAGAGATTCGTTCGTACCATTTAGCATCTTCCAAATGAAGAAAATGATCATTCTTTATAGGGCCGAGCAATAAGGTACCCACCACACGAAGAATATAGACAGCTGTGATAACAATTGACGAGGCAGCAACGATGGTGATCACGCGATGAAATAGATCGGTATGCTGAAATGATCCAACAAAGATGATCATCTCGGCCACGAATCCACTAAATCCAGGAAGTCCAAGTGAGGCAAGACCTGCGATCACATAAACAACACCTAAAAAAGGGATTACCTTCATCAGTCCACCCATCTCATTTATCAGTCGAGTATGAGTTCGACCATAGATCATTCCTATTAAGGCGAAGAAAAGGGCTGTCATTAATCCATGGGAGATCATTTGGACTATTGCGCCATTCATCGCAGTTTGATTCATCATCAGCACAGCAAATAGTACTAATCCGCAATGACTTACTGAAGAGTAAGCATTGATATATTTAAGGTCTGTTTGAACGATTGCAGAGAAAGCACCATACACCACACTAATGGCGGTAAGGATTAGAAAGATCCAAGCTTGCTCATGAGCAGCTTCAGGCATTAAAAAGATGGCAACACGAAAAGCGCCATAGCCTCCTAATTTCATCAATACACCGGCATGAAGCATCGACACAGCTGTTGGGGCAGAGGCATGACCATCTGGAGACCAGGTATGGAAAGGGAATAGTGCACCTAGAATACCGAAACCAATAAAGGTAAAAGGGAATAAGAAACGCTGCATCCCGATAGGAATATGAGCTTTTGATATCTCAATTAAATTAAATGTCAACGCATGTGGGTCAGGAGAAGAGAAGAAATAGATGCCCAAAAGACCAACGAGCAACATCGCAGAGCCAGCCATTAGCATGAGCGTTAGCTTCATCGCAGAATACTCTTTAGGCCCAGATCCCCAAATTCCAATTAGTAGGTACATCGGAATCACTGCGAGCTCATAAAAAAGAAACATCGTAAAAAGATCGAGGGAGATAAAGAACCCAAAGACCCCAGATGCCAAGATGATCAGTGAGATGAAAAATTCTCGCGGAAGAAGTTCCATTTTCCAGGAAGCAAATATCCCAGCAAACACCACAATACCTGTCAAAGCAATCATAGCGGCAGAAATACCATCGACCCCGAGGGCATAATGAATATTTAAGCTCGGAAACCAGAGGGCATCATAGGTAAACAGCATGGCAGCTGTATTACCAGCTTGCCGCTCTTTCAAATAGAGATAGACCAATACAAAGGACAAAATAAGCTGAAAGCCCATACCGATAGCAGAAACAAGTCTTGACTGTTTAAGATCTTTGGTCAGCAAAATTCCGCCAACCGTTAACATGGGGATAATAACAAAGAGATTTAGGATATTCATCTTATAGTCTATTTTTTATACCAGATAAACAAAAATCAAAACTAAAATTACAGTACCGCTTACAAACACAAAGGCATATTGCTGAAGTTTACCAGACTGAAGTCCTTTGATTGAATAAGCAGCATATTGGGTTATCCCGGCAATACCGTTCATGGTGCCATCGACAATATGACGATCGAACCAAGCTATTGGCATTGAGATATAGCGGAAAATAATTTTGCGGGTCACAAATAGATAAACTTCATCCATGTAGAATTTCCGCGAAGCCCATTTGTAAAGATGCTTGAATGACTGTGCCATCTTATCGGGTATGGCGGTCTCGCTTTTATACATCACCGTAGCGATAGCAATTCCCAATACCCCGATCAGAACCGATGGAATCGCAATCATCCAATCGATATGTGATTCAAAACCCTTCCCATCGGAGGTTACTAGGTTATGAAAAGGGAGGAATCCTGCGAATACCGAACCAAAAGCCAAAATAAGCAGAGGGATCGTCATCACCTTTGGTGCCTCGTGTGGCGTATGATGGTAATGTGTTTTTTTGCCCCAGAAGATGCCATAGTAAAGTCTAAACATGTAAAAGGCAGTCAGACCAGCCACAATATATTCAATAGCAAAAAGCAGTTTATTATCCCTAAATGCTGCTGCTAATATCTCATCTTTACTAAAGAATCCAGAGAAAGGTGGAATTCCTGCAATGGTCAGACAAGCAATCAGGAAGGTTATATGCGTTATAGGAAGGTATTTTCGAAGATTTCCCATATCCCCAATCTCATTGCTATGAACAGCATGAATAACAGCTCCAGCACCAAGGAATAAAAGTGCCTTAAACATGGCATGAGTAAAGAGGTGAAAATTAGAAGCCATAAATCCAAGTCCTTCCTCGCCACCATAACCAGAGACGCCCAGTGCAAGCATCATATAGCCAATTTGCGACATGGTTGAGAAGGCAAGCACCCTTTTTATATCGGTCTGCGTACAAGCGATCACAGCGGCAAAAATCGAAGAGAAACCACCTATCCAAGCCACTACATGCAGTGCATCAGGAGCACCCAAGGCAAAGACAGGGAATAGACGGGCCACGAGATAAACACCTGCGACCACCATGGTTGCCGCATGAATAAGTGCCGACACAGGTGTTGGACCTTCCATAGCATCAGGAAGCCAAATATGAAATGGGAACATAGCCGATTTACCAGCGCCCCCAACAAAGATAAATATCAAAGACCAAGTAAGGACCGACATTCCCATAAACGCGACTCCACCTGCTTGAGCAATAGCAGGACCATGAGGGTCTGTTAAGGTTTGAAAATCGAAGGTACCCGTATTAAACGAGAGCATTAAAATCCCAATTAAAAAGCCAAGGTCGGCAAAACGAGTTACGATAAATGCTTTTTTAGATGCCGCAACAGCACTCGGTTTTTCATAGTAAAATCCAATCAATAAGAAGGATGACACCCCAACCAACTCCCAGAAGATATACATCTGAAAGATATTTGTTGCAAGAACCAGCCCAAGCATTGAAAAACTAAACAAAGACAAGAAGGAGAAGAACCGATAGAATCCAGGATCTCCTTTCATATATCCAATACTATAAATATGAACCATCAACGATACGGTTGTGATCACAACCAACATCATAACGGATATAGGATCAATCAAGACTCCAAGATGAATTGTCAGCTTTTCGGTTAGATGAAGCCACGGCACTTCAAATCCTTTTATAGAGGTGTAGGCGGTTTCAGGAACATGACTAGTCCAGAAATAATTCATGGCCGTGAAATACGACAAGACAGCTGATAAGCCAAGACCAAGGGTGCCAATTAATCCAGCAACGATCGGTGGCATCTTATGTCCCAGAAGACCTAAGATCAGAAACACGAAGAGGGGAACCAGTGGAATAAATAAGGTGTAAGTATAGTCCATCATAGCAAACGGTTATCTGTCGATTATTAAATTTTCAAAATTTCATTTCATCCACATTTTCAACATCAATAGATTTGAAATTGCGGTAAATATTGATAATTATTGCAATGGCCACAGCAGCCTCAGATGCAGCCACGGCAATAACGATAAGCATAAAGAAATGGCCTTGGAGATGTTGTGGAAATAAGTACTTATTAAAAGCAACAAAATTTATGTTGACCGAATTAAGGATCAATTCGACTGACATAAGCATGGTGATCAAATTTCGACGAGTCAAAAAGCCATAAATACCAATAAAAAACATGGCAGTGCTAATGACTAAAAAATAACTAAGTGGGATATTCTGTATCATAATTATTCAATTAAGAATCTATTTATCTGTTTTAGCCTCTTTGTCTCTCAGTGTTGGCTCCTTCTTGGCTACCACAATTGACCCAATCATAGCGGCAAGGAGCAAGATGGAAACGACCTCAAAAGGAAGAGCATATCCTTCTCTGTTGTAAGACACCAAGGCATTACCGACATCCGTAATATTAAAATTAGGATCTGCACCTACATTGGGAATAAAGCTAAAGCGCAAAATCGTGACCAATGTTAAAGTCGCGCCTGCCAGGGTGGCCAATGCCGAAAACAAACTTTGTTTAAAGGGGGCCATTACAGCACGTTCACTTAAATGACTTGTGAGAAGGATCGAGAAAATTATCAAGACTACGATACCACCGGCATAGACTGTTAATTGGACAGCCGCAAGGAAGTTGTAGCTAAGCATAAAATACAATCCAGCTGTTGAGACCAAAACGAACAGCATATAAACAGCAGCTCTTAAAATCTTACGAGTCAATACGGTAAGAACTGAGAACACCAAGATCATTACCGCGATCAGAATAAACATAAATTCGTTAAGCATAATTCCTATTCTTTATATTCTTTATCAATATTCAAGTATAAACGACTTAGATGACTTCTACGCTGGAAGTCCAACTTATTAGTCTATTCTTCTTTTACATTTTCAGCAATGGTAGAACCTTCCTGATTTAGAACCTTCGTCAATAATGAACGGTCCCAGACAGCATGCTCAAAATTCTGCCCCATAGCTAAAGCACCAGATGGACAAGCTTTAACACAAAGATTGCACAAGGTGCACATGCCAAGATGGTAGATATGCTGATCAATAATCCGTTTCTTCTTGCCATCAGCAGTTAGAATTGATTTGGAGATTATCTCTATTGAGCCATTTGGACAATTGATCTCACAAATACCACAACCGTTACAGCTATGCTCATTATTTTCGTTATGCAACATGATCACCTCACCTCTAAAACGTTCAAACATGACGAGCTTTTCTCGATTTTCAGGATACTGCTGGGTCACATTTTTCCAAGGCGTAAAGAAGTATTTGCCTGTCACCTTCATTCCGATTAGAAGTGTCCATAATCCTTTGAAGATTGAAACGATATATTCGATAAAAGACTTCATAACAACTTATAAATCGGTTAAAAATGAAATTTGGTCAAAACGATAAAGGCCATCAACAAAATGTTTATGAGGTTGATAGGCAATAGGTATTTCCATTCAAGAGTTAAGATCTGATCTACCCGAAGTCTAGGGAATGTCCATTTAAACCACATAATGATAAAAATAACACCAAAGACCTTTAAGAAGAACCAAACAAGCGGAGGGATAACATCCATGGCATGGTTAAAGGCTTCGAGATGGCCAAAATGCAAAGGCATCCAGCCGCCAAGAAATACGGTTGCCGCAACAGCCGAAATGATAAATAGATTGATGTATTCGGCTAAGAAAAAGAAGGCGAATTTAATTCCTGAATATTCGGTATGGAAACCAGCCGTAAGTTCTGATTCTGCCTCGGCCAAGTCAAAGGGTCCGCGATTTGTTTCAGCTGTTCCTGCAATTAAAAAGACAATAAATGCCACCAAGGAAGGGATATGTCCAGTAAACAAATACCATCCATCACGCTGTCCTTCCACGATAGTCGAGAATTGCATTGAGCCGGCAAACACGATCATGGTTAGCAATGACAAGGATACCGAAAGCTCATAACTTAAAATTTGAGCTCCGCTGCGCATCGCTCCAATCAAGGAGTATTTATTGTTACTTGACCAGCCAGCAAGAAGAATTCCAATTACACCTACCGATGAGACTGAAGTCAAATAAAACAGACCAATATCAAAATCTAGAGATTGCAAACCGGGTGCAAAAGGGATAACGGCAATGGCTAAAAACGAAGCAATAATAACGATAAATGGGGCTAGGTTATACAAGAATCGGTCGGCTTTGCGGGGCATGATAAGCTCTTTCATAAGCAGCTTAATAAAGTCGGCTATTGTTTGTAATAAACCCCAATAACCAACGCGCATTGGACCTAAACGCTGTTGAAATGCCGCACAAACTTTTCGTTCGGCATATACAAGTAAGAGCCCAAACAGTGCAACAAACAATAAATAGGCCGTTCCCACAATGACCCATTCAAGAGTTGTGGCCATAAAAGGGGAAAAACCTTCGACGAGTCCCACATGGATGTTGTGGGTTAGTGCTGTAAAATCATAAAAATTAAAGCCCATATAGCTATCTATTAAGCGTCAATGAATGAGATCAAACTACCTGTCGATATCAGGTATAACTAAATCGAGTGTTGACATTATTGCTACAAGGTCAGCGATCTTATGACCTTTAGCCATTTTATTTAATGCAAAAAGATTTGAAAAACCAGGAGATCGAAATTTTACGCGATAAGGATTTTTCTTCCCATCACTCACAATATAAACACCAAACTCTCCCCTAGCGGTCTCAACACGTTGATAAAATTCGCCTTCTGGCAATTTTATCACGCTTTTCATCTTTACTGCATAGTCGCCTTCCGGAATATTGTCGATCAGCTGTTCAATAATCGATAACGATTCATACATCTCCTTCATGCGCACCTCATAGCGAGCTAGGGTATCGCAACGGTGATCTATGATCTCGTTGAATTTCACAAGTGGATAAGCACTGTATGGTTGATGTTTCCGAAGGTCATTTGAGAATCCAGATGCACGTCCAGATGGACCAGTAACGCCATAAGCTATTGCATCAGCTAAAGATAGATGACCAATCCCTTCGGTCCGCTCTCTAAAGATTACATTGCCCGATAGCAATTGATCGTATTCAGGAAGCTTGGTGCGGAAATAGGTGACAAAATCCTTAACCCTTTTTTGGAAATTCGGATGGATATCGAACATTACCCCACCTGGAAGATTGTAATTAACGGTTAGTCGAGCTCCACAGGTCTCTTCAAAAATATCGAGAATCATTTCACGATCTCTTAGACCATAAAAGAAAGTCGTTAAAGCACCCAGATCCATGCCCATGACACACCACCACAATTGATGAGAAGCTAATCGAGCTAGTTCATCCATAATGGTACGAATATATTTCACACGTTCGGGCACTTCAACTTGAAGGGCATTTTCGACACATAAAGCTACGGCTTCGTTATTCATATGTGCCGACAAATAATCCATACGATCGGTCAGATGAATAATCTGAGGGTAGCTGATTGCCTCACACATCTTCTCTATTCCGCTATGAATGTAACCGATATGAGGTTGGATATTTAAAACCTTCTCTCCTTCTAATTTAACAAGCATTCTAAGCACTCCGTGTGTCGAGGGGTGCTGTGGACCCATATTAACTAGATATTCGTCGGTAGCGAGTCGATCGCTGTTGAACATGACCTCTTTAATTTCAGACATAATGCTATCGTTCTACAATTCGTATTTCGTCTACATAATCTTTACGCAAGGGAAAACCCCACCCATCTTCTAAAAACAGTCGTCTAAGATCAGTGTGGTTATTAAAAAGAACACCTAACAGATCATAAACCTCGCGCTCATGATATTTTGCAGTTATCCAGATATCACTAACGGTGTCGATGGCAGGGCTTACTCTGTCTTTGGTGCGAACTTTTAAGACCATCACATGACGAAGACTTACCGATTCGAGATGATAAACGACCTCCATATATTCGGGGTAGTCAACGCCAGACAAACAAATAAGGTAGTCGAAAGACGTATTCTCTGCGCTTGTAAACTTATCAAGTAGGTAAGCTTTTAGTTCGTCTTGTGTCATGGGATCGAGGATTACAGAGCAGGCTTGCCGGTTAAAATAGGTTTGGCTTCTTGGTACTTGACTTTTCCGAAGTTCTTCATCTTTTTAATCTTCTTTTGAAGCTGCATAATACCATACAACAAAGCTTCTGGTCGAGGAGGGCAACCCGGAATATAGACATCTACAGGTATCACATGATCGGCACCCTTAACGATTGCATACGAATTGTAATAAAATGGTCCGCCAGAGACAGCACAAGCTCCCATGGCGATCACATATTTAGGATCGGCCATTTGGTCGTATAAACGACGCAAGACTGGAGCCATTTTATAATTAATAGATCCGGAGATAATAATCATGTCGGCCTGTCTAGGGGTAGCACGTGCAACCTCAGCACCAAATCGAGCAAAATCATGACGAGAAGCTCCTGCGGCCATCATCTCAATAGCACAACAACGGGTTCCAAATGTTAAAGGCCACAAAGAACTAGCTCGCGCCCAGTTTACCAATGCGTCAAGTTGTGCTAAGATTATTCCACCACCCTCATATTCTGCGATGATTGGATAATCATTTTTTTCAAACTCTTTTTTGCTACTTACTCCCATCTTAAAGCATGTTTTTTCCATCCATAAAACAATCCCAATCCCAATATCGCAAAGAAGATAAGGATCTCAATAAAACCGGTCATACCAGCTGAACGCATTACCACTGCCCAAGGAAACAGAAATATAGTCTCCACATCAAAAATGAGAAATAGGATGGCGAATAAGTAATAACCGACAGTATATTGAAGCCAGGTATCGCCTATGGTTTCGATACCACATTCGTAAGGCTCAAACTTAACAGCGTTGGTGGAAGTAGGGGGAATATAACTGGAAAAAACCATGGCTGCACCCACAAGGGTTATTGCGGCCAAGAAGAATAATAATAGTGAACTGCTTTCCATATTAAAAGTATTTAGTCTTGAAAATAAATTATTTTATGCTGGAAATGATGTTCAAAAGTATAACTTAAAACAATCCGAAAGGCTCTTTTTCGGACAAATTACACCTTGCAGGCTCTATTTATAGTCAGTATAAATCTAAACAACGACGAAAGCTTATCGGCGGGGACCAATAACGAAATACAACATAATGTTGATCAAATAAGTAGGAAGTCTAATTACAAAATGTATAAAAATCAAGCTGGGAATTCACACACAATACAGATAGGTCTTGAGAGTTACCTATCACCTTAAGTTCTGTTAAACCTAACAATGAATCAACGAATGTGGTCTGATAGCTACCTGCAATAACGAGCATTGCCTTGGGCTGTGTCAAAGCATATTTAAGCGATGATTTTTGAAGTCTCCAAGTTGGAGATTGACTTTGAATAACTGATGAAGGGAAGCTAAATTTATCGTAGAAACGCTGAATAGAGAATAGGTTATTCTGAACGGTTCTCTGATCGTTTCCCGCACCATCATTCGAAAGATATAAATTGATATGTGCGGCATTGTTTCTGCCTAAATAACTAGCCCAAAGAGCTAAATCTTTACATTTTTTCATGTAGCCCACAGGGACTACTAAATTCTTATAGATAGGTTCAATATCTATTGTTGAAGAAACAAACAAAAAAGGGAATGCAGCAAACTGCAAATAGGGAAGTAATGAGGCCGCATTTTTCTTATGAGCAACTAGCGCTAAGCACTCATAGCGTTCAGCGAGATCGACCAGACTATTTATTATATCTTGCTTGACAACCCAATAGCGAACCACTACTTGGCTAGAAATAGAATTAATTTCAGTTACAATTGCCTTTAGACGTTGTGTGTAATTAAAAGCCACTTCTTCATCTTCTTGCTTAAGCAAATGGAGCAAACAAAGCTCTTTTTTTAAGATAGAGGCTATCAATAATCCATGGATAATTGAAACCTCCATCCCATCCGAGAAATCGCACCAAACAAAAATTTTCTGTTCTCCATTTTCCATTTCTCAAAAATAAGAAATTCTTATGACCACTCGGTCTATTGTATACCTTAAACTAATGTTTGTTCAATCCAGAAGTAGAATTCAAACTTACATAATATAGGAAACAAAAAAGGGAGCTCGAAAGCTCCCTTTTTATCTATAATTAAGAAATAAATATCTTATTTCAATAATGCTTTGAAATTCTGATCGTCAGCGAATTTTGCAAATTCAAGATCAGTTTTAGCTAATTCCTTGTATGAAGCATCTTTCTTGATTGCACTTGCAAGACTTTCAACCAAAGTTGAAGATTTTGCTGCACGAGCTGCAACAACCGCTTTAAGATAAGCGATACGTGCTGTTTCAGATTTTGCAGTTGCCAACGTGCGTGAAGCACCATTGTTGTCATTGTTTAGCAATTGAGCTAAAGCATGATTTGCAACATTCTGAGAATCATCAGAGAGATATTTAACAGCTGTTTCATACTGACCTTGAATGATCTTAACGATTCCAAGGTTATCATGAACTTCACTTCCAGCTCCAGTTGCACCACCAAAAAGTTCTTCAGCCTTCGCTAGATTAACTTTCTGAAGTTCAATACAACCTAGGTTATTTTGGATAATAGCATTCTTAGGATCTAGCTTGTCAGCTTTCTCAAATTGAGCAGCAGCACCAGCGAAGTCACCAAGACCAAATTCTACACTACCTAAGTTATTGTAACCTCTCCAGTCGTCAGAATAAATTTTAGTAAAGCTGGTGAAGATCGTTTTTTGCACTTGAGGATTTGTTGTAAGGGTCGCAGCATAAAGTAATTCAGCTTGGTTTAATTTAGCTGGATCGCTAAGTGCAAGAGCACTAATTTCTGCATCTGTACGTCCGATTAAATCAACAGAAGCTGTGATTTTAGAACGACGAAGTTTAGGTAAAATCTCATTGGCTACAGCAGTGAATGATGCAGACAAGTTTTTAATTTCACGTTCGCGAACTTCAGGATCAGCATACATAGAAAGTACACGTAAGATCAATTCTTTATCTTGAATAGATGATTTACCCATTAATTCTTTAAAACCATCCCAGTCTTCTGGAGTGTATTTTGTAGAAACGGCAGTCTTAACTTTACTCTTTGCAAGATTTTTTTGAATAACCTTAGAAGAAGAGCCTTGACGTTTTTGAGAAAGACCAGTGTTGAAATCTAACTTACCATCTGGTGATGCATAAGCAGAAACTTCTACACCTTTTAATTCTTTACGATCAGCCTTATAAGCATCAGCAACATAAGCGCTTAATTCTTTAAGCTCTTTTTTGCTTAACTCTTTTCCACGAACTTCAGAGCTGTTGATCAAATAGATTAGATCAGCAACATATTTATCTGGCACTACACGTTGATATTTATCGATTGTTGGATCGTAGATACCAGTTGTATTTTTTCTCTTTTGGAAACCTAAAATAGACAATGGGCTATTGTCAACCAATGTACTTGTTGCATTAACACCTGTTGCAATTTTAATTGGATCAAAATCTAAAGATCTTTTTCCTTTTGATGCATGTATCTTTAAGATTAGGTCTGATTTGCGCATATCGCTAGAATATGGAACAGAACCTTTATAAGTAACATTTCCACCAGTAGAATAGCTAATTACCTTATTGTTTGCCTTAACAGACTCCCCTTGAAGGGTATAAGACTCATATACTTTCTCGCCAGTAGCAGTTTTCAAAACTGGAGTTGCAACAATAGTTGCTTTTTTCAAGAAGTATTTAGCAGGAATACGTCCTTGTAGCGAAACATCTACATTGTTGTTACGAACATCAAGAACTTCAGGAACGACAGAATAACCTACTTTCCCGGCATTTTTTTTCATTTTTTTCAGGGAAGCACAGCTCATTACAACCGCGGCGCTAAAAATGAATAAAACCAAATAACTAATTTTTAAATTTCTCATTACAGTAATTGATTGGTAAATGAACTGTTAGTTTTTTATTGCTTTAGCTGCAAAAGTACAACCTTTTAGTGTGATAAAAAATATTTTGTTACAAAAATTAACAAAAAAATAATAGCAAAAAATAATTAACGAGAGGATGCTGTAGAATCAAGGTTTAAAATGTTGATTTTCAAATTTTTAAATTCACTATACAACACATTAAAATGCCATTAATAATGCAAATCAACAAAGCCTACAGAACATAATATTCGCTGAATTCAAGCTACAAATGCAACTTTTGGGTTAAACAATAATTTTTCCATTACAAATATAGGAGATTCAAATCCAAAACGTTTTCTTGGTCTGTTATTTAAGATGTTTTCAATTTCAGTAACTCTCTGATCACTAATA
>JAPLDS010000062.1:25266-38054 GCA_026391295.1 Bacteroidia bacterium | reverse complement strand
ATTTTTTTCATTTGAAATTGGTTCAGCACCAATCATTTTGCCATTTTCGTCATAGGTGTAAAAACCACACTGGGTATGGACCCCGAATCGTTTGGCACGAACTAGCTTCTTAATCACAGGTGAAGCCATATATTTAGGGTCTCCAAATTCAGAATAAAGGTTCTCCATCCATCTATTTATCTTATCGATACCTAGGATATCTGCCAGTTCAAAGGGTCCAAAGCGCATTCCAAATCCAACCTTCCAGACCGAATCGATGTCAACCATCGCGCCAACACCTTCTAAGAGAACCTCACAAGCCTCATTTAATAAGGCTGTATAAAGTCGAATCGAGATCAATCCAGCAGATTCTTCAACTGGAATAGCTTGACGATTTACCATCTTCACAAACTTCAGCACCTTATTATAAACCTCCTCTGAGGTGTATAGACCTTTCACAACCTCGCAAACACGAGCTTCAGGTGATTGGACAAAGAAATGAAGACTGACACATCGATCTCTGTAAATCAATTCAGAAGATAGTTCAGTAATAATAATTGTTGTTGAATTTGTAGCAATAATACATTCAGGGGTTACAACTGCCTCTATTTTGCGAAAGATCTCTTTACGTTCCGTAATCTTCCGTTCGCTTGTCTCTGCACGAATAGCTTCAATAACAAAATCACACCCCACTAAGTCTTTGTAGTCTAAACTTCCTTTAATCTTCGAAAGGATCAATTTTTTCTCCCCTAAGGTTAGTCCCCAGTGGTTTATTCGTTGGTCCAGCACTGTGTTTAGCCGGTCATATGCATTTTGGATGCGGGCTTCGCTAAGCTCAATAAATACCACTTCGATACCATTCGCACTCGCTATGCGCGCAATGTTTTGTCCATCCTTGCCACAGCCGACAATTCCTATCTTAGAGAATAGCGTCCGTTGGTGCGATTTTTTGATTAACCCGAAATCCTCAATGGGTTCTATAATTAGTTCTTCCATATTGAAATAGGTAAGTGATCTATTATAAATGGTTTAATAGATAGTGCTAAATATCTATAAGTTTTATTTAAATAAGAGTTGTTAAGTCCTTAATAATAAAAGCGTAGTAAAAATAAGTAATTATCCAGCCTGCGTTGCCGTAATTGCAACTAAATTTACAATATCGGCTACAGAACAACCTCTTGATAGATCATTTATTGGAGCTGCCATACCCTGAAGGATTGGACCAATTGCTTCGGCTCCTGCAAGTCGTTGCACTAATTTATACCCAATATTTGCCGATTCAAGACCAGGGAAAATTAAAATATTAGCTTTTCCTGCGACTGTGCTTCCAGGGGCTTTTGATAAACCAACTGATTCAATTAATGCAGCATCCAATTGAAGTTCTCCATCGATTATTAATTCGGGATCTAACTCTTTGGCTATACGGGTGGCGCTGGTCATTTTATCAACAAGGGGATGCTTTGCGCTCCCTTTAGTAGAGAATGAGAGCATCGCTACTCGAGGTGATAGATGGGCAATAGATTCGGCCGTTTTTGCTGTCGAAACAGCGATTTCCGCCAATTGACGATCTGTAGGATCTGGCATAACAGCACAGTCAGCAAAGACTAATATTCCATTATCGCCAATGCTTTTATCTTTAAACACCATGAAGAATACGCCTGAGACAACACTCACTCCTGGCACAGTTTTTATGTATTGAAGTGCAGGACGAAGGACGTCGCCAGTAGAATTTATGGCACCAGCAATTTCGCCATCCGCATCTTTGGCTTTAACCATCAATGAACCAAAGACTAATGGATTGTTTAAGGCATCTAAAGCCTCTGAAGTAGTTAGCCCTTTATCTTTTCTTATCTCGACCATTAAAGCTGCATACTGCTCTCTTTTGGGCGATGTTTTCGGATTTATGATCTCAGCTCCAGTAATGTTAATTCCCTCTTTTAAAGCAAGCACTTTAATTTCAATTGGATCCCCCAATAAAATGATCTGAGCTAAATTATCCGCTATTACTTGCTCTACGGCTTTAAGTGTTCTGAGGTCAGTACCTTCGGGTAAAACAATCTTGTTTTGAAGGGTTTTGGCTCTTTCTTTAATTTGATTGATGAATTCCATATTGAATCGTTGGTTATGCAAAAGGGTTCAAATAAAGATATAAGCAAAATTACGGAATATTGAGCTATTCTTAGCTAAAAAGGGGTGCTATTTAGCATAAGATTATAATAACTTAACATGAGATGTTTGTTTTGAATTCTATTGGGGATAAAATGTTGTTGAATGAACGATTAGTGAAAATCATTACCCTTCTTAGCGATTTGTTTTAATCGTATCTACTTTAGAGCTTATCAGGAACGGTTGAAAAATAAATAATCATTATTTAACCTAATTATTGGGTAAAACTCGCCCAATTTTGCCATATTTGTAGTTGCACAAATTGCGAATTCTTAATCCACAGATATGTATAAAATTCAAACACTTAACAAGATCGATCAAGAGGGTCTTCAGGTATTTCCAACTTCAAAATATGAGATTTCAAATGATATCTCACAACCAGATGCGATCGTGCTGCGTAGTTTTAGCATGCATGATATGGAGATTCCTAAATCTGTTAAAGCCATCGCACGTGCTGGTGCTGGTGTTAACAATATTCCAATTGCGAAATGTACCGAAAACGGAATTGTCGTATTTAATACACCTGGCGCGAATGCTAATGGTGTTAAAGAGTTAGTAATTGCTGGACTCCTAATGGCTTCAAGAGACTTAGTTGGAGGCGTTCAATGGGCTAAAACATTGATTGGTGAAGGTGATAAAGTTCCACCATTGGTAGAAAAGGGGAAAGCGAACTTCGGAGGTAGCGAAATTAAAGGCAAAACATTAGGTGTTATTGGTCTTGGTGCCATCGGTGTTTTAGTTGCAAATGCAGCTCAATCACTTGGAATGAACGTTATTGGATATGATCCTTATATTTCTATCGATCACGCCTGGAATTTGCACCACGATGTGACTCGTGCTTATGGTATCGAGCCTATGTTGGCTAAAGCTGATTTTATTACCCTTCAAGTTCCATTGCTCGCTGAGACAACAGGATTTATCAACACCGAAAGGATTAAACTGATGAAAGACGGTGTTAAGATTTTAAATTTTGCTCGTGGTGAATTAGTTGTTGATGCCGATATTATTGCTGCTATTCATAGTGGTAAAGTTGGGGCTTACTTAACTGACTTCCCTAATGAAGAACTTTTGAAATGCGATAAAGTAATGGCTATACCTCATTTAGGAGCCTCTACAAATGAGTCGGAAGTAAATTGTGCAATCATGGCTGCTGAGCAGATTCGCAATTTCTTTGAGAATGGAAATATCCGTAATTCTGTAAACTTCCCAGGCGCTGAATTAGAGCGGAATAATGGGGCGCGATTACTGGTTACCAATAAAAATATCCCTAATATCATCAGTCAGATTACTACCATATTGGCTCAGGCCGGTATTAATATTGACAATATGCTGAATAAAAACAAAGGGGATATCGCCTATAACATTATCGATGCAAGTAATGACACACTATCGGATGATATCATTGCGAAAGTAAAGGCAATTGATGGTGTGTTTGTGGTTCGGGCCCTTCAGGCGAAGTAAGGTTCGAATCGTTAGGTTTAATTGCTTCAATTTAAAGTATTAACTATAAAATAAATTACAATGAGTAATTCTAGTACAAACCGTGCGGCAGATAACATTCGAATTCTTTCTGCAGCGATGGTTGAAAAGGCTAATTCAGGGCATCCAGGAGGTGCAATGGGGGGAGCCGATTTTGTCAATATTTTATATACCGAATTTTTAAATTACGATCCAAGTGATATGACTTGGCCTTTTAGAGATCGATTTTTTCTTGATCCAGGTCATATGTCTCCAATGCTCTATTCTGTTTTGGCACTAGGTGGAAATTATAGTCTGGATGATTTGAAAGGTTTCAGACAATGGGGATCTGTTACACCTGGTCATCCTGAAGTGGATCCAGAGCGTGGCGTAGAGAATACCTCTGGTCCGTTGGGACAAGGTCATACGATGGCCGTGGGTGCTGCAATTGCAGAACGCTTTTTAGTCGCTCGTTTTGGCGAGTGGATGGCTCACAAGACCTATACCTTCATCTCAGATGGCGGTATTCAAGAAGAGATCTCACAGGGCGCTGGACGTTTAGCAGGTTACTTAGGTTTGAGTAACCTTATCATGTTCTACGATTCAAACGATATCCAATTATCTACTGAGACGGATGCCGTTACGTCAGAAGATACAGAGATGAAATATAAGGCGTGGGGTTGGAATGTTCTAACGATTGTTGGAAATGATCCTGATGCTATTCGCGCCGCTCTGAAGGCCGCTCAAAAAGAGTCTGCTAGACCAACCTTGATCATTGGTAAAACAATTATGGGTAAAGGGGCAATAAAAGAGGATGGATCTAACTTTGAACGTCAATGTTCAACACATGGTCAGCCTTTAACGCATGCAGGAGCTTCATTTAAGAAAACGATTGCCAATCTTGGTGGTGATCCAGAAAATCCTTTTGTGATCTTCCAAGAAACAGAGGAGCTTTATGATAAACGTATAGAGACCCTAACAGCCTGGGCTAATGAGAAAAATAAAGAAGAAGATGCATGGGCCGCTGCAAATCCAGCATTGGCTGCTAAGCTTGAAAAATTTCTCTCTGGAGAAGCACCAGAATTTGACTATTCTGCCATTGTGCAAAAGTCGGGTGCGGCAACAAGAAATGCATCTGCAACAGTTTTAGGAGCATTTGCTAAAGGTATTGAGAATATGATTGTATCATCTGCCGATCTTTCAAATTCAGATAAGACTGATGGATTTTTAAATAACTCCAAAGCATTTAAGAATGGCGATTTCTCAGGTGCATTTTTACAAGCTGGCGTTTGCGAATTAACCATGGCATCGATCATGAATGGCATCGCTTTGCATGGCGGAATTATTGCGGCTTGCGGAACATTCTTTGTCTTCTCCGATTATATGAAACCTGCCTTGCGTATGGCTGCTCTAATGGAGTTGCCTGTTAAGTATATCTGGACTCATGATGCATTTAGAGTGGGAGAGGACGGACCAACACATCAACCGGTGGAGCATGAGGCACAACTGCGCCTTATGGAGCATTTGAAAAATCACCATGGTGAAAATTCAACGTTAGTATTACGCCCAGCTGATGCTCAAGAAACTACGGTGGCTTGGCAACTTGCAATTGAGAATGTTTCAACACCAAGTGCTTTAATTTTATCTAGACAAAATATCAAAGATCTACCAGCTAAAACAGATCGTTACAAAGAGGCTAAAATGGCGGCAAAAGGGGCTTATATCGTTGAAGATGTTGTTAGCCCAGACGTTATACTTTTGGCTTCTGGTTCAGAGGTTGCTTCATTGGTTGAAGGAGCTCAACTGTTGCGCGAGAAAGATGGCCTAAAAGTGCGTATCGTTTCGGTTCCTTCTGAAGGATTATTTAGAAATCAGGATAAAGCATACCAAGAACAAGTTCTTCCAGTTAGTGTTCCTAAGTTTGGACTTACTGCTGGATTACCAGTAACCTTAAAAGGTTTAGTCGGTGATTCAGGCGCAGTCTGGGGATTGAGTTCTTTCGGTTTCTCCGCTCCATATGATGTTCTAGACCAACAGCTTGGTTTTACAGCTGAAAATATCTACAATCAGGTAAAAGCATTACTTGGTTAAGCTATACTTCAATCCAATAAAAAAGGCGCTCACTGAGCGCCTTTTTTATGAACTATATTTTATGATCCTTATGAACTTGCTTTAGTTAAGAAACAACTCATCAACGAATATCCAAGCTGGCTTACCTTTATTGTCTTTCTTCCAAGCTGGAAGATGTTTTAAATTGGATACATTAAACTTGTAGTATTTATAGATGGTACCTGTAGGGAAGGGGCAAGTGAAGGATTGTGGTCCATTAGGATCACCCTCTTTTGCTGGAGGAAAACTTGTTTTAGCAATCTTTTTATAGCTAATACCATCATTACTTCCTTGAACAGTGATTGAAGCAATTGGAAAGATCATGCCTCCTAAATCAATGAATGCATTTAAATAAGCAGATTTTAGCATTCTCGGCTCTTTAAATCCAATAAGAAAATCAAGACTTGTTTCTTTATACCCTAACCACTTATCCGTATATCTATTATTTTCACCTAATTCGAAATCAATCAGTGTTTTAGCTCCGTGAGCAGGATGTTTGATGTCAGGCTGAGTTATCAGAAAGATAGAATCAGGATGAATCTCCGATTTATAAAAAGTTTTTTTAACAATCTCACTACCAGTCCAACCTTCACGGAATGCTTTAATCTTTAAGGTCGTATTTTCTGTGATTCTGAAAGGCTTTTCGTATACCGAACTTTTAAGACTGTCAGGATCAGTTCCATCGGTTGTATATCGAATGACAACACCTTTTAATAGAGCTTTTAATTTAATATCTAGGTGATCTGAGATAATCAAAGAATCTTGCTCGATGGTTGGTTTGCTGATCTTGACAAATGTCGTTTTAAGATTGTCACCTACATTAAATATAATGTTTGGATACTTCTTGATGATTGGTTCAAGATCTTTAGGTGTGCCATCTTTAGTCCAAACATTAAGCTCTTTAAACTTAGCAGTAACAAGGAATTTATCAAGTGTCGAATTATTGAATTCAATACCACAAATAGATAATAGTCTAAGCTTCTTTAACGATTTGACATCCTGTAATGCATCTATACCTAGATTGGTATTATTCAAGTTCAAACGTTGTAGGTTTTTAAATCCAAGAATAACATCTAGATCGTCATTGGTTAATGGCATTCCTGACATGTTTAAACTAATGATATTTGAGCTTAAACTTGATAATTTCTTTAGATTATCTCGGTTATAGAACGTTCCTTGATAGAAATTAACCTCTACTTCATCAGAGCCATTGAATAAATAATTCACTGTACAGTAATTCGAATTGTACTTTTTTAGGTCTGGTAGATTATGCTTCGGCTCAAATTTCTCGACCAAAACTTTCTTCGGTTGTCCGATTAGCAATGCTAGACTATCTGTAGAAGGGATATCGCCGATTTTATTTTGGAAATTACTTCCTGATTTAATCCAGCTGGTTAAGATACTTAACTCCGTTTTGGTAAGCTGTTCCTTGCCATCTGGTGGCATATGCTTCTCATCGGTTAGCGGCGAATGAATTCTATCTAATAACATCCCTAATTGACCTGCATCACCTTTTAAAATACTTCCATTTTTGCTCCCTTTCTGGATGTATTCAGGTGAATCTAACCTTAGTCCACCTTTGGCTTTGTCGGCATTATGACAAGAAACACATTTCTGATCCAAAATAGGGGCGATAGTCGTTACATAGATTGATTTGCTGTCACCCGGATTTTGTTCTGAAACCCCAGATGCCGCCTGAGGAAATCCTAACGCGTTAACACCGTGCGTAAGCTGAGCCCCTTTATGAGTCGCAACTGTTAACACAATGAAAAAACAGATCGCTAGATATTTCTTGTGCTTAATTTGAAGGTCTAGGAGATAAACGATAGCCCAGCTAAGAAGGGCTATGGCTATACCACCCCATTTGTGCCAGTTTATAAGGTCGTTATCATACGCATTTTGCTTTGATAAGAGTAAACCCAATATGGCTACAGCCGTTGCAAAAACACCATTCAGAGCCAGAATTAACTTCTCTGTTTCTGAGGGCAAGCGCCGAAGCTGAAAAAATAGTAGATAAATGGCAATCACGATCCCAAAAACGATGGGGAAATGCAAGACTAATGGATGGAATTTGCCCATCCAAAGCATAAATAATCCAGGCTTAAGTTCTTGATTGTAAAAAGCTAGTACGATTAGTAATGGGTTTATCACCCACAATACCATCTCTAGAATTTGATAGACTTTTTTCTCATTCATACTTAGCTAATAAGATCATGAACAACATTTCCTGCAATATCGGTCAGCTTATAACGTCTTCCTTGATGTTTATAAGTGAAACGTTCATGATCGATGCCCATCAAATGTAGCACAGTTGCTTGGAAGTCATGCACATGGACTGGTAATTTGGTGATATTATAACCAAACTCATCCGTTTCACCGAATACGCCTGGTTTAACACCTCCGCCTGCCATCCAGATGGTAAAGCAGCGTGGATGATGATCACGTCCATAATTGTCTTTTGATAATGCACCTTGGCAGTAGTTTGTTCTACCAAACTCACCACCCCAGATCACTAAAGTCTCATCGAGTAATCCTCGCTGTTTAAGGTCTTTTATTAAGGCCGCAGAAGATTGGTCTACATCTTTACACTGACCTTCGATCTCTCTCGGTAAGTTACCATGAGTATCCCAACCTTGGTGGTATAATTGGACAAAGCGAACACCATTTTCAGAAAGTTTACGTGCCAACAGACAGTTTGCTGCATAGGTTCCAGGGACCAAACATTCTGGTCCATACATTTTAATAATTGATTCTGGCTCGTTCTGTAATGAGGTTAGCTCAGGAACAGCCATCTGCATGCGATAAGCTAATTCATACTGCTGAATCTTTGTTACGATCTCTGGATCACCAATGTTTTTATACGCTGCGTCATTTAAAGCAGAGAGCTCATCTAACATCAAGCGTTTGTCGGCACGTTTAATATATTCAGGATCTGTTAAATATTTAACTGGTTCTTCTCCACTGCTAAATTGAACTCCTTGATGGATAGAATCTAAAAATCCGTTGTTCCATAATTTTGAGTACACCCCTTGACCATTCCCTTTTCCTTTGCTTAATAAAACACAGAAGGCAGGGAGGTTCTTGTTTTCGCTTCCCAATCCATAGCTGATCCACGAACCCATACTCGGTCTGTTTCCAACTTGAGCACCTGTTTGAAAGAACGTTAATGCTGGATCATGATTGATCGCTTCGGTATATAGCGAACGAACAAAGCACATATCATCAGCCATGCTAGCCAGATGAGGCATGGCTTCTGTAAACCAAGCTCCAGTCTGTCCATGTTGGGCAAAATTAAACTTTGTACCAGCAAGTGGAAACTTTGCTTGATTCGCCGTCATACCAGTAAGTCGTTGACCATTTCTGATACTTGCAGGCAAATCCTCACCGTGCATCTTTTGCAACGTCGGTTTATAGTCGAAAAGATCTAACTGAGATGGTGCTCCGTTTTGGAATAGGTAGATGATTCGTTTTGCTTTAGGGGCAAAATGTGGCACTACATTATTGAAAAGATCATCTTCGTTGCCACTAAACATTCCAGGGACCATAAGAGATCCTAATGCTATTCCTCCAATACCAAGACTCATCTTGGACAAAAACTTACGCCTGTTTTGGTTTAACCCATGTTCTAAAAATTCTCTCATACTAGTTAGTTATGATTTGGTAATAGCTTCTTCTAAGTTATAAATAATCAGAATTGTTTTCATTAAAGCACCTGTCTCTATTAAGTCGTGTGACTCTTTAGGATGGCTAAACTCACCGGCAGCGATGGTAAGCTTTAATAAATCTGGATTCTGTTTGAAATATTCCTGCTGTTTCTGACAATAATCTAATAGCTTATTGCGCTCAAAGCGGGTCGGTTTACGAATAATAATCGATTGAAAGGCTTGTTCGATTTGCTCTTCAAGTACCTTTGTTTTAACCGTAATGTTCTCTGCAAGTACTCGTGATGCTTCTAATACCGTTGGGTCGTTTAGCATGGTGAGTGCTTGTAACGGAGTATTGGTACTCGAGCGTTTTGATTCGCATTGATCCCTGCTACTGGCATCAAAGATCATTAAACTTGGAGGAGGAGCGGTAAGCTTGAAAATGGTGTACAATCCACGACGGTAGATAGCCTCGCCATGATCTTGCTTATAACTTGCCAAGACACCTCTTCCTGAGGTTGTACTCTCCCAAACGCCCTTAGGCTGATATGGTTTAACACTTGGTCCACCAATACGACGACTTAATAAGCCACTGCTACTAAGTATCCAGTCGCGAACTAGCTCTGCCTTAAATCTCATTCGTGGAGCTCTTGATAAATAGATGTTCTCAGAATCTTGCTCTAATTGACTTTTGCTCACTTCACTAGACTGGCAATAGGTTCCACTGGTCATGATTTTTTTGATCAGATATTGGATATCCCAGTTGTGATCCATGAAGTCAACAGCTAACCAGTCTAATAGCTCTGGATGTGAAGGTAATTCACCCTGTAATCCATAATCACTAGATGTTTTAACAATACCTTTCCCAAAGATCTCTTGCCAAATGAAGTTTACAAACACACGAGCAGTCAACGGATTCTTTTTATTCATAGTCCATTGAGCCAGCCCTAGTCTGTTTTGAGCATAGCTCATTGTGTCATAAGGCATGATTGATTCTAATGCTATCGGGTTAACTTTTACTTCTGTTGGTGCATCATAACGACCTCTGCTTAAGATGTAAGTTGGCTTTTTAAGAGAGTCATCGGCCATAACTGAGACCTGAATGGCACTCGTGTCATTCGGGCTTAGATAAGGCATACTATTTTTCACCTCGTCGTGATTGATAAACAACTTTGGTGTTTTCGCAGGAGTAGATGAACCTACGTCACCTTCAAAACCTTTTTCTTTGCTGATGTTGAAAAACGCATAAAGCTGGTAGTAATCCTTGTTTGAAAATGGGTCATACTTGTGGTCATGACATTGAGCACACTCAATAGTCACACCTAAAATTGCCTTTCCAAAAGTTCGAGTTTTATCGACGTTATATGAAACACGATACTCCTCAGGAATAATTCCACCTTCTTCAGTGTATTTATGATTCCGGAAGAATCCAGTGGCTAAGATATTTTCTTTCGTCGCTTTCGGTAATAAATCCCCAGCAATTTGATCGGTTATAAATTTTTCATAAGACATATTGCTGTTGAACGCATGAATAACCCAATCTCTCCAGGGCCATTGCGATCTGATGTTGTCATCTTGGAATCCAAATGAATCGGCATAACGAGCTAAATCGCACCATAAGATAGCCATTTTCTCACCATAGGCAGGTTTTTTAAAGACGGAGTCAATAAGTTGGCTGTACCAATCTTTATCTGCAATCGTGTTCCAACGATTTAATTCTTGGACGGTAGGAGGTAATCCGGTGATATCAGCAAAGGCACGTTTAATTAAAGTCTCACGAGAAGCCTGGTCATTCGGACTTAACCCTTTTTGTTTTTGCTTTTGTAAAATGAAATTATCAATCTCATTTTTCGACCAGTTTTTCTTGCTTACATCAGGAACTGCCGCTTTTACTGGTGGAACAAAAGCCCAGTGCTTTTCATATTTAGCACCTGCTTTGATCCATTGCTTAAAGAGTGATACTTCCTCTTTAGTAAGTTTGAGCAAATGGCTAGAAGGAATAGGCATTACCATTTCAGGATCTGTCGACTCCATTCTTTTAATGATCTCACTCTTATCTGGATCACCAGGAACAATGGCATAATGACCTTTGTTCTTTTTAAGTTCGGCGTAAGCTCCGGCTTGCTGATCTAATCGAAGACCCGCTTTACGCTTGTTCGCATCTGGTCCATGACAAGCAAAACACTTATCAGAAAGGAGTGGTCGGATATTTCTATTATAAGATACTTGATTCTCAAAACTATCACGCTGAATCTTTAAAATGACAAACAGCCCAATTGCTAGGATCAGAATTAGTCCCCCAACTTTTGCGGAGGGGATATATTTTTTGGGGATTTGCATATTTATGCTTTTGTAAATTTATATGGATATACTTTGCCTGAGGCCCACTGTGCAACATAAATACTTCCCTCATCATCAACACAAACATCATGCGGGTGAATGAATATTTTTTCTGTTTGAGAAAGAGGAGTTAATTCATTGTTTACATATACTGGCGCTGACCCTCCAAGATTCGAAACAACTTTGTTTTCTTTGTTTAAGATGGTTACAAACCCCGATTTTTCATTTGATAAGGAAGGTGATCGAAGTACTGCTGCATATAAATAATCACCTTTAATAACCGGTCTGCAAACACAAGCTCCGGGTAAATGAATGATCTCAAGGAGCTTTCCATCTAACGAGAATCTCTTAAATGCATTTCGCGTCCGATCTGTAATGATTAAAGTAGGAGTAGGGTTGCGATAATCTACACAAATACCATGTGCATTATCAAAGTGCTCATCTCCAGCTCCTCTGCCACCAAATGAATTTAATAGACGACCATGTGCATCGTAATGAAGAATGTGCTGTGCTCCATAACCATCAGCAATGTAAAACTCCCCATTCTCTAATACCGTTGTTTCTGTAGGTACAAAGGCTGTATTCTTTTTGTATGCTGGAAGGTCTGCTGGTGCATCAATGGTAAACAATATTTTCCCATCGATGGTAGTCTTGTATACTTGATGCCGATTCGTATCGGTGATGAATAATAAATCCTCTTTACCTGTGTGCTGAATTGTTAATCCGTGAGCGCCAGGGAAATCTTTACCCCAAGTATCAATTAAACGACCACTTTTATTATAGATTATGACGTTGTTTTTGGTTTCATTAGTGAGTAACATAATATGTCCTTTGGCATTTTGCACCATCTCATGACAATCATTAACTGGAGTTTTCTTCGGATTCAAGGCTCCCCACTCTTTGTTTAAATGATAGGTCATCTCATTATGACCATAAACAGGACCCTTAGGTTTGCTAAATAAATCGTTGGCGATTAATAGCCCAGCAGTCGAAAGCGCTGAGCTCTTTAAAAAGTTTCTTCTTTCCATATAGTAGGTTAGGACAAATTAGGTGCTACTTCACAATAGTACCTTAGTTAATGATTCGTTTAGT
>JAPLDS010000062.1:0-25196 GCA_026391295.1 Bacteroidia bacterium | reverse complement strand
TTAGTTATGAAAAATAGGCAATTGGACTTACGTTAAGTTAGACTAGCTCTATTTTATCTCACGAAAATAGAAAAAAAAACAGATAAAAATAGGCTATAGAAGCATTCGTTCTCAAAAAGAGTCGAATTCTAAATGCTAACTAATTAAATATGAGTATTTAAAATCCTATTTGGATAGGTTATTTAGGATACTTTGTCGAACTAAATTATTTATCTGGTCAGGATATAACCCCTTAGCTTGAATTACGGGTAGAAATTCAACCATTATTTTGGAGTTTTTATTCTTTTTATCCCTTTTCGAACCATGACTATAAGCACCTGAAATAGCTATTGGGACAACCGGTATACTCAATTCCGCACTTAAAATAGCATACGTCTTTTTGAATGGTCCAAGCTCACCATCTAAAGTCCTTGTCCCTTCAGGGAATATTAAAACTTTTTTGCCCTGCTTAACAACTTCAGCAAGCTTCTGAATAGACTCTTTTAATTCATAGTTTAAATCCACCACAATAACATTACATCTGCTCGCTAGGTAGCGTTGGATAAACCCTTTGATATGCTGCTTTTTTGCATAGGCATACGTGTCACGAATAGTCTGCTTGTCTAAATAAGAGAGGATTAAAAACGCGTCCAATTTGCTTTGATGATTAGCGGCAAAAAAACAGGGACCATCTGGGATATGTTCAAGCCCTTTAAACTGAAGTGTATAAACTATCGAGGTCGCTTTTTTTACTGTGAAAACGATTAGTTTTAGTAAAAACAAGAAAGAGGATTTCGGAATCTGAAAATTCCATTTGTTTTTTAAATCAGTGATCCAGCTGATCTCCTCTTTACGGTAGAACTTTTTATTCAGGTGAAGGAAATTGGCTAACTCTTCAATTGAGGAAAATTCTGTTAGCTGATCATATGTTTTTGTGATTCCAAAGGTTTTTTCGATAAAATCAATTAGACTGATCTTTGATAAGGAGTCCAAAACGAGATCTTTATCCAATGATTCACTCGGCTGAACTGAAATGCCAAGTAAACCCTCCAGAAAATTTTTCAGTGCCAGGTTTTCCTGATCAGCTAGACTTGCTGGCTGCGAAGGAGGTATTGGTATTATAGCAGAATTGGTCTTCGGACTATTTTTCATGACTTAGACAGTTGAACATTTTCTAGGTTTTATCTAGAATTCTGTACAGATCAAAACTAACTCTTTTAATCTTTTATTTTAAGATAACTAGTTGAATTATGATAAATTTCTTCTTCTTAAACCTATTTTTATGTTCAAGAATTCTAGTATTCATAAGTAGTCCTAGTCAACTTAGATCTATTCAGTGTTCATGTTCAATTCATTTATTAATTTTGTTGCGGTAATTTAGTGCAATTCCTTTTTATTGAAGTTCAATTAAATTGCTAACTATTAATCCGTAATTTAATTAATGATAGATGTTTAGGCTAAAATTTATTATTTCACTGATTGTGCTATTCGGACTTTATCTTATTGGAAGTTCAAACTATCCTAAATTGTATATTGCTACCGGTTATGGCGCAAAAACGATGGCTACTGCGGTATTTAAATTAAATAGGGATCCTCAACTGGTGCAATCGATTGACCTTCGGTATTCAATCATGAAATATACTTCAAGTAAAATCGATTATGTCAGTAAATCTGTTACGACCTCCTTTTTCGGACTTGCGAAACAAACTGCGGTGTATCGCGAAGGCTATGGCGCTTGCTTGATTGGCGATCATTCGCTTCAGGAATTACAGCACTTAAGCTTCACTCCTTCGATTGTTAAAAAACCAAATGTGTGGCGTACTCCCTGGCCAGCTGGAGATCTTCGCAAAGATACTGGATATGCTGAAGTCGATACGCTGAAACTTAAAAATGCGATCAACGCAGCATTTGGATCGCCAGATACTGATCCTCGACTCACAGCCGCCGTTGTTGTGCTCTATAAAGGTGAACTAATTGCTGAGAAATATTCTTCAGAAATGGGGATCAATGTCGAAAGTAAACTTTGGGGATGGTCTATGACAAAAAGCATAACTAATGCGATGGCTGGAATTTTAACGAAACAACATCGGCTGAATGTGAATGCAACGGCACCTATTAAAGAGTGGCTTAATGACCGTCGACGCGATATCACCATCAGTGATTTGATGCATATGAGTAGTGGATTGAAATGGGATGAGAACTACGAGGATGTCTCATCGGTAACGACCATGCTCTACCGATCAGATGATTGCTATCAGAAAGCGATTAGCGAACCGTATGAAAAAGCACCTGACACGGAGTGGAAATATTCATCAGGCACCACGAATATCTTATCTGGAATTCTACGCACTTCAGTTGGAAATGATCAGGAATATCATGATTTTCCATACAAAGAGCTATTTAATAAAATTGGTATGTCCTCAGCTTTTATTGAAACAGATGCTGCCGGAACTTTCGTAGGTTCTTCGTATGGCTATGCTACGGCCCGTGACTGGGCCCGATTTGGATTGCTCTATTACAACGATGGAGTGTGGAGAGGCGATACCATCCTTCCTGCTGGCTGGGTGAACTATACGCGAACACCAGCAAAAGCGTCAGGGGGTAAATATGGTGCTCAGTTCTACCTTAATGCTTCAAAACGATATGGCGATGCTCCTGAAGATATGTACTTTTGTAGCGGTCATCGTGGACAAAAAATCTTTATCATCCCTTCACGAAATATTGTCTTGGTACGTTTAGGATTTATGGATGATGGATTTGATTTCAATGGATTCCTAAGAGATGTCTTGGGTGCAATAAAACAAAATTAAGGGTCATAAGACCTTCGGACTATGAATACGACACAGATTATTTTGCCACCTGAATGGGCGCTTCAAAGCGCAGTTTTACTGACTTGGCCTCACGAAAAGACCGATTGGGCAGATATGCTCGAGGAAGTTGAAGGTTGCTTTGTTCAGATCACTGAGGCAATTTCAAGATATGAGAAGGTGTTGATAGTGTGCCCAGATCAAAATAAGCTGCGTCAAAAATTGGTACACTGCAATCATAAAAATATCCTATTTCAAGAGATCTCTTCTGATGATACCTGGGCGCGCGATCATGGTGCCATAACGGTTATTCAGGATGATAACCTTACACTCTATGATTTCTCTTTCAACGGCTGGGGAAAGAAATTTTCAGCCAATCAAGACAATGAAATAACAGCAAAACTCTTTAAAAATGGTGTTTTTGCCAATGATGTAAAGTATATCGACTATCTAGATTTTATTCTAGAAGGCGGAAGTATTGAGTCTGATGGGGAAGGGACATTGCTTACTACTAGTGCCTGTCTAATGTCGAAAAATAGAAATGAACATCTGTCTAAATCGAACATAGAAAATCAGCTAAAATCAATCTTTGGATTAAAACAAATTCTTTGGCTAGACCATGGCTACCTTGCTGGTGATGATACCGATAGTCATATCGACACCTTAGCTCGGTTTTGCAATGCTGAAACGATCGCTTATGTCAAATGTGATCATCCTAATGATGAACATTTTGAGCAGTTAAGTCTAATGGTAGCTGAATTAAAGGCCTTTAGAACACTAGATCAGAAGCCATATCGACTACTTGCCCTACCCATGGCAGATGAAGTTTATGATCAAGGCGATCGATTGCCAGCTACCTATGCAAACTTTTTGATTATCAACGAGGCCGTCTTAGTCCCATTTTATGATTCACCTAAAGATAAACAGGCTGCAGAAATCTTAAAACTGGCCTTCCCTGATCGAGAAATCATAGGAATCGATTGTCGGCCATTGATCAAACAACATGGCTCATTGCATTGTGTCACCATGCAATTTCCCATAGGCATAATCAAGGATGACATTTAATAATTACTATTTTTGTAACTGAAATCATATCTAAACAAATTATAGATTTAATAGCTCCTAATATGTTGAAAGTAGCCTTGATACAACAAGAAAATAGCTCAGATATTGAAGCCAATAAACTAAAATTAGCTTCAAATATTGCCCATTGTGCAGAGCAAGGGGCAGAGCTTGTCGTTTTACAGGAACTTCATAATTCGGTCTATTTTTGTCAGACTGAAGATCCATTAAAATTTGATCTTGCAGAGACTATTCCAGGTGAATCGACAAATTTTTACGGAGCCTTGGCCCAGAAGCATCAGATAGTATTAGTTACCTCACTATTTGAAAAGCGCTCAGCAGGTCTTTATCACAATACAGCAGTCGTATTTGAAAAAGATGGCACCATCGCAGGTAAATATCGCAAGATGCATATCCCCGATGACCCTGCTTACTATGAGAAATTCTATTTTACACCCGGTGATATTGGTTTTAAGCCTATTCAGACTTCAGTTGGGAAATTAGGAGTGCTGGTTTGCTGGGATCAATGGTATCCTGAGGCGGCACGCTTAATGGCATTAGCAGGAGCCGATATCCTGATCTATCCAACTGCCATTGGATTTGAATCTTCTGATCTTGACGAGGAGAAAAGTCGTCAGCTGGAAGCATGGGTTATCTCTCAGCGCGGTCATGCCGTAGCGAATGGACTACCGGTGGTCAGTGTAAACAGGACAGGTCATGAACCAGATCCTTCTGGACAAACCAATGGCATAACATTCTGGGGAAATAGTTTTGTGGCAGGTCCTCAGGGCGAACTACTTGCAGTGGCTTCTCAAGATCATGAGGCCAATCTAATCGTTGACCTAGATCTAGCCCGATCAGAAGGTGTGCGTCGTTGGTGGCCTTTCTTGCGCGATCGACGTATCGATGCCTACGGTGATCTCACTAAACGATTTATCGACTAGTCTTACTCAATAGCTACAAGCTTAACTTTTCCAATTATTCCTGATTCAACTGGTTTCCATTTTGAGGCATCAAAAGGCCGATAAGTGATGTCTACGATGTTCGCATCATAAAAATGTTTCCAGTTAACTCCATAAGTATCCAAATACCTTGCCTGATTGGCTGATAGGTTTCTAACCTTTAATATAAACCTGTTAGGTTGACCAATCTTAAACTTAACGATAGGAATAAAAATCTCAAATGGCACTGCCCAGATGGTGCCACAATCGACGCCATTTAGATTTATGTTGGCTGTCTCGCGTAGATCTTCTATTTTTAGATAAACCCCTTTATATTGCTTCCAAGCCTCTGGTAAGGTGATGGTTGTCTGATAGTTTCCATAACCATTATACCAATTAAGTGTTGAGTCTTGCCAAGCAGTCCAGCTTGTAAGCTCTTTCGGATTAAACGTTGTCGTTGGAACAAATGGCGCACCTTCCTTAAAGCTAACACTCCAATTGGTTAGCTCTAGATTCGATTTGGAGTTAACCGGAAAATGATATTCGTTTTCAACTTTTGACTTACTGAATGTATTCAAGAAACAAGAACTTCCAGGGGGTAGATAGAGTTTGGTTTTGATGGTCTTATCAACTGTTTTAAATGCGATTAGTCCACGCACATTAGTCAGTGGATTAAAGTATTCTAATGACTCTGCAGAAGCAGAAAGAGTTATCGTGTCGCACTGAAACTGGTTCGAAAGATTGGTGATAAAATAGGAAAGGCCAGTTTTTGTTTTCGATCGAATAAAATTTAATCCTGCTGAAGAGAGTGTTTCATGCTTGATATTAATCATATTTAAAGCACTACTCACATCACCAACTACTATGTTTTTACTAACCAGACAAAGCTCTTTGGCTTGATCAAATTGTTTTTGCTCTTCGTTTCGACCATTTCCTGGCAACGAAAGTGGCAACCTATCCTGGAAAATAACTTTTATCCCTTGTTTAGATAGTGCTAAAAGTTGGTTTAAAGTTTCCAGTGGGATGTTAGTGGTGGTAGGGACAACAATCACTTGATATTTAATTTTCCCAATTGAGACTGAGCGATCTGAATTGTATTTCAACTTGCTAAGCTGTAGATCAGATATATAGTCAAAACTATAGCCTGAATTCCATAACCGATCCGCTAATTGTCCAAATTTATTCTGCAAGAACCATTTGTCAGAATGGTGAACAGTAAAGGGGAATAAAAGTGGTTCTTTGATATTAGACCAGAAATCGTAGATTGGCATATACACCAAAATCTCATTGTCAGGAACTGAGTTTTGTAATTGCTGCTGACATATTGAAATATAGTGGTTTAGTAGTGGGAGTTCATTTCTAAAATGAGCCGACGGACCATAATTTGTAGAGGCGTAAAAAAGTCTACCTGGGAATGGTTCCGACGGGGGAGAATAGGTCGTTCCATGATAAATAATATGGTTGATACCAGCAATAAATAGTTCGTCAATCTGAGGCTTTATTTGTGATAGGGCAACTTTGAAATGGTTTCCTAGCCACGTCGAAGTCTCTGATGCAATAAGCTGTTTTCCTAATAAATGGGCAGGGGAGGAGGCTAGTTTAAAGATTAAAGGATATGGCCTTCCGAAATTTTTCTCTTGATAGTCGGGATCCACACGCACTAATGGGATCTTAAAACTGCTGCTCCCAAAAGATTCGGTCTCTGGAATGGTCGATAGGGCATAGAGGTCAAGCAGATTACCAGGTGCTCCATGCGATTGGTAACGTGTCGAAACGTTATGGGTCTCGGCCCATTTTGCCCAGACAGATTCTGTTGCATATAACATCGAGGATAATGTTTCTCTGTAATCCGACATGGTTTTCTCCTTCTGAATTCCTGCAGGGTAATTCGGACTTAATACATAGGTAATATCTTTTAAATCATAGTGATGCTGTTGTTTAAAGACCTTAAAGAAATCAGTGGACCAATTGGCGCCAAACACTTCATAGGAATCGTTGTAGAGTGCTCGGAGAGGAGCTTTTGATGAACTAGCAAACAACGTTGAATCAAACAAGCCAAGATATCGCGACATAGCCTTCGGATCAAAATGATCGACCACAAGTCCTTCGCCACCAGGTGCTGCTCGCTTAACTTTCTGGTTGGTTGATTCGTACGTTATCAAAAGTATTTTAGGGTTCGGACTTGTGTTAGCCAGTTCGTGCAATTGACTAACAGTTAATGCAGTATAGACTCCATTCGCATCTATTTTAAAAATTTGAGCTGTTGAGAAAGTATTTTTTCCGAATGCTTTTTTGATGTTTAAAGTGTCATTTGATTGGAGCTCGGTAAATACCAGTTGTTTTGGTGCCTCTTCGCTGGTTATCTTAGGTCCACCAAATGGCCAACCCGTACCATTGGATAGGTCGATTCCCAACTCAAGCTTCTTGGCCTCTTCGCAGGTATATTTAAAAATTGTCAGCCAATCTTTTCCTAAGAATGGTAAGAAATGTGATTCTTCTCCTCGCACGCCATAAATAGGGATGATATGAGCACCTCCTAAACCAGACAGCTTGAATTGTTGCAACTGATTCTTAATCCCCGCTGAATCCACAGCACTCCCTTGCCACCACCAATAGGTCCATGGCTTTTGAGTTCTAATAAATGTAGAATTAGTCGTTTGCGAATAGCTTTTTGATACAATAAAAAAGGCTATCAGACAGAATAGATAACGTTTCACGAAGGTTAAATTAATTTGCAATGAAGATCATTTCACTTTTGAATATTACTGATTCAGAATCGGTTGCTTGAAAATTTAGATTGTTAGGTTTTTAAAAGTACAAATTAATTTTCTTTTAATAATAAATCATAAAAGACACTGAAAAATATAGTTATTTTGCATAAGATATTTCAATGTATAATTCTATTCATTCGGATCATTAAATGGGAAGAGTATTAATTATTGGTGCAGGCGGCGTTGGAACTGTGGTCGCACATAAAATGGCTGGATTACCTGAAGTTTTCACTTCAATTATGCTGGCAAGTCGTACAAAGTCGAAATGCGATGCTATTGCAGCTCGTATCGGAAATAATAGAGTTCAGACTGCTCAAGTCGATGCGGATGAGGTGCCTCAATTGGTGGCCTTGATTCAGTCGTTCAAACCTGACTTGGTGGTTAACGTAGCGCTGCCTTATCAAGACTTGACCATCATGGATGCTTGCTTGGAGACGGGTGTTTCATACCTCGATACTGCCAATTACGAACCCAAAGATGAAGCAAAATTTGAATATAGCTGGCAATGGGCCTATCAAGATCGCTTTAAAAAAGCCGGTCTTACTGCCATCTTAGGATGTGGTTTCGATCCTGGAGTGACTAGTGTCTTTACAGCCTGGGCTGCTAAATATCACTTCGATGAGATTCAATACCTCGATATCGTCGATTGTAATGCCGGTGATCATGGAAAAGCTTTTGCGACCAATTTCAATCCTGAGATCAACATCAGAGAGGTGACTCAAAAGGGAAAATATTGGGAAAATGGAGCTTGGGTAGTTACTGAGCCCCACGAAATTCATAAGGCCCTTACGTATCCTCATATTGGTGAGCGTGAGTCTTATGTGATCTATCACGAGGAGCTTGAGTCGTTGGTTAAAAATTTTCCAACCTTGAAAAAAGCTCGGTTCTGGATGACTTTTGGACAAGAATATCTTACACACCTTCGTGTGATTCAAAATATTGGAATGGCCGGAATTAAACCTATTATGTACGAAGGAAAAGAGATCGTTCCAATTCAGTTCCTAAAAGCTGTTTTGCCAGCACCTGAGGAATTAGGGGCGAACTACATTGGTGAAACTTCGATCGGTTGCCGGATCAAGGGGATTAAAGATAAGAAGAAAAAGACCTATTATATCTACAACAATTGCAGTCATGAAGCTGCGTATGCCGAAACAGGTACACAGGCAGTTAGCTACACCACTGGTGTTCCAACAATGATTGGGGCTATGATGTTCCTAACAGGTGAGTGGAAAAAACCAGGCGTGTTTAACGTGGAAGAGTTTAATCCTGATCCATTTATGAAGCAGCTTAATCTGCATGGACTTCCATGGTGGGAATTACACGATGTACCTTTGGAAATGGATTAATTTCCAAACGCTATTGAATTGTAGTAAGCTTGATTAGATCCTAAAGGCGAGCGTTGATCAGATCACGTGGCAAGATCCCTTTTACGTCGTAAATAATGGCTCCTTTATCTTTAAATTGCTTTAGATCAAGTGATTTAAATTGATGGTGAGCCACTGCTAGGATCACAGCGCTGTAATTCATCTGCTCATCTACTTTTGATCCTAACGGAAGGCCATATTCTGCTTTCACCTCGTCTTTAGAAGCCCAAGGATCAACAATATCAACAGCTATGCCATAACTTTTAAGTTCGTGGTAGATATCAATGGCTTTGGTATTTCGAATATCTGTGCAGTTTTCCTTAAACGTTATCCCTAAAAGAAGAACTTTAGATTTGTTCACCTTGATCTCATTCTTGATCATTAGTTTGACCACTTCAGTGGCAATATATTTTCCCATTCCATCGTTGAGTCTTCTTCCAGCCAAGATAATCTCTGGATGATAGCCCGCCTCTTGCGATTTCTGGGCTAAATAGTAAGGATCTACTCCAATACAGTGACCTCCAACTAATCCAGGTTTAAACGAGAGGAAATTCCATTTTGTTCCAGCCGCCTCTAAAACATCTTGTGTGTCAATGTCCATGGCATTAAATATCTTAGCTAACTCATTCACAAAGGCAATGTTGATATCACGCTGACTATTCTCAATCACTTTTGCAGCCTCTGCCACTTTAATACTTGCCGCCTTGTGGGTGCCAGCCAGAATAACTGTACGATAGATCTGATCTACACGTTCAGCTATTTCGGGTGTTGACCCAGAGGTGATCTTTTGAATCTTTTCAACCGTATGCTCTTTATCTCCTGGATTAATTCTCTCAGGGCTATAACCAGCAAAGAAATCGATGTTATAGCGTAAGCCAGATACACGTTCAATAACTGGAATGCAGTCATCTTCAGTGGCTCCAGGATAAACAGTTGATTCGTAAACGATAATATCACCTTTTGAAATAACCTTGGCTACTGTCTCGGTCGCTAATAAAAGAGGTGTTAAGTCAGGCTTGTTGTTTTTATCAACTGGGGTAGGAACGGTGACGATGTAAAAATTACAATCCTTAAGATCCACAGCATTATAGGAGCAGAACAAACCATTTACACCCGCATCAATTGGATTAGAAGAGACAATAGTGGCCTTTAAAAGCTGCTCTTCAACTTCTAAGGTATGGTCATTGCCGAGGTTTAGTTCTTCGACTCTTTTATGATTCGAATCGAAACCAATGACTGGATATTTGGCAGCAAAAAGCCGAGCGAGCGGAAGTCCTACATAGCCGAGACCAATTACTGCGATACGGATTGGTTGCATAATGGAATTGTAAAGGTTAAGATATTCTAGATTTATATTTTAAACTATTAGCTGACTTAGTTTTATGTAGGTTAGCTCTAGTAATACTTTATATATAAATCCCATATTTTAGCTAAAGATATATATTTTGTATTAGACACTCAACTAATCTGTCTGGAGCAGCAAGTGCGCAAGGTTTTGTTCGTCGATCCAACCGTTCTGATTTGAGATTTTTATCGTCGCAAAATGATGCTTAAAACTGCTAAATGTCAGGTATTTAACATTTGAGATCTTTCAATTATGTTAAAAAAAATATTTTTTTAGGTTTCCTCTAATTTATAATCCATTTCGGATATCGTTGGAGCGTATTGTCGGATTGGTAATTAGCATTTTCTTATTTAGAATGAATCAATATAATGTTTCAAACTGGAGCTTTGAAATTGATTCCTAGTTGCTTATTCATCTTCTCTTTAATACCTTTGAGGAGTCGTTTAGTAATTGAAACAAATAATTGGCTTAATTAAGTATGACACAGTCGCAATTCCAAGATTCTTTGACAAGTCTTCATAATAAATTGTATTATTTTGCCTTAAGCTTAACTAGTGATTCTGACAAAGCACATGATCTAGTTCAAGAGACTTATTTGAAGGCCTTAACTTATCAAGATAAGTTTTCAGCCGACACCAATTTGATGGCCTGGGTATATACCATCATGAAAAATACCTTCATCAATGATTACCGTCGCAATGTAAAGGCTAAGACTACCCTTGAGAGCTCATCTCATATGTTGCAGATGTCGTTTTCGAAAGACGATTATTCGCCAGCAGCCGATTCTATTCATGCAGAGAAAGAGATCTACAAGAAGATTGATATGCTTGAACCAGAGTTTCGCGAGCCATTTCAGCTCTTTCTAAGCGGTTATAAGTATAAAGAGATAGCCGATAAACTTGATCTCCCATTAGGAACCGTTAAAAGCCGTATATTCTTCACCCGCAAAAAACTGGGTAAGTGGCTGAGCGAATATATCAACTAGAAGTTAGTAGCTTCATAATTTATAAAAAAGAGCGCTGTGTAAATGTTACACAGCGCTCTTTTTATTTGCACTTGACAAGCATCCCATTCCCCTTAATTTGCCTTTTTTGACCTCAGTTGATTGGTTAGCTCAAGATTTCTTCGTGCCCGCTCAAACGCTGGATCGATCTGCAAGGCCTTGTTAAATGCATCGATGGCTTTTGTCCACTCCTTAAGCTCCTTGAAGGCACAGCCAATATTGTTGTAGGCTAATTTATTAGTTGGATCTATCTCAAGCGCCTTTTGAGCCGCCGCAATACATTTCTCAAATTGTTTCTGATTGAAATAATCTAAGCTAAGATTGATGGCATTATTCAACACCTGATTTTTATTAATCGATTGAGTTTGTGGTTTAGCGGCTGTTAATGGCTTGTTCTTAGCAGCTAGGAGCAGGGCGTTAATGATTGGATCATTCGGGACAATCGTTTGCGTATCTGTAATCAAATCATCTAATTTCACCCCTTCATTAGATCTCAGATAGATCTCCATTAATAAATGCCTGGTATTCATATCTGCTTTACTTAATGATAAGGCAATTTCACCATTTGTTTTTGCCTCTTCAATGCGACCTTTTTCTAAAAGAAATTTGGCATAATAGTAATAAACAGTATGATGTTTTGGTGAATACTGAATTGCTTTTCTATAATAGACCTGAGCTTCATCGGTTTTATTCAGCGCATTGTTAACGATCGCAAGGTTTATAAACAGATTCGAATAATAGGGAGCATAGACTAATGCCCTGGTATAATAATCCAATGCGACATCGTATTTCGCTAATTCCATCTGCGTTAAACCATAGTTCATTAATCCTCTTCCGTTGGTTGGACTTTTTACAGTCACGTCGTACCAGAGGCTCTCAGCTGAATGCCACACTTTGTTGCGCTGCACTGTTCCTGCAGAAAATGCGGTAAGAATAATAAATCCAACCGCAATGATTCCATATTTATAAAGTGGATTTGAATCTATCTTTGATTCTCGTTTGATGATAAAAATCCCGATCGTCCATCCAACGCTTAATGCCAATCCTACGAATGGGAAAAACATCCGGTGATCATTGGTAACTTCTGCCAGTGGCACTAAGCTAGACGTTGGTATCAAGGCGATAAAAAACCACAGGATACCAAATGCTATTGGCTTAGTCTCCTCTTTTTGTGAGGTTTTAAATGCGACTGTAAGCAGTGCTAATACAAAGGCTAGGCCAGCGTAAATCCGTTCCTCAAAGAGATTTGAAAATGCCGGCAAATCGGTATCGGCCGATAAGTTTGTCGGGATAAAGAACGTGAAGAAATAATGGAACAAAACCCATGGTTGGGTGATGAGATAATTCAATCGTGAACTTCCACCCGTCTCAAAGGCAGAGCTTTGCATTTTGATCACCAAGATACCGGCCAAGCCACACACAATGAAAGCTGGCAAGGTTTGGCGCAACACTGTGAGAATTACAGACCATCCATTCTTGGTGAAGATATCGTATAGCGAGTTTTTAGTTTCAAAAAGTAAGACATAGAAAAATAGGATAGGAGCAAACATCGTAGCTGGCTCTTTGGCTAGGATTCCAATTAAAGCTGGAATTAGATAAAGATATTTATTCCGCTTCTCTGGAAAGGCGATATAGATATAGAATGCAGCCACGACAAATAACGTGGATAACGAATCGCCTCGCTGATAGATGTAATTGATCGTTTCGGCAAGCGCAGGGTGAAGGCCATATAAGGCTACTATAAAAATCGCAATATAGTCTGACCATTTATGTTGAGTGACCTTGAACAGAATTTGGCGGAATAGAAAAAATAGGATGACCAGTTGGACTAAGAACCAGATAAAGGTACTTAAGTGAAAATAAAACGGGTTCAATCCATTGCCAAGGCGATAGTCAATAGCCAAAGAAGCCATGGTGATTGGCCTATAAGTTTGATGAGTGTCTAAAGAAGATGAGGTAGAGGCGTCCTTGAAAAAGGATGGGATGTTGTCTAAATGTCGGATGTAAATATTATCCACAATTTGATGACTATCATCAAATTCAAAAGGGTTGCTGAAATGGTTTGAATAGGTTAATATTACTCCAAGCAGAAGGAGTAACAGAAGCACTATATTTTGTAATTTTTTAGTCATGAAAAATGATCAGCGAATTAATGTGATCAAGGAGTCGGTTAATATTCTCACTCCTCTAAGAATTTAATTTTCTGTATCGTTCCAATTATGCTCAGTAGGAAACTTAGAAAAATAGTCTGAATCCCAATGATGATCATTACGATCGATGGAATCAAAACCCTAAATGATGCACTTAGGTCAGTGATAGCCCCATAATTCTCATGCTTCCAGCTTAAGAAAAAGTTCAGACTTAAAGCGAAACCGACTAAGAAAATGAGTAAACCAGTAATTAGTCCTTTTTCGAGATTGAAAAACTTAAAAATATCAACGAACTTCTTCCGAACCGGTATCAGTCCTTGATTAATGGCGTAAATTCTGCTCAGAAACGAAAAACTCAGCAACTGAAAACTCAATATTATTCCTGCGCCGCAATAGGTGAGGGTGTGAACATCGAAGGTTAGCTGCTTGGTATGAATAGGGTTTAGGCCAATTGTTACAAACAAAAGGGTTGAGATTGTAAATAGCACCAAGCCTGGATAAAAGAACAGCCATTTCGGACTATACATCAGCAGGAATTTCAAATGTCTCCATCCGTCTCTCCATGTTCGTAGGTGGGGAGGTCGACTTCTCCCGTCTTTAGTTAATGTGGTGGGTACTTCGCCAATTTTAAACTTGAAAATACTTGACATCACCACCATTTCAGAGGCAAATTCCATTCCAGTAGTGCGAAGCTCAAGCTTTTGAATGCTATCTGATCTGAATCCTCTTAATCCACAATGAAAATCTTTGATTTTAATTTTAAAAAATAGTCGTCCAATGAATGAGAGCACTGGGTTACCAAGATATTTATGCAAGAAAGGCATCGCCCCTTTTGAAATGCCACCTTTGAACCGATTGCCCATTACAAGATCGTATCCTTCTCGTAATTTTAAGACATAAGGCATCAGGTTTGAGAAATCGTAGCTATCATCGGCATCACCCATGATGATGTATTTGCCTTTTGATGCTTTGATGGCTCCCATGATTGCAGCACCATACCCTTTTTCCTCGATATGAACCACCACTGCTCCGTTTCTTGTGGCTATTTCAATGGAACCATCGGTGCTTCCATTATCGCCAATAACTACCTCTCCTGATACCTTATTTTCGTGAAAGAATTTTTTCGCCTTTGCAATGCAGATCTCTAATGTCTCGGCCTCGTTTAGGCACGGCATTATAATCGACAATTCAATGGCGCCTTCTTTTTTAATCATTGGCCTTGCAATTAATTACAAATCATTTTAATCTACTGCAGATAAACTTATTTTAGGGCTAGATTGCTCAATTCTTACCAATATAGCTAAGTCTGTATATTTTGTTGTTAGAATCATCGGTGATTAGAAGCGATCCGTCACCAGCCACGATTACATCAGCAGGTCTTCCTAGTGCTTTTCCGTTCTCGGTAAGGAAATCGACATATTTAAGTTCTCCATAAGGATGACCATTTTCAAACAGTACTCTACTTACGCAGTAGCCTGCTTTTTTACTTCTATTCCATGATCCGTGAAATGCCACAAATGCATCATTTTTTATCTCGGCAGGAAACTGATTTCCGGTATAAAAAACCATGGCATTAGGAGCCCAATGTGATCCTGTTCCCCATTCAGGCACTATTGTTTTAGAGGCTAACTCAGCGATATCTGACCGGTCCATAAACTCATAACGTGGAAGACGGTTGCCAACAATGAATGGGTGACCATAAAATCCATCTTGAACATAGTGGTTCATCTCATCGGGAGGGAAGAGGTCGGTAATAGGCTGACCAACAGAAGCGCCTTTTTCAAATTTACCGCCAAACATATCACTTCCGTGATCCATTCCCCAGATCTCATCCGTTCCTGGACGGATCAACAACTTCTCTGTATTGCGAACACCCGAGGAAAAGAGCTTTTTGTCTTTACCCGTTAAGTCGTATGACCAAATTTTTTGTCTGTCGGTCCCTTCGTCGACGGCAATATTTGATGAACAGCCGATGGCGGTATAAAGTCTGTTATTATGAATTAAAATTGGGCGCCACCAATGACCACCACCTTCAGGAAGCTCACCTTTTGGTATGACGGTCTCTGTTTTATCTGCAACCCCATCGTGATCGGTGTCCATGGCACGAAATATAGCTCCAGACTGAGCAAAATAGAGCCATCCATCATAAAAATACATCCCATGAACAGATGGATAATTAGTGACAAAGGTTTTCACTGTTTCGTAATAACCATCTTTATTTAAATCTTTTAACGTTTTGATCTCCCCATCATCAGGGTTTGAGACATACAAGGTCTCTTGGTCATCTAAAACCATAAATCGAGGGTTCTTTAATGTATTTTCTACAACAGTTAATTTATAACCGTCTCTCACCTTAATGGCAGGATTAGGGGATGTTTGCTGACCGTTTAAGTTGACAGCTTGCAGAATGCCAACGACTGCGAATAGGATAGCCGTAAATTTCATAGCTTAAAGATTAAATATTGTTTGATTTATTGTAACGTATCTAAATTAGTTAAAGGATTATAGCAGAATTTTGTTCCGAGTAACTCACGAGCAAATATAGTGCAATTCGCCATTAACAAAAATAGCTCTGTTAAAAAGGATGCGGACTCTCTCGCTGGTGCGGATTTGCAATCCGCGCCTAACAGACTAAGGATTTGTAATTCACATTATCTAAACTGAGCGAGGGTCCGATTTGGAGCATGTTACATACATTTGTGCGCACAACTGCACAAAAAAAGGACCTCACATTTAAGTGAAGTCCCTGATTATTAAGTGACCCCGGAGGGGTTCGAACCCTCGACCCATTGATTAAGAGTCAATTGCTCTACCAGCTGAGCTACAGAGTCATTTTTACTTGTTTGAAAAGTCCTGCAAAGATAATCCCATTTTTGGGATGGACAAAAAGATCGTTGCAAATAAGATTGAATTATTTATTCAATGCGCTATTTCGACCTGTTCTGCGGATAGTCTGGCTCCTTTGCAATGTAACTATAGGTGATCTTATCCAATAAAGAGGGGAAAAACTTACTCAAAAAGACCGAAAACTTACCTTCGATTAAGGTCATGATCAACGACCTCTTCCGTTTCTTGATCGCTTGAGCGATCAGATATGCACACCTTTCAGCACTCATCATCTGATGCTCATCGCGTGGCGACTCTCCCTGTTGTTGGCCATCAGCTAATAAAGCCGATTTGCGTACCTCAGACGCCGTATAGCCTGGTGCCGCCACAAGGACATGCAATCCACTATGTAAATGTTCGATTCGAATGGTATCTAAAAAACCACGGACCGCAAATTTAGAAGCCGAATAGCCCGTGCGACCAGGTAATCCAAGATATCCAGCAATGGATATAATACCCACCAGCGATCCTTTGGACGCTAACAGATGGGGGAGAGCAAACTTGGTGCAATAGACCGTTCCGTAGAAATTAACATCCATTACCCGCCGAATAACCTCTAAATCGGTCGCCTCAAACATCGATCGCATCGATATTCCTGCATTGTTGATTAATATATCTAGTCGACCGAATTTCTCAACGGTCTGATTAATTAAATTCTGACACTCTGATTCAATGGCTACATCGGTCTTAACACATAAAACCTCTGTGTTTACTAACGCTGATTTCAACTCGTCAAGTTGTTCCATGCGACGTGCACCTAACGCTAACTTCGCCCCTCTACTAGCCATTTCAAGCGCTAAGGCACGACCAATACCCGATGAAGCGCCAGTAATCAGTACAACTTTATCTTTCATAAAAAATATTTTAAATGCTAATCACTCTGTATTGCAAATCAATACCTCATTTAATCCGAACAAAACTACAAATAAAACCAATCTTTATGCGAATTTGTCTAATTGGGATTTGTATAAATTAAAAAACACCTTATCTTTGCAGCGCCTTTGAAAAACAAAGGTATTAAGAGGATGACTCAGTAGCTCAGTTGGTAGAGCACATCCCTTTTAAGGATGGGGTCCTGGGTCCGAGCCCCAGCTGGGTCACCAAAAGCCTGCAAATCGATGATTTGCAGGCTTTTATTTTTTAGATATTTGAATGTAATTATCTAAAGTAGAATATTCAGTACCTTTGCTTGCGTTAATAAACAGAGAACTTATGCTAAGCTTTGAATCACACTATCGGGTTTGCTATGGCGATACAGACCGTATGGGCTATATGTATTATGGAAACTACCCGCGTCTTTATGAGATAGGACGAACTGACATGATCCGCTCAATCTGGAAATCGTATCGCGAAATTGAAGATAGCGGTCTGATTTTGCCTGTTCGGACCATGAACGTGGTTTACCACAAACCGGCTCTTTACGACGAGCTATTGGTGATTAAAACACTTATAAAAGATGTTCCTAAAGTAAAATTCCGAATGTATTCTGAAATCTATAACGCCAATGGCGACTTAATCAATGAGGCTGAGGTGGTGCTTGGTTTCATGAGTGCTTCAACGGGTAAACCAGCAAGGGTGCCTGATGAGTTCGTCGAAATCCTAACTAATCTTTATCCCTTTGAAGACTAGTTAAGCTTATGGCTTGCTAAATTCCTTTGATCGCAATTAGTGTAAACAGACTGATTGCAATGGATACAATAATAAATCCAACAATTTTATTGGCCCACCATAAAGTCTCGGTGGTTAATTTATGTTTGAAACCATAGGCTAACCCAGTGATGATCAACCACCAGATGGCTCCTCCTGCAAATATCCCACCCACAATTAATCCAGCATCTAAGAGTTCTGAAAATCCCAAGGCAAGACTGTAGCTGGAGAAAATTGCAATAAAAACAAATACAGATAATGGATTCGTAACCGTCAATAAAAAGGCTGTAAAGAAGTCTTGTAGATAAGAAGTCCCGTTTTGTTTGAACTTTTGGACCTCCTTCGCAGGATTAGAGAAGAAAATATAGAGACCAAGACCCGCAACCATGGTCGCCCCCGTGACTTTGAAGTAGATCTCATAACGGTGGATAAAATCGATGATGATGGTCAAACTAAATCCAGCTATGATCGCATAAATTGCATCAGAGGCTGCGATTCCCAATCCAGAGATAAAGCCAGATTTCCAATTTTTATTTACCGTCCGTTTGATGCATAACATCCCTAAAGGTCCCAGTGGAACTGAGACCGCTAAGCCAATCATCAAACCTTCCCAAAGAACTTTAAAGTTCATGTCTCGGAATATAGAGGTATTAAATAGATTCTGTTGAATTATAAAAGACAAAGGTAAAATTTGACTCGATATTTTTTACTTTTATCCCAACGAACTTTTAATAAATACTTGACTTATGAAACACATTTTTTTAATCATTTGCTTTTCAATATTTAGCGTTCAGATCCTGACTGCCCAAAATGAAATAAAGCTCTGGCCCAATGGCCAACCAGGAAACAATGAATGTCCTAAGCCAGAGGAACGTTATAATGGCGGAATGGTTCGATATGTCTCTGAAGCTACAATTACCTTGTATTTGCCTGAAAAAAGTAAGAATACAGGAGCGGCCATAATTATTTGTGCAGGAGGTGGCTACGGAATGGAGGCGATAACCTACGAAGGTTACGATTATGCTGAGTTTTTACAACACAATGGTATCGCAGGTATTGTGATAAAATATAGACTTCCTTATGGTCATTCAGAGATTCCTCTGCTTGATGTTCAACATGCGATCCGTACTGCACGTTACAATGCAGAAGCTTGGGGGATAGATCCTAAAAAGATTGGCGTATCAGGATTCTCTGCGGGTGGTCACCTGGCTTCTACAGCTGCCACACATTTCGATAACGGAGATTCAAACGCTAAAGATCCAATTAATAAACTTAGCTGTCGTCCAGATTTTGCAGTATTGGTATACGCAGTGATCTCTTTCAATGAGCAATGGGGGCATGTTGGTTCTGGAGAAAACCTGATGGGGAAAAACAAAACACCGGAATTAATGGCATATTTCTCTAATGAACAGCACGTTACAGCCGAAACGCCAACCACATTCTTAGTCTTAGCAGATGATGACAAAGGGGTCGTTCCCCAAAATAGTATTGAATTTTACTCTGCCCTAAAAGCTAAAGGTGTCCCTGCTGAACTTCATATCTTCAAAGATGGTGGCCATGGATTTGGAGTGAAGAAAAAAGGTAAGCCGCACGATCAATGGCCTAACCTTTTAGTCGATTGGATGAAGGCTTCGCAGCTATTGAATGCACCCATAGTAAATAAATAATCACATAAATCAGAGCTTTTCCAGTGCTAAATCATCAAAAAACACACCCAAAAGAGGTAATTAAGCACTGTTTGCGGTGTGGATGTAACAACTTCAATACCAAGGATCAAGGAAGATCGTTTAGGTGCGAAGAGTGTAACTTTCTTTATTATATAAATAGTTCGGCAGCTGTGGCTTGTCTGATTTTTAATCCAGAAGGAAAATTACTTCTAACACGCCGTGCCATCGATCCGGGAAGAGGAATGCTAGATCTGCCAGGTGGATTTGTAGAGCCCATGGAGAGGGTAGAGGATGCTCTGGTTCGGGAAATTAAGGAAGAATTGGGTGTGGAGGTCAAAGAAGCAAAATTCATCTGCTCATTTCCTAATTCATATGCCTTCTCTGGATTTACAGTTTTTACCCTTGATATGACCTTTATCGTCGAAATTGATAACTTAGATGCGATTGTTCCAGCAGATGATGTGGCTGATATTACATATCTTTTTCCAAGTGAAATTAAGGAAGATGACCTAGCCTTTAAAAGTATGTATAACATTATTCAATATTATATAAATAATAATAAATGAGTGCCTTAAGCAATGTTAACTCACTTAAAAGTGCAATTAAGAAAGCCAATATAAATGCGGTGATCTTGCTTGGCACTGATCCACATTTAAGCGAATATATACCTGATCATTGGCAGGTTATTAAATGGCTAAGCGGATTCACTGGTTCGTATGCCAAGATGGTTGTGACTCAAGATAAAGCTTTGCTTTGGACCGACTCAAGATATTTTATCCAAGCCGAAGATCAACTTAAAAATAGTGGAATCATACTAATGAGAGATCGTCAGATTGATTCGATATCGATTGAAAATTGGTTGATCAATGAGCTTAATTCCGGAGATGTCGTAGCACTGGATGGTCTCACAATTTCAGCCTCAGGATACAGTCAATTAAAGATGAATTTTGCTGCGAATGGCATATCTTTGATAGAAAAGGAGGGGCTGGTTGACTTAATTTGGTCAAACAGACCACTGGTTCAGAATTCGAAAATCTACTCATATCCGGTCTCTTTTTCAGGTCAAAACAGGATAGAAAAGCTCAAAACGATAAGACACTTATTGACTAGTCGTGGGGCAGAGGCTACCCTGATTTCAGCACTTGACGAGCTAGCTTGGACCTTCAATCTTCGGGGTGAGGTGCATAACTTCTCGCCATTGTTCGCTGGTTATGGCTATGTAGATCAGAAAAGGGCTATTCTTTTCGTTTCTGAAGGTCAGATTTCTGAATCTTTGATACATGAATTAGCAAATGATGGGATAGAGGTTGTGGCTTATGAAGAGCTAATAGCATACCTTTCTGGTCATATTCCTAAATCTATCTATCTGGATAGCAGTCGAATAAATACAAATTTGATGAATGTATTCCTAGATGATAGTATTGTTATAGAGGGGGTTTCATTGATTGCTAAATTAAAGTCGATCAAGAATAAGATTGAAATCTCTGGCATGAAAGCTGCTCATCGTAGGGATGGGGTGGCTATGGTCAATTTCCTGTATTGGCTAGACCGCTCGTTAGGAAAGGAAAAGATGACTGAAATGTCTATTGCAGAGTCACTTAAGAAATTTAGATCCCAGCAAATCCGCTACAAAGGTGAAAGTTTCAGCTCTATTGTTGGATTTGGTCCCCATGGGGCCATCGTGCATTACAATGCCACACCAAATACCGACATTGAGATTCGGAAAAACGGAATTCTTTTGATCGATTCAGGTGGTCATTATAGCGATGGAACGACCGATATCACCCGTACTCTTGCAATTGGTAAGGTTTCAGCAAAACAGAAAAAAGACTTCACGCTAGTATTGAAGGGGATGATCAATCTTGCGAATGCTGTATATCCAAATGGTATTAAAGGGCATTCGCTTGATGTTTTAGCTAGAAATAGTCTTTGGCAAGATAAATTAAATTATGGTCATGGAACGGGTCATGGCATTGGACACTACTTGTCGGTCCATGAAGGACCCATGACGATCCGCACAGAAATCAATAATGAGCCTCTATGTGTAGGTCAGATTCTATCCAATGAACCCGGTTTATATCGTGAAGGTGAGTATGGAATTCGCATCGAAAATATATTGCTCTGCAAGAGTGCCGGAGAGAATCTTGGTATTTCGTTTAATTCATTCGAGACTTTAACACTTTGTCCTATTGATAGACGTCTGATTAATAAGTCATTGTTGAATTCAGTTGAGTTGAAATGGATTAATTTGTACCATAAAAAAGTTTATCAAACTTTAAAGTCGCATTTAAATCCGAGTGTCTCAAGGTGGTTGAAATCACAGTGTAATCCTTTATAATACTATTGCAGAATGGTTTTCATCAAGCGCTTTTCACTGTTTTTTCTATTCACGATTATGCCATATTTGCTTGTGGCGCAGTACTATGTTTTGGGTGATGATCCATCAGGTATTCATTGGAAGCAAATTAATACAGCTCAGTTTCAAGTCATCTATCCAGCAGATTTTGAGACAAAAGCTCAGCGAATGGCTTCTTTACTGAATCAGGTGTATTCCTTCGGTGAAAACACCCTGCATCATACACCAAAAAAGATCTCTGTAATCCTACATACGAATACGGTGCGTTCGAATGGTTTAGTGGCTTGGGCACCTGCTCGGATGGAGCTTTTCACAACGCCTCACCAAGAGATGTATGCGCAAGATTGGTTAGAACAACTTGCCATCCATGAGTATAGGCATGTCATTCAGATTGATAAAATAGAATCAGAGTTGCCAGGGATATTTAAATTCTTGCTCGGCGAACAGGCTGCTGCGATTGTTACCGGCATTTACTTACCCTTTTGGTTTCTTGAAGGTGATGCAGTTGTAAATGAAACGGTTTTAGGTCAATCAGGCAGAGGGAGGGTGCCATCATTTGAGATGGAGATCAAGGCCAATAGCGTTGAAAAGAAGCGATACAGTTACGACAAAGCTTATTTGGGTTCCTTCAAAGATTATATTCCGAATTACTATCAGCTTGGATATCAAATGGTAGGAGAGACAAGGCGGTTGTATGGAGCAGATGTTTGGGCCAAGGTTTTACAGCGTGTAGCTCAGGCCCCGCTCTCTTTGAATGCCTTTTCAAGCGGACTGAAATCTGCTACTGGAATGAATAAAATTAAGTTATACGATACCATTTTTACAGGATTAAAACAACGATGGACTAGCAGCGACTTAGCGATTCATACTACTAATTTTGAATATGTTTCGCCGGCATCAAAAGGTTATGCAAGTTATAGATATCCCTATCAGATAAACGACTCGAGTTATTTTGCCGTTAAGTATACATTAGATGCGCTAACGAAGTTTGTTTCGATTGATCGCACTGGACGAGAGAAAACTCTTTTTACTCCAGGTGGTTTTTTTGAAGAATCGGTCACTTTTGGACGAAACACCATTTTTTGGGTTGAGTCGAAGACTGATATTCGTTGGACTCACCGTGAGTTCTCGCAATTGCGTATACTTGATATTTCAACTGGCCTATTAGTCGAAAAAACATACCAAGATAAGCTCTATGCTCCTTCCTTATCACCTAATGGACAATCACTTGCAGCCATAAAGATCGATCAGCAGAACAACTGCTCTATTGTGTTAATTGAACCGCGAAATGGAGAAATCCAAAAAGAGGTTAAGCTGTCGAAAGAGCTATTTCTCTTTACACCTACCTGGGGAGAGAACAATCTAGATTTATATGCTATCGTACTGAGCAACAAAGGAAAGGCAATTGCGAAGATTAACTCTTTGTCTGGCGAAGTTGCCCTTCTGATGCCTTATAGTTACAATGAACTTAAAAGACCAGTTGTTTCGAATAATACGATTTACTATGTCTCTTCATCTACCGGCATTGACGAGGTTTATGCACTAGATTTAACGAATAATCAAATTCGAAAGATTACCACATCCCGATTTGGAGCAAGAGATGTTCAACTCTCAACAGATACAAAGAGTTTAATCTATTGTCGCTATGGTTCCGATGGCTTTAAAGTTGTTAAGGCCTCGAATAATCAAGGGAATGGTGAGCTACAGGATTACTCGAAATCTTTTAGCTATCCTTTAGCCACCAAGCTTAGTTCCCAGGAGCATACACAATTTGCCTTTACTACAGACAAACCTTCTGAATATCAAGCAACGCCATATTCGAAAGTTGGAAATAGCTTAAACTTTCATAGCTGGTCGCCTGTTCATGTCGATTTATCGAATCAAGAACTAAGACCAGGCATCTCGTTGTTGTCACAAAATAAGTTAAGCACGACCTTACTGCAGCTAGGATATGACTACTCTACCATAAATAAAACAGGGAAATGGCTTGCCGAATTTGATTATACTGGCCTATTTCCAGTTTTCAAACTGCGGACAGATTATGGTCAAGAGAATTCACATTACTATGAAATTAACACTTATAACAATCTAACAACGCATACGGTACGGAAAGACACCCAGAAAGTGGCCTATTCGTACCATATTATGAATTTGAATGGTATAGTTAACCTTCCACTTAACTTAACCCATGGGAAATGGAATAGGCTCTTACAGCCCGAATTTCAGATAGGATACAAAAAGATGATCCAGTCAGAAGCGACACCGATACCAAATTCAACGAGTACCTGGTTAACCTATCGTCTGTATGCTCATAATCTGCTTCAGACCAGCTTACGCGATATGCAGCCAGCGATTGGGCAAGTTGTGGATCTTAATTACCATTATTCGACTTCAGGTCTTGGATCTATAGGTAGCGCCGAAGGTACGATGTACTTACCTGGATTGTTCAGGCATCATGGGTTTAGGTTCTATGGCGGATTGCAAGATAAGTCAACCACTGTAGGTTATTTATCTGATTACGTTAATTATCCAAGAGGGTATATGAACTTTGTAAATAATCGGTTATTAAGTTTTAAGTCTGATTATGTGTTGCCGATTGTTTATCCGGACTTGAGCATTGGTGGACTTAGTTACATAAAACGAATTGCATTGCGGTTGTTCTACGATCAAGGGTGGGCTACCGTGCCAAATCATCAGAATACCATGACTCAAAATGTATCGTTCCAATCGGTGGGCGGTGAATGGACGGCAGATTGCAATTTTTTTAGATTATATGTCCCCACCAAAGTTGGCATCAGAACTTCGTACTTAGTCGGTCAACAAACTTTTGTTTCTGAATTTCTCCTCTCAATAGATTTCGGAGCACTTTGATCTCCTCCTAATGAGCTCTATGTGCCTATGTGGTGAAAAAGGAAAAACACAATAGACACAATAGTTTTTAATATGCCTATGTGGTAAAAGAAAGAAACACAGTAGGACACAGTAGGAAAAACACAATAGACACAATAGTTTTTAATGTGCTTTCTATTGTGTTCTATGTGCCTATGTGGTGAAAAAGGAAAAACACAATAGACACAATAGTTTTTAACGTGCCTATGTGGTAAAAGAAAGAAACACAATAGGACACAGTAGGAAAAACACAATAGACACAATAGTTTTTAATGTGCTTTCTATAGTGTTCTATGTGCCTATGTGGTGAAAAAGGAAAAACACAATAG
>JAPLDS010000081.1:7472-21472 GCA_026391295.1 Bacteroidia bacterium | reverse complement strand
ATATACCGATCAGCAGCATAATCAGCTGCATCATAAGCCTCTCCCTCATTTCGAGTTCCATGTATAAGGGTATAATTCAACTTCGAATAGGTGAGTATCATACTATGAAATGGTGAGATGCCTGTGCCGGTAGCCACAAATGTAAAATGCTTTTCTGCTGCTAGCTCAGAGTCACGAAGTACAAAGAATCCATAAGGCCCAGCTAGCTCAACTTCGGTCCCTAGCTCAATATTTTTTATCTCTTTAGATACTTCGCCTGGATCAACCTCCTTAATTAGTAGGTCGATGTAATCCGTATCGATAGAATTGTAAATCGAATATTCACGAGCCTTCTGTTTACCCGGGATCGTTAATACCAAATATTGACCCGCTTTAAACTGAAATCCATTCTTTTCTAGTCTAACAACATACGCTGTAGGAGTCAGATGCTGAATCGCTAATACCTTACTTTTGGTGGTCTTGATTAGTGCCATACGATTATGCGTGAATATGACGTTCGGCACGATAAGAAGAGCGAACAAGTGGACTACTTTCGACCATCTTAAACCCTTTTTTCAGCGCTGCTTCCCGATATTTTATAAATACTTCAGGTGTAATAAACTCTTCAATTTTCAAATGGTGAGCTGTGGGCTGAAGGTACTGACCGATTGTAAGCACTTTACAGCCCGATTTAAGCAAATCGTCCATTGTTTCAAGCACTTCTTCTTCTGTTTCACCTAAACCCACCATAATGCCCGATTTTGGCACTATGCCAGATGCTGCAATGAGCTCAATAACTTTTAAACTTCGATCATACCTTGCAACATCACGAACTTTAGGAGTTAATCGACGAACGGTTTCCATATTGTGTGAAATAACCTCTGGTTTAGCATCAATAACTTTTTGAATCTGGGCGCTGTTAGCATAGAAGTCAGGGATCAAGGTTTCCATAGTAATTCCTGGATTGACTTCCTTGATGGTTGTGATCGTCTTCGCCCAGAAGGCAGAGCCACCATCTTCAAGATCGTCGCGTGTTACAGAGGTGATCACACAATGTTTAATCTTTAATGCTTTTATTGTTTCAGCTAATCGAAGTGGTTCATTCCAGTCAACAGCATCTGGAATCATATTTTTCACATCACAAAAACGACAGTTGCGCGTGCACTTTTCACCTAGAATCATAAAGCTAGCCGTAGATGCGCCCCAGCACTCAGCCTTATTTGGACAGTTGCCACTCACACAAATTGTATTTAGTTGCTGTGCAGCGGCTAAATTTTTTAACTCCACATATTCCTTTCCAGAGGGGAGAGGTGTTTTCATCCAATTGGGAAGTCTTCGAGTTGCTGTAGTCATATCTTAAAAAATATTTTTCGAGTAATTCAAAATGTCAATTAATTAACAATGGTGTAATCAAGATGGTTTAACTTAAAATAGTTTTCAGCTATTGTTTGGTTTTTAGCGATTCCTATTAAGAATCCACCACCACCTGATCCACAAATTTTTAACTGAAAGTCACCACTTGAAATGCCATATTCAAAATGCTCCAAATACTGTTCTGCAATAAGCCAATCCATCTGTGAATATTGAAATGATGAATATTCAGTCAGTGAAGTCTCAAAAGTACTGAAATCATTCGCCAAAAGCGACTCTATAGTTCGATTAATTATCGGAATATAGTTATTTTCTATCTGCTCTTTAAACTCTGCCTGATTTAATTTATTCATGAAATTAGCCACCAGCAAGCCAGTTTCCCCTTGTTTATTTGAGTTAATCAGAAATAGGGTATAGGTTTTAAAGAAGGCGGTTAAATCTATTTCGCGAATAATAGTATTCTGCGCATCAATTAGTATGGGCTTGTTGATCCACGATATTAATGGGTCGATGCCAGAACTAACCTGATGGAAACATGATTCAATAGCAGATAAACGCTGCTTAATCACCATTAGATCTGCTGTTTCAGAGCCTTCAAACAGGTATCTACCGTAAATAGCAGCAGAGACAGCCCCTGAACTACCCAGTCCCGATCCATTCGGTATGGTTGATTGGAAGAGCACTCCTTGACTTAACTCACTCTCAAATAAATCAAGGTTTAAGTATTGAAAATTAATAGCATTAGATCTGAAATATTGATAAAGCTTCTTTAAGCTAGTATGCGAAGAGGCCAATAATTCATCAGTATTCGTATTATGCGCAGGTTTTAGAATGATTTGGCCACTGAATTTCGAATAGGGCATAGCTAATGCCTTTGCTCCAAGAAGAACTCCATATTCTCCAAATAAAATAATCTTGGCCGGATAATTCATTACAAATTGAACGTTTCAGGGGTAAGACAGACTGGACCTTCGCCGATCTTGTCATCGATCCATTTCCCATTTTCACAATAGATACTAAGGGTATTTTCAACAAATGACAAAACTTGTTCGCGTTGATCTTCGTAATAGATCAGATGAACATTAGGGCCAGCATCAATGGTGAAGAAAAGATCTAGCTGATGCTTATGTCTGAATCTTTTTATCTCTTCAATGATCTGAAGTGTGTTCGGTTTTAATAAAAACCCATCCGGTCCAGAGGTCATTAGTAAGGCATGGAGCGATAAAGCTTCAAGTTCTGCTATTTTAGCAATATTGGCGTAATCATTGGTGCGCACGCATTTTAAAAGATCAGAAATATTGCCATTCGCTTGATTTATTCGACCATTTCGATAAGGGTGTTGTTCCATTTGAGAATGGCCGATACTGCTCGACATGGATTTCTCTTGCGAACTTACAATAAGGATAATATCGCGGACAGAATTAAGTCTACTTGTTTCGTTCAGTTTAAATGGTGATGCAAAAAGATCAGAAGTGCCTCTCTCTCCATTTATCGATCCCCAGGAAACTAATCCGCCATAAATTGATCTTGAAGCACTGCCAGAACCTAGTCGAGCAATATGCGAAGCTCGATGAAAAAACGTTTCGTTAACTTGATGTGATTGTTTAACTAATAATTCCATATTAACTAAGCATAAAGCTAATGCAGCCATTGAAGATGCCGAAGAAGCTATCCCTGTCGAGTGTGGAAAATTATTCTCGCTATGAAAAACTAATTCGTAATCTAGTAAAAATGGCAGCTCGTTAATCAGTCGATTAAGAAGGGCAGCAATTTTATTTTCAAACTTTTCTTGTCTTTGTTGATGAAAAAAATAGGTTAAACTAAGCCTATTGTCTTTAACTTTTTTTGCCTTAAAGGATAGATAAGTAGAGGTGGTAGCATGGTCCAACGTAATACTTAGAGAGGCATTGGCTGGAATTTGATTCTCTTTTTTACCCCAATATTTGACAAGTGCAATATTCGAAGGGGCTTTCCATCCTAATTTTATAAAGTCTTCGCTCATTTAAGTCTATTTAAACTTGAACTATTTATTGAATTGCTAGTTGTAATAATTTTCATTTTTCTTTAAGAAACGGTTATGATAGAGAGTTTAATTCTAGTTTGTCATTCGGTAAAATGAATTCTGAAAATCTAAAAAATGTTTTAAACCCTTTTTGTTCAAAGTAGTTTTTAACAACTGATTCAGTTTCTGAAGAGGCAGCTAGAATAAAATCGCCTCCCCAGGCTCCGAGTGATTTAATTGATCCGTTAAAGTCATTAAAAAACAAGTCTTTGACTTTTTTTACTTGAAGTGTTTCTGAAATTATGTTCTCTTGTTCTTCGAGCAGATTTTGGAAGATTTGTAGACTATCTGATAACTCCATTGCACTTGAGATAGCCGAAATGCGTTCTATTGTCGCTTTTGTTACTCGTGAAAGATCGGTCTTCTGAATGCTATCCTTTGAACTCTGTTTTATGTTCAGATAAATAAAATATAAGTTCTTGTGAAATTCAGGATAAAAATGCGCTTCGCGATAGATTGGCACCGAATTATTCAGGTGATACATAATAGGTGTTGAAGCTCTTGCGCAGGCAATATCATAGCCCGAACCACCGAAGATTGACTTATTTAGCTCAAATGGATCGCATTCGGCCCATGAAGCTAGATTGGAAACCAGCGTGCTGCTTGAGCCGATACCCCATTCAGGTTTGAAGTCCATCACCGCAGTGACCATATAATTATGTTGAACTTTTAAAAAATGGGGATTCAGTTGCCCTGCACTCTTCAATAAACTCACTAAAGTTTGAGCCATTTTGAAATCAGTTGTGGTTAAAATTTCAAAATTTGGCAATGATACGTTGAGTTCAAACCACAAATCATTATTAATGAATGATTTCCATTCGATTGATGGTGTGCCTGATTGTTCCAAAACCGATAGTTCCTGCTTATGTTTTAATGGTAGGGCCAAGGCTAATGCTCCTTCTAGAACAAGATATTCGCCAGAAATCATCAGTTTTGTATTTGCAACAAAGGATTTCATGCTCTTACTACGATTTTGAATTTCTAATGAGCTGAATATACTCTTCAACAGCCTTGAAGCTTATTGTCTTATTCGCAAAGTGAGCTATTACCTGGTGTTTTTCTGCTTCCGTAACCTTAAATTCATGAAGCATGTTCGAAAGGTGCATTTTCATATGACCTTTCTGGATTCCCGTTGTGATCAATGATGAAACCGCAGCAAAGTTATTGGCAAGGCCTGCAGCAGCAGCTATAGACATAAGTCTGGGTGCATCTGGGTTATTTAAAACCGACATGACTGTTTTTACAACTGGGTGTATTTTTGTTATTCCGCCTACAGTTCCTATTGCGATGGGGAGTTCGAGTTGATATTTAAATAAGCCGTCGCTTAATGAAATAGCAGTAAGTCCTCTGTATTGACCACTACGACTGGCGAATGCATGTCCAGATGCTGCTGTGGCTCTTGTGTCGTTTCCTGTGGCCATTAGCATCGCGTCAATCCCATTAAATATCCCTTTGTTGTGGGTGACTGCTCTGGATATATCTAGATTTGCAATATCGACTGCTTGCTTGAATTTCAAGGCGAATTCAGTAGCTGTTAATTCGTTGTTCCAACCTTGAAGTTTTTCAATTGGACACTCTACCCAACAGATAACTTTACAGTCTGGTGTGTAGTTTGAGAGTATCGACATGATAATCTCAACTTGATATTTTTCGTTATTCAGCTCTTTGTCGGCCAATAATACCTCTGCCATTTTCTCAAGGCAGCTATTGATGAAATTGGCTCCCATAGCATTAGCTGTCTCAAAACTAACATCTAATTGATAATAGTTTGGCAGCTCTGCAGTCTTGTCTAACAATTTAATCTCTTTAATTCCACCACCACGTTGTTCCATCTTACTGGTCAGATCGCTGGTGGCATCATTGATTTTTGATTTTAACTCTTTAAAATTAGAGCCTATTGAACTAGGATTGCCATTCCAAGCGAAATGAACCTGCCCTTTCTTGGTTAGTCCTTCTATTTTAGCTTTAAACCCACCACGTTCAGCCCAAAATTTAGATGCCTTAGAGGCTGCAGCAATAACCGAGCTCTCTTCGGTAACAAATGGGACCGAGAATGAATGACCATTGATTAGCATATTACTTACAACTCCCATAGGCAAAGGAAAGTTTCCTATGTGGTTTTCTATCATTTCGCTAATAACATGTTGTTGATCACTGTTTGGAGCATCGAAATCATTTAGGCCAAGAGCGTCTGATTCACTCAGCTCAGAGTGATTTACTAGGTATTCAATACGTTGTTTGCGATTGAATTTAGAAAATCCGGATTTAACACTCATTTAAATAGCTATTAGATTGATTAACAGTTCGTCTATAGGTTGGTGTACTGTATTATTCGAATTGCGAAGGATTCCTAAGATAATTCCCTACTTGCTCTTCGGATCTTTAAGCGTTAAATAATTCGTTGCCATTCGGTACCCTTCTATCTGGGCAGAAACAAACTGTTGCAGTTCGCTATAATCACCTTGACTGTAACGCAAGAATGAGGAAGCTTGTGCATAAATGGCAGGTAGGACAGATTTCTGTGTCAAATAATAGCCATCAAGATAATTATGAACACCCCCAGAAATAATCAATTGATTACACTTGAACTTTTCACCTTTCAAAGTCATTTCATTGATAAGATCTACCATCTCTTCTGCGGTAGAACCTACATGAACAAATGGCTGGAATAGCTCTTTATCCTTTATGGAGGATCTATGAAGTTCGACTTTCGAGAAGTTTGTTCCCCCAAAGGCTCCAAATTCTACTGCCGCAAGAGGTAATTGTAATAACCGACGAATACTTTGTGGTCCAAATCCTTGACCTACTTCTTTTATAATTAATTGAAAATCAATTTTTTCTAAAAGTCTCTCAATGGTTTCGATAGGAGGGTGCTGGATTGTATCGCCTTCAGGCTGAACCCACTCTTGCAGTGGATTGATATGAATGATTAGACCATCAGCTTGTAATCGGTCTATTAATCGTGTTAAATCATCTGTTTGCTTGCTTTCTAGCATCTTTTCAATCTGAGCAATTCCTAGATTTGCAAACAGGGGGTTCTCATCGCCAATGAGCGAACGAATGTCGAAGTCTTTAAAATAGGTGTCGTCGCTAAGTAACATGCGGCAGGATCCAAGTCCCATTCCCATGCCAAATTCTTTGCACGCTCTGGCTAAGTTTCGATTTATTGCTCCAGATTCAAGATGACCACCAGTCATACTTGACACCCAGATTGGAACTTTTAGCGATTTGCCTGCGAACAATGTTTCCGGTAGCGGTTTATTCGGGAATCCAGCAAGCATTGGCTCGTAATAAAATCGAGCATCCACCTCGTTGACTAATGTCTGAGATTCTAGAGCCAATCTAATATGATCTAATTTTCGTTGTGAATCGTCAGAAGCCATTATTTTGAAAGTTTAGGTAGGCATTGAAACCTGGATAAGGCTATAAAACATGTCTTGAAATGACCATTTTTAGAATCTCAGAGGTACCTTCACCAATGGAAAGTAGACGCTGATCTCTAAAGAATCGTTCTATGTGGTTTTCTTTCAGGAATCCGAAGGCGCCATGAATCTGTAATGAGTCGTCTGCCACTTCACGAGCGATATCTGAACAATAGAGTTTCGACATGGCAGCTTGTTTTGCAAACGGGAGTCCTGCCTCTTTAAGTCTGCAGGTATGGTATAGCGTATTTCGAGCCATTTCAATTTTAGTCGCCATTTCGGCTAGCTTAAAGGAGATTGCTTGAAATTCAGATAATGATTTACCAAATTGTTTTCTTTTAGACGCGTAATCGGCAGCCATCTCAAAAGCACCCTGCGCTAAGCCAAGACCTATTGCGGCAATTGATAGCCTTCCTCCATCTAATGTCGAAAGCATAATTTTCATCCCTTCTCCACGCTTGCCAAGAAGGTTTGATTCTGGAACTTTACAGTTTTTTAAATTTATCTTTCCGTTATCTACAGCACGCCACATTAATTTCCCTTTGATCGGTGATGTTGTATAGCCTTCTGTTGAACGAGGAAGTAGAATAGCCGAGAGCTCCTTCTTACCATCTTTTTCACCTGTAATAGCCTGAGCTGTAATTCCTTTTGCGATTTCTGAACACGAGTTGGTGATAAACATTTTACCCCCATTAATTGTCCACAATCCATTTTCAAGTGATGCGATCGTTTCTACCCCTTTTGCATCAGAGCCAGCATTGGTTTCGGTTAAACCAAAAGCCCATAACTTCTCTCCGGTGCAAAGTTCTGGTAGATAGCTGGTTCTCTGCTCCTCCGTGCCAAAAACATAAATAGGACTAATGCCTAGTGAATTATGTGCTGCAATAGTTGCTGCTGGAGAGCTATCAACGCGTGCTAATTCTTCTACGGCAATGATATACGAGAGGTAATCTAGTCCTTGTCCGCCGTATTTTTTAGGTATTGTTATGCCGAATAACCCAGCCTTTCCCATTTTAAGGGCTAATTCGACAGGAAATTCTTCTATTTCATCTTGATGTACAGCAATTGGCTTCACTTCAGCTTCAGCAAATGCTCTTACTTTGGCTCTATAATCAATGTACTCTTGTGCTAATAACTCATTCATTAAAAATCCTCCAGAAATACTAAAGGCATTCGGTCTGCGACTTGTGCCCCTACATTAACAGCTATTTTTCTTACTCGACCATTTTTAGGTGATAAAATACGATTTTCAGACTTCATCGCTTCAATTATCATGATAAGATCGCCTTTTTTTATGAGTTGATTTTCGGAAATATTAATCTCTAAAACCCGTCCGTGAAGTGGCGAATTAATTTCGCCATTTTCATTTAGAACCTCATTATCAGTGTTGTAATTGCTTTCAGGATAACTTTTTAGTGATCCAGGAAAAGAACATTGATACTGAATATTTTGATAACAAATCAGAAGATCATTCTCATCAACAAAAATAGCAGAAATTCTGCTATTTTGATTAGCAAAAATTAAGTTAATGCTATTTTCAGAATTTTCACTGAATTGAAATGAATATTTAATGTTATTGATTGTTATTGATGGATTTAACTTCTCCTTTAGATGTGGTACTAGGTTATGATTTTCTCCATTAACAACTAATTGAATAGAAGCGTCTGCTATCCGCCAAGAAGTAAGTTGTTTCCAAGGGTCTTGACTTGTTATTGGTTGGTTTTTTAGGTATTTAAAATAGACTGCCACAGCAAGGATAGGCAAAACTTCAGACGCCGACTTCGAAGAGTGATAACCAGCGATTAAACTAGCGTGTTCTACTTTGCAAAAATCAATTGATACTTTGTTTTGTTGGAAGGCAGGATGATCTAGTATTCGATCAAGATAACTAGCATTGGTTGTAGGACCAATGATATTAAGATCTTTAAGCTGCAATTGCAGTAAACGAATCGCAGAAGCTCGATCTTTAGCAGTCGAAATAAGCTTTAATAGTAAAGGATCAAACTGATTGCCAGATGAATTTAAGATGTTTAGATCAGCTTCTATCCGTATATCTTTGTGAGTTGGTATAGTAGCCGAAAGAACAGAAGCTGTAGATGGTGTGAAGTCGGTTGAAGGGTTTTCTGCATAAACTCTTACCTCAATAGAGTGACCTTTAACCTTTATCTGATTTTGAGAAATAGATAAAGGTAATCCTGAGACTATGCGTAACTGTTCATCAACGATGTCTACTCCGGTAATCTGCTCAGATATAGCATGTTCTACCTGGATTCGTGGATTCATCTCCATAAAATAGAAGCGCCCAGAGCCATCTACCAAAAATTCAACAGTGCCTGCGCCTCTATACTTCAAGGCCTGCGCAATTGTTGTAGCAGCCGTTAGAATTTTCGACCTTAAATCTTCGGAAAGGAAGAGGGCAGGAGCCTCCTCTACGATCTTTTGATGATTGCGCTGAATAGAGCATTCACGTTCATATAAGTGAATGATATTATTGTGGTTATCACCAATTATTTGAACTTCAACATGACGTGCATTTCGTATGTATTGTTCCGCAAAGATGGTCCCATTGCCAAAATAATTCAAGGCCATCCGCGATGATTTCTCCATTTTCTGATGAAGTTCATCTAATGAATGAACCAACTCCATCCCTTTTCCACCACCACCAAAAGCAGCTTTAATTAGAATTGGAAAATCGAGTTGGGTTTCTTTGGTTGGAGGATTTGCAACATTCAATTCATAGGACTTTGCCATCGGGATTCCTAGACTAGAAACAAATTTTTTGGCCTCCGGCTTGCTGCTCATCAGTCTAAGTACTTCAGAAGAGGGCCCAATAAATAAGATTCCATTCTCTTCGCAGGCTTTTGCGAAAGCAGGATCCTCCGATAAGAAGCCATATCCTGGGTGGATAGCTTGAACATCAGTAGACTTAGCGATACTTATTATCTTTTCAATATCCAGAAAGGTGGAGGTCAATGATCCATCTCCTAAGCTGACCTTCTGATCGGCTAATGAGACATAAGAAGAATTACTTTCACTCTCGACATAGATAGCCACGGTCTTAACCCCTAATTTACTGGCCGAACGAATAATTCGTAATGCGATTTCTCCTCTGTTCGCAATTAATATTTTGGATATTAAGCTCATTTATATCGTAAATGCTAAGGTCTTTTAATACATTAACAAGTCAGCAACTTATTTGTTCCAATCAGGCTTTCTTTTCTCTAAAAAAGCGGTAAATCCTTCTTTGGCTTCCGGCGATACTCTAGTTTTGGCTAATAATTGAGGAAGTGAATCTTTGAATGAAGAAATATTGTTTATGACAAGCTTATTTAAAAGCTTTTTTGATTCGATTATCGCTTGAGTACCATTTTGTAAAATCTGGGTGGTGATTTTATCCAATTCCAAATCAAGTTTTTCTTCTGAATCGTACGAATTATTAACCAAATTCAATTCCATCGCATTTGGACCATCAAAGAGTTTTGCGGTAAAAATTAACTCTTTTAATTGCGAATGATTTATTTTTAGCAGCAAATAGGGGGTGATCGTAGCGGCAACGACTCCTAATTTAGCTTCACTTAAAACGAACTTCGCATTACTAACGCAGTACGCAAGATCACAAGTTGCGATAATTCCGATTGCACCGCCATAGGCATTTCCATGAATTGCGGCAATCACAACTTTACTACTTGAATAAATGGTACTGAAAAGTTGCGCCAAAGTTTCACACTCCTTTAAATTTTCTTCTGGAGTAAGTGTAAATGATTTTTTCATCCAGGACAAATCGGCTCCTGAGCAGAATGATTTTCCTTCACCACGTAAGATTACAATCCGGATTGAAGGATTATTCTCTATTTCTTTAAAGATTGAGATAATCTCTTCTATCATAATGTTGTTTAATGCATTATGAACTTCAGGTCGGGCAAAATAGATTGTCGCAATCTGATCTTTTTCGATGTATTTTAGGGTGGTATATGTTGACATTTTTAGGCTCTGAATTTAGGTTTGTTCTCTGATTGCTAGCTTAGATTATACCGTTCAATGAATGCTAGAATGACTCATTTCCGATATATCGGAGGGCTAATACCTTCTTACATTCGATAGATTCCATTTTTTGGTAAAGGAGTCTTTTTGTTTGAGGCTATCGCAATGGCAAGTCCGACCACAGATCTGGTGTCCATTGGATCAATGATTCCATCATCCCAAAGTCTTGAAGTACTGTAATATGCAGAACTTTCCTGTTCAAATTGAGTGACTAGATCGTTGTTTTGATCGGTTCCTTTACTTTTGATAGAATTTAAAACATCCTGTGCTTGCTGGCCGCCCATAACGCCAATCTTAGCATTTGGCCACATGAACAGAAAATTCGGGTTATAGGCTCTACCAGCCATCGCATAGTTGCCAGCACCAAAAGAACCACCAACAACGACCGTTATTTTAGGAACTACCGATGTAGCCACAGCATGTATGAGCTTAGCTCCATTTCGGGCTATACCTTCATGTTCATACTTTTTACCGACAATAAAACCGGTTATATTCTGTAGAAAGAGCAGCGGTATCTTTCTGAAATTACATATTTCAATAAAATGAGCCCCTTTAAGTGAAGCTTCAGAGGTTAAAAAGCCATTATTTGCAATTATTCCAACTGGAAAACCCATAATTCTGGCATAACCTGTAATCAGCGTAATGCCGTAATCTTTTTTGAAATGTTCGAATTGACTTCCATCGGTGATTCGTGCGATAATCTCCAGAATATCGATGGGTTTCTTTAGGTCAATCGGTGCTAAGCCATATAATTCATGGGCCTTGTAGAGCGGTTCTTCTAAAGGAAAAGGGTCAAAGGTCTGAGCTTCGCTTTGTGGTATCGATTCAAAGATGTTTCGACAGATTCGGATTGCATCTATCTCATCTTCAGCTAAATGATCTGCAACTCCTGATATTGTAGTATGTACGAATGCCCCGCCCAATTCCTCGGCAGTCACCTCTTCGCCAGTTGCAGCCTTCACAAGAGGTGGTCCTCCAATGAATATTGTGCCTTGATTTTTAACGATGATTGTTTCATCGCTCATCGCTGGTACATAAGCTCCACCAGCTGTGCATGATCCCATCACAATCGATATCTGAGGGATACTCAATGCCGACATTTGTGACTGGTTATAGAATATACGGCCAAAACCATCTTGATCAGGAAAGATCCTTGCCTGTTCAGGTAAAAATATTCCCCCTGAATCGACTAAATAGACACATGGGAGGTGATTTTGTAAGGCAATCTCCTGCGCACGTAAGTGTTTCTTGACTGTTTCGTGAATATAAGTACCCCCTTTAACGGTTGCGTCATTGGCAATAATTAAGCATGTTTTGCCCTGTATTCTCCCGATTCCAGTAATGATTCCAGCTGAAGGGAATTGGTTCTCATATTGTCCGTATGCAGCTAATGTAGAGAGTTCTAAAAATGGTGTCTGCTCATCAACCAGTAAATTGATTCGCGTTCGCGCGGTCAATTTACCTCTTGAGAGATGTTTCTGGACAGCTGAATCGTCATCCCGATGGATCGTTTCATTCATTCTAGAATTAAAAATGTCCATCAAGGCTTGATAGGACTCAACTCTAGCTTGAAATTGATCCTCTGATTGTATATGGGATTGAATCTTCTTCAATTTACATGATTTTATCAGTCATAAAGACCAGGAAACTTATCCGGATTTACTTCGTTCATTATCTGATACACAGCCTCTATAACAGTTTCTGTGTTAGGTTTTGAGAAATATTCTCCGTCTGTGCCATAAGCTCCTCTATGAACTTTTGCGGTGTGTGTTCTAGGTGGACACTCAAGGTATTTAAATGCTTTTTGCTCTTCGATCACTTTTTGCATCATAAATGCAGTAGCTCCTCCAGGAACATCCTCATCAACAAAGAGTATTTTTTTAGTCTTTTGAACCGACCGGCTAATAATATGTTGAGTATCAAAAGGTATTAAGGTTTGAACATCAATTAATTCAACATCTATACCTATGGTTTTCAGACGATTAACAGCGCTGTGAGCCACAGTGACATTCCATCCATAGGTGACTAGCGTTAGATCTGTTCCTGCTTCAATAATCTCGGGAACTCCTAATGGAACTGTAAATTCGCCTAGGTTTTGAGGAAGATATTCTCGAATATAATAGCCCTTTAATGGTTCAATCACTAAAGCTGGATTATGAATCTTAAGAAGCATATTATAGAAACCGGCTGCTTGAGTCATATTTCGAGGAACACATATATTGACACCTGTCAGTGATCCTAGTAGCATGCTCATTGGAGAACCTGAATGCCACATTCCTTGCAATTGATGACCTCTAGTACGAATGATCAGTGGAGCTATCTGCTGACCAGCTGATCGGTAGTATAATGTCGATAAATCGTCGGATATAGTTGGTAAGGCATACAACAGGTAGTCGAGGTATTGGATCTCCGCGATTGGCCTAAATCCTCTAAGTGCTAGTCCTATTCCTTGTCCAACAATGGTTGCCTCGCGAATACCAGTATCGCCAACACGATGCTCCCCATATTTCGCTTGCATTCCTTTCAGACCTTGGTTGACATCACCTAGTTTCCCGGTATCTTCACCAAAGGTTATTAATAAAGGATATTTTGAAAATAAAACATCGAAGTTATGATTTAGAACTTCATGAGCTGGCACAGATTCTGGTTCTTCAGCATAGCTAGCCTTGATCTCATTTGTTGCATTAAAGTGATCTAAATCATTAAATATATGAGTGTTATATTTTTCTTTTCCTTTAAGTTCAATTTTTGATATCCAATTGGAGAGATTTCGTTTGTTCTTCTGAACCGAAAGGTCACCATGCATGGAGCGCAATTGTGTTTTTGCTAGGGCCAGTAATTTTTTTCTGGTAGGGAAGGCGGCAGCAAGCACTTGTTCTAGTTCGTTCTCGATTTTTGATTGAACAGCGCTATCTTCTATGCCAATAGAATCAATTAAATCTTGCAATTCAGCTTTTTCTTCTTCGAACTCTTGAATAAACGATTGCCATGCTAGGTCTTTTGCCATCCGAGCGCGCTCAGTGGCTTTTTTCTCTAAGTTTTCAATGGTCTCAAGATCAGCAAAATCTTGTGAGATGATCCACTCTCTAAAGATCAATATTGGATCGTGGGCTTTCTCCCATGCG
>JAPLDS010000081.1:0-7429 GCA_026391295.1 Bacteroidia bacterium | reverse complement strand
GATACGTTTGTCGCTCTTGTAGCGTTCGTGTGAACCGGATGTTGAATGCCCAAGCGGTTGAGTCAGTTGGGTAATATGAAATACCACTGGGGTATGTTGTTCGCGACAAATTCGAATCCCTTTTTCAAAGGTTTCAATTAACGCAACGTAATCATAACCAGGGCAGACAAGAATCTTACAGCCTAAGTCATTTTCGTCGGTTTCAAATCCCTTTAAAGCTTTTGAAATACTTGCTTTTGCGGTTTGCAATTCAACAGGTACGCTAATGCCAAAGCCATCATCATAAACGGCTATAGCCAAAGGTACTTGCATTACACAAGCAGCATTAATAGTTTCGAAAAACATCCCTTCAGAAGTACTCGATTCTCCAATGGTGCCAAATGCAACTTCGTTTCCAGTAACCTTATCAGATAGGTATTGTCCTAATTCAGGATGCTCTCTTACAACTTTGGAGGCTTGTGCAAGTCCAAGAAGACGTGGCATTTGTCCGCCTGTAGAGGAGACATCGGCCGAAGAGTTCTTTTGATTTAATAAATTGTCAATTCCAACACCTGCTGTAAATGTTTTTGTAGAGTGATGGTTATTAAAATTACGACCTCCAGTAGCAGGGTTATTGGCTAGGTCAGTATCTCCATAGATCTGAGCGAAGAATTCTTCAGGAGCTAATAAGTCAGCAGCCATCATAAAGGTTTGATCTCTATAATACCCTGATCTCCAGTCGCCTTTTTGAAAAAACTTAGCGTAAGCCACCTGGGCTAACTCTTTTCCATCCCCGAAAATACCAAAATGGGCACGACCAGCATGCACCTCTCTACGACCTAAAATACTTAGCTGACGACTAAGATAGGCGGTATAGTAATCGTTAATTACAACTTCTTTGGTAATAATCGTTGATATTTTTTGTTTCTCTTCTTTCAGATGCATATTAAATTTTAAAAATTAAATATCAATCATCTCAGCTTTGCTAAATTAACCACTAGCTGCAATTAAAGTTTTATTTATTCAGGATATTTCCTTAATCTGCTAAGGGTTCATTTTCAAATCCTTGCTGCAAAGCTACCATCTTCAGCGCCGTAACTGCTGCTTCGTCTCCTTTGTTTCCTAATTTACCGCCAGCTCTATCGCTAGCTTGTTGTTGATTCTCTGTAGTTAAAACACCAAAAATCACAGGAAGGTTGTATTTTATATTTAGGTCAGTTGCACCCTGAGCCACACCTTGGCAGATAAAATCAAAGTGACGTGTTTCACCTTGAATCACACATCCCAATAATATGACAGCATCTACGTCGGTATATTCTGCAAAAAACTGACCACCCAAGGTTAATTCAAAGCTACCTGGAACATGTTTAATATGTATGTTTTCTTGCTTAACACCATGCTTAATAAGGGTTTTGGATGCTCCATCTGCCAATGCACCAGTGATTTCATAATTCCATTCAGAAACTACAATACCAAATTTCATCCCATTCCCTTGAGGAACAGAATTCAGATCGTATGTAGAAAGATTTATTGTTGCCATTCTTTAATTTTATTTTTTACAAAATTAGCAAGAAATATGTCACTAATCGTCCAAACTATGCTTGAAACACTAACTTCTTATCAATCTTATCTAATCCAATTATTTTTAACGCTTAATGAAGGTTCGTTAATTATTCTCAGAATTAATCTCTTTCACCCGACCAATAGCCCCATTTGTCAATCTAACTTTTATGCCATGTGGATGATGCGAACTGCTAGTCAGGATGTTCTGAACAATGCCAGTCGTTAAAGTTCCTGAGCGCTGGTGCTCTTTTAGCACAATGCTTACCGCTGAACCTAACTTAATATTGATTCTATCTCTTCCATCCATAACTTAGCTAAAACTAATAATTATATCTCTTTTTGACAAGCGATTTTAATGATTAGAAAAAAATAACTTGATTAATTGACCCTGTTTGTTAAAACAGAAGACCTATATTGAGACGATCCTTTTAATAATTACATTATTTATGATTACTATTTAGGGACAGTAGAAGTTTCCCATGCACGCAGAATTAAATCAATTAAAATTAAATTAACTATTATAAGTTATTGATGAACAGTTAAATGCTAAATTTTTTTATTCGTTGTAGACTTATTTAAAGCAAAATGAACCGGGTATAATACCTGTTTTAAAACTGTCTAATTTAGCACCGTAGTTTGAATACCGGTAAATAACCCCTTGTTGTTGATAATCAATGGCATCACCAATATAAAGCTCTGAATTCTGAGGGTCTACCCCTAGAGAATAAAAAAGATGTTTGTCTTGATTTATAAATGGCTTAATATTGAGAGTCTCTTGCACAATGGGTTGCTTCCAAACCCCACTACTCAAATAGACTAGGGTATCTTTAGTCCCATTAATGGCCAAACGTGAGGGAGTGGCATCCGAAGCTAATGAAAAGCTTTTTTCAATGTGAATTATTAATTGAAATAAGACCCAAAGCTTATTTAATTTATCTAACGCAAGTCCTGCCGGTTGAATTCCAACTTTTATGGAGTCAACTACTTGGTTTAATTTGGTGTCAATAACCAAGATTGTATTGTCAAACGACCAACAACTCACGTAAAGCCGATCATTAATCTCAACCATTTGCTCTGTAGAAGGATGACCAGGTGTCCTAATAGAGCCTGTTATTTGAAAATTTTGAGGATTTAAAATAGATATTTTTCCAGCATAAAGATCTGTTATATAGCCATTCCCATTGGTTGAAAAGAATATATTCCGAGGCGATACTAGTCCAGTTATTTTTTGCACATATTTTCCAGTTCGACTATCAATCACATATATTTTTCCTGAATTATTAATTGAAATAAAACCCAAATTTTTGTAGATCGTCATAGATTGCGCGACATCTCCAAGTGGAAGGCCATTGATTTTATAGAACAGGTCAAGTTGCACTTGTTTAGTTGCTGGATCATAGTAGGATAGGGAAGCGTTTCCATACATGAAATTTCCTTCATTGACGATAAACAAACCTTTGTTAGCCAAGGCAATAGATTGACTTCCAGTCCATGAGTCGTCTTTCATGCAACGTACAAGTGTAAATTGAATGAAGAGAATAAGGCTAATTATAGGTATATAACTCTTCATACTAAAAGTCGTAACGAATTAAAAACGAATAATTTATTCCTGGCATTGGATTTTGAAGTACTGTTCTGTATGACTCATTAAATAGGTTGAGAATCTTCAATTCGATATCTAAACTTGAGTGCTTTAGGTTTATTCCTCTTCCTAAATAGATATTATTCATCAAATAGGGATGCAAGATGTCAAAGGGTGATGTCTTTGTGTTACTTGTTGAAGTAAACCTAGAGCTATAATAGTTCCAAACCCAGGTAAAGTGATACTTTTCACGAGATAGATCTATCAAGATATTGGCTGAGTTTCTGGGGATATATGGGAGTTGTTTTCCAATGGACTCATCAGCCCAGGTTTTTGGATTATCTCGATTAATAGATCTGGTATACGCATAGTTCCCATTTATTCGGTATTTAAGTGAGTTTAGTTTTCCACTTACACTTGAATTAAGTTCGATTCCACTGGTATTGACCCTTTTTATGTTCGATGGTTCCCAGTAACCCTTTGGAGTTGGAAGCCAAATAATCCAATTGTTAATTCCTGATCCATAGGCTGTAATGTTCGCTTTAAAATGAAGCTGATTTAAATCGGCTGAGAAGCCACTGCCTAGATCGATCATTGTTCCCTCTTCGGCCTTTAAAAGTGGGTTTCCTCCGGGAACAAAATATAAGTCATTTAAGCTAGGTAGATGGTAGTTCCTGGCTAAATTACCATTCAGAAAGAAGCTTTTATTGGCCAACGGATGATAGATTAAACCAGCTGAAGGTATGATTGGCAAGAAAGATTTTCCCACTAGCTCAGTTCTGGAAATTAGTTTACCGGTTAAGTTCTCATTGAAAATATTAACAAGTTGAACAGTTAGCGAATGGTCTTGTCGCTTTGCATTGTACCCTTCGGTTTGACTGTTTTGTGGCGAATTAATAGAATTGACACTTGAAAATATTCCATTCGCTGTGGTTGTGATGTTTAGATTTTCTTTGATTTTGTATTCGTAAGTTGCTTTAAATAAGTATGATTCTACATTTGCAGTAGCATCTGTTATCAACTGGTCAAGTGTACCAGAGATTTTATTTTTTAATTGAAAGGTAGAATGCTGTAGATTAGCCCCAGACTCTAAGGTCAAGGTTCCTTTTGAGCCATAATGTTTGTATTCACCCATAAATCTATTGGCGTTCTCTTGCTGCCGATTTAAATTGTAGTTTATATCGGTTTCATTGGTTTGAAGACGTGGCAGACTTCTATTATTAAACTGATACCAATAGCGAAAAGTCAAAAAACTTTGTTGAGATGGGTGCAGATAAAATTCTTGCAACACTCCTTTACTTCCATATTGAGCATTTAAATTCTTCTGGGAAGGATAGATATAGTTGCCTGTAAGTGGGTCAATATTGGCAATTAACTTGTTCTTAAAGGTATAGTCATTGTCAGAAAAGCTATAGAAAGCTCTTGTTTGCGATTGGACTTTGGTATTTCCTAAACTAAGTTTTATAAACTCGTCTTTAGTTCCATAGCTTCCAATGCCAGTTAAGATCCGACCGGAGAACTTATTTTGCCAATCACCCTTGTTTTCAATCTTCACAAGTCCACCCAAAGCTCCACTTTGATCAACTAAGGAGGCTGATCCATGCTCAACTGTTATTTGATCGGTAAAATAAACTGGGATTGTAGAGAAATCAACCATTCCAAGCATCGGTGAGTTTAATGGAATACCATTCCACAGAACGGAGGTATGCGAAGGTGCTGTTCCTCGAAACGAGGCAGTTGTCATCGCACCGCGACCATATTCCTTTATATAGATTGAAGTATTCTGGGTCACCAACTCTGAAAGGCTAGATGTTAAAGATTTAATCATTGACAATGAGTCGATTGCAGTAGTCCTGCCATCGTTGTAGATTGTTTGATTCGATCGCGTAACGATTGAGATTGGCTTGATTTGATGGGTATCCGATATGTTTTGTGCGTACCCGGTATTTGAATGCAGAATGAAGCAAATAATGGAGTATAATAGCGTTGCGAACCTCTCTTTAGCCTTCGATCTACGCATCATTTGATTAATTCGCTGGATAATCAATCAGGGAAAGATCAACGGCTCCACTTACTTCCGTCGAAATCTCGTTTAACCATCCGGCTATTTGGAACACACCGCTTTGAATTTTAATGAATGAGATATTCGAAACAGGCACTGAATGTCCATTTTTATCAACACAATCTGAAAGATCAACTAGATTAGCTCTTAGCGAAGTGTTGTAATCTAGGTTAGAGTAACATTCTCCATATCCAAAAGAAAATAATCCAGCTCTTAAAGCCCAGTTCTCTTGTCCAGCTATATTTGAGGTATTCTGATAAGCGTTCGGTAATTTTTCGCCTGTAAAAACAACTTCAGTTTTGGTTCCATAACCGCTCCACCACCATGAATTTGCGCTAAATCCAGGAACTAGTTCACCATGGTGACCTAAGTTGTCATTCCAAGTGACATTGCCATTTAACGTTGGTTTTAAATAGGTTACTTGGTAGTTGTGTATAGTTTCCGGATTGTTGTATTCGCTTCCTTTAATCTCGAGCCAATCACCATCATTGGGTATTCCATCGTTGTTAGCGTCATTCATTACGGAAATAACAGCTGGCTCAGAACCAGGACCTGGCTGCGTGAAGACTCCAAAATCTTTTCCTGTCACATTTTTTATAGAATGATCAAATCCTGCAATAATATAGCCACCCCAGGCACCAAGTGAAGTAAAAGTTTTTGAACCAGTCCAAGGTTGACCGATAAAATCCGATCCAGTCCAATTTGCAGGGATAATAGAGGCATGCTGACCTGGAGCATAGTTGTAATCAAAGATTTTAGTTATGTAGGGTGAGGAGTGCGAATAAGCTGAAATAGTGATGGATTTAACATCCGTACCTACTTGATTTGATACTTTAAGTTGAATATCGTAACTGCCTATTTTAAAAGGATTAAAATTTAAAATTTTATCTGACGAGACGACATTTCCATTTAGAGTCCAGGTATAGCTCGAATGATTATCATTCACAATCAAAGGTGTGATGGGAAGTGATTTTCCAACCTCGACTTTGAAGCCATCCGCCGGTACATTAATGGATATAATTGGTCCTGTGATTTTATCTGCTTGACTGCATGATAAAACTAATAGCGCAATATAAACAGGCCAAAAAGCCTGGTATTTAGAATAAAACATACTTAAAATCAAATAATTAAAAATTATTAATTGATTTTAAGCTAATGGGAAGTATTGCAGAATGGAATATTGGCCATCTGTACGCTTTTGTCCCGAAAGCTTAAACCGTGAATGGCTGGTCTTCTGACTTATCCCGATTTCTAATAGCCTTCCCACTCTTTTTTTGGTAAGAATAGTGGCATTTAACTAGAAACATACTATTCCGCATAAGCGGAATCGGGTTTTACAGCAGCGGGAACTGTTCCGGATTTACACCGGATTCCCAAATTAAGCCCTTAAGGCACCAATTCATCACAAAAATAAGTAAATCATTGTGGAGTCAAAAGAATATTGATTAATTATTCTGAATTGTTAATAACTATTCAACTAATCAACCGTGTTATGCGCATGTGTGCGGCTAAGATTATAGACAACAGCCATATACAAGTAGCTTTTTCTTGAATTCCCGGCTGGATTGTAGATGGTATCACTTAGTCGTCCAAACGTTAGTGTGGCATTGTGATTAATTTGAAGACCAGCTCCAGTAAATAATCTATTCTTTTCGATTTTGATTCCATCTAAAGGAATATAAAGCTCATTGTTAAAGGAAAGAAAGAATCGACTTGGTTTTTTAGGATCTTGGTTCAGATTTGCCATAAATCCGATTCGATAGCGAAATCTATTCTGATATCCACTAGAAAGAAAACGTTGCTCTATACGGCCTCTGTGCTCAAAAATCAAACGATTCAGGGCATGTTTAAAGTTTAATTCTTCCCAAGTTCGAAGCTCATTCCGAGCTTCTTTAGGCTTGAATAGAGTGCCACTGTCGCAAGTATGAAATAGTCCTGTTCCTAATGCAGTGGCGAAGTTTGATCGAATTGCATAATAAACCGTTTCTTTAATTTCATAATAATCGTATTGTAAATTAAAATCAGCGCTTTTAAAATGATTTTCTTGTATCATCGACCACTTCTCACTAAACTTACTCTTGAGAATTAGGGCATTCCAATTTCCAAGCCCAGTTTCTGAGTGTGCCTCTTGTCTTGAAATGGTAATGATCCAAAAGCCAAGCAGTAGCCTAAATAGTATTTTTATATTCAATAGGGATGTTTGATAGTTTCGAAAGTCCAAAAAGACAATTTATCTCTTGGTC
>JAPLDS010000008.1:10814-15612 GCA_026391295.1 Bacteroidia bacterium | reverse complement strand
TCTGGATTAAAATCATTTATCACACGCAACCTATTAAACTACAAAGAAATAAGCCGTCTGCCGGTGCACTTTACTGGAAGTATTGCCCATTATTTCAAACCTCAACTACGCAAGTTATTTGACGAAGAGGGCCTTCTATTAGGTCAGGTAAATCAAAAACCGATCAGTGGGCTTGTGCAATTTCATATCGATCAATCATCTCTTAATTCGTAAAATAGAATGTCATTAAAAAATAGTTCTCCCATAAATGTAACAGAATCATCATCAAACTTTGAGAACCTCGATAAGATGTCTGTAGAGGCTTTGCTTACATCGATTAACGAAGAAGACTCCAAAGTACATTTAGCAGTTAGAAAAGCACTTCCTCAAATCCAGGCCTTAGTAGAGCAAATGGAGAAAAGAATGTTAAACGGTGGTCGGATATTTTACCTGGGCGCTGGTACCAGTGGAAGATTGGGAGTATTAGATGCATCTGAAATTCCTCCAACTTTTGGGGTTCCTGACACGGTTGTAATCGGATTAATAGCTGGTGGAGATACTGCTCTTCGAAAATCTGTAGAATCTGCTGAAGATGATACTAACAAAGCATGGGAAACACTTACCAGCTTAAGCATTACAAAGAATGATACGGTAATAGGAATAGCAGCATCTGGGACAACGCCTTATGTTATTGAAGGTGTTAATCGTGCCAGAGAACATGGCATATTAACTGGGTGTATAACTTGTAATCCAGACAGTTTATTAGCCAAAGCAGCAGAATTTCCCATAGAAGCCGTTGTGGGTCCTGAATTCGTCACTGGATCTACCCGTTTAAAATCAGGTACAGCTCAAAAAATGATCCTGAATATGATAACAACCTCCTTAATGATAAGGCTAGGTCGAGTGAAGGGCAATCGGATGGTGAACATGCAACTTACGAACAAAAAACTGATCGAAAGAGGATCTAGGATGATCTCCGAAGAGCTTCAAATTTCAATCGATGCATCACGAGCTCTATTGCTTGAGCATGGCTCAGTAAAAAATGCAATTGAGAAACACATAAAATAAATCACAGCTTTTACCATTTCATTTTAAACCATTCTAGATCTTAAACGTTATTTTTTTATTCCGGTACTTTTATCAAAATACAACCGTTAAAATCCTTTAGCGAATCACGAATGAGTATAAATACCCTTTTCACTACAAGAACTCCTTTATTAACTGGGATAAGTATCGAAAAGAAAAGAGCTGAGATTCTTGAATATTTCGTTAAGACCTTCGATTTATACGAACAGCTTTTTGATGCCATTGAGAACGAATCGGCTATGTATCTAAAAGCTGATCCGCTAAGACATCCATTGATCTTTTACTTTGGTCATACAGCCACCTTCTTTATTAATAAGTTAATAACGGGAAAAATACTTCAAGAAAGAATTGATCCTAAACTTGAATCGATGTTCGCGGTTGGTGTAGATGAGATGTCTTGGGACGATCTAAATACCAACTCATACGATTGGCCATCCATAGCGGAGGTCAGAAAATACAGAACCAAGGTAAGAGAATGCGTTACAAAGCTTATCCTTGACCTTCCAATCCTTTTACCCATTAGTTGGGAAAGCCCTATTTGGATTATTTTGATGGGAATTGAACATGAGAGAATTCACGTAGAAACCTCCTCCGTACTTATACGTCAAGTGCCTATCGAGTATATAAAACCAATCTATTCTTGGACTATTTGCCACTCTTCGGGTCCTTCACCACAGAATAATCTTCTGGCAGTAAAAGGTGATTCGATTACTCTTGGAAAAAAAGCTTGTGATGCAACCTATGGATGGGATAACGAATATGGCACACACACCGCAGATGTTAAAGATTTCAAAGCAGCAAAATACCTTTGTTCAAATGGCGAATTTTTAGAATTTGTTGATTCAAAGGGTTATGCCAGTAAAAAATATTGGACAGATGAAGGCTGGAGTTGGAGGTCATTTAAAGAGGCGAAAAATCCTCTTTTTTGGCGAAAAACTAAAGATGGATGGCTATTACGACTAGTTTTTAATGAAATAGCACTTCCATTAGATTGGCCAGTAGAGGTAAATTACCTTGAAGCGAAAGCATTTTGCAATTGGAAATCTGAAAAATGTGGCCAACCCATTCGATTGCCATCGGAGGATGAATGGTCATTATTAATTAATCAGGCTAAAATTGCGGATCAACCATTTTGGGAACAAGCACCAGGAAATATTAACCTAGAGCACTTTCAAAGTCCTTCTCCAGTGAACCAATTTAAGTTTGGAGAATTTTATGATTTAATCGGAAATGTCTGGCAATGGACCGAGACCCCTATACGTGGCTTTGAAGGATTCAAAATTCATCCAGTCTACGATGATTTTTCAGCGCCCACTTTTGATTTAAAACATAATATAATTAAAGGGGGTTCATGGATCTCCACAGGGAATGAAGCCATAAGAAGTGCTCGTTATGCTTTCAGACGCCATTTTTATCAGCACGCAGGCTTTCGTTACATATCCTCTAACCATTCTGTAATTATTCCGCAGCAGATATGCGAGACCGATCAACAAGTAGTGCGCCAATGTGAAGCACAGTATAAGGACAATCACCTTAACCTCCCAAATTATTATCAAAAAATTGCAGAAATTGCTATCCAAAATGCAAATAAGCAAACGAATAGCGCATTAGACTTAGGCTGCAGGACTGGCAGAACGACTTGGGAGTTGGCCAAAAAGTTCGAGCAAGTAACCGGATTAGATTTTACGGCAAGAAATATCAGAGTGGCAGTCGAACTGCAAGAAGAATTAACTTTTAGCTACCTTTTCCCAGAAGAAGGAGAACTAACTAGCTATCAAGAGCTAAACTTAAATGAACTTGGATTTAGCCATTTAGTGAATAAAGTGAAGTTTCTGCAGACAGACTTTTCAAATATGAAATCCATCTTTGCTGGATACGACTTAATTCTAATCAATGATATCTTAGACCAATTGCATAATCCAAGGCATTTCATCAGTGGCATTCATAAGAGATTAAACCCCAATGGTCTGTTGATTGTGGCAACTGGATATGATTGGAGTGAAGATTGTACAAGAATAGAGAATTGGATCGGAGGCCGACGTAAAGAAGGGGAACAGATTTGGGGCAATGATGATTTAGCAAGTTTATTAACAAAAAACTTTCAGCTTGTTAATGGTCCGATAGAAGTACCTTCTGTAACTCGAATAAACAAAAGGAAATTCGCTATAAATAACCTCGAAGTAACTATTTGGAGAAAGAAATAACCCTTCTCCGTCTGATTACCTTGAACTAATACCTATGACGTTCGGAAGATCCCAAAAATGATCGTTCTTATCATGAGCATAGGTTTTTGAGACATAGCTACCAATTTTCGAAATTACCGTGTCTTTGGTTTGAATAAACAAGCTCGCCTCAGGCCCACCTTCTAAATAAACAGTCGTGCGAATAGTTGGAATGAAATGCATGAGAAATCCAATCATTTGCTGATGTGTGTATGGTGAACGAGTAAAGGCAAAGTATATATTTCCGCGCTCATCTGTCGCTCCAATGACCATACTGCAACTTTGACCTGGACGCTTATCCCACGATAAGGGGACTCCATGACCATCAATCATACGCATTCCTTGACAAAGTGTTAGGTATCTTTTTTTAAGCTGAGTCCAATCTCGAAAAGTCATATCCGTGATAACCATCGCTGAATCCATTCGAATCCGTGGATTCATGGCCATCATAACATTGTAACTTTTGTTCAAACGAGCATTATTAAAACGTTTGTTGGTTTGAAGATAACCTTTATTGGTGCGGTGATTCGACATATTAAACATCCCTGCATTTACAACGACATTTAATTTATAATCTTTAGCCCATTCAGTAACTGATCGAGCAGGCTTGTTATCATCCGTAACACTATGCACGCTAAAGGAACAGAGCATAGGATCAGCTTTTAAAATAAAAAGCTTCGAATCATTGAGTATAGATTTTTCTGGAGCATTCACTTCATTATACCATAACCCTTTTTGCAGTTCAACCCATTTTAGGGAAGTTAAAGCTGACTCTTGACTCCTGCTTTCAAAAGACCAAACAGAGAAAAGGATTAGGAGTATTAGTTTGACTGGCATCAATAGGCTTAATTATTTTTCCAATCAAATTTAACCGACTTAAAGGGAAAGGCATCGTACAACTCACCAGAATAATAAAATTCAAAAGCTATAGCACCAAAAGTATACGGAACATCGCGAATAAGAATTGTTGATCCGCCTACCATAGGATTCGCCTTCGGAATTGAGCCGTCAAAACCAATATTAAATAAGGTTGCTAAGATCTCAGGTCTATCGGCAATAGTAAATCCACTCCGCTCCCACTGCATCATGATCTGCTTAACATTGAGTGCAGCATACAGGTATGAATAAAAATGGTTCTTAAAATCTGTAAGTTTTTTAAAACGCTCACTTTCAATCGAATCTGACCTGAAGTCTAACAAATGAGAATATTGAGGTCCCAAATAGAAGGTAGAGAGGCTATCTTTTAAGTTCTTCTCAATAACCTCGGCCGTTGTTGCCTTTATGCCAGTAACACCTAAGGAAAAAGTAGATTCAACAGATAGGATTTTCAATGGGCCAATCCATCGTTTATACGCCTCACGATCTGAATTAAACAACCGGATCTGCTCACCAACTAGTACAGCTACGATTAGCCGAGGTTCAACTTTGGTAAGATTAGCCACTGAATCTATGAGGGCTTTATCTTTTGCGACAGCAATTTTAAAATCACTCCATTCTGAAATATTCATCCA
>JAPLDS010000008.1:0-10718 GCA_026391295.1 Bacteroidia bacterium | reverse complement strand
TTCATCCAAGCAAAAACGCTTCCACTAAATTTCTGTTTACGCTCAATCTTAGCATCTTTCTTAATCTCTTCAATAGCTGAACTATATTCCTTTATATCTTGCATATGCAGATTTACAATGTCTACCATCCGTTCTGTTTCAGAAAGATTATGACTTTTATAAAAAGCATTCAGAATATTCAAAGCATTTTCTGGATAGTATTTACTCAAAGCAACAATCTGACTAAACATAACAGCCTCTCGGATCGCCATTTTATTAGTATCCTGATAGTTTGACTTCCCATACTTATCTTTGATCTCTTGGAAATATCGATCGTTAAAATCAACGGCACCAGGGTCATTGGTAATATGAAGCTTGACAGCAAAAAATAGGGTGGTAAGAGTGAATCCAATCAACGCAAAAAACACAATTGCACCAAATCCTGCAATCCTAAGCGGCGATCTTTTTCGAGGTTTCTTTGAATTTAAACTCATCTGTTAATCTAATTCTGATTTCAAAAATTTCACAAAACTAACTGAAACGAATTAGATCCAATTATGACAAATAGATTTTCTTTGACCTGGTTGAATTTAATAATGTAAAAAACACATTCGTAATTTGTCTGCAAAATAGAAATCAGAAGTACATTTTCAAACTAGGAATTCATCCATTTGGTCAGGATACGCATAGCTTTTTTCTTTTGTTTTGGAGGCATATTCCCTATTCTGCTCCTGTGACTGCCATGCTTCTGCACAATCTTAACGACTTGAGGGTTCCATGGTGCTTTTGCAGCAGAGGCAGACCAAGGATCGACTTCACCATAAATCAAGAGTACGTGCTTTGCATCTTTTCGCAAAAAATCTTTAACCTTTAAGCTCATCGCTGGATCGTAAGATAAATGAACTTCAGGCCCGACAAAAAGCCTAGAAACATAATCCGTTGTATTGGACAATTCCATTAGATTCTTGAATGGCTTAGGCTTATAAGCATAATAACCTAATTCCTTTTCAGCTTGAATAAAAAATGGGAAAGTTGATTTACCACTCTTGAAATCAAAATAACTTGGGGAACAGATCTTCACAAAGAAATCCAAAAACTCTTGATCTGTGCCATTCGAATTTGGAAGATCTTTTACTGAACTCCCCCACTGCCAAAATGAAAATGCAAACTCAAGTACACAATAATCATATATTTCGCTTACTGAAGTTTTAAAAACATATTTTTTCTCCTTGCATAATTCTATAAACAAAACTAATAACGATGATTTTCTTTTGAGAAGTTCAGATTGAAACAAAGCAACTTTTCTTCTTTCACTGGCCTTTCCAGCTTGATGACGAATAAAATAATCATGCCTTTTCTCTTCAACTGAAAAATTCAATGGAGCCACATAAGGGACTGAAATATCAACATCCTTGGGATATAAAGCCAAATGATAAAGGGCCGTCTCTCCCCCTTTGCTTATACCAGTACTAATCCATTTCTGATGGTATATCGTTTTAAACAATTCGATTACATGATGATGATCCGCTGCTGCATTCTCAACCGTTAAATAGCGCCAATCGATAGAATCAGGGACTGATTTGCCAAAGTACCGATGTTCTATAAAAAGTTGATTCGCATTGAGCAAGGGACAAAGTTCATTTAGGTATTTGGTACGCGTGGCATATTCTCCGCCATAACCCTCCGTTATTAAGACCACCGGACTTGACTCACTTAGATTAGATAAGACTACTCTTTGGTTAAAACTTCCCAATTCTGGATGTTTATGATCTAATGGTTGCTTTATCATAAGGATAAAAGCCTCCTTGAAAAAGGAGTTAGCCTCCATCGTTTCTACGGATACCACATCAGGTAATTTCGCAAGGCGCTCCGCTAGATTTTGAGCTGTAACTCCAAACCATAAAATAATCCCTAAAAAGGTAAAGGCCGAATATTTAAAAGTCTTGGTCATTATGGATTGTTAATTTGTCAGGAATAAACCTATTAGCTCCAACAAATAAACAAAACAATATGTATGCTTACAAGAGTTTCGGTGAGAAACCAAAAAATAAAAGATTCTACACTAATTATTTGTGGTGTTTCAAAACGGATAGATCAACAGGACACAATTCGCTCTTAAATATAAACATCTCTTTTACCAGCCGCGAGTTGGCTATAATCATGATGGAATTTCTGAAGCAAATGAGGCTTATTTTTAAAGTACTCCATGGTTTCAATTGCAGTCATCTCTTTTTGCAGAATCGACTCACCTAAAATTCGTGTTGAATCTGACGCAAAATCATTTAAATATTCACGAAAAGTTAGAACAGCATTGAGCTTACAGAATTTTCCTTCATCGCATTTACTCAACATTCCCAAAATTGTACTTCCTGTTCGACCACACCGATATCCTGCGGTGCAGAAGGATGGTATATTTCCTTGTTCAATCATTTCTTGGATAAGTTCCTCCAGATTACGCGAATCACCTAATATAAACTGCTCTGAATCAAAGCTCTCAGCATTTTCATTTTTACTATAACTCCCAACACCAATTCTCGTTGATGCATCAGTCTGAGTACATCCAACCTGAATAACCTCTTTTTTTAATTCAGCTTTCTCCCGAGCCGTAATAATTAATCCCGCAGTAGGCACTGCCAGTCGCAAAACGGCAACCAGCTTTTTAAAATCGGCATCACTAACCTGCCAAGGAGAATTAATGGAAAGTTCAGAGCCTAAAGCCGGATTTAAGCGAGGAAAGGAGATTGTATGGGGTCCAATACCGAACTGCCGCTCTAAATCTATGGCGTGATTAACCAATCCCATCACCTCAAATCGCCAATCATACAAACCAAAAAGGGCCCCGATAGCCACATCCTCTAATCCTGCCTCAAGCGCTCGATGGTGAGCATACAGTCGCCATCGATAGTCCCCCTTGATGGTGTTCGCGGGATGAACCTCCCGATATGTTTGATGATGATATGTCTCCTGAAAAACTTGATAGGTACCGATACCCGCCTCTTTAAGTCTTTTTAAACTCGCAATATCCATCGGCGCCGCATTGACATTAACACGTCGAATGCGCGAAATGCATCCCGATTTTAGTGATTTATATTCCACGCTATAGGCAGTCTTAATGGCCCGGCATAAATAGTCTACCGCCGTATTCTGGTGCTCTCCAACAACCATTACAATCCGTTTATGACCTTCTTGAAGTATTGCTTGAGTGTCTGAAACAATCTCCTGAGCAGTAAGCATTCGTCTAATTTCCAAATTATTAGCAGATCGAAATCCACAGTAGGCACAGTTATTAACACATAAATTAGAAGCGTATAAAGGAGCAAAGAATACAATTCGATTGTCGTACACTTTTCGTTTAACGGCTAGAGCAGTTGTGAAAATTAAGTCCCATTGTTCAGCAGAGGTAACATTTAACAAGGCAGCCGTCTCAGCTGGAGATAGGTTTTGAATAGCAAGCGATTTCTCAAGGATATCGTGAATTTGCGAAGAGCTAGGATCTCTATTTTGCCTGAGGGATAGGTTAATCTCAGATTCATTCACAAAATCATCTCCATCGATAAGGTATTTATCAATTTCATGTTGATTAATAACATGCTGAGCCCATTGAGCAGAGGAAGAGTGTTTCTCCATATCAACTGAAGCATTAAAACTATCTATACAAATATACCGAATCTACTCGCCAATAGTTTATATTTAGATCCTTTTGCTATCTTCAACCTGCAATTAAATTTAAATGAATATCTAATAAAACGGTGGTCCATCAATCACAGTTTGCAGTTAAACTATCAACCATGTCCATATCAAATATAGAGCTACTAAAAGCCACAGAAAAGCATGTAAGATCAATTTTCGAACACGAAGGATCGGGTCATGACTGGTGGCACATTCACCGAGTAAGGTCGATGGCTGTAAAACTTGCTCAAGCAGAAGGTGCAGATCTGTTTTTAGTAGAACTGGCAGCATTACTGCATGATATTGATGATTATAAACTAACAAACAATAGCGAACCAAACAAAAACACCATAGAGTGGCTTAAAGCATGTGACGTTGACAATGAGATCATACTCAACATTTGTAAAATCATTGATGGCGTAAGTTTCAAAGGTGCTCAAGTGGATACTTCAACCTCCAATCAAGAATGCAAGGTTTTACAGGATGCCGACAGACTAGATGCGATTGGTGCAATTGGCATTGCCCGAACTTTCGCTTATGGAGGCAGTCGCGGTAGAGCCTTTTACGATCCAGCAATCCCGCCAATTGCGCATGACTCCTTTAAGGCCTATCAAAGTAGTACTGCACCCACGATTAATCATTTCTACGAAAAGCTCTTGCTGTTAAAAGATCTCATGCAAACTCCCACTGGAAAAGCACTTGCAGAAAAACGTCATGCCTTTATGGTGCAATACCTTGACCAATTTTATTCTGAATGGCATAATTAGGCACTAATAGTTTTAATTAAAAGTCAGATTTATAAACGCGCTTATATCCGTTCTAGCTTCTTCTGCATTAGCCAACTATGCAACTTAAAAGTCTGAAATTAACTATTATTTCACTTCTCTTTGACCAAATAGTTTTGTAACTTTAGGGTAATGAGCTTTATGAACTTGCTCTTTGACCATTAAAGTTTTTCATCGAGCCTTCTATATTTAAAGCTTCATTTGAATTATTTTTTAATCCTTTAATTGAAGTTTCAAATGAAAACAATGTTTGTAATGTTGTTGCTTCTTTCCGGATTTACGCTTGTAAATTGTTCCCCTAAGCACCCTAAGATTGGTCTTCTCCTTCACAGTTACGATGCTCCCCGGTGGAAAAACGATCAGCGATATCTAACAGAAGCGGTTAAACAACTCAACGGAACTACCATGGTAAGAGTTGCAGATAACAACGCCAAGAAACAGATCGAACAAGCTAAAGAGTTAATTGGCAAAGGGGCTATGGTATTAATCGTTATTCCTGTCGATCAAGCAGCTGCGGCAGAAATAGTTAGACTTGCCCACAAGAAAGAGATTCGGGTTATTGCCTATGATCGATTAATCAATAATTGTCGATTAGATTATTATGTTTCGACAGATAATATTCGTGTAGGAGAAATCCAAGCAGCTTATCTCACCAAGATTAAACCGAAAGGTAATTATGCTATCATTGGTGGTCCACCGAATGACAATAACAGCCGAATGCTTTATATTGGACAGATGAACATCTTGCAGCCATTCATTGAGCGTGATGAGATACAACTTGTTTTTCGTCAGTTTGCAGATTCGTGGACAGAGCAAGAGGGATATCGATTGACATTATCTTGCATACAGGCCACGCACAAAAAGGTAGATGCCTTAATTTGTGGCAATGACGCAATGGCGCTAGGCGCCATCAAGGCATTAATAGAAAATCATTTAGTGAATAAGGTATCCGTTGCAGGTCAAGATGCGGATATGGCCAATATTAATGAGATCACAAAAGGCAATCAAGCTGTAACGGTTTTTAAAAGAATTAAAACGATGGCGACAACTGCTGCTGATCTCGCTATTCATATTGCCAATGGAGAGTCTATTGAGCCCTATTTTTCTACGATAAGCAATGGAGAGAGGCTAGTCCCCTCCTATCTGATTGATGCGTTGGCCGTGCATGAAGGGAACGTAGAGATGACTGCAATAGCTGAAGGGAACTAAGTTAACTACGGTTTAGGAAAATTCTTCACAGCGTAGGTTAGCTCAGCATACCACTCTGGGCCATATTTACGTTCAAGCGGTTCTTTGAGAAATTTATACATCGGTAGTCCTTCACTTCGTCCACAAATTCTACCCGGTTTACAAATGTCAAGCTGTTGGTAATTAACGGCATCAAACTTCTTATAGGAAGTAATACGAATAGGAAACAGGTGACAAGAGACAGGTTTTCTAAAGGTTATTTTCTTCTCTAGATAAGCACGTTCTATCGCGCATTTAGTGATCCCATGATCGTCGACAAATGTATAAACGCATTCATTATTCCCAACAATTGGAGTCACTAAATCGCCATCGGAATCAACAACAGAAAAACCTTGTTTTACAACTTCTGCTTTATTTGCTTCAGAAAGGTAAACCTCAAAATTTGGATATAGATCTTCAATAAGCTGCGCCTCTTCAACGGTAACTGGAGCACCGCTGTCTCCAGCGACACAGCAAGCACCTTTACACTTGGAGATATCGCAACAAAACTCTTTTTCGATTATATCCAGACTGAGGATAGCGTTTCCGATCTGCAGCATCTTATTTTGAAATCAAAACTTTACCTGTCATATCCGCAGGAATTGGAACGCCCATAATCGACAATAGCGTAGGAGCAACATCTGCAAGAATTCCATCAAATGCTTTGCCACCAACATGATCGGTAACCCAGATAAATGGCACTGGATTTAGAGAGTGAGCCGTATTCGCACTTCCATCTTCATTTAAGGCAAAATCAGCATTTCCATGATCCGCAATAACAACAACATCATAACCATTAGCGCGCGCAGCTGTAATAACTTCATTTGCACATTGGTCAACAGCAGCAATGGCCGTTTGGATTGCACTGTAAACACCTGTATGACCAACCATATCACCATTGGCAAAATTCAAACAGATAAAATCGGCACTTTGCTCATTAAGCTCTTTAACAATCGCATCTTTAATCAAAGGAGCCGACATCTCAGGTTTTAGATCATAGGTAGCAACTTTAGGCGATGGAATAACAATACGAGTCTCACCAGGAAACTCTTGCTCTCTGCCACCAGAGAAGAAGAAGGTGACATGCGGGTATTTCTCAGTCTCAGCTATTCGAATCTGTTTCAATCCTGCCTTAGAAACGGTTTCTCCCATGGTATTTTCAACGTTATCTTTGTTAAAGATCACGTTAATACCCTTAAAGGTAGATTTATAGTTGGTCATAGTATACCACTCTAGAGGCATAGTTTTCATATCAAGCTCGGCATGATCCTCTTGCGTAAACACGATGGTAAGTTCACGTAAACGATCGGTGCGGTAGTTGTAGCAAATCACTACGTCACCTTCTTGGACAGTGGTCAAAGGCGCTCCCTTATCATCGGTTAAAACAATTGGATTGATAAATTCATCGGTAATACCTTCATCGTAAGAATCCTGTATTGTTTGAAGAAGGTCTTGTGTTTTTTTACCCTCCGCCTTGGTCATTAAATCGTATGACAGTTTTACACGTCCCCAATTGGTATCGCGATCCATTCCATAATAACGACCAATGATAGTTGCAAAACGACCATTCGTTTTTTCAAGTGCCTTAAGATCTTGAGTTAAATATTCGAGTGCTGAACGAGGATCAGTATCACGACCATCGGTCATGCCATGCACAAAAATCTTTTCAATACCTTGGTCAGTAGCCATTTGTGCAAGCGCAACCATATGATCACTTAGCGCATGAACTCCACCAGGTCCAATTAAACCAACTAGATGAACTTGTTTATTGTTAGTCTTAGCGTAGTTATAAGCTTTTAAGATCTGTTCATTGTTCCAGAGGGTTTTCTCTCTTACGGCCTTATTAATTTTAACAAGATCTTGGTAAAGAACCCGACCAGCTCCAATATTAAGGTGACCAACTTCAGAATTTCCCATTTGACCATCAGGCAAACCAACGTTTTCACCAAAAGTTAAGAGCGTACTGTGGGGATATTTATCGTATAATGAATCGATAAAAGGCGTTGAAGAACAAGCAATTGCATCAGAGGCTGTCTTGTTACCAATTCCCCATCCATCAAGGATAACTAGGATCGTTTTCTTAATAGCTGACATATTATATAGTATTGAATTTAAGAGTTAAAAATCGAGGCAAAAATAGGCTTTTTCGAGGAATGAAAAAATCTTTAGTGATCACACCGCAAGAATTAACCTTTTAGTATCACAGAAATATTTTTTCAACATCGAAACCAAGTCTTACATCTTTAGTTTAGAAATAAAAAAGGGGTGAAATCATAAACGATTTCACCCCTTTAAATATTGACAAATAAATTTATTTAGGAACATTTGTTGCTGGAGGTGCAGGTGGAGTAGGATTTGGCATCACCGTACCTTTAATCTGCAAAACCACTGGATTAGCATCCGCATTCGTTATTACAGTAACGGTCTTAGTAAAAACGCCAGGATTAGCAGCATTATAAGTAGCCGATACAATTGATGATTTACCAGGGAGAATTGGTTCCTGAGAAAATTTTGGATTAGTACAACCACAAGAAGGTCTAACTGAGCTAATAATCAATGGCTGATTACCTGCATTGGTAACTGTAAATTCAGCCGTCTTAGGAACATTGAATGCAATGCTTCCAAAGTCATTTGCCATCTTGTCCCATTTTGCAATTGGTCCATTCGGATTAACGGCTGGAGCAGCAGCTGGCTGTGCAGTCTGAGCTTGACTCTGCACCGCAATAAAAAAAGGTAATACGAATAACAAAATTAATTTTTTCATCTTATTAAGATTTTTATAATTTAACAATACAAATATCGAATAATTTTGACTTATAAAGGATAATAAACAGAGAAAACAAAAATTGTTTTAGTAAAAACAGAGATAGAAGTCAATCACAAACAGGTCTGAATAATATTAAGTATTTATGAATCAAATATTTAAATGAAATAAATAAACTTTAAATTAATTAAGAAATATGTTCTAATTTTCCGGCGTTTTATTGGAGGTCTCAAGAACTGAGCATCCAGTCAATCACAGGGAATTAAAAAATACCAGTTTAAGAAAAGATTACATTAACACGATATAAATATTCAATACCTATGGACAACACATCAAGGTTTCTAGCACTCAACCTATCCTTACCACCAGCACCGGAGCCTAAAGGCGTTTATACACCACTATTATTAGATGGAAGACGCATTTATGTTTCTGGACATTTACCTGTTAACACTGACGGGACACTACAACGTGGAAAGATTGGCAAAGATATTGATATTGAAGCAGGAAAGCTCGCAGGAAGACAAGTAGGACTTACAATTCTGGCTACTTTAATTGCAAACCTTGGATCGTTAAACAAGGTAAAAAGGGTGATCAAAGTCTTTGGAATGGTTAATGCAACAACGGATTTTGAAAAGCAACCTTACATCATTAATGGATGCAGCGAGCTCTTTGTCGATGTTTTTGGAACAGAAAACGGCATCGGGGTCCGAAGTGCTGTTGGTGTAGGCAGTTTACCAGAAAATGTACCCGTAGAGATTGAAGCAATATTTGAATTAGCCGAAGAGTAATCTATTTTGTTCGTCTTTTCAAACATCGTACCCATTCAATTTCAAAATGGTGCGGTAGATCGTTGTGGTTAAGAGGTTTGTGTAGACTTCCGATAAAATTCAAAAATAAATCACCTGAATTATAGGAAATAGAATCACGATGAACCTCGTAGTTATTTATTTTCCAAATGAGCAAGTCACCGTGAATTTCTAGGCTGAAAATATGAAATTCGCTAAAGTTTAAACCTTTAATTTGGACAAGTTTTTTTACACCCCCATTTTTAGGATGGTCAATTACGCCTAATCCCACGCGTTTGGGACCGCTTCTAAAGATATCGATCTGAGGGAAAGGCTTATCTCCGGTAAGCGAAAAAGCACTTGTAATAGCAGCATCAGCTCTAAAACGAACTTTAGCTTCTATCACGCCTTCTTTAAATTTAAACCCATTTCCAGTATTTAAAATTGCAGAAGTATATTCAAAATATTTATTGATTAAACCCAATGAAGCATCCCATGCTTTTCCTTTTACCTTCTCTGCCTTAGTAACGATAGAGAGCACATTATTCGAAATACGAATATTGTCTAAACCATTAAACGCTTGAAGCTCAGTAGCCTGAGAAAAAGTAAATCCAGCTATGCGAGACCCCCAAAAATTTTCAGGTTCCCATAATGCCGTAGACAATTTGGCTTCTGTAAAATTTTCATTGAGAACTATTTCCCACTCGTCAATAAATGAACGTTTAGGATGGGCTTGAATATTTAAATATCGTTGAATAATCTCACTCTTTTCAAGCTGTTCTAATTCACTTTCTAACAGAAATTCTGGGGAAGTCTGATATCTATTTTTATTTTTAAGATATTCAACTTTTAAAGCAAAATCAGGAGAGACAACGGCCTTTTCTAATTCCAAATATTTAGAAATATCAGGTCCTGAAGCTAGTGGATTAGCAGTATCAAAGTCAGCAGATTCTTTATATTTTAGATATTCTCGAACAGATTTTTGTGAACTTAAAGATTTAAATTCACGCTCTAAATTAGATGCTTCACTACCTTCAAATTTAAGCGCTTCGATTTTTTTCTTATTCGCCTGAAATTCAGGAGAATTTACTTGACCTTTAAGGTCTATATAACGAGCTAACTCTTTAGAATCTTTAATCTTATGCAAATCTTCACGCATTTGCAATAATTCGTCCCAGGCTAAATCTAGCTTATGAGCTTTTGGTATTAATCCGAAGGCGTATTTTAATCGAAATGAGAGTGACATATTTTATTTTTTTTTCTAACCAATACAAAAATAATTATATATGGTACAAATAGCATGTTAATTTGATCTTTTTATCAATTTATTTTTAAAACATAAATCGATGTATGAATTAAAATTCATACTTGCATAACCATAATTAACACGAAAAAAGGGTAATTTTGATCTTTTATGAATCGCAATTTAGCATGATCCTACCTGAACATTTTTGCAGTAGAATGAAGGAGATTTTGGGAACTGAATTTCAGGCGAATAAGAAAAAAATC
>JAPLDS010000001.1 GCA_026391295.1 Bacteroidia bacterium | reverse complement strand
TAATATTAAAGGTAGACAGTATTTCTGACGGAATAATTAAACTATAAATTTGATGCTGGATCGATGCCTTGTCTGAGCTATTTTTAATCATTTTTCAAATAACTCACTTTTTCGCCAGCACATCAAATACTGAATAACCCAGTTTGGAGGTTCAATAATTTATCTGCTTTACCGTCAACATTTTTTAAATTAATTTACTATATTTGCCGCCCTTTTATAATATGACTGAAAATATCAACGACGCGCTTCCTACCGAAGAAACCGTAGAAGCTAAGAGCATCATCGTACCTGAGAATGAAAATTTCCTCGACGATAACTCTGAGTCAGAGCAAATCATCGCTGCTGTAAAAACAAGCACAGCAGCAACTGCCGAGGATTTTGACTGGGACCAAAACAAAAAAGGTCAATCAATCTACTCAGGCGAAGACATGGCCCAATTCGAAGAAATGTACGTGAAAACAATGCAAAGCATTGATGAAGGACAGATCACGATGGGTAGAGTTATGAGTATCACCGTTAAAGAAGTGGTAATCAACATTGGTTTTAAATCGGACGGAAACATTCCTGTACAGGAGTTTCGCGATATGCCCGATTTAAAAGTAGGCGACGAGGTGGAAGTGTACATCGAGAGTCGCGAAGATTCAGCCGGTCAGTTAAAGATTTCTCGTAAGAGAGCCTTGAGCGAACGCTCATGGGGCTTGGTGCAAGATGCTTTAACCAACGAGACGATCATCAATGGTTACGTGAAATCGCGTACTAAAGGTGGTTTAGTGGTTGAGGTATTCGCCATGGATGCTTTCTTGCCAGGATCTCAAATCGACGTGAAGCCGGTAAAAGATTATGATCAATACGTTGGTCAGACCATGCAATTCAAGGTAGTTAAAATTAACGAAGTGTTTAAAAACATCGTGGTAAGTCACAAGGTGCTTATCGAAGATGATATTGAAGCACAACGTATGGAAATTATCTCCCGTTTAGAGAAAGGACAAGTATTGGAAGGAATTATTAAAAATATTCAACCTTTCGGAGCCTTTATCGATTTGGGTGGTGTTGATGGCTTGCTGCATATCACTGATATCTCCTGGGGACGTATTACCGACCCTAATGACGTATTAAAAGTAGAACAAAAATTAAATGTCGTGGTGTTAGGTTTTGATGACGACAAACGACGTATCTCTTTAGGTTTGAAACAACTCTCAGCCCATCCTTGGGATCAGTTGGGAGAAAACCTACAAGTAGGTAATAAAGTAAAAGGAAAAGTAGTTACTGTGGCCGATTACGGTGCATTTATTGAAATCGCATCGGGTGTGGAAGGTTTAATTCACGTGAGTGAAATGAGCTGGAGCAGTCACTTACGTAATCCTTCCGACTTCCTAAAAGTGGGTGATGAAATCGACGCTGTAATCTTAACTTTAGATAAAGAAGAGCGTAAGATGAGCCTTGGTATTAAACAATTAACTCCAGATCCTTGGGGAACTATTGCCACCAAATATCAAGTAGGTAGCAAACATAAAGGAATCGTTAAAAACTTAACGAATTATGGTTTATTCTTGGAGCTTGAGGAAGGTATCGATGGACTCGTGCACGTTTCCGACTTATCGTGGAGCAAAAAAATAAAACATCCTTCTGAGTTTGTGAAAAAAGGTCAGGAATTAGAAGTGTTAGTTTTAGAAGTAGATACCGAAAGCCGTCGTTTGAGTTTAGGACATAAACAACTGGACGAAAATCCTTGGGATACTTTCGAAACAATCTTCGCTATTGAATCTCACCAC
>JAPLDS010000079.1:710-5366 GCA_026391295.1 Bacteroidia bacterium | reverse complement strand
TGTTTGTAATGGGTGTTAACAACCTTAAGTATACATCTGATATGAATTTCGTATCAAATGCATCTTGTACAACCAACTGTCTTGCTCCAATCGCGAAAGTACTAAACGATAACTTTGGTATCGTTGAAGGTTTGATGACCACTGTACATGCTACGACTGCAACTCAAAAAACAGTAGACGGCCCATCAGGTAAAGACTGGCGTGGTGGTCGTGGTGCTGGACAAAATATTATCCCATCATCAACTGGAGCTGCTAAAGCTGTAGGTGTAGTAATTCCTGAATTAAACGGAAAACTTACCGGAATGGCGTTCCGTGTTCCAACTCCTGACGTATCAGTAGTTGACCTTACTGTTCGTTTAGAAAAACCAGCTTCTTACAAAACAATTTGTGCTGTAATGAAAGCTGCTGCAGAAGGCGAACTTAAAGGAATTCTTGGTTACACTGAAGATGAAGTGGTATCTACTGACTTCCAAACGGATCCACGCACATCAATCTTTGATGCAGGTGCAGGTATCGGTCTTAACGACCATTTCGTAAAAGTTGTATCTTGGTATGATAACGAGTGGGGTTATTCAAACAAAGTTGTTGACTTAGTTGCTCACATGTACTCTGTTGACCACAAATAAGGTTAATCTTTAAGCACAATAAAAAAAGCTGTCAGAATTCCTGACAGCTTTTTTATTGCCCTTTATTTTGAGATATTAAATTCCTTCACCATCTTGGTTGGTCGGCTTATTTTTCTTCCCTTTCAACTCTTCAAGTTGATCATCGACAGCATCCCCAAATCTCCGACTTGTCTCTTTTGCCTTATTTAAAAACGAAGTCGTCTTTTCTTCTGCTTGCTCCTTTAGAACTTCTATTTTTCGAGCCACTTCCCCACTATGCAACTCTTCTGACTTCTTATCCAGATAAGTACCAACCTGATCAAAAAAGCGAGACATTGATCCTACCGTCTCACTCTTTTCAATTTCTTTAGCTTTATCTATTACAAAGTCAGCAGCTTGATCGGCCAAAACTTTTCCTTTAGCTATCAATTTAGCGGCTTTCTCTTCTAATTCATTTTCCGATTTAGGCTTATTTGTAGACATAACGGCGAGACTTATCAAGTGTAAAATTATATTTCCCTAAAATTACGACTAAATTTCCTAATTGAGAATGGCTATCTTTACCTGCTGAATATCCCTTCAAGGCTAAAATAAAATCTAGATGATTGCATTTGAAAAAATAACCCTATCCAATGGGCTCCGCGTGATTGTGCATGTCGACAGAAGTACTCCATTCGTCGCAGTTAATGTCTGCTATCATGTTGGTGCCAAAAACGAGAGTCCCAATCGAACGGGCTTTGCTCATCTATTTGAGCATTTAACCTTTGGCGGAACCAAACACATTCGTGATTTTGACACCCCCACACAAAATGTTGGAGGTAGCAACAATGCCTTTACCACCAATGATATAACAAACTACTACATTACAGTTCCTGCAAACAACATAGAAACAGCCTTGTGGTTAGAGTCGGATCGTATGGTTGGTCCGAAATTCACAAAAAAAGGGTTGGATGTGCAGCGCAATGTGGTTATCGAAGAGTTCCGGCAACGCAATCTAAACAGGCCTTATGGCGACACTTGGCACCTCTTACGAGATCTGGCCTATAAAGTACACCCTTATCGTTGGCCCACCATTGGTTTAACGCCTCAACATATCGAAGAGGCTACCATGGAGGAGGTTAAAGAGTTCTTTTTTCACCACTATGCGCCCAACAACGCGGTTTTAGTTATATCAGGAAATATTGATGCTGATAAAGCATTTCAGCTAGCAGAAAAATGGTTTAGCGATATTCCACAAAGAGAGATTAAAAGTCATCTGATTGTGCAAGAGCCTTTACAAACGGTGGATCGTGAACTAACCGTAAATAGAGCTGTTCCAATCGACTGCTTTTATGTGGCTTGGCATATGGGATCGAGATTGGATCCAGACTATTATGCGGCTGATTTACTCTCCGATATTTTATCGGGAGGCAACTCCTCACGCATAGAAGAAAAGCTAGTAAAAGGTGAAAAGTTATTTACCGAAGCCGATATTTTCTTAAGTGGCGAGAATGATCCTGGGTTATTTATTGCAACCGGCAAATTAAATGAAGGGATCGATTACAATCTGGGTCGTGAGAAAATTATTGCCGAAGCGATGAAAACGACCGAAACACTGGTGAGCGCAAAAGAACTTGAGAAAGTTAAAAACAAGATCGAGGCAGAGCAGGTATTCAATGAAATCGGATACCTTGAAAAGGCAATGCAGCTGGCATCATTTGAAATTTTAGGCGATGTAGATCTAATCAACACGCAGCTTGATCACTACCGCGCAGTTACCGCAGATCAAATTCGACTGGTTGCCGAAAAAATACTTAGACCAGGAAATAAAAACACGCTCAACTATTTATCCTTAACGAAATAATTCATGAACTTAAACAGAAATACACCACCTCAAATCTATAGTGTTGATGGGGTAGAATATATCGAACCCAAGTGTCATAAACTTTCGAACGGGGTCGAATTATTCACCATGAAAAGTGGTGATCAAGAGGTTGTGAAGCTTGACTTTATGTTTAAGGCTGGAAGCTGGTATGCTAAATCACGTTTAGATAGTATGATGGCAGCCTTAATGCTTCAGGAAGGGACTGAGTCCTTAAATGCTTCTCAGATTGCCAATACATTTGATTTTTATGGGGCGCAATTTTCATCGAACTCCTCTTATGATAATAATTATGTGACCCTAGTGGCACTCAATAAATATCTGCCAGAGCTCTTACCTTTAGTTTCTGATATTCTAACAAACGCCTCATTTCCAGAATCAGAGTTTGAAATCCTTCGACAGAAAAGAAAACAGAAAGCTCTAGTAGATGCAGAAAGAGTAGGCCTTGTGGCACAACGAGGTTTCTTGCGTAATTTATTTGGCGAAGGTCATCCCTACGCCCCTGTAGCCTCACCCGCCTCCTACGATACATTATTGTTATCAGACGTTAAACAGCATTACAAAAACTTCTATCGTTCAGATAATATGTCCATAATCGCTTCTGGATTTATCGACTCAACCGTAATCGAATTAATTGCAGCCAATTTCAGTCTATCCTGGGGCAAGAATGATTCCGCAATAACAAATGACAGCTATCGCCTACCTAAAGCTAAAAAGAGCATAACCATTGAAAAAGAGGGTGCCAACCAAAATGCGATCGCGATTGGAAAGCTATTTCCAAAACAAGATCATCCTGATTTTCCAGGATTGAAATTACTCTGCACCATACTAGGAGGCTATTTTGGCTCTCGCTTAATGACCAATATTCGGGAAGAGAAAGGGTATACCTATGGCATTCAAGCCTCTCCTATTAGCTTTCAGCAAGAAGGGGTATTGCTAATCTTTGCTGAAGTAAAGATGGATAAAACATCAGAAGCCATTAAAGAGGTCTTTTATGAGATGGATCGATTAACCAAAGAGTTAATCACAGAACAGGAGCTGATACCGATCCAAAACTATCTATTGGGAAGGATTTTAGAGGATTTTGATGGGCCGTTTGCACGTGCTCAAACCTTTGCCTCGCTTCGAGAAGTTGAGCTTGATTTTGATTATTACACCAAACTTATCGAGACATTCAAGACAACTACACCTCAACAAATAAAAGCATTAGCTAAGAAATACTTGAAAGCAGATTCCATGATCACGGTAGTAGCAGGGACCAAGTAGGAACAGATAGGATTAAAGATTTACCTTCTTGTCAACCAGGTAATGGTTCCGTTCAGAACCACTGCGCGAGATTAGTTCGCCTAAGAATCCGGCAAGGAATAGTTGAGTACCGAGTATCATCAAGGTCAGAGCCAGATAAAAATAAGGGTTTTGGGTTATTCGTTCAACTAGAATCCCATTTGCTAGATGCACCATTTTCGATATCCCCAACCAAGCGGCCGAGAGAAACCCACCTAAAAACATCAAAGAGCCTAAGGTACCAAAGAGATGCATAGGGCGTTTACCGAACTTAGAGATAAACGAAATCGACATCAGGTCGAGGTATCCAAAGATAAATCGACTTAATCCAAATTTAGTAACACCGTATTTCCGGGCCTGATGTTGTACTACGCATTCACCAATATTCCCAAACCCTGCTTGTTTGGCCATATAAGGGATATAGCGATGCATTTCACCATACACTTCAATACTTTTCACCACTTCAAGCTTGTAGGCCTTTAAACCGCAGTTAAAATCGTGTAGTTTAATTCCTGTTACATAGCTTGCCGTAGCATTGTATAATTTACTTGGTAATGTTTTAGAGATTGGGTCATACCGTTTTTTCTTCCATCCAGAGACTAAATCGTACCCTTTTTCTTTAATCATAGCATAAAGGCCAGGAATTTCGTCGGGACTATCCTGCAGATCGGCATCCATTGTGATCACCACGTCGCCTGAGGCTTCAATAAATCCAGTATGAAGGGCGGCTGACTTCCCATAATTACGTCGAAACCGAACACCCTTAACGTTAGGGTCTTTAGCCGACAGCTCTTCAACGAGGCCCCATGATCCATCGTTACTTCCATCATCAACTAAGATGATCTCATACGAATAACCATTTGACTGCATAACCTTCACAATCCATTGATGTAATTCAGGTAATGA
>JAPLDS010000079.1:0-685 GCA_026391295.1 Bacteroidia bacterium | reverse complement strand
TTATAGAGTGGGATGACGACTGATATATCCATGTAAATGTTTTATTAACGATTGTTATTCAACTCCAGCAAAGGGGTTCGTCGTTTTTTTAGTAAAGAAGATAGCCAGGATTAACGAAAAGAAGAAACCCATAAAGGTGAATGATAAAACTTGTGCGATAGAATACGTAGCGGGAGTCAACACTTTTCGATACATTACCATCATAGTTTCGACTTGGCTTTCTGGCGTTCCTGATTTCAGGAGTTGCTCCTCCATAAAAACAATGAATTTATCCATTAGTGACTTATCTACGAGTTTAAACAAGACATAAGTAAAAAATGAATATACCAACGAGGAGTAGAAGGAGAGTTTTGTGCCAAGTCCAAGCGCTTTTCCATAACTAACTCCCAGTTCTGAGCTATTGTCGCGGTAGTCGCGCATTACAAAAGCGGTTGCACCGATAATAATAGCATAAGCGATATACCCTGTCACAACAGAAAATGGGGTACCCATTACATAAAATACAACACTATTTAAAATAAGTGCTAATCCCATGTAAAGACCATAAGTCATGGTCAAATGGTTTACTGAACTTGGTTGATTTTCCATCGAATCATTTAGTTTTACTGCAAACATATAACAATTATACCTTATTCTCATCAAAATAGCGGACTAAAAGAGGATGAATAAAAATACTTTAAATCTA
>JAPLDS010000039.1:2746-23486 GCA_026391295.1 Bacteroidia bacterium | reverse complement strand
TTTCTGATATAAAGGGTACAATCGTTAAGGTTCCCCACACGCCATAAATCACCGGAGGGATACCAGACAATAGATCAACAACCGAACTAAATGCTCGCAAGATCTTGGGAGAGGCGTATTCAATAATGTATATCGAGGTTAACAGCGACAAAGGCAACGCGATAATAATCGCGATGCCTGTGACGTATAATGTACTAACTATATAAGATGCAAAACCAAAATCTCCCTTAAACGGTCGCCAGTTTGATGTTGACAATAGGGTCCATAATCCCTTCTCCTGAATAATGGGTAGCGACTTTACCAGCAGGCCTCCGCCAATAAGCAAAAGCACAAACATGGCTAAAATCGTTACGGTCAACATGTAATGCCGGGCAATTCGGTCTTTACGTAATCTCCCTTTTAACATACTAATTTAAATTTTTCACCCCTTTATCAATAACCTCTTTTGATAAATTAATGTAACCTGTTTCATTGACATATTTCTGACCATCGGCCAAGACCCATTTTAAAAACGCAATAACTACTGGGCTTTTGGGTTTCCCATGTGTCACAAAATATAGATCACGAGCTGGCGGCGAAGGATATTTTCCCTTGGCTATCGCATCGATTAAATCGTTCATTGAGCCATAAAAATCTTCATCTGGATCTATCTTCCCATTGTTATTTAAATCAATCGGAATAACACGAATCCCTGGGGTCTGCTTTTTGGTATTAAAATCGTAGGCGTAACCAATGTTATTAAACCCAATACCTAAAGGATCTTTCTTTACCGCTAGGGCCAATCCAGGGTCACCAAAAACACCGCTACCCAAAAGATCTTCCTGCTTTTTGCCAAAATATTTAGCCCACACTTCTGCTGCGCCACAAGCATCTGAGCGTGTATATACATGGATTGGAGCTTTCAACTTTGATCCAAACGCTGCATACCAAGTCTTTGATTGACCAGTGATCCAAATATCTGCGCCAGCATCAGGCTTTAGTCCAGTTGCCAAAACAGTTTTTAAGTCTGGGTTTTGCTCGCTCACCACCGCCACCACAGCATCTTTAGTGACCGCAAATTCAAACGCCCCCTTTTTTACCTCTTCGGGATTGATATCTCGAGATACCATTCCAAGATCAACCATATTATTTAAAACATCGGTTATCCCCTTTCCTGCACCACCAGCAGAAATATCAATTTTAACACCTGGGTTTAACTTTTTAAACTCCTCGGCCCATTTTACAGCCATTGGATAGAGGGCAAACGCACCCGACAAAGAGATCCGACCTTCAAGCTTGGGCTTAGAAGATTGCTGCCCAAAGCTAAGCCCGCTAAAAAGAGCAAGAATCAATGACAACATCGCTAATTTATGAATCATACTATTTATTTCTATTATAAGACAGAAAAAACGCACCTAAAATCGATTAGATACGCTTTAATATATTCACAAAAATAAGGAGATCTAAAAAGAGTGACAATACCTCGAATTATGTATATTATCTAACCCTAAATAGGTATATCGGGCAATACGATGAACTCGAGGAATAATAACTCGAAACGCAGTAATATAATCTACAACAAGGCGTTACAGCAACTACGCATAAAAACAGAAGAAAAAGGGGTGAATTTTAATTTAGTGATCCTGATTATTAATCAACGACTTTTCATCGGCTCTCTCCCATTCTGGTTGAATATTGAAATGATGAATCTCGAAGCCGTCAAGTACCACGTCAATCTGTTCCAAGATGACTTCAAATTGTGAAATCTGATAATCTTCATCCAGATCAAGATGTGCTTCAAACATTAGCTCATGATCATCCAGAGTCCATAAATGAACATGGTGAATATTCTTAACCCCCTCCAACTTGGTGATCGCAGCGGCAATCTCTTCGATACTTAAATGTTCTGGGGTGAACTGCATAAATATACGCAGAGAAGCGTAAAAAATCGACCAGCTGCTATAAATAAGATAGAGTGAAATTAGAAGTGTCAAAACACCATCAACCCAATACCAACCTAGGAATGTCATTGCAAAGCCGCCGATTAAAACACCGACGGAGGTTAGCATATCGGTAAATAGGTGCAGGTAAGCCGAACGCATGTTTATATCAGACTCCGCACCCTTCTTAACCAAGATCGCACTGAATCCATTAAACACAATTCCGAGGGCAGCTAGCCGCAGAGTTAAAAAAGGCTGCAAATATTCCGGCACGTTTATAGCCAAATGTCTGCTCTAAAGTTCGTTCCCTTTTTGAAAGCTTTCCTGCGATATAACTAAAAAGTAAGGCCAGTACATCACTGAAATTATGCGCTGCATCAGATAAAAGGGCAATACTTCCTGAGATTAGTCCACCGACAATCTGGGCTATGGTAATAGCGACATTAAGAATAATTGAAATAACGAGGCTCTTTCCATGTGCATCATGATGGTGATGACCATGGTGATGGCCGTGCTGGTGGTGGTGATGATAGTGCTCGTTACTCATTTATTCTTAGGTTTAAATCAGAATTACGACTCTTCAATACATTCACAAAGCTATAAAAAGGAGAATAAGCAGCAAGTGAAAAACTATTATTTATGAATATCTGAAGTGGTGTTGCGAGAAACCCAATTACGTAATATAGCTTTGCATAATTAATGATACCAAACCAATATCTTTACGGTCTTAATGAATGGTAATGAAAAAAGGAAAAATTCGAAATATTATTTTTGACCTTGGCGGAGTAATCGTAAACCTAAATCCACAACTCACAGTTGATGGATTTAGAAAATTAGGGTGGTCTGATTTCTACAATGAAGAGACTAAATCGTTTAATCAACAGTTATTCAAACTATTTGAAAAAGGAAACTCTTCTTCCGCAGAATTCAGAGACTTGGTTCGAGAAAGTAGTCAGCTAGCCTTAACAGACAAGCAGATTGATGAAGCATGGAATGCTATGATACTCGATTTTCCAACAGTTCGTATTGAATACATTCATGAATTAAAAAAAGAGTATCGTCTTTTCCTTCTAAGCAATACCAATGAGATTCATGAGTCGAAGTTCGAAAGCGACTTCGTGGTAAAGTTTGGTTACGCTTTAGGCGAATTATTCGAACAATCGTTCTATTCTCACACGATGGGCTTGCGTAAACCTAATGCAGATATCTTCCAAGAGGTATTGCGTTTAACAGAATTGGATGTTTCAGAAACACTTTTCATTGACGACATTCTACAAAATACAGAAGGAGCTCAATCAGTAGGACTCCATGTGCTACATATTGAACCAGGAACATTACTGGAAAGACTGCCTAATCATCTGAAGGATCTGGGATAGCTATTCTTCTAATATCTTGCATATTGCTTCATCTGTCCAAAGAATTTGAAATTCAAAGGCCATATTTTTTCTTTACTTCGTCATGCAAAGTAACTCGACCAGCATCTACATCGCTAAGGCCACTTTCAATCCGAATAAAGTAGTTCCAGACTGGATCTGCAGGAGGTGGCGCAACTAGATTAATCTCCTCTCCAGTAACAGGATGTGTGAATTTGATCTTTCGCGCATGAAGGTGAATTCCACCATCGCTATTTGAGCGAGCCGCACCATATTTCAGGTCACCTTTAATATGCAATCCAAGGAAAGCAAGTTGAGCTCTAATCTGGTGATGACGACCGGTATGCAAATCGATTTCCACTAAATGAAACTTATCAGAAGAGCCTAAATAGCGATAAGTCAGACTAGCTTTTTTAGATTCTTTTTTTTCCGTTGAGTACGCAAACGACTTATTTTGCTTTGTATCTCTTACCAGCCAATGATTCAAATCGCCAGTTAAATGCTCCGGTTTTTTATCTACCACAGCCCAATAGGTTTTCTGAATGGCCTGATGATCTTGGAACATTTCATTCAATCGGGCAAGCGCTTTGGAGGTTCGCGCAAAAAGTATCACACCGCTTGTGGGCCTATCGAGACGGTGGGTAACACCTAAGAAAACATTGCCAGGTTTGTTGTATTTATTTTTAATAAACTCTTTTACGTCGTCACCTAGAGTACGGTCGCCTGTCTTATCCCCTTGCACAATATCGCCACACTGCTTGTTGATCGCAATGATATGATTGTCTTCAAATAGGACTGACAGCTGAGTCATTAATCGTATTGTTCTTTCTCATTTGGGAAATCACGCGACTTAACATCAGCCACATAATTCTCCACAGCGCCGGTAATTAAAGAAGAAAGATTCAGATAGCGTCTTAGAAAACGTGGAGAAAACTCCTGAGTCAAGCCTAGCATGTCGTGAATCACAAGCACTTGTCCGTCGACACCGCCACCAGCACCAATTCCGATGACCGGTATTTTCAACTCCTGAGCCACTCGCTGACCAAGTTTTGCTGGGATCTTCTCAAGCACAATTGCAAAGCAGCCAGCCTGCTCAAGCAGATGTGCATCGGAAACTAATTTCTCCGCCTCAACCTCTTCTTGGGCTCTGACCGAGTAAGTACCATATTTATGGATCGATTGTGGCATAAGTCCAAGATGCCCCATCACTGGAATACCGGCTTGCACAATGCGCTCTACTGATTCAATAACCTCTTTGCCACCCTCCAGCTTCACCGCATCGGCATGGGTGATTTTCATAATACGGATGGCCGAGTTGATGGCTTCAAGTGAGTTACCTTGATAAGTTCCAAAAGGCATATCCACAACCACAAGTGCTCTCGTAACACCTTTGACAACAGACTTGCCATGATAAATCATCTGATCAAGGGTAATTGGCAAGGTTGTTTCGTTTCCAGCCATCACATTAGAAGCTGAATCACCGACTAGGATTATATCTATACCAGCTTGATCAACAAGCTTAGCCATGCTATAATCGTATGAAGTTAGCATAGAGATTTTTTCACCTCTTAGCTTCATCTCCGCAAGAACATGGGTAGTAACCCTCTTGACCTCTTTTTGTACAGACATTTTATCAAGTTATTAAATCACTTCAAAAGTAAATAAAAAACGCCATCTACGGAACGAAAAATCTGTTCTTCGTTCCGTAGATGGCAGTTTTAGATCAAATTAATTTAAACACGAAGGAAAATCTTCTTTTTGTAAAGATAGTAAAGCACCATCCAAGAAATTGAGATTGATCCAATAATGATAGGCAATTCATTGCCATATCTATCTCCAACGCTATCTGGAACCAAAATTCCAAGGAAGTTATGAGCCACCTGATCGAAATCAATCATTGAATGGCCAAGGTAGATGGTTATGGAGTTCATTCCAATAACAGTAAAGAAAAGTATAACATAAGATTGGAAACCTTTAGTCCATTTCTTAACATCAATGCAGAAATAAAACAAGGACAACAACAGAGCACTTACTCCAGAAGCCAGCAGGTTAAATGGAACTGTCCAAGCTTTCTTGATAATTGGATAAACAGGACTTAATACCAAGGCTAAGATCACAACAGCAGCTCCACCGATCGCGATACGAACAGCCTTGCGTTGTGAGGCCGGCTCACCATCTCGCAATACAGTACCCGCAAATGAACCCATTAAAGTTACGGTGATAGCAGAAACGATACAAAGCAACCCTTCTGGATCATATTTTTCACCATACAAACGACCAGGCAAAAACAGTTGATCAATCCAAGCATTCATGCCAACACCTTCCTGATTTAATACGCCAGCACCAATCCCAGGAACTGGAACAGCCAATTGAAGGATGGCAATACCAACCATGATGCCCACTAACCAGCTCAATCGAGCTTTAAAAGAATTGGTATATAAAACAATCGTAGCAGCAAAAAGATAGCCTAATCCAATTTGACCAAGCACACTTGCAAAACGAATTTCAGAAATTCCAGTAAACTCATGTCTAAGCGCTCCGTTATAGATTACACCTAAAAGAACCAAAAGCAGTCCTCGTTTAATAATTTTATAAAAAAGCGATTTTTTATCTACCCCTTGTTCCACTTTAGAGGTCACTGCATAAGGAATCGCAACTCCAGAGATAAACATAAACATAGGAAAGATAAGATCCTCAAAATGAAAGCCTACCCACGACGCATGATGCATTTGTTCGGCAATCACATGTAGCCATCCCCAATCAAATACTTTTGCAAGGGCTGCAATTAAACTGCCTCCCCCAACAATCCACAACATGTCAAATCCACGCAATACATCTAGCGAATGTAATCGCTCTGATTGCTGACCTTCATCCTTCTTTTTCATAGTTAATTTTTTTGGTATATAATTTAGTTTTGTTCAAAGTTAAATATTTTGAATTAAGTGCCAAATCAATTCCTGCAGATCAAAAATATTACTTGCTATATCGGTTTAGTCTTACTCTGTTTTGAAATCCTCACCTTAAAATAAAACGGCCAATCCACTAGATACTTAATCCAACTAATAAACCACTGAATTCTGTCTTTTTGTCACAAAACATGACACGAAATTATTTTTTCTAGCCGTTGCTATGTCAATTTTACCAATTCCTTAGATTAATTGAATTTGGCATATTCATTGGTAGGAAGAGTATATGAAGTTTAAAATTTGAATCAATAATTTAAAAACAAATATATAAAATGGGAAAAATTATCGGAATTGACTTAGGAACTACCAACTCATGTGTTGCCGTAATGGAAGGTAACGAACCAGTGGTAATACCTAACAGCGAAGGAAAAAGAACAACTCCTTCGGTAGTTGCATTTGTAGAAAACAGCGAGCGTAAAGTTGGAGATCCAGCAAAACGTCAAGCGATTACAAATCCAAGCAAAACGATCTCATCTATCAAACGACTAATGGGCGAGCCATTTTCAAATCTTACAAAAGAGATTAAACGGGTTCCTTTCTCTGTCGTTCAGGGAGATCATGACACGCCGCGAGTAAAAATCGACGATCGGATGTATTCAGCTCAAGAGATCTCAGCGATGATTCTTCAGAAAATGAAGAAGACTGCTGAAGACTATCTTGGACAAGAAGTTACCGAAGCGGTTATTACCGTACCAGCATATTTCAACGACTCACAACGTCAAGCGACCAAAGAAGCAGGCGAGATTGCTGGCTTAAAAGTTCGTCGTATCATCAACGAGCCAACAGCAGCTGCATTAGCTTATGGCTTAGACAAGATGAACAAAGACATAAAAATCGCAGTCTTTGACCTTGGTGGTGGAACATTCGATATCTCAATCCTTGAATTAGGTGATGGTGTATTCGAAGTTAAATCAACCGATGGTGACACTCATCTTGGTGGCGATGATTTCGATCAAGCTATTGTAGACTGGTTAACTGATGAATTCAAAAAAGATGAAGGTGTTGACTTGCATAAAGATGCAATGGCTCTTCAACGTCTAAAAGAAGCAGCAGAAAAAGCTAAGATTGAACTTTCTAGCTCAACGCAGACGGAGATCAATCTACCTTATATCATGCCTGTTGATGGTGTGCCAAAGCATTTAGTTAAAACTTTAACTCGTGCTAAATTTGAGCAATTGTGCGACAAGTTGATTAATGCAACGATGGAGCCATGTTTGAAAGCATTGAAAAATGCAGGCATGACTGTTAAAGACATCGACGAAGTTATCCTTGTTGGGGGATCTACACGTATTCCAGCGATCCAAGAGAAAGTTCAGAGTTTATTTGGCAAGGCTCCATCAAAAGGGGTTAACCCAGATGAGGTTGTTGCTGTTGGAGCTGCCATTCAAGGAGGTGTACTTTCAGGCGAAGTAACCGATGTATTGCTTCTTGATGTCACACCACTTTCATTAGGTATCGAGACAATGGGCGGGGTTATGACCAAGCTTATTGAAGCAAATACAACTATTCCTACGAAGAAAGCTGAAACTTTCACTACCGCAGCAGATAGTCAACCATCGGTTGAGATCCATGTGCTACAAGGTGAGCGTCCAATGGCCTCTGGGAATAAAACTATTGGTCGTTTCCACTTAGATGGTCTTCCACCAGCACCACGCGGTGTTCCTCAAGTAGAGGTAGCTTTTGATATCGATGCCAATGGTATCCTTCACGTAACTGCGAAAGATAAAGCAACAAATAAAGAGCAATCAATTCGTATTGAAGCAACCACTGGACTTACCGATGAAGAGATCAAACGAATGAGAGATGAAGCTGCAGCAAATGCTGAAGCAGACAAGCTGACTGTTGATCGCGTTGAGAAGCTAAATCATGCTGACACTTTAATCTTCCAAACAGAGAAGCAATTAAAAGAGTTTGGCGACAAGCTTCCTGCTGACAAAAAAGGTCCTATCGAAGCGGCATTAGAAAAACTTAAAGAAGCACATAAAGCTCAAGAGTTAGATGCAATCGATGTAGCAACCGCTGAGTTGAATGCGGTCTTCCAAGAAGCTTCGCAAGAGATGTATAATGCTTCAAGCGCACAAGGCGCAGAGGCTCAACCAGGTCATCAAGATCCTTCTGGAGCTCCAGGCAAAGGGAAAAAAGGTGATAGCGAAGTAACTGATGTTGACTTTGAAGAAGTAAAGTAATACGGTTTAACCAATTCGGTTAGCCCAACAAAAAGTCCGCACTACAGAGTGCGGACTTTTTTATTATCGTTTAACAGTGTTTATGGTTCTGAAGCCGACCAGTTTATCGTAGCGAGAGGCAAAGCTATGGTAATAGACAAAAATCTGATAATCATTCTCCGTATCCACATGACTACCTTCTAAGGCGGTATTATCAATTCGCTTGTCGTCATTTGAACGAACGACATACTGATAATCATAAAAGCCCTGTTTTAAAGGCAAGGCTAATTCATACTTTTTTAAATTGGCGTTCCAGCTCATCTTATTAATTGGAAGGCATCTCCAATCAGACAATCCACCAAAGACATAAACCTCACTGCCGGGGATGGGTTCTCTAAGGCTAAGGGAAAAGTTAACGATGATATAATCAGACTCCAGATCAGGATCAGCGGCCCGGTTATTTTTAATTAAATATCGACCATTTAAATAACTCTCAGTCAGATAATCGCCAATCTCTCTGCTTTGATCTGAACGAAGCGTAACATGGTAAAGTGGCTCTAAAAACTCAACTTTGCTTACCCCAAGACCATTTATGCGAAGATCTTTGGTATCGAAATTACGAAACTCATTACCTCCTGGAAAGATATTCTCTCGACTAAGTTCATAAATCAGTAGGTTATCACGAACAATAGTTGGCTTCAAATTAACCAAGCTATTATCGGCTCTCCCATTCTGCAAAACAATAGCCTTCACATCGGTCCGCGGATCAGAGATGCTCAAACGGGAATAATCGATCGAAAAATCAATCTCTTGGTCACGTCCATTAAAACCTTCGAGCATTGACTTCTTCACTAATCCATTGACTTCTGTCATAGGCTCTACAATATAGAAACGACGTGTAAGAACAGGCTCTGTGCGATTCCCATCTTCAAATACCGACAGCAAATAATTGCCAGAGACTAAAAAATGGACTTGCTCATTTGGAAGCGCTAATTGATAGTTCGTATACCGAATAGTTGTATTTATAGAAGAGGCATAGTCATTAATAGGATTCTCATTAAAACCTTCCATGTATTCAGGCACAGGGATGCGAGAGGGATACCAATTTGCATCACAATGCGATATGGTATAATAGAAGCTAGAAACATGGTCTGAGACCTCATCAAATTTCAATACCAGATGTTGATCCTGACCTAATTCTAAGATAGGCATTGAAAAATCCCATCCCTTTCTGAACATCTGAACAGAACGAATGGCCTTTCGATAGATCCCATTACTCAATGGTTCATCGGCAACTGAAACGAATGCTGATCCGCCCAGCAACAGAAACAGAAACAAAAGTCTCAGAGCTACCAATCTTATCATCAGGAAAATATTTCTTATCATGGTTCTAAACTGATTCATTTTTGTTTGGGTATTACATGCAAAGACTGCTGATAAACCCAGCTTAACACTAACCCTACAACTTGGTTATAATTCATCACGCCAGCCTCAATATGATTTGTCTTAAGATACGCATTATTTGCAGCAGTCTGCACCCTGTCAAGTGTTTTATTCTGCAGTCCCTGCCAATGAGCCCGCTGGAATCTTAAATCTAGAATTACCGGTTTTTTAATCTTTTTTACGTACTCTTTAACATCTTTAAATGCAGATGCATCAGATAAAAAGTACACCAATAGATTTAAATATCCAGAATACTGCAAACGTTGGTCGGATGAAGTGGTGCAGACAATAAACGAAGCTAGATTTGCTTCAGCTTCGTTTGTTATTCCAAACTGATGTGCTTTTTCATGTGCCAGCACATACGGATATTCAATCGGAAGCAGATAATTATTTAGATGTACCTCATTAAAGAATGGTCCAAAATAACCACTCACACCAGACATAGCAAACAACGAACTAAAAAGCATTGTTTTTGTTCGTCTTGTTCCATTGGGATAATTAATCCCAAGAACATCCTTGTTTTTCGCATACGAATCCTCAATAAGCTTATCAAAATCTGTGTAATCAGAAGGAACTATCGGACAATACGATTTATTTGTTTGGACGATTAAAGAATCTAATACCGCACGAAAAATTTGCTCATCTGACTTGGGTTTTTCCCAACCTAAGCGAGTCTCAAGGTCAGGTCTAAAATAGTTAAATCCCCAAATCAGATAAAAAAAAGCGTAGAGCAAGGCAGATAGCTGAGCGATTCGAAGCAGAAGCCAGCTCCATTTGGCAGAGGTAAATAAAACGAAATAAATTCCATATAAAATCAACAAAACAAATGCTGCCCAGAATAGATCCCACAAAGAGATCGGAATAAGACTACTAACCCAAGAATAGACACTAGCAATTATGGGATAAATTCCTTTTGAATAATAATCCTCAACCAGATTTGGATAAGAAGCAGCGAATTGAACACCGAGAAAAATAACGCATGCGACTGCGAAGGGCCAAATAGTCCAAGCGAAGGCAACGAACTGTTCTCGAGTGATTTTTTTAAAATTCTTAAGCATCTTCAAAATATAATCATCCAGCAATTTGAACATTTTAAATGGATAAAATAGCCAGGCAACGATCAACAATCTTAAAATAGCGATCAAAACTGATCGCGCAAATCGATGTTTAGGATAAAAAGATTAGAATTACACCAAAATAATTCAATGTAAAACTACAAAATGATTACCAATGTTTAACTTTGGGCTTAATGAACGAGCAACTAAAGTTATCAGAATTAAATGGGCGGGTTAAACAAGCTGTCGCATTGTCTTTCACGGCCCCTCTTTGGGTTGTTGCAGAGATTTCTGAGCTTAAGATCAATCGGAATGGGCACTGTTATCTTGTCTTAATTGAGAAAGAAGAGCAAGGCGATGGTATTGTAGCACAAGCCAAAGCCACCATCTGGTCTTACACCTTTCGGATGCTACAACCCTACTTTGAGTCGACTACTGGTCAACCATTGACAGAAGGGATCAAAGTTTTAGTTAGTGTATCTGTTGAATTTCATGAATTATATGGCTACAGCTTAAATATTCGAGACATTGACCCCACCTATACCTTAGGGGACATGGCCAGAAGGAGAAAAGAGATCATTACACGACTTCAAGCAGACGGAGTCTTTGAGATGAATAAAGAGCTTGAGCTTCCACTGGTCCCTCAGAAAATCGCCATCGTATCATCTGAAACGGCTGCTGGATATCAAGATTTCATGGATCATTTAACAAACAATGACGGCAAGTATAAATTTTATACAAAGCTTTTCCCAGCTATCATGCAGGGAAACCAAGCTGAATCATCGATCATTGAAGCGCTCGAGCAGATTTACGGGCATGAAGATTTTTTTGATGTGGTCGTCATTATCCGTGGAGGAGGTTCGCAAGCCGACCTTAGCTGCTTCGACAATTACAACCTAGCCTATTTTATCACTCAGCTTCCTATTCCAGTGCTAACTGGTATTGGTCATGAAAAAGATGATTCAATAGTGGACATGGTGGCCCATACACGTCTAAAAACGCCAACCGCCGTAGCCGAATTTTTAGTTAATACACTTGCAAAATTTGATACGACCATCGATGAGCTTAATTGGCATTTTGCTCAAAAGGTTGATGAGATTCTTCTCGAAGCACGAAGCAAAATCGAGTTTTACACACGAGCAATTGCCCCTATCCTTCAAGAGAAAATTACAAAAACGAATACTAAATTAGATCAAACGATTTACAAAGTTGATCATCTGATTAGGCTATTTATTCAAAGTAAGAACTATCAATTAGAGAGAACTGAGGAGGCTTTCCTGCAAGAATCGAAGAATTTCTCCCGCAAACAACTCCGTATTCTTGAACGATCGACAACCATTCTATCCAATGCTGTCAAACGGATTAGTCTTCATCACAAAGAGCTAATTGGGAGAAAAGTAAAACAGTCAGAGCAGCTAATTAAAAAAAACCTAGCTGAGCAGTTTCATTTTTTAGAACTAGCTAGTCAGAAAGCGATCTTAATCGATCCATCAAAAATTCTAGCAAGGGGTTATTCGATAACAACCTACAAGGGAAGGGCGTTAAAAACCATTGAAGAGTTAAAAGACAACGAACTTATTGAAACTAGATTAGCAATAGGCACCATTATCAGTGAGGTAAAAACAATTTCTAAAAGAAAATAAGATGAGCACTAACAAGCAACAAACAACTTACAAAGAGGCAATTACAGAGATCGAAGAGATTCTTGCCCAACTTGAAAACAATGAGTTAGATGTGGATGAGTTATCCGAGAAGGTAAAACGAGTCTCTCTATTGGTAACTCTATGCAAAGATAAATTGCACCATACGGAGAAAGAAATCGACAAGATTTTAAAAGATATGGAACCTAATTCCTAATTTTTTGGCATGGCCCTTTCGACCATGCCAAAAAATTCAGCGAACCTAAAATCCCACGATTACGCTAAACATAAAATTGGTTCCAGCCTGAGGGAAATATCCATCCATCTTATTACGCTGTCCATTATACAAATAGGAATACACCCAAGCATTGCTCTCGTATTTTTCGTCCAAGAGATTGTTAACTAACAATTTTAATTTCAACTCCTTAAATAATTTCTGAGGCATCGTGTAATCGAATCGTAGATTCTGGATAAAGTAAGCTTTTAATATCCGGTCGTTGCTTGCCGAATTGTCAATAAATTGCTTGCCAACATAATTTGAGAGCAAACTAATATCAACAGACTTGCAAGCTTTAAAAGAGAGCACAGAGTTAGCCGTTAAATTTGGAGAAAAAGCAATATCAGTTTCGCCGCTCATTTTATTTTCGTGCAATCCTCCATTATCCCAGTCCTCAACATACTCCACATAGTGCTGAAGTTTATTTTGACTTAGGGTAGCATTGACATTCCACTGAAATTTTTTCAGGAATTTAACACTGGTCATTAGCTCAATACCTTTGCGATAACTATCATCCACATTGGTCATAATTGGAGATCCCACGGCATTAATCTGCCCAGTTAGAATCAACTGATTCTTATACATCATACCGTAGGCGTTAATGCCGATGGCATAATCAGAACCTTTAAGCTTATAGCCAATTTCAATATCATTTAAGGTCTCAAAAGTTGGCTGTTTTCCTTGAGGATCTGCATCTACAAAATTATCTCTATTCGGCTCTCTGTTCGCACGACTAAAGTTTAGGTATGCTTCGCGATGAATATTGGGAGTATAGAAAAGACCAAACTTTGGATTAAAGAAGTTGTATTTATGGCTCTGGGTAATATTCCTGAGATCATCATCAAACCCACCAATCTGATAATTAACATTCCGAACTTGAAGATCGGCAGATCCCATCAAATGATTTGTTAACTGAACGGAATAACGACCATAGAGATTCGCATCTTTTTTCAGACCACTCCCTCTGTACCATTCCAACTGTGGGTTTGCATAACCTGCCGCTTGGGACCAAAGGACTCGCCCAAAATGCTGACCATCATAAACATTTGCCCCTCCACCCAAAGTAAGTGTATTATTATCCTTGCGATAATTCATTGAGAAGATAGTCCCATAGAAGTTATTGTCTAGCCACTTTCTGGTTATCATATCTGAGTTAGAAACCGCCGATCCATTCACCAAAGGTGAGGTTAATCCATAATCAGCATAGCTCTGACCGGGAACCATTTGTTCGTAATAACCGCGGCCATACGTATAGAAAGCCGATGCCTTAATATTTAAATCTTCATTGAATTGATGTGAAAACTGCGACTGATAGTTGTCTTGCTGATAATGATCGACCTGATTTTTATAGGTATAAAGATTGTAAGTTCGGCTATTCGAATTCAGCATTTCAAGTGTCTGCTGATGCGAATACAAACCATCCGATTCATACTGATTCATTCCCGCAATATCATTATTCAGACGCACAGACGGAACACCATTCCAAGCCTGATAGGTCTGCTCAAATCCCGAAAAAGCGGTTGCCTTTAAAATTGTTTTATCAGTAAAATAACCACCTGAAATAAAGAATGATTTCAAATCAGAAGAGGCTCTATCAATAAATCCAGCAGAGCTAATTTTCGACATAGAGACATCAAATGCCAACTTATTCTTTAACAATCCACTGCTGGTACTTAACGTATTTCGAAAGGTATTAAATGAACCTACAGAAGATGAATAATTAGCTTTTGCCTCCGCATTAAGTTTGGTGGTTTGCAAATCGATACTCGCACCAAAGGCACTTGCACCATTGGTCGAGTTGCCCACCCCCCGCTGAACTTGAATATTGTCTGTTGAAGAGGCTAAGTCTGGGATATCTACAAAATAGGTCGATTGAGATTCCGCATCCGACATTGGAACCCCATTTATAGTGACGTTTACGCGAGTAGGATCAGTGCCTCTAATTCGAAAATTAGTATAACCCACTCCGTTTCCTGCATCTGACGTGGCCACAAAAGATGGCGTATAATTTAGTAGATACGGAATATCTTGACCTTGATTCATTGCTCTAATTTCGGCACTTCCAATATTTGTGTAGGCCAAAGGGGATTTATCTTCCGCTCGTGAACTAGAGACGAGCACCTCTTCGGTCAAGATCGTTAAAGGTGACAAGACAATTTTTAATTTTTGAGTATCACCAGCTGATACTACTTGACTGAAAGGTTTAAATCCGATATAGGTAATGGTTTGGGCTTCTTTCGATGCAACTGGGGCATTAAACGCCCCATGACTTCCAGTGACTAACTGTTGCGAGAGCTTAGGAAGAATGACATGTGCGCCAGATAAGGGTTTACCATTGCCATCCAAAACGATTCCAGAGATTGAATACTGACCAAAGCCAACAAGTTGAACCAACACAAAAAACAGAAGAAAACTTAAATGTTTCATTGAAAAAAATTAAAAAGTTTAAACAATGAGACGGTTATCAATCATCGCCATTCCTACACCAGCATTACCTGGATCAGGTTCGGTGGGTATGATCTCAGCCCGAATTAGTAAGGCACCCCATTGCGAAAAAGTTGAATCACGACAATAGCGTAATGACTCAATAAATTCTATAAAAAAGAAATGTAAAAGTGGAATGATGGTTCATTTTCCCTTTTCAGCATTACCTGAACAGGTTCGATGGGTTTGATCTCAGCCCGAATTATTAAGGCACCCCTTTTATTATTTCGATACAAAAATACTATTTTAACCTAGCTTACCAAAAATCAAACCTCTTAAATATACCCTGCTAACTTACTTCGCAATGAAAATTTAGGACTATCATAGATTTATTTACAAAAAACGAAACGCAATTCATCACTCTTATTAACTTTGGGGAAACAAAACTTGTGCATGACCTTTGATCATTTCCCATCCAAACTACTAGAAAACGCAGTTAATGAATTCTCTAAGCTCCCAGGAATCGGAAAAAAAACCGCTTTGCGCTTAGTCCTTCACCTCTTAAAAAAAGAGCCTGATGAGGTTGCACGTTTCAGTAAAGCCTTAACCCAGCTGCGTGATGAGGTTAAACACTGTCGGATATGTCGTAATATTTCAGACTCCGATGTTTGCAACATCTGCAGTAATCCAGCTCGCGATCATAGACTAGTGTGCGTGGTTGAGAATATTAGAGATGTGATGTCGGTTGAGAACACCCAGCAATATCGCGGTGTCTATCATGTCCTTGGAGGAATTATCTCCCCAATGGATGGCATTGGACCAGCCGATTTAGAGATTGACTCGCTCTTAGAACGAGTTTCAAAAGGTGAAGCTGACGAGGTTATTTTTGCCTTAAGCACAACCATGGAGGGAGACAGCACGAATTTCTATATATTTAAAAAACTAAAGGATCATAAGATAAAGATTACCACGCTGGCTCGAGGAGTCTCTATCGGCGACGAGATTGAATACACCGATGAGATAACCCTTGGTCGTTCGATCGTCAACAGAATGTTATTTGAAAACTTTATGTAATCATCGAGATGAAACTACACCTATTCTCTGAAAAAATTCGCTTACGAGCTCTTGAGCCTGAAGATCTTGAGCTAATCTATGCTTGGGAGAACAACGAAGAGGTATGGAACATCAGCAATACCCTAGTTCCATTTTCAAAATATATCCTAGCACTTTACATCAAAAATTCAGACCAAGATATTTACGCAACGAAACAGTTGCGACTGATGATCGATACGGTGGAAGGCAAAACCGTTGGAGCCATAGACCTTTTCGAATTCGACCCACACCACTCAAGGATTGGCATTGGCATACTCATACATTCGGAAGCCGACAGATTAAAAGGATATGCATCATCAGCTATCGAACTGCTAATCATCTATTGCTTTGATAAACTCAACATACACCAGATTTACGCCAATATTGAGCCCGATAATTTAAGCAGCATATCATTATTTGAGAAGCACGGGTTTATCCTCAGCGGGACAAAAAAAGAGTGGCTTCGTGATGGTCAGGGCTGGAAAGATGAACTATTCTATCAAAGGATAAAGGAGAAGTAAAAGACTCAGAATCGGCTAAACACGCCCAACTAAGTCGAGATAATCGGGTATTTCTGGAAGAAAGGAATAGGTCATACTTTGCTGATCAAAACGACAGCAATAATGCATCATTCCATTGGTCACAACTAAATAATCGACGCGTAGAGCTAGATTATACCTGGCAATCTGATCAAATACTTGTTGTGAAATTTTAACCTCCGGAGCCTTACATTCAACAACCACTAAGGGTTGACCAGTTTTAGAGAAGAGTACGATATCGGTGCGAAAATCGTGCTGATTAATCCGCAAGGATCGCTCGACAGACAATAAGGAAGCTGGAAAATGTTTAACCTCGGTAAGGTATTTTGCAAAATTCTGACGAACCCACTCCTCTGGCGTTAACTTTACCCATCTCTTTCGAAATTCATCAAAAATCAAACGGTGACCAGTTTGCTCTTTGACACGAAATGAGTAAGAAGGAAGATTAAGGTTCATCGAATAAAATTATACCGTCAAAGCTAATTTTTATTTTGATTTGAGACAAGAATCTGCAAAATCCGGATAATTTTGTACACGTATAATAATCAGATGAAAGTTATAGCTTAGTGAAAGTTATAATCGATTAAAATGAAACATAATAAAGAATGGATTTCAACCAAATTATAGCTGATCTTAAGAGTAAAAACTATGCCCCAGTATACTTTCTGGAAGGTGCAGAGCCTTATTTTATGGATCAGATTAGTGATTACATCTTAGAACATACCCTCAGCGAGGAAGAGAAGGGATTTAATCAATCGATATTATACGGTAAAGACTTAACAATTGATTCGATCTTGACTGCTGCAAAGAGATATCCCATGATGTCAGAGCGGCAGGTCGTGGTCATCCGGGAAGCACAGAACATCAAAGATATTGAGGAGCTTGCCTCCTATGTAGAAAACCCACTTAAGTCAACGATTTTAGTGATTAACTACAAATACAAAACCATTGACAAGCGAAAAAAACTCTACAAAACAGTTAATAAAGGCGGGGTTTATTTTGAATCCAAACCACTTTATGATAGCAATATACCAGGCTGGATCACCAAATATTTAAAAGAAATAAATCTGGGCATCGATCCCAGAGCAGCCCAAATGATCACCGACCATGTAGGGAGTGATCTACAACGAATTGTCAATGAATTAGATAAAGTAACCATTAGCATGGTCCCTGGAACGAGCATTATGCCAGAGGATGTGGAGAAAAACATTGGGATAAGTAAGGATTTTAATATGTTTGAATTACAAAAAGCATTAGGCAAGAAAGACATCCTTAAAACAAACCAAATCGTTAACTATTTCATTGACAACGAAAAGGCAAATCCTCTACCTGCAATCATTGGCATGCTGATTGGATATTACCGAAAAATACTCACCTACAATACCATAGAGATAAAATCAGATCGTAACTTAGTGGCTCAAAAACTTGGTGTCAGTCCGTTTTTTATCAACGATTATATCGATGCAGCGCGGAACTACCCCTTAGACAAATCGATCCAAATCATCTCCATGATGCGCGAATATGATCTGCGCTCAAAGGGTGCACGAGGTGGCACATTAAAATCTGGGGAGCTATTACGCGAACTTACTTTTAAAATTCTTCATTATTAATTTAGACCATGACCTTACTCTTAATTGCCGCCATCTCCGTAGTTTCTGCACTCGCTTTCTCGCAGCAACAAATCATGCATAATTTGCAATTTAACGCCTATAAAATAGTGCAAGGGAAGCAATTCTACCGATTGATCACACACGCCTTTGTGCATGCCAACTGGGAACATCTGCTTGTAAATATGATTGTGCTTTACTCCTTTGGAACAGCAGTCGAGCAATTCTTTGGACTTACCTTCGGAGATCAAGGTCGCTCCTACTACCTATTTTTAATCTTTGGCTCAGTGATTTTCTCGACCTTATATTCACTTTATCAAAATCGTAAAAACCCATATTACAATGCCGTTGGAGCGTCAGGAGCTGTATCTGCAGTTCTTTTTACAGCTATATTTTTTGATCCGTGGAACAACATCTATTTCTTTGGAATCTTACCAATCCCAGGGATTATTTTCGGAGGTCTTTACCTCTACTATTCGTATTACATGAGCACAAAAAAGGCAGACAACATTGGTCATGATGCCCATTTCTTAGGAGCCGTATTCGGATTCTTACTTCCAATTGTTCTTAAGCCCGCTTTATTAATTGGGTTCTTAGAACTTCTCCTTGGAAGGATAGGAATGTAACAATTGTTACACTAAGAGTGCGAATTAAACGTAGTAAAATATAAAGTTATACCCAGACGAATGAAAGGAGGCTTCACACTATACAATGGTAAATTTCACAAAGAAAATGACCTTCTTTTTAGTGGACTAGACCTTTTCAGACTAACTTCAGGGATCAAAGAATCATTCCGAACGGAGAATAACTTAATCTTATTCGCAGAAGATAATTTCAATTATTTACTTCGCGGACTTACTTCGATGCATTTGTCAGTACCCAAAGACTGGAACCTTTCCCGATTCAAGAGTGATGTATCAAGACTATTAAATAAAAACCACTTTTACTTAGCCGCGAAAGTCACCATCCATCTTATTCCAAGCACAAGTGGAACTGAATACCTGATGACTGCCGATGAGTTAGTCAATGGTTTTTATCCCATTGTGGAGAGTAATCTTTTGATTGATTTTTACACGGAGGGGACAAAATCAGTTTCGAAACAGAGTGCCTTTGAGCTTTCAAGCAGAACACTTTGGACTTCAGCCACTCATGCCGCTATAGCGCAAGGAAAGAACAACTTGATTCTACTAAATCAAAGCGACTTAGCTTGTGAGTCAATAGGTGGTTCATTTGGGTATATTTCAAATAAAACCGTCTATTTCCCAAGCTTAAGAGCCAATGGTTATACTCCACCCATCCTTAGTAGCATTAAGCGATGTGTTCAAAAATGCGGGTATCTGTCAAGGGAGATTGAATCGATCAGCAAGGAGGACTTAATGAATGCCGACGAGCTATTTCTAATTGATAATTGCTTAGGAATTCTTTCCGTTTTAGGACTTAATAGTCGACGGTATTATAAGAGCGAGACAATGGCTCTAGCGCATAAGCTGCAAGAGATTACAAAAGTCGAACACCCCTCTACCTAGCAGATCAATTGGCATTTGGATCGACGGGGAAATTCTGCCACGTCTCATAATGACCACCAGCGCTCTTGACACTCTCTAGCCAAAAATTACGATTGCTATTCATTACTTGATAGGTATCCGACTCAACAACAAGCCATGAATTCTCCGCTATTTCCTGTTCAAGTTGACCCGCGCTCCAGCCCGAATAACCAACGAAAAACTTCACTTGCTCAGGCTTTACGGTACCCGTGACAAGGGCGAACTTTAAGGCATCAAAATCACCACCCCACGATAAATTATCCTTAATTTGGATACTTCCTTCGAGCTGGGCTCCTAGGGTATGGACATAAAAAAGATTATCGGGAGTCACTGGTCCACCGGTAAAAAGCTCAGGGGTATAGCCCAATGGCATGCTAAACAAATCGTTCAAATCAGATTCAAAAGGTTTATTGAGGATAAAACCTACTGCACCTGTGCTAGAATATTCAACTATTAAAACCGCAGAACGGCTAAATAATTCACCGTGAAGGAAAGGCTCTGAAATTATGATCCGACCTTTCTGAGGAGCAATTTTCTGTTTAATCTTAAAGAAATCAAAATCAATTTTCATCTCTCAAAAAATTACTTCTTTTCGATAATAACAAAAATATCTTCATTTTTCTTCTTCATAAAAAACTGCTCTCTGGCAAATTTCTCTAGGTTCTTCGAACTTGTTATCAACTCCTCTAAACGTTC
>JAPLDS010000039.1:0-2712 GCA_026391295.1 Bacteroidia bacterium | reverse complement strand
CACTCTCAATCCGATAACGCTTTACCTTATTCAAGTTCTGACGAAGAAACAAGATATTGTTATCATCCAGAAAAATCATCCACACACTAAAAACAAAAAAAGCAAACAAATACTTGTTCTTAATGGTTTTTAAAAATGCTTTTAGGATAACTGGTTTATTCATGCCTTAATCTAGAGTTCTTAGATTTGAGATAAAATCAATTCATCGTTTTATATAAATACAAATTAACCGAATCCGCATCAGAATAAAAAGGGGATCGGAATAAAGTTTCAATAAGATCAATTGCAATCAATTAAATTTGAAGTAAACATCAATCAATTTAAAATAAAAAATAGCTAAAAGCATTCAACAGCCCGGCGAAAAAGATGAAATTTAACAACCCTTTATCGACACCCTAATTTCCTTTGATAATTTTATCTTTGCAATAATTCTTTTACAGATTTCAAAAATAATAGCATTATCTGCCATGTCGATTGATAAGATTCAATTTTACAAATACCCAGAATCGGAGAAACCAGTATTCTCGATCCTTATTCCCTCTTGGAATAACCTGGCATTATTGAAGTTATGCATCGAGGGCATTCGTAAAAACTCAACCTACAAGCATCAGGTGATCGTTCATGCAAACGAAGCCACAGATGGAACGCTAGAATGGCTAAAAGAGAATAAGATCAGCCACACCTATTCCGCATCAAACGCGGGTGTTTGTTATGGCTTTAACGGACCAGTCTCTATGGCTGACGCAGACTATATCTGTCTAATCGATGACGACATGTATGTTTGTCCGGAATGGGACAAGTCGCTGTTGGAAGAGGTTCAAAAACTTGATCACAACTATTTCTGTATTTCAGGGACTTTACTTCAACCGAAATCGACGAGTTATGGATGCATGTTAGCGCCTCAGAACTTTGGAAGGACTTTTGATGAATTCAATGAAGAAGGTTTATTAAAGATATACAAAGAGTTACCCCTTCATGACTGGAATGGGTGTAATTGGTATCCGATGATCATTCATCGGCAGATCTGGGATCTAATTGGAGGGTTAAGCATCGAATTTACTCCAGGGATGTATTCAGACCCCGACTTTATGATGAAGCTTTGGCATGTTGGGGTGCGCTATTTTAAAGGTGTGTCAAGAAGCCGAGGCTATCATTTCCTATCCTCCACGACACGAAGGGTAAAGAAAAACAACGGCAGTAAACAATTCTTATTAAAATGGGGAATTAGCAGCTCAACTTTCTTTAAATTCTATCTTCGAATAGGGACACCATTTACGGGTCCACTTCTTGAACCAGAACCTACATTCAGATTTCGTTTAATGCTACTAAAGGATAAGCTAAAGCGTATTATTGCTAGCTAATCACCAACCGTCCTTGATAACCTTGCAGATATAAGCCACATTCTCGATGGTCATTTTACCATGCAATGGAAGTACAAGATACTTATCCTCCACCGCATCCATATTGGGCAAGTCAGACCTTCTGCCACCAAAAATGGTATAGCGGTCATTGCGGTAATGAACTTGGCTAGATTCAATATTAAAGGCTCTTAATTTAGACATTAATTCTTGGCGCCGATTGACAATAACAGTGCAAAGCCAAGCAGCATGCTCCCGATCCTTTACCCCAGTACCAATAAGTTTAATCCCGTCAACGCCAACTAGGTGCTTTTCGTATTCCGCAAAAAGAGATTTTCGATGATTTAAGGTTTGGTCAAATTCGGCTAAGGCTGCAAGACCTAATGCCGCAGCGATATCATTCATTTGATATTTGTAACCCACTTCACGAATGTCATTCTCCCAGTTACCCATCTGTTTAGCTGACCGGTCAATTCCAAACCACCTAATTCGTTTTGCCTTTTCAACGAGTTCGGGATTTTTTATGGTAAGCATACCCCCGTCACCAGTCGTAATATGTTTAATGGCTTGAAAAGAGAACATCGTAAAATCTGTGATCTCACCAATCTTGCCGCCTTTGTAGGTCGCACCTAAGGCATGCGCGGCATCATCGATCAGGGCAATATTTGCCTCTTTCGCTATTTCTTTCAATTCATCCATATCGCATGGCAGACCGGCATAATGGACACAGACGATAGCTTTTGTTTTTTTAGTAATTAGTCTGCGGACATGCTCAACGCTAATATTTAAAGTTTCGGGGTCGACATCTGCAAAGACGATAGTCGCTCCCATATATAAGAAAGGAATGTTAGTAGCGGTACAGGTAAAAACAGGTACAATAACTTCATCGCCAGCCTCTACACCTGCTAAAATATAAGCCAAGTGCAGCGCATCAGTTCCAGACCCAACTGCAAGTGCGGTGTTTTGTTCACAGAAACGAACTTCAAACTCCTTTTCAAACTGCGCGACTTTAGGTCCCTGTCCAATCCAACGGGAATGCAAAACCTGGGTTACCTCCTCCACCGCATTCGAGGGAATATTAGGATAGAAAAGTACGATGCCTTCTTCTTCTTTCATTAAAGGCATTTCGTTCATGTGTTGATCTTTCATTGAAGAATTTTATCTAGATAACGATTAGGTATTGAATGCAATTTAAAATTAAACACGCAAAAATAAATTAAATTCAAGTAATAAATGCAACTTTTAGATTTCGAAGTAGAATAAACTTCAAAACAGGAAGGAAATTTAATAATTCCCTTCTCTGTTTCTAGAAAAGAAGTTATTTTACTCCTGTAAATCGCTAAAAATAAAGTTG
>JAPLDS010000003.1 GCA_026391295.1 Bacteroidia bacterium | reverse complement strand
TCGAATTCGAGGCTAAAGCCTCTCCCACATAAATACTTTCACAGTCTCTAGCGCGAATTCCCCTACGCAAATATTCCGTATAAATTAAACCGCCGTAAGGCCGTTCACTATGGTGTTGCCGTAATTGATTTAACTGAGTATGATCCGCTATTGGATTTTGACAATGCTTGAGTTATATCAAGAGTCTTTAATGATCGATTGGAAGTTAGCTGTCTCAGGTCAAGAGCCCTTTCGTATAGTACCCTTAAGATAAACCGAGTTATTTATGAAATTGATTAATGTAGAGCCGAAAGATAATTATATTCTGCGCTTATTTTTAGATGATGATTCGATAGTAGACTTTGATGTTAAGGCCGAGTTGGAACGTATCCCTTGTTACAAACCGCTTTATGAATATGCATTATTTAAAACGGTAAAGTTTAAAAATAAACGCATCTATTGGAGCGATCAGTTTGGTTTTCATTTGGATCAAATTTTAGAGCGTGGACATCTTATGGAGAGTACTAAAGCAAGTGTTTTATAAGCCAGTACGATAAGATACGTATAGGTGAAAAGGTACAAAGCACATCGTTCGCGGTTGATGCGCCTCCTTACGTCGGCACATCCTATAATGAGTTATAATCTCATGTAATATCCGGCATAAACAGCCTGTCCAAGCTAGCAATCCATTAGTCCCTACCAAAATAATAATGAACTCTTTTTTTCAAAGAACAGTAGAGGCCTTACTGCCTACTGCTGTTAACTATGCGCCTGAAGGCACAGAAGCCAAAGCCGTGGCGCATCAATGGCTACATGCACTGGCCTATGACTTTACGCCTTTTGCCGAAACGCAAGGCATCAACAAAGTGGATTTGATTGCTCTTTTAAAAGCTGAACAGATTTATACCGATCAAGAGTCTATTAAAGATAAACTGCCAACATTACCTATTAAACCCACGCAAACCAGTAGATTTACCTTTATAGATTTATTTGCCGGAATAGGCGGTATGTGAATCTGACACCTTGTGAAATTTATCAGCTTTAATCTGATTTTCTGCAATAGTGTATTTTTCCATAGACTATGCCTATTAGTCTTGGTATCCTGGAGTCATTCTAATTAAAAATTATTTCACCATATGCCTAAAGGCAACCCTATTCCCATAGTAGATCTTTTCGCTGGCCCTGGTGGCTTGGGAGAAGGCTTTTCATCATTTGATAATGGAAACGCATTCAAAATACTAGTATCAGCTGAAATGGAGTCTTCAGCTCATAAGACATTAAAGCTACGCTCTTTTTACCGTATTCTTAAAAATAAAGGTGGTGATTCACTGGATAGCTATTACCAATTCTGTAATGGTGAATCAGAAACGCCTTATAATGATAAAACTCTATTTGCATGGGAAGAAGCAGAGAAAGAAGCTAGGTGCATAACTTTAGGAACAGAATCTGGTAATCATGAGTTGGACACAATACTAAATCACGCCAAGATATCTGGTTCAAAACCATGGGTATTAATTGGCGGACCACCATGCCAAGCTTATTCTCTGGTGGGACGAGCAAGAAATCGTGGTAATACTGATTATCGCCCGGAAGAAGATCATAGACATTATCTTTACCGTGAATATCTTCGTATTATCCAGCAGTACCAACCCACTATTTTTGTAATGGAAAATGTTAAAGGTATTCTATCTGCTACTGTTAATGGACAAAAAATATTTCAGACAATTCTGAGTGACCTCTCTGATCCTAATATAGCGCTTGGCTTTCCTTCTAGTTGTGGTTACAAAATTCATTCCTTGGTGGTACCAACTATCTTTGAGCCTGGAATGGCCCCAGAAGACATTAATGCACATGATTTTATTATTCGTTCAGAAGAATTTGGTATCCCTCAGGCTAGACATAGAGTAATTCTTCTTGGCATAAGAGATGATATGAATATCACTCCTGCTCTACTAAATACAATTTCTGGATTTACTGTTGAAGATGCTATTGGCGCTCTTCCAAATTTAAGAAGCCGTTTGAGTAAAGGTGGTGATAATGATGAAGAATGGGCTACAACAGTAAAGAAGCATTTGCTAGATCTTCATGAGGAATCATCAAAACGTATTGATTTACATGAGCTAGTAGAAGTTCTGAATGGGTTGAAAGACAGTATAAGTTCCGAACTTGGTTTTGGTGGATTAAGAGTTAATATTGAAAAACACCTAACATTTGAAAGCTCAATGCTTAGTGACTGGTACCTAGATAGCAAATTAAAAGTATGGTTAAATCATGAAGCAAGGGGGCATATGTCGAGTGATTTAAGGCGATATCTGTTTGCATCTGCTTATGGTCAAGCCTATGGACGCTCACCAAAAGGTCATAAAGAATTTAAGTTAAAAGCTCTTCGACCTAACCATGAAAATTGGGAGAGCGGTAAGTTTGCAGACCGATTTAGAGTGCAAATTAAAAATCGGCCATCAACAACGGTAACTAGTCATATTTCAAAGGATGGTCACTATTTCATTCATCCAGATTTAACTCAATGTCGGAGCCTTACAGTTCGTGAGGCCGCAAGGTTACAGACATTTCCCGACAACTATTTTTTTCAGGGAAACCGTACACAGCAATTTCATCAGGTTGGGAACGCTGTACCACCTTATCTTGCACAACAAATTGCTGAAATTGTATATCAGATTATCTGAAAATATATACCGCTATATCTAATATTTCAAAGCAACTCTGGAATATTGCAAATGGTTTCAGAATAGTCTGAATTTCTAACTATCTCCCAGCATTCTTGTTTTTTAGCCCATTCTGAAATCATTTTCCCACCTGAACTGCTGTGTAGAACAACATTAATTTCTTTAGCCCAAATTTGAAGTTGATTACGGAGCTCTGGAGAAATATCCTGTTTATTCCAGATAAGGTCAAAATCAATTTTGTTACCAAGACGAAAAGAGAGTAGTGAAATAAGATAAATTACAATGTTACCCTGAAACGCTGGGAACATAGGTCTGACAATCGATTGAGTTTTCTTGAATACAATAGCCTTGGCGATCATTGCTTTATAGGTGGATACATCTATTGCATGAGGGAGCACCTGTTCTAGCTCCTGTTGTTCCTCTGTAAAGGCTTGCATAAACCGTTCAAAATTCTTTTGTGAGCCAAGGCTTACAATATGAGGCTTACTATCCCAAGTATTGAGAAACTTAGCCAAATCAGTTTTAGTAATCTTGCGAGATGAAGGGATGGCGACCTTAAGATCCCTTAATCTTGCAGGTGTAGTGCCTTCCCTGACTAGCATTGTGTTGTAACTGCCCGAAGCTCTTTCATAAAACCAACGTCCAATACCATCTGGGCAATAAGTTGATAAAGATAACTTTTCTATTTCAACATGGAAAGGTTTGTTTGCAGATAGATCCGATTGTTTAACTGAGTTTTGACTATTTGCATATCTTGATATATCAGAAATTAGTGCTTCTTCGAGTGTCGCATCATTAGAACGTAAAATAATGATTTTGGCTGGTACACGAACTCTACTTAAGTCAATTCCTGAATCTCTCTTTTTTGAAAAATAAATGGATGCCGTTGTCTGCCCGCCATTTACAATTTGCATTCCCTTGAGCCATAGGATTCCTGTACTGCCATCTATTGTTTTTCCTAAATGAGCAGCATCTGCCACAATAACAATCCCATTGTTATAAGCCATAAATCTTTCAGGATCATTACGAAGCGTATCTCGAATACCTTTGTTAACTTTACCAGTTGTGCTGAGAAAAGATCTAACGTTTGCTTCCAGCAAGCGAGCACCATATTTCTCATATAAAAAACGTAATGCCTCACCAGGTATAACAGTTAGCGCATAATCATAATCAGTCATTTCTCCAGGAACATAGACGCAAGGTAATGCACCCCCAGATACTTCACTAAAATTTATAACCAGTTCATCTCGAGGCTTTCCCTCTGACCAATGTCTATAAAGCCGTTCAATATCCATAACCTCCAACATTACGGTTTTTCCTTTTTCCTCTCGTGATTTAAATCTTTTTGCCTTAGATTGCCTATCGGTCAGAACATAAATTCGGATTTGATCCAGCTTTTCATAACCCTCCTTTATGGTGAAAGCCAAATCATAAGCTTCACTGGACTTGTCCATTGTTGAAAGCAGTTTCCCATTAACACAATTTGTTAGAAAGCGAGAGCATTGTTCAGCTGCAATTTTAGTTTCCGAATCTGGTATAGATACTAAATCATCAGAGCCTTCATAGATGCAGACAAAAAGATCAAGTTGATCTCCTTCTTCTGAAAATGAAAATCCACTTAATCGTAAATTGGCGTTATTCAATTTTGCTGTGTAATGACATATTTGATAATCTGGAAATGTCATACCAATATCTGCCATATGCTGCATTACTATCTCAGAAAAGACCGATTCATGGTAGAGTGAAGAACCATCTGAGATCGTTAACCGCTCACCAATTTCAGTCTTTACATCTGCCTGTGTTTGCAGGAGAAATTCATTTAATTCCATATCTATATTGCCTTAAGCTGGTAAAGTACTTCAATAAAATCAACGTCAAACCCTTCTATCATATCCAAGTCGAGTTCATATTTAACCTTTCTAATTTCAATTTTTGTTTCTGCACAGGTTATGCGCGGAAAATCATTAAAAACATGCATCAGCCTTTTTTCAGATGAAAGAAATCGTCGGCTATAATGATTGGAATTGTCATCTATAAAGCCGACATTAAGAAGTGCACTATTAAACATTGCAAGTGCTTCAGGGGTTTTGCTCAGGATGTTACGCAGATTATTAATTTTTTCAGGTAAGGTGATTCCGGATACATTCAAAGCAAGACGAATACCAGCAAGAAAAAGCGGCTGGACTAATTGATCATCCAGTTGTTCAAGAGAATTTATTTGAGCTTTAAATCCAATAGATGACAAGGTGGTTTTGACTTCAACTGCACCATTACCAAATTTAAAATCATGTACTCCATCGAAAGGGCCTTGCCATCCATCAATAACTGTTGTTGCAGGTAACCCAAAGGTTAAAACTTCTTGAAGAAATTCAAGCTCGCCAAACAACCCTACTTCTTTTTCTGGCGAAAGAAAATCATTCTTTCCATGGTGCATGAAACTCTGCCAAGCTCGTATTCTTGAAAGAAAGACATGAAAAAGTCCGTCATCATTTAGATGCTTCAGTTCATTCAATGTAAGGATAATATCTTCAGCCATTGTTACGAAAAGATCGAGGCTACCAACATATTGTCGACAGAGGGCTATCCAAACATAAGAGCAATCAAGCTCTTCTCTTGGCTCTGCCTTGGAAACAAGAAATCCATGTCCTTGAGGAAGCTGATCAGTAGGTGGAACTCTAACAGCACGAAAACCAAAAAGGAGTGCTTCTTTATTGCCAGGGAAGTGTCGCCCAGCTAGGACACGGCAGGGTGATTCCGTTGAAACAGCTATTGTACTCCAACCGTTTTCTTTTACTTGGCTTCCAAGCGCACGCCAAGTAACCAGAAGCTCCTCTTTTTTATTCAGCAGCGCCATATTCTTGTTCCCAAAGAGTGTTATTTACTTTGTATTCCACCTTGTTGCCGGAATTACTGCCAGGAAAGCTTATGGCAAAACCTACTACGGGAGGTAAGTCAATTGTGACGCCTATGCCCGCCATAGATATATCTAATAAAGAAATGATTAGTAAACCTCTTTCAGGATGGGCCTGTGTTCCAACAGAGCCGAATCCTCGAATTCTTCGAATGGAAGGGCCATTTGGTACTGTTGGTATTTCGGATTTTTCTCCAACTTTAATTCTACCAGAATCAGCATGCCACATTTCCTGTGTCAACTTTAACGCTGCATTCCAAGCGGTCTCGTCAAGATCAATAGCTTCATCTTGTGATTGCAGAAGACGGCCAATGGAATAGCGATCCATAAGTTTTGGATTTCCTTTGCGCTGCATCAGTTTGACATCTATTCCACCAACCTCTTTTTTTATCTCAGAACTGCCTCCTGTTACAGCTATCATCCAGTGGGTTAATTCACCAGCATTCGACATTTTTCGAATAAAACCTGCAAGCAACTGACTATTAACTTTAAATGCTTCAGGATGTGTTTTGTAGCTTTCAAGGAACGTAATCACATGCTCTGCTGGAACTCCTTGCCAAGAAGCGCCACCTGACCACCTATCAACTCTGTCGTTGCGCTTTTGTTCTGGAATAGGTGCGGCAGATCCCAAATTTTCTATAACTCGATGTTCAAGTTTTTAAATTTTCTGTTCGGCGACAATTTTCTGTCATCTAACTCATGTAAATATCATCCAGCAGCTCGATACCGTAGCGATGCTGTGGGTTCTAAGCTCCCCAAATCCTTCCCAACCATATGTTTT
>JAPLDS010000002.1:3369-6883 GCA_026391295.1 Bacteroidia bacterium | reverse complement strand
GTGCCTCTAACCGCTTCCAACGCAATCTTGGCCTTTTGAGTCCCTGTAAAAATCTTCCGTTTGCTTTCGCTCATTTCCCTATTCTCATTTCTTAACAGTGCATAGCTTAAACTATTGTCCGGATTTCAGGGTCCACTATACTCCCGATGTAATGATATTCCAAGAGCAAATCTTGATTTAAAGTGTAAATAGCATCGAATTTCCCCAAGAAATCGAAATTAGATTTGCCAACCATTTTGGTTGTTCCTTGTAAATCCCAATCGGGAATTTTCTTGAATGCTTCATTCATTTCATTGAACATGTCTAAAATTGCTGATTCAAGAACCCCCAGATTTTTCTTATGAGTATCTAGGTTTGTATTTGCATTGCCTTGTAACTCGGCTAACGCTTCTTCAAATCCACCTCTAAGTTGATGCTTCCATAACAACTCATTCAAATCATTATTAGCAATGATATCAGAATGCCCAAGCAAATATTCAAATGCCTCGGAAGCTAACCAACCACCCCAGTTTCTGCTAAAACCTGCTCCAATCAATAAAATGTATTTCATTACTATCCGAGACTAATAAACTATTTTATGGTTAATATTTTCAATTAAAACCATCAACCCATCCCATCAATAAAGGTATTGATAAAGTCCTGAATCTTATCGCCCACACGCTGTAATATGGTTTTCCGTTCCAGTATCTTGGGTTTGAAACTTAAGGCATTACCGATATCTTGCTGTTTTGGTAGCCGATTATAAAAGCCATAATTCCTAACTATCTGCTCTAATTGTTCCGGTAACATATTTTCTTCGGCACAAAGTGCATCAAATGCTTTTTGCTTATTCTCTGTCCAGTAGTTCTCAAACTCGCTAATGACATTGTCATTAGGCTTCAAGGATGGTAAATTTTCAGCAACAAACTTCTCAATCAATTCACGTTTACTGCGAAGTTGAACTTCACCAGCCACCAAATCAATAATTTCTTTCTGGCGCTTTTGTTTTTCTTCTGGGTCAAGGTTCTTATTGAGATTAACCAAAAGATTAAGAATATAGGCGACATTGATTTCATCACGGTGGATCAGTTCTAACTCAAAATCTATATCATCTAGTACAGAAACAACTTCAGTTTCTCTGTGTTTCTTGACCTTATCGGAAATATCAATGTATTTGCTTCTGTAATTTAAAAAGTCTTGTGCTGGTAGGGTTAAATCTTCATCATTAAAATCAGAGAACGAAGTCAGGATATTCTTAATTCGTAGCAGTTCCCTAAATTGGGTGACAAACGCAAGTTCGGCATTCTCATCTGGCAAACTATCAACACTGGCAACTGTAGGTGCAATCTCTAATAATGCAGCGGTTGCTTCATTAAATTTCGTTACATAATCTTCATAGGGTTCCAGTAGAACCGTTTCCTTGGCATTCTTGTTACTGAATAGGGCAATCGCTTCATCAGTGGCCGCTTTAAGATTCCTAAAACAGATAATATTACCCTGTGATTTCCTGTCATTAAGAATACGATTAGTTCTTGAAAATGCTTGTACCAATCCATGGAATTTTAGATTTTTGTCTACATAGAGCGTATTTAATCGTGGACTATCAAATCCTGTTAGAAACATATTCACGACCAACAGAATATCTACTTGACCTGCACGAACTCGTTTGGCAATATCCTGATAATAGTTATAGAACGATTGGCTGTCATTTGTGGAATATTGCGTACCAAACATGACATTGTAATCGGCAATAAACTCATCCAACTTGTCACGGCTATAGGGGTTAATCTTGCCTTCGGCAATAACATTCTCTTCTGAAATTAAACCATCCGTTAACCCATTGGCATTAGGGTCTTCTTCATTCGCTGCATAACTAAAAATGGTCGCAATTCTTAAGGGTTTAATGGCACCTTCTTGCTGCTGTTTGAAGAGTTCATAATATTTGATTAAAGTCTTTACACTGCTGACACAAAACATTCCGGTGAAGTCAGGTGATTTGGTCTTCTGGCTATGATAGGCAAGAATGTATTCGGTAATCTTACCAAGTCGTTGTGGACTATCTAGCAGTGCTTTGGTATCAATGGCTTCAACCTTAACATCAATATCAGTGGCAATATCTAATTCATTAGCACTGCTTTTTCGTTTGTACTTTCCGACATATTCCACGGCAAACCGCAGGACATTTTCATCTTTAATGGCATCAACAATCACATATTTGTGTAGACATTCCCCAAACAAATCCTTAGTAGTACGCTGGTTGGCATTATCTGCAAAGATAGGTGTGCCAGTAAAACCAAACATCTGGGCACTGGTAAAGAAATCTTTAATGTTCTTATGAGTATCGCCAAATTGACTACGGTGGCATTCATCAAAAATGAACACGAACTTCTTGTCTTGCAAATGGCTAACATAGCCCAAATGCCTGGGATTCATGATGGCATTATTGAGTTTCTGAATCGTGGTTAAAATGAGCTTGGTGCCATTATCATTCAGTTGTTTGACCAAGGTATGGGTATTGGTCGTTTCATCGACACTGCCTTTGCAGAACCCATTAAATTCACGCGCAGTCTGGTAATCTAAATCCTTTCTATCCACTACGAACACCACTTTATGCACCTTCGGCATTTTCATGATGATTTGACTAGCTTTGAAGGAAGTTAAAGTTTTACCTGAACCTGTGGTATGCCAAATATAGGCATTGTCATTACTGTTCTTAACTCTATCTACCAATGCTTCGGTGGCATAAAATTGATAAGGACGCAGTACCTTGATGATTTTCTCTTCGGTCAGCACCATATAGTGCGTCATCATCTTGGCTATATGGCAAGGTTTTAGAAACTCGGCACTGAATTCATGCAGGTCAGATAGCCGGTTATTTTCTTTATCTGTCCAGAAAAAGGTTTGATTGAAGGACTGCTCTTTGTTGTTAGAAAAATACTTGGTATTGACACCATTACTAATGATGAACAATTGCACATACTGGAACAGGGCAAACCCTGCATCATAAGAGTTATGCTGGTATCGATTGATTTGGTGGAAGGCAACTTTTAGCTCGGCACCTCTGCGTTTAAGTTCAATCTGTACCAAGGGCAAACCATTAATCAACAGGGTTACATCATAACGATTCTTACGCTTACCCTGCATGGTGATTTGGTTGGTTACCTGAAATTCATTCATGCACCAGTCATCGGAATTCAAGAAGGTCAGGTATATGGTTTCTTCGCTGTCACGTTTTAGAGCGAATCTATCTCGGAGAATCTTGGCTCTATCAAAGGTACTGGCCGTATTCAGATGTATTAGAACACGCTCAAATTCAGATGGGGTAAGTTTGATATCTTTGTTATGAATTTCTAATTGCCGCTTGAGATTTGCAAGCATTGCAGCTTCATCATCAATCACTACATTGGTGTATTCCATGGCCACCAATTGAGCAATCAATGCTGCTTCTAACGCATATTCCGATTGAAGAGAGGTCATGGTTAGCGTGCGTTATAGGGATTGATGAGTTTAACGGGTGTCGCTTTAAAATCATTGA
>JAPLDS010000002.1:0-3313 GCA_026391295.1 Bacteroidia bacterium | reverse complement strand
TGGGCGGTTGCTGCAATTAAACTGTCCATCACCGCTAAGGTCTGGCCTTGTAATTCCGCGTTGGCCGATATTTCTGCCCACTTATCCAGAATGTCATCTGTTATCGGTAAAACACGATGGAGAAACTTTATTTCCACGGTATTAAGCCACTGTTCCAGTTTTTGGAAACGCTCAGGTTGTGTGAACTTAATTTTATAAAGCCCCTTTTTGATTTCTGCAAGGGTAAGACTGCTTAAAAAAAGTTGTTCGGGTTGTTGCAGATTAAACCATTCTGCAACTAAAAGGTCGGGGGTTTTTTTAACACATTCGGACAATACACAGGTATCAATTAGATAATTCATAGCTCAATGTTTCTGCCTGTGTCTTTGTTTCTTTCAAATAAGAGGGCAAGTTCATCATCCGCAGAGTCATCAGCCAAGCGCAGTTGCTCAAAAAAAGCAGGTTGTTGTTTATGTTGCTGCAAATAAAAGGCTATTATTTTTGTCAGTGCTTCTTGTGCATTTTGGGTATGACTGATAGCAATCGCTTTATCAATTAATGCGTCATCCAGGGTAATTGTGGTCATGGTTTTACTCCATAATATTAAACAAATAGCTGCTGTAACAAACCTTGCTTATATTGCTTTACAGCATTGAGTTGGGTTTGATGGTTAGTGATTTTATCGTCTATGGCAGTGAGGAAGTTTGCTATTTTGGTTTGTTCTTTAATAGAAGATGGTAAGCAAGTTGCGAAACTGTTTATTGCATAAATAGCCAATTTTGGTTGTGCGTTAGTTGTCTTTACACTGTCAATTAACTTTCCGAATGTATCGGACATTAAATATTGTAATAGATATTTTTGATTACATTTTAGATTAGTCAGTTTATTTGCATTTTCAGTTAAGTTTGCATTATCAAGTTCTTTGGGAATAATTCCAACAATCCCCAATGTACCAGCAACCGAAATAAAAATATCATTAATGCTGATTTTGTAATTTTTTATTGATTCAGCAATTTCGGAAGGCACATATTTAATGTTTTTTACATCAACACTACCTTGATACATATCAGAAACTGTTATGTATGGCATGCCATTGTTTTCATGCTGTAATGAATAACCTTTGGCTAATCTTTTTCCTCCTTTAACATCAGAAATTTCACCCAAGGTTTTCTCTTCCCACTCTGGAAACTCTTGCCCATCATCATCTTTGAATCGTAATTCTTGACTGAATATCTGTTGCATCACCCCTTTTTTGTATTGGGATAATAAGTCTGCTTTCTGGGTGAGTAAGGTGATTTTCTCGTCTACTGCGGTGAGGAAGTTTGCGATTTTGGTTTGTTCTGGGAGTGATGGAATGAAAACTTCAATTTTCTCAATTGTGCTTTTAGATAAGCTAGGAACACCACTGGCTTCATTGTAGTTTTTCCAATCAATATTTTGGAATAGAGCGTAAATAAATTTAGGTAATGATGAGACAAAGCTGTGGGTATAAAACAGTGTGTCTACTGTCCAAAATTTACCTGATAAGTGAACAGGTCTATCAATAGTTCCTTTGCGTCCAATACAAACACTTTCACCATCATACAAATAGTCATTTACGGACAGCATGTAACCACCTGTTCCATAAACTGGAATATCGCCAGATTTTAGTTTCTTGTAATCTTTGCCACTACCTATCTTCAATATTTCAGAAATATTTCTTTTCTCCCACTCTGGAAACTTTTGCGCATCATTATCTCTAAACCTTAAAGCAGGAGCATTCATGCCATTTCACCATTCATTACATCAGTTTCTTGACTACTCTTATCCAAGGCAATTAACTGCGCTGAGATAGCACCCAAATCAATAGCCGCTTCTGCTTCAAAGGTGTCTACATATCTTGGAATATTCAGGTTGTAATCATTAGCCTTAATACTTGCCAAGGTGGCTACATGACTGTATTTCTCTTCATTGGTTCGTGCTTTGTAGGTATCAACAATCTTTTGTATATGCTCAGGGCGCATAACATTAGTCGTTTTAACCTTATCAAAATGCTGGCTGGCATCAATGAATAAAATATCCTGCGGATTCTTACGACATTTCTTTAACACCAATACACAGGTAGGAATGCTTGTTCCATAGAATATATTGGCAGGCAACCCAATCACTGCATCCAGACAGTTCATCTGCTCTATCAAATATTGCCTAATATGACCTTCGGCTGCACCACGAAATAACACACCATGTGGCAATATGACTGCCATAGTGGCTTCTTCTGATAAGTGGTAAATTATATGCTGAACAAAGGCCATATCGGCTTTGCTACTGGGAGCCAATTTGCCATAGGCACTGAATCTGTCATCACTCATGTGGAGTTGACTGGCACTCCATTTGGCTGAAAATGGCACATTAGCCACAATTGCATCAAAGCGTAGGTCTCTATGCTGGGGTCGCTCTAATGTATCTTCTTGTTTGATATCAAAATCAGAATAATGAACACCATGAAGTATCATGTTCATACGCGCCAAGTTGTAGGTGGTACGATTTAGTTCTTGGCCATAAATCTTGTCAACATGGCCTGCTTCTCGTTTTACTCTCAATAACAAAGAACCACTGCCACAGGTGCCATCATAGACACTCTTAAGATATTGTTTGTTGACGGTCACTAACTTGGCTAATAAGGTTGATGCAGGTTGTGGTGTATAAAATTCACCTGCTTTCTTTCCTGCGCCACTGGCAAATTCACCAATTAGATATTCATAGGCATCGCCCAATACATCGGCATTGGCATCTTCCAGATTAAAATCTATCTTATCTAAATGTACCAGTACCTTGGCAACTAAATCATTTTTGTCTTTTTCGGAGCGGCCTAATTTTGCAGAGGTTAGGTCCAAATCTTCAAACAAGTTAACAAAGTCATCGGCGCTATCAGTACCCAAGGTGCTTTGTTCAATATTTTTTAAGATTCTGGTAAGGTCGCCTAGAATAAAATTATGGCTATCGCCCATATCTTGCGTATCCAATTGATTACTGCCTTTCATGGCAATAGCATGGAACATTTCAGATGGTTTTAAGAAGTAACCCAACTCTTCAACGGCTGCTTCTTCTAATGCAGCAATATAGGATTGCCCATCTGGGGTATTTTCTGAAAGGTCGGCAAACTTAAGATTTTCTTGGGCAAGTTCTGTATCAGCAAAGCGTTGAATCTTCTCTGATAGATATTTGTAGAAGATAAAACCTAGAATGTAGTCTCTAAATTCATCGGCACTCATATTGCCGCGAAGTTCATTGGCAATATTCCAGAGTTGTTGCTTTAGTATACGATTTTGTTCTTCTGACATTAGGTATCATGGTG
>JAPLDS010000023.1:77679-81324 GCA_026391295.1 Bacteroidia bacterium | reverse complement strand
GTTCTTCCTATACGATGCACATAATCCTCTGGATCACGCGGTACATCATAGTTCATCACCATGTCAATACCATCGATGTCGATTCCTCGTGCAACAATATCCGTAGCCACCAGAACTTGCGTATCACGATTTTTAAATCGAAGCATCACCTCTTCTCGCTCCTTTTGGTCTAGATCAGAAAGCATTCCATCTGCTTTAAAACCCATCCTTCTGAGGTCACGGACTAAGCCGTTAACGTTTATTTTTCGGGATGTGAAAATAATGACCGATTTATAATCTGTTTTTCCTTTGAGTAATGATTTTACTAAAGCTACTTTCTGATTCTCATAAACCATATAAGCCGCCTGCACAATATTCTCAGCTGGCTTTGAGATCGCTATGTTTATGCTTTCCGGATTTTTAAGAATTCCTTCCGCTAATTTCCGAATCTTTGGGGGCATGGTCGCCGAAAACATTAACGTTTGTCGGGATGCTGGTAATTCACGTACGATGCGCATTAGATCGTCGAAGAATCCCATATCGAGCATTCTGTCGGCTTCGTCTAAGATCAGGTGTTTTACGGTGCTAAAATCGGTGTATTTTAAACTAATATGTGAAAGCAATCTACCAGGAGTAGCCACAATGATATCGGCACCTTGCACAAGAGCAGCTTTTTGTTGCTCAAATGCAGCACCTTCTCCGCCGCCATAAACGGCCAAAGAGGTAGCTCCTGAGAAATAGGAGAATCCTTCAATCTGTTGATCTATCTGTAGAACTAGTTCTCTGGTTGGGGCAATGATTAAGGTGTTTATCCCTTGTCCTGGATTATCAGCTATTCGGTTTAATACGGGAAGTAGATAAGCTGCTGTCTTTCCAGTACCCGTCTGCGCACAGGCTATAAGATCTTTACCTTCCCAGATGACAGGCATCGATAACTCTTGCACCGGAGTACACTCATCAAATCCCATGGAGTCAAGCCCATCTAGTATTTCGGGAACAAAATCAAACGTTTTAAATTTCAAGGTATTCTATTTTTTTTAATGAAAATTATGTGTCTATTCTACATAGACCACTAATCCTTTAAGATATTCTCCTTCGGGATGATAAATGTTTATTGGATGATCACCAGGCTGCGAAAGCTGATGTAAGATGCGAATGTTTCGCTTTGATATAGCAGCGGCCGAAAATATAGCCTCACGGAAATTAGTTTTCGATACAACCTGCGAGCAAGAAAAAGTAAACAAGATGCCACCCGGTCGAATTTGTTGCAATGCTCTGCTATTTAATCTTTTATACCCTTGTAAAGCTTGACCTAAGGCATTTTTATGTTTCGCAAATGCAGGTGGATCAAGGATTATCAGGTCGTATTTATTATTCATATCCTTCATGAAATCAAAAGCGTCTGCTGCAAAAGCTTCATGACGTTTATCGCCAGGGAAATTAAGCTCGACATTTTTATTGGTTAGCTCAATTGCTTTTGCTGAGGAGTCAACCGAATGGACTAGGTTAGCACCTCCTTGCATGGCAGAGAAGGAGAATCCTCCCGTGTAGCAGAACATGTTTAATACATCTTTCCCAGCTGCATATTCGCTTAGTAACTTTCTGTTCTCACGTTGATCAACAAAGAAACCAGTCTTTTGTCCCTCTTCCCAGTCAACAATAAAACGATTCCCATCTTCCATTACCTCGGTCTTACCTTGCTTGCCAAATAGATAACCATCTTTGGGCTCAACTGCAGCCTTGAATGGTAATGTTTTTGCGCTTTTATCATAGATGGCTTTTAATCGCACTCCTAATACGCTTTTTAGGGCTTCCGCTAATAGATCACGTATGATCCACATTCCAACGGTGTGAGCTTGAATAACAGCCGTTCCATTGTAAAAATCGACAATTAGTCCCGGCATTCCATCGCCTTCGCCATGTATAAGCCTAAAAACATTGGTTTTTTTGCGTGTTATTAAACCAATTCTTTGCCTTAAATCTAAAGCTGATTGAAATTTGGAACACCAGAATTTTAGATCGGGCTCAATATCTTGGAATGAAAATAGCCTAACTGCTATAGATCCAATTGCACTATGGCCGATTCCAAGAAATCGATCATCGCTGGCATAAACTGTTACGATATCACCTTCTTCAACCGGTCCTTCGATGCGATCAATTGCACCAGAGAATATCCATGGATGAAAACGTCGGATTGATTCCTCTTTCCCTTTTTTTAAGACTACTTTACTGAATTTTGACATAATAGATAGGATGCGCTCTGAAGCTTTTAATTGTTATTCTTCAGAGTTTTCTGTGTTTTCTTCCTTTGGGACGATAGGTACTTTGGGGCTGATTAATAGTTGTTTATAGATATCGCAGGAGACCCATGCATCGGTTGCTCCATAGATTAATTGTTGCTCGGTAAGTATCTCTGCGTCCCAATTGGTCAGTCGTTGCGATTTTGATATTTTAAATCCAAGAACTATTGCCGAGAGTTTTTTTAGACTGAAATTCTCAATCCCATAATCTTTTACCAGCTCCTGTAGTTCAATAAATCCCCCAGGTTTGAAGTTTGTAATTTTCTGTAAGATTTTGATGTCATCCCGGATGGCTACCCCGGCTTTTATGATTTTTGGAGAGGAGAGAATATTAACTAATTCGCGAGGCAATCCAATCTTATTTATTCGAAACAAAAAGGCTTGTTCTGATGATGACAATTGAAGTAATGATACAGGGAAGACTTGTCCCTTTTTAAAGGCAGGTTTGGTCTCTGTATCAAATCCGATGATCGACTGTTTGTTTAGGTAGATCAAAGCATTTTCTAACTCCTCCTGTTTTTCAATAACATGAATAACTCCTTCAAATGAACAAAGAGGTAACTCAGCTAGCTCTTCATTGGAAATATTTTTCCTCATCTTCCTTAATTCCTTCTATATAATGTTGTTAGATAACTGTCTTTAGGTTCATTGACAACTTATTGTTCTATATCTAATTCTGTTGGATCGATCGACTCAGGCGTCTCTTCCAAGTCAGCTAGTCCATATACTAAGTTATGAATGGCTCTTAAACCATTTACAAGTCTTTGTCCCCAATATTGTTCAAAGTTATTGCGACATTCACCTAGCGCATCATTCATAACCTCTAGGGTTCCTATGCGGTATGAAAGAATGAAATCTTTCAGATCTTGATAGATATCTGCAATATTCTCAGAAATACTCGATTCAAGTGCTTCTTCACTATACTGCATCGAAGGATCAAAAACCTCCTGGTAAGCATCAAATTGAGCGAATTTAAGCTTTAATTTATTGAGAATGTAGTTGTAATCCTCTTCGTTGACATGTTTCTCTGGCATGTCATCGGAGAGTTCAAGATCAGGAGCCGGTATTAATACCGCTTTTAGGTATAATAATGGCAGTAATTTCTGCAGTTTTGTGATGAAATTTTTACGTTCAAACTGGTCAACATTCTCAATAAACGAGCAATATTCGTTGGCAACAGTAGCAAATTCGATTACATTCTTCGAATAGACTACTTCAGAAAATGGGTCCTTACTCATCTATAAATTATCTTAAGCAATAAGCTACAAAGGTAATTAAAATCGCATTAGTCGAGGATACGATCTGAATCTTAAGTTTTTATAACTACAGTTAAATGACCTTCTGGATTTGTTTTTAGTTCTCCGTT
>JAPLDS010000023.1:36922-77649 GCA_026391295.1 Bacteroidia bacterium | reverse complement strand
TTGTAATATTTGATTCTGAGTCATTTAGCAGATAGATGATTTTGTCAATGGGGTAGGGCTTTTGTTCAAGCAGCACGAGTATCTCTTTTGAAATTCTTTCGAATTCGGAGACTTTTAATCCAGATTGATGATCACCCATACATACATCGCAGTTTCCGCAGGATTTAGCGTTCAATTGTCCAAAGTAGGCCAATAAAACTACACTTCGACATTGGTCGTCTTTTGAAGCATAATTCAAAACGGCCTCTACTTGCTCTTGATATTTAACTTTACGATGGCTATAATTCTCTTGACTGATATGGATTCTAGATTGTTCAATCCTTTCTGTTTCAAAAATCAACATCGGTACTTTTTTGGCTGGGATATAGTCGATAATCTTTTGTTGGGCTAGAAACTTAAGCTGCTCGTAAATTTGCTCGCTTGTTGCATTGGATCGCCTCGCCAATAATGCTTCGTCGATATAGGTAAAATCATTAAATACCCCAGTATATGACCGAAGGATTAGCTTTATAAATAAATCAAGGTCATTGTTGTTTAATTGGACCTTATATAAATCATCACGTCTAATTGTAAAAAGAATTCTGGAGCGGCTATCTACATTTTCAATATAAGAGACGTAGCCTTGTCTTTCAAGTAATTTTAGACTGTGGTAAACCGAATTAATTTGGAATTTAAATTTTTTGGAAAAGTCTTCGATTCTAAAACTAAAGATGGCTCCTTTTCCGCTTCCAATTGCTACCATAAGGTAGTTTCCTAATGCTTGATAGATCGATTGAATAACCTTCTGCTCAGGAAAACAATCGGTAACCATTTTATGTAGTCTCCGTTTGTCGGAATTGTTATAAAGTAATACGGCGACCGCCTTTTTCTCATCTCTACCTGCTCTGCCTGCTTCTTGAAAATAGGCTTCCAATGAGTCAGGGAGATCTAGATGAATTACAAATCTAACATCTGGCTTGTCAATTCCCATACCAAATGCATTCGTTGATACAATCACACGAGAGGTTCCATTCATCCAATTGTCTTGCTTCTGATTCCTGATTTCAGAGGGTAGCCCAGCATGATAATAGTCAGCTTTAATCCCTTCGGCAATTAGAAGTTGCGCAATTTCTTTCGTTTTTTTTCGGCTTCTAACATATACGATCCCAGTGCCTTTCGCTTTTTTTATGGTTTCAAGAAGGTAACCGATTTTGTCTTCTTTATCCCGCACGAGGTAAGTCAGGTTTTCGCGTTGGAAGCTTTTCTGCAGTACGTTCTTTGTTTTGAACAAAAGCTTGTCTTGAATGTCTTCAACTACTTTTTGTGTTGCTGTAGCTGTTAATGCGAGGATGGGTATTGTGGGAAAAAGTACTCTTAAGTCGGAAATAGCTAAGTATGAAGGTCTAAAATCATATCCCCATTGAGAGATGCAATGGGCCTCATCAACGGCAATTAAGTTTATTTTCATACGGATCAGAAAATCTCTAAATTTATCCGATGCTAAACGTTCTGGCGAGATATATAGAAATTTATAATCTCCGTAAATCGCATTGTTTAAGGTGATGTCGATTTCGCGGGCTGACATTCCCGAATAGATCGAGAGAGCTTTAATATTTTTTGCTCTAAGACTCTCTACCTGATCTTTTATTAACGCAATTAATGGCGTAACAACAAGGCATATTCCATCGGTAGAAAGTCCATATACCTGAAATGTAATCGATTTTCCACCTCCAGTTGGCATTAAAGCAAGTGTATCTTTTTGGTCTGCAACCGATCGGATAACCTCTTCTTGGAGAGGTCGGAACTCGTTATAACCCCAATATTGTTTTAATAATTGCTGATATATACTCATTAGTGCTTAAAAAAGGCAAATTTTATTCTCTCCGTAAAGTTATTCTAAATCATTAAATAGTTGTTTAATTATTTGTCCCTTGTTCGATTTTACCTTTCTTAAATACAGTGGTCATATCTTCTGCTTCAACTACTCTTTTTATAAAAGAAATGTGAATGCTAATCGCAATTGTTGATTTTAGATGCCCATGCATTTTTCTCGCTTATTTGAGGTAAATTTGACCTTCCTAACCTTCTGATAGTTTTTTTTGAAACTTCGGATTACATTTTTTTAGTCTCTTTGATTAAGAGATTTTAAAAAGAGGTGGCTTTTGTTTTGAATTGGATTAAGTCACTTTTGGGGTTGTGTAGATTGTGAGCTAAATGATGCCATCTAGATCACTGATTGAACGCTTTAGATGTAAATCGCGAATGTAATTGTATCGATTTAGTTTTTATTTGGCGCTTTGATATCATTGCATAACACTATTTTTGCTTGATTTAATGTTTTTAAGTTTCAGAAAATCAATGACTTTTGCTTGTTTTCAGGTAAGGTGAAAAGGAAATCATTTTATTGAATTATCTCACGAGAACAAATACTATCTTGCAACTATTAATGAGTTCATAATAATCGGGGAGAAGGAACCTTTATTTTTTTTATATCGAACTAAAAATTTTGATTTTAATTGTCTGGAAATTTGAGCTTGAATTAAAATTTTCAAACGATTATTATTTAAAAAGATAAATTGATCCATCCGTTTCAAATTACAATATGATTTATAAGTTTTATAAAATGATTAAAATTCGCATAATAAATTTTCTTGTCGTTGTTGTCTTAATCCTGTCTCCGGTTATTTTAGTGGCTCAAGATAAGGTTATTGATCAGGTTCTGGCTGTTGTTGGTAGTAACCCAATTTTAAAGTCTGATATTGAGACTCAAGTGATTCAAAATGCAGCTCAGGGGATTAATCTTCAAGGGGATGTAAAATGTGCCATCTTGGAGCAGTTACTAGAGCAGAAGCTATTGCTTGCTGAAGCCGAATTAGATACTTTAATTGTTGTGACCGACAATCAAATTAATCAACAGATGGATCGTCGGTTGAACTATTTCATTGAAAATATTGGTTCTGAAAAAGAGGTTGAAAAATATTTTAGTAAACCAATTATGCAGCTTAAAGCTGAAATGAGCGAAACCATTAAGGAACAGCTCAAGACAGAGCAGATGCAGACTAAAATTATCTCTAAGGTTACTGTAACACCTTCTGAAGTAAGACAGTTTTTCAAAGCATTGCCATCAAAAGATATTCCAGAAATTGGATCACAGCTTGAATATGCTCAAATTACCATGTTGCCTAGCATTACTGAGAAGCAAGATTTAGAAGTTAAAGCTAAGCTTAGGGAGTTTAAAAAGCGAATAGATAATGGAGATAATTTTGCGACCTTAGCCATTATGTATTCTGAAGATCCAGGATCAGCTAGAAATGGGGGAGAGATGGATTATGTTGGTCGGGCCATGTTGGACCAGACTTTTGCTACTGAGGCTTTCAATTTAAAGCCAAATCAAATTTCAAAAGTTGTCCGTAGTGAATTTGGTTATCACATCATTCAATTAATTGATCGTAAAGGTGAAAAAATCAAGTGTCGTCATATTTTAATTCGACCTAAAATTGATCCGAAGGAACTTGAGAATGCAAAAAATAAGATTGATAGTGTAGCTGATTTTGTGAGGAAGGGAAAGATGATTTGGGAACAGGCATGTTATATGTATTCCTCTGATAAGAATACTCGCAATAATGGAGGATTGGTTACTTCTCAGCGAAACGGTTCTGCCAAATTTGAATTGTCAGAGATTGATCCAGATGTGAGTAAGGTTATTGCAACAATGAATGTAGGAGAGACTTCTCGACCTTTTTTAACTCTTGATGATAAGCAGCGACAAGTTTATAAGGTTATAAAACTTAACAATAAAACGAAGTCGCATAAGGCAAATATGCAAGACGATTATCAAAGACTTAGTGAGATGTTTTTAGCAAAAAAGAAGGAAGAAACTTTTCGTAAATGGATTGATAAGCAGCAAGCAAAGACCTATATTCATGTTGATGATTCCTACGCTAACTGTAATTTCAAACTTAAATCTTGGAAGAAATAGATTTGGATCTAGTCTAGTTTATAGCTTCAATCAAAATGAGACGATCATTTAAAGTTGGTATTTATCCTTTAATCATTTTTGTTGTTGCTGGCTTGTTTTTTATTCAAGCCACACAGCCTCAAGATGGAAGAAAGAAGAGGAAGGTTGATATTGAAAATGCTGACTTATATACCTATGACACCGCAATAATTGCCAATGCTCAACGCCTTTTAGGCAATGTGAGATTTCGGCACAATCAAGCACTGATGTTTTGTGATAGTGCTTATTCCTATAACGATAGTAATAGATTTGACGCCTTTGGTCATGTCCATATTATTCAAGGTGATACACTTCATCTGTATGGCGATAAGATGTTCTACAATGGCGATACTCGCATGGCTCGATTTGTTCATAATGTTAAGCTTATAGACAAATCTATTACGCTGACTACAGATGCTATGGATTTTGATCTTGGCTCGAATGTCGGGTATTACAATCACAATGGTAAGATTGTGGATACAACGAACGTTCTTACTAGTGTTATTGGGCGCTATTATTCAAATGAGAACTTGATGTTTTTTAAAGATTCAGTGGTTCTTATCAATAAGGATTTTGTGTTGAGAGCCGATACATTAAAATATAATAGTGAAATGGAGAAAGCGTTTATTGTAGGTCCTACAACCATTAAAGGGACAAACAAAGATGGCGTACTTTATTCCGAACGAGGGTGGTATGATACTCGTAAAAATATTGCAGAACTTTATCGTTCCTCAAAAATTACGAATAAATCACAAGTACTGGAAGGGGACACTCTTTTTTACGATCGTAAAAGTGGAAACGGTCGTGGTCGCCATCGTGTGACACTTACGGATACTGCTAATCATGTTGTTATTAAGGGGAAATTTGGGATATATAATGAAAATTCTAAGCTTGCCTTTGTTACTGATTCGGCGATGTTTATTCAATATGGCAAAAAGGATACCCTTTATATGCATGCTGATACGCTTCGAACTAAACCTGATACAGCAACAACGAAACAACAGGATGGTAAATATTTTTTAGCCTTTCGTAATGTTAGATTTCATAAGAAGGATTTGCAGGGTAGATGTGATTCTCTTAGTTATAGAATGATCGATTCTACTATGTATATGTTTTATGATCCAATTATTTGGTCAGAAAAAAACCAAATGACCGCAGAGAAAATACAATTTGCTTCTAAGACACCCGATCCAAGTATTGCAAATCTAGAGGGTAATGCTTTTATTGTGATGTCTGAGGATTCGCTACTTTTCAATCAAATCTCTGGGAAACTAATCGTTGGTCAGATATTCAATAATAAGCTTAGAGTAGCTGATGTTAACGGAAATGCTCAGACGCTATATTACTTGAGGGAAAACAATCGTAATTCGGGTATGAATAAACTATTAAGTAGTAAGATAAAGCTCCATCTTACAGATAATCATATTGATAGTATCCGATTCTATCCCAAGCCTGAAGGACGGACCATCCCATTGTTGGAGATTAAGCCTGAGGATAAAAAGTTAGATGGTTTTATCTGGCGCGACACTGAAAGACCAAGGAATGCAAATGACCTCTATCCAATAGATGAAAAGCGTAAAAAAAATGCAGGTTCTGTAAAAAAACCTGCATCATCTAATTTGAACTAGTAATTACCTAGTATTCATCTTCGTTAAAAAAGAAATCATCTTTACTCGGATAGTCAGGCCAGATATCTTCGATTGATTCATAAATTTCCCCTTCGTCTTCCATTTCCTGCAGGTTTTCAATTACTTCCAATGGAGCGCCTGATCGGATGGCAAAATCGATTAACTCATCTTTTGAGGCAGGCCAAGGTGCATCTTCTAGTTTAGAGGCTAATTCTAATGTCCAGTACATATTTTATGTTTAAGATTTTAGTATACTTTTCCTAAAGCGCGATTTTAACACTTATTTTTATAAAATAAAAACTAAACCGTTATTTTTTTACGATTTCCATGGAATTTCTTCTATCCCGCTGTCTTGAGCTATTTTACGTGACAGCACATATAGGTAATCGGATAGTCGATTTAAATATTTTAAGATTGGTTCTGGTACAGCAATTTCTGCAGAAAGCTGATAGGTTCTTCTTTCTGCTCTTCTGCATACTGTGCGCGCAAGATGGCAGTATGAAATAGCATTGTTACCGCCTGGTAACAGAAAATTTGTTAACGGAGGTAAGCTATCTAAAATTTGATCCATCCTATTTTCAAGGATTTTTATGTGATTAGTTATGGAATCGTAATTAGGTATGGTTTTAGCTTTGCTTGAATCTGTGGCAAGCAAAGCTCCAATGACAAATAAGTTGTTTTGTATCTCAATTAAATCACTTGAGTCTCCCTCTTTAAGGTCTTGGGAACGAACTAATCCAATCCAGGAATTTAATTCGTCAACTGTCCCATAGGCTTCTAATCTTAGATCGTATTTCTTAACTCGCGTTCCGCCAATTAATCCTGTAGTTCCATCATCACCAGTACGAGTATAAACACGCATTATTCTAAAAATTTAAAGTTAATAAATTGGGTTTTTATTGATCAGATCAGAGGCTATTTCACCATCCTTAAGTTTTATGATACGATGAGCATGCATGGCAATGTCTTCCTCATGGGTTACTAAAATAATCGTGTTTCCCGCAGCATGTATTGCAGCAAAAAGTTTCATGATCTCTTCCGAAGTCTTGGAATCGAGGTTTCCCGTAGGCTCATCTGCCAAAAGTATGGATGGCGTATTGATAAGAGCCCTGGCAACGGCTACACGCTGTCGCTGACCACCTGATAATTCATTGGGCTTATGCTCCATTCGATCACTTAAACCAACACTATTTAGCTTTTCAGTCGCCAACTTAATTCGCTCTCCTTTGTCAACACCAGCATATACTAGTGGTAACATCACATTTTCAAGAGCTGAATATCGTGGTAAAAGATTGAACGTTTGAAAAACAAATCCTATTTCGGTATTCCGGATTTCAGCTAATCGATCATCATTTAACATGCTTACATCTTTGCTGTTAAGCGTGTAAGTGCCTGAGGTTGGCGTATCAAGGCATCCAATGATATTCATTAAGGTTGATTTCCCAGATCCTGATGTCCCCATGATCGCCACATAATCTCCTTTTATGATATCTAGAGATACAGAGCGCAAAGCCAAAACGGCTTGAGTACCGACCTGGTAGTTTTTAACAATATCATGTAGCTCAATTAATTTTTCCATTCTTTCGTTCTAGCTTTTACAAATCTACAAAAAATGACCTTGATAATGATACCTTAAATTTCTTCTGCTAAATTCTATGAATGATTATAGCTCAGGTCTGTTAAGTAAAATTAACTCCCCATCCATTAATCCGCTTTTTATCACAACTTGTTTGTCACTTTTAGTCCCTGCAATAACTTCTTTTTTGCGATTTTCTCCAAAACCTTTTGTGATTACAAATGACTTCCCATTTTCTAATATAAGTGCAGTGCGCGGAATGACTAGGACATTAGATTCTTTGGCAATAATAATTTCATTGTTGGTAGTCATTGCTGGCTTTATTTTGTTTTTCTCACTCGCTATACGAATATTTACCTTGAATACCTTAGAGTCGAAACCTACCATCTCTTGCCCTACATTGGATATACTGGAAATAACTCCAATACGTTGCTCGTTCTTTAGCGCATCTACAAATACTCTTGCACTGTCGCCAATTTTAATTTTTGAGATGTAAATCTCCTCCACATAGGTTTCCGAATTTAAAACAGATAATTCGGGTAAGGTAGCAATGGTTGGACTATGCATGCTTACCATTGCTTCAATAGTTATTTTTCTAGGTCCGCTTCGACCAAATGTTCTTCCGTAAATTAACATTCCATCTTTTGGCGCTTTGATCCTGGCTTGTTCAAAAGCTATCCCGTAGTTCTTGTCCTTAAGTCTTAACTTTCGGATAACCTCTTCATCTCTTTGTATTCGTATGCGTAGTGATTTTTGAAGAATAAGATAGGCGCGATACTTTTCGTCATACAGCATTGAAGTTCTTTCGTAGGCCATTGCTGCTTTGCGCTGATAGGCAGGCGATTCATAGACAGATTGTTCTAGCTCAATTTTCTTTACTTTCACATCGAAGGTGAATTGTTCAAGATCCTGACGCAGTGCAACAAGGTCTACCGCACTATCTATCTTAGAGTCTGTAAGTTCAAATGCCTCCTTTTTAAGAATCTCCTCGTTGGCCTCCTTGTACTGCTTGATCGTTCCTTGGTCAAGTAGCGCGACATAATCGCCTTGCTTGACTATCGATCCTTCCGGTATTAAGTCTTTGATTCGTGACTCGTATAGTTCTAAGGTTACATCTCCAAAGATCTCAGGAATCGTTATTAGGGTTGATTTTTCACTTTGAATTTCCCCTTTACACGCAATGATTGATTCGAAATTCTCCCGTTTAACCTTGTAATAATTTTCAGCAGGTTTACTTTTTAGAAAGTAAGCAGCTAGCGTAACAAGGATAATTAAACCAATGCTGGCAAGTGCAATCTTTTTCTTGTGATGTCTGAAATAGCTCATTGATTAATGATTTTATCAAAATCAGCAGTTAGATCTACTCCTTGTTCAAAATCATATAAGGTTAGTTCTCTTATCAGGTAGTAGGAGATCCAGTATTTGCGTAAGGAACTAATATAGGCTCTTTTAGCGTTCTCCAAATCGTTGCGTGCTAGATTTAGTTTTGTTACATCAAGTTTGCCAATTTTAAAGCGTCGCATGGTAACATCAAATCCTAGCTGTGCAATGGTATCTGCTCGAGCCGAATTTAAAACTTGATTTGCTTGCAGGTTAAATTCCATCACATTCATAACTACGGCCTGCTCAAAGTCAATACGCTCTTGTTTGATACTATTTACAACCACCTCTCTATTGGATTTGGCCATCAAAATCTGACCTCTTCTTTTGCCCCAATCGATAATTGGAACAGATAAACCTACGATGGCAATGTTTTGAAATTTATTAGGGTTTTGATAGGCATTCGAAACAGCTAAGCCTGTCTGATTTAACCCCGCAGATACACTTACGTCAGCACTAAGTCCATTTTTTGCCTTTACCAAACTAACATTATTGTCCTCTTCTAATAATCGTTCGTTTTGAGAAATGATGCTTGGATTATTATTCATTGATTTTTGAATCGCTTCGTCGGTTCCAATTTGTAAGTATTTCGAAATGGTTGTTGGAATTACACATTCCACGATTGTTTCTTTATCAAATCCTAAAAAAGAGTTAAGATCTGATCTAGCTCTAACTAATCCCTGGTTCGATTTAATTAAAGCAAGTTTGGCATTCATTAAGTTAAGCTCGAAATTTAATAATTCATCCTGCGTAACAGTGCCTACTTGATATCTTCCCTTTCCAATCTGATAAAGTGTATCCGAATTTGCAAGATTTGTTTTCGCAATCTTAATCTCACTTTGTGCATCTACTAAGGTGAAAAACTTCGTGGTCGCTTTTATAGAAATATCTTCTTTCGATTGAATAAACCCTTTCTTCGCCATGTCAAATTTCAACGGCTCTATCTTTGATTTCCATCGCATACTATTGTAGCCGTTTACTCTTTGTGTGTAACCAATCCCAATAGCGTTTGCAGAAAAGGTGGTAAGTTTTGATCCGAAAAAGTTTTTGGCCATTCCTAGATCCGAGCTTAATGAAAGACTACCCCCAGTTAAACCAATATTCTGATTCAATTTTAATGAGGTGCTTGAGGTGATGTTCTTTTGCTCACTATATTGCCAGGTCTGATCTTGTGGCACATAATCCTGCCTAATAGAATTGCTATAAGAAAAAGGGTTGGCACCAACAGATAAGAAAGGGAGCTTGTCGGCACGATAATATTTAAAAGCATAATAGCTTGCTAAATACATGTTTTGCTGCTTAAATGCGTCTATAGACTGCTTTGTGGCTTGATCTATGACGTCTTTTAAGGTCAGTTTCATGGTGTTCTCTTGAGCCTGAGCTGTAATTGAGAAGAGAAGAACTGAAACTAAAAATAATATGCGATTCATAATTGGCAACTTATTGTCTTAATGATTCAACAGGGTCTTTTTCAGCGGCTCTTTTGGCCGGTAAATAACCAAAGATAATTCCGATAAACACGGAGACTCCAAATGAAACGAAAATGGAGAATATAGAGATGATGGTTTTTATGTCAAACATCGTTTGAATAATCTTTGATAAAGCTACTCCAAGGATAATTCCTAAAATTCCACCAGCAACGCTAATTAAGGTTGATTCAGATAAAAATTGGAAAACGATATCTTTTCGAGAGGCCCCAATCGCTTGTCTTGTTCCAATCTCTCGGATCCGTTCCATTACAGAGGCCAACATAATATTCATAATTCCAATCCCACCAACGATGAGTGAAATCCCTGCGATTGCTCCCAAGACTATGTTAAATATGTTTTTAGTCTTCTGTTGCTGTTTAAGCAATAATTCAGGAATACTAATGTCAAAGTCTTGAATTTTATTATGCTTACGAATAAGCATATTTCCAGCGATTTTAGCCGTTGCGGTTAATTGACTTGTCTCTTTAACACGAACAATTATTTTGTCAAGTTGATTATTGTCGAGTGTTCTGGCAGCCGGGGTATTTGAATTGCTAGCTAAGCTCGCCTGTTTGACCTCGTCACTTCTAATTAATCCTCTGTTTCTAAAACGGAGTAGCATCGTTTTGGCTGGAATGATAATGCTGTTGTCTGTGCTGCTAATGGCCATGGTGCCACTGCTATTGCCTGCAAAATTTCGTCTTTCAATAACTCCGATTACAAGAAGCCAGATTTGTCCGCATTTTATATATTTTCCTACGGGCTCTTCCTGATTAAAGAATACGTTTTTAACATTGTTTCCAATGATGCAAACGGGTCGACCTTCATTGAGGTGTGATTGGTGAAAGAGGGTGCCACTTTCTAACTTTATATCAAAAAGGTCGAAGTAGGTATTGTCTGTCCCATCTAGCTTGATCGGACTGCTAATATCGTTCAGAATGGCATTGTAATTAAAGGTGATGATCGGACAAACATCTTGTACCGAAGGTATGATCTGTTTAATCGCTTCTGCATCAAGCATTGTCAGCCCCTTGGAGAACTTTTTCTTGCTTCCGTTCAGCTGATTCCCTTCAGAAGCTGCAGTGGTTTTAGTATCATTTGCACTGGCTTGATCGGCTTGAAGAATAGGGGTAATAATGATGTTATTAACACCTACCATTTTAATTTGATCCAAAATCTCTTGCTCTGCACCATTTCCAATCGCTAACATGCTTATTACTGCTGCCACCCCAAAAATAATTCCCAGTGCTGTTAAAAGTGATTTTACTTTGTTCGCAAATATCGCTTCCACTGCAATTAGAACATTGTAGGAATAACGTTTATAATAGGCTTTTAATTTCATGAATACAGACTTTTTTAGATCTTAGGCTTTAAATCTTTTTTGCATTTTTCAATGAATCAGCTCGAGTCGTTTCTGTAGAGAGACTCTCTCGATCTTTAATCTGTTTTTGCTTTTCAAGCTGCTCTTTGTAGATTTCCCATCCAATGGTTTGAATTTCATCAATCTTTTCTGGTTCGATTAATAAAATTGTTTGCCCCTTTTCTAGCCCCTTGTTAACGATCGTATAGTTATCGTTATCATCGCCAAGATCAACAATCTGTTTGATTATTTTGTCCTTCTTTAAGTATACAAATTTGGTGGAGTCAGTTTCGAAAACAGCTTCCGATGGAATATATAGCTTATTGTCATACGATCCAGTCTGAATTAAATTACCCGTAGTCATGGCCGGTTTAAGATCCCTATCACTGCCAAATACACGAATGCCAACTTCAAACACTTTTGAATCACTTCGAGGCATCGGTTGGCCAATATTTGCAACCGTTATAACCTCTCCTTTTAACTCTTTCCCAGGGAAGGCATCAATGGTTAAGGTAACTTTTTGACCAATTTTAATTTTAGCTATATCAATCTCATTGACAAACGTTTCAGAGATTAATTTGGTCATGTCTGGAAGCGTAGTGATAACGGCATTCCAAGGCGTTAATACAGATCCTACTTGCACCTTAACTCCATATCGATCTTTCGCATAAAGCACCATGCCAGGCTTTGGGGCCTTAATGGTTAAAGCATCATAGAGTTTTAATAAATCATCAACACGTTTCTTTTTCAGTCGTTGGTCGATGTTTCGTCGTTCCATCTGAGAGCTTAATTGACGGATACGCATCTCTAGCCCTTTGATGTTTCCTTCCAGCTTTCGCTCTACTTTAGTCAGGTCCATTTGAGCCTTTTTAATCACAGAAGGAGATTCGTAAACTGATTCTGCTAAAACGATCTTTTGTTCCTCTACATCAGCCTGAGAGTTGACGATAAGGTCTCTGTAATTGCTTAAATAAACATTGGTGTCTAGTTTTGCATCTTCAATAACAGTGTTTGCTGTCTCTAAGTCTAGTCTTGCAGCCGTTAAAACTTCCTCAATAACTTTGTGGTCGAGGGTGGCAATGTACTGACCCGAATCAACTACAGTTCCCTCTTCGACAAGATCTGTTATTTTGATGTCGTAAACGCGAATGTTCTGACTGTTAAGAACTTCTGGCAGAACTATATTTAAAGAGTTTTCCGATTTAAGCTGCCCGGAAGTGTGAATTTTAACCTCTATCGGTCCTTGTAAAACATTGCAGGTTATAGCTTCCTCACCAACATGTTTACGGCTGTTAATAGCTACAAATAAAATTGCTAAGATTGCAATTCCAACAATTATAAATACTCGCTTTCTACTCATATTTCTTGAATGAACATCTGAATGCTTCAAGGCAAAAATTTCTAATAACTTAAACCTTAATTTGTAAACCTAATTTCAAGTTTATTTACTGCCTCAATTAAAGTTGTAAATATACGAATAGAATTGATTAATCCCATACTTGTACGTTAACGGAGGTTGTTTCCCTTAGAATTTCAACTCGAAATTTTCCTTTTGTGATTTGTCTCTAAAGAGGGCAATTCCAAGGTTGAAAAGAGTCAGTGTGACATGAACTTTTTGGTTTAAAATGAGGTCTTGCCAAACCTGATTTATCTCCGTTGATTTATGGATTCCAATTAAGACCAGCACATCATTTTTCCCCGGATCGTTAAGTTGCTCCTCGATTCGATGCAGAGCGATTTTAGGTTCGTTGGGATGATTGATAACGATGAACTCTGGTTTGATGGGAGGCTGTGCATCGTTTTGTATCCTTGAAACAGTGTTGATATGAGCCACTGTTAGGGTCATTTCGGAATAAGAGCCATATGGTAAATGGCAATCAGAGTGGTACACAGGCATATTCTTGCTACCTAAAGCCATGGCAGCTAGGTTATGACCAAGTGTCGGTCCAAAATATATTGCTGCTGTAGGCTTGAATTCTAAAACTAGTCGATAAATTAATTTCCGATAGCGCATTGGTAGATCAATTTTGCGAAGCCCTTTTAGGATCCTTCTGCTATCTTTTTGATCTTTAGGTTCAGTAGTTTGTATCGTTTTATCTGCTATTAAGTGAAGATGTGATTTGGAATCTAATTGTTTTAATAGGCTATAATCAGGATGAGCAGTTTTGCTTTCAATCACTTCGGTGATAAGCCGAAATAAAAATGGAGAGTGAATGCCGTGCCCACCTCTATGTTTTGCCTTTTTAAAATGGTTCCAATAGCTTGTTAAACGATACTTCATATCCCTGTTTTTATGTTGTAAAAGTAGTAAACAAACAATAAGCTCAATTGAGTAGTTTGCAAAGCTATATTTTTCATGTAAGTTTGTTTTTATGTCTGGAATACTTTCACAAGAGATAAAATTTCTACCTGGAGTTGGCCCTCGTAAAGCTTTAATTCTAAATCAGGAGCTGAAAGTCTTTACGTTGGCTGATTTAATCTACTGTTTCCCGTATAAGTATGTTGACCGGACTAAGTTTTATCTTATTAAAGAGATTAGCTCTGACTTGCCCTATATTCAAGTTAAAGGGCGAATCACTGGGATGGAACTTTTAGGCGTCGGTCGTAATCAACGGTTAGTAGCTTATTTTACTGATGGAACAGGAATTCTTGAGCTTATTTGGTTTCAAGGGATAAAGTTTGTGAGTCAGACGGTAAAAGCTGGAATTGAATATATTGTGTTTGGCAAACCGACAGCCTACAATAGTCAATTTAGTATTGTGCATCCCGAAATTGATGAGTCTAATGTTGAAGTCTCCAAACAAACAGGTTTTAGTCAGGCATTTTACAATACTTCGGAACGGCTGAAAAATAACTTTATCCACTCTCGTAACATTCTAAAATATCAATATGTAGCTCTTCAGCTGGTTAAGGGTTCAATCATGGAGTCGATGCCTGCTTGGCTCGTTCAAAAACTAGGTATGATGAGCCTTGAATTGGCCCTGATAAATATCCATTTCCCAAATTCACCGCAAGCATTAAAACAGGCAGAGTATAGACTAAAGTTTGAAGAGTTATTTTATATACAGCTTAAGCTCCTTCATCTGAAAGAAGATCGGCATAAGAAGTTTAAAGGTCATGTTTTTCAGAGTGTTGGATCTAATTTTAACGATTTTTTTTACGATCATCTTCCATTTGATCTTACCGGTGCTCAAAAGCGCGTTGTGAAAGAGATTCGTAAAGATATGGGCACGGGCAGACAGATGAATCGCCTTTTACAAGGGGATGTAGGAAGTGGTAAAACCATGGTGGCCTTGATGTCGATGTTAATTGCTTTAGATAATGGTTTCCAGTGTTGTTTAATGGCTCCTACTGAGATTTTGGCAAATCAACATTTTTCGTCCATTCAAAAATTTCTTGGTGAGATGAAGGTCAATCTTAAATTGCTAACTGGATCGACAAAGAAATCTGATCGCGCTATTATCCATGAAGAGTTATTAAATGGGAGCTTAAATATATTGGTTGGAACACATGCTTTACTGGAGGATATTGTGCAGTTTAAGTCGCTTGGACTTGTGGTTATTGATGAGCAGCATCGTTTTGGTGTCACACAACGTGCTCGTTTATGGCGCAAGAATTATATCCCTCCTCATGTGCTAGTGATGACTGCCACGCCTATTCCTCGAACGTTGGCTATGACAGTTTATGGTGATTTGGATGTCTCCGTGATCGATGAACTTCCTCCTGGTCGGAAACCGATAAATACAGTTCATTATTTTGAGAATAAACGGGCGGAGACTTATGACTTTATTCGCAAAGAGATTGCTCAAGGTCGGCAAATCTATATTGTATATCCATTAATTTCTGAGTCGGAAAAACTGGATTATAAAAATTTAGAGATGGGATTCGAGCAAGTCACCAAAGTCTTTCCTGCTCCTGATTATTCGATTAGCATGGTGCATGGGAAGATGAAGCCTGCACTGAAAGATCAGGAGATGCAACGATTTAAAAATGGCGAGACGCAGATTCTTGTCGCAACAACAGTTATTGAGGTAGGAGTTGATGTGCCCAATGCTTCTGTGATGATTATTGAAAGCACCGAGCGATTTGGATTATCTCAGCTTCATCAACTCAGAGGTCGTGTAGGTAGAGGAGCTGAACAGTCCTATTGCGTGCTTCTGAGCGGCTTTAAGTTAAGCGCCGAAAGTCGGAAACGTATCGAGACGATGGTTTCTACAAATGATGGATTTGAAATTGCTGAAGTGGATATGAGGTTGCGGGGTCCAGGTGATATTGAAGGAACGCAGCAGAGTGGAATAGCTTTTGATTTAAAAATTAGCAACCTAGCAAAGGATGGTCAGATACTTCAATATGCTAGAGATATTGCTGAGTCAATCCTGTCGGCAGACCCATCTTTAGATCAAACCCAAAACGAAATTTTAAGAAAGCAATTAATAGCCTTACGAAAGAATCATTTAAATTGGGGATCAATTAGTTAGGTTTTTAGTCTGATGTTTAAGTAAGATTCTTTTCTTATTATAAGACTCATTTAACGAAATGTTTACAATTATACCTCTCTTATTGTTTTTTTCTTAATACAAAAACCCTACTTTTGCCAAGCAAACCATAATCATTGCATAAATGGACGAAGGCCCTACGGATATAATTTTATTAACCTGATATCAAGGGATCGTTAAGCTACGTTTGCGCTCCTTGTAATATCCCAAAATCAAGGAGGTGCTCATGACATCAATCACCACATTTTATTTAAGCCGGGTCATTGGTCAGAAAGTTTCTGATCCCAATGGTATTTTTCTTGGTGTTGTAAAAGATCTCCTAGTAGATGCCGATTCATCCAATTATCCCACAGGTCATCCTGTTGTTAAAGGGATTAAATTAAAGACCACTAAAGCGGAAGTTTTCTATTCTTTTCAAAATTTTCATGTCGAGAAGGAGAATGGGAAGTTACGAATCATTTGCGATCAATTGGTTGATCTTTCACGGGAGGAGATTGATCATAGCCTTTATTTAGTTGAGGCTGTTCTTGATAATCAGATTGTGGATCTGAATGGCCGTAAGCTAGTGCGTGTAAATGATGTTCGTTTAGTCACAATCAATAGCGGAACCTTTGCTGTAGCTGTTGATATTGGTATTGAAGGTTTGTTACGTAGAATTGGAATCGTAAAACCTTTGAAGTCTATTGTTAGCCTCTTCGGAGGAACTATCCCCGCTAAGTTTATTCTTTGGGAAGATGTAGAGACCATCGATTTTTCCAATCTAAATATTAAGCTTTCAAAGAGCTACGCTAAGCTACAAACTCTCCATCCTTCCGATTTAGCAGATATCATTGAGGATCTTGGCCGAAAGGCCAGTGCTGAAGTATTCTCTGCCTTGGATGAGGAGAAGGCTGCTGATGTAATGGAAGAACTTGATACCGAAACACAGCTTCTTATTCTAGAAAGCCTTTCTATTGAAAAAGCTGCAGACGTATTGGATAAAATGCCTGCCGATGAGGTTGCTGATATCTTAGATGCCTTAGAGGATGATAAGGCCGAATTATTGCTTAATGAGATGGAGAAAGACACCTCTCAAGAAGTTCGCGAACTCTTGGTTTATCCTGATCATACGGTGGGAAGTATTATGTCATCAGAGTATTTATCTTTTAGTGAAAATACGACCATTGAAGAGGTGCTTAACGAACTTCGGACCAGTCAGCCAGATTTCGAAACTTTATATAACTTCTTTGTGATTGATGAGGAAGAAGTCTTAATCGCAACCTTCTCTATTCGCGACGTGGTTGTTTCAGCTCCTGATTTGCAATTAAAACAAATTATGAAGCCTTCGCCAGTTCATTTAATTGATTATCAGAAAATTAACGAGATCGCTGAGATCGTATCGAAATATAATCTTTTGGCAATTCCTGTTGTCGATAAGAAGAATGTTCTCAAAGGAATGGTTGTTATTGACGACGTTATTGAGGATTTAATTAAGAAACGTCGTACAAATAAGTAGCGGATTAGGTATGATTAAGAATAAAAAGACATTTTTTCAGAGGCTTGGGATTTTTCTTGCCATCCTTGGGCCAGGAATTATCACTGGTAGTGTGGACAATGATGCTGGCGGAATAACAACCTATTCTGTGGCTGCTGCTGTGTATGGCTATAATCTGATTTGGACATTAATACCCTCTTTTATTGTGTTAGTCGTTATCCAGGAGATGAATGCCCGCATGGGAATTGTTACTGGTAAAGGGCTTGCAGATCTAATTCGTGAAAATGCTGGTGTTAAGATTACATTCTTTATTTTTATTGGTTTACTAATTGCCGATATTGGGAATACGACGACTGAATTTGCAGGTGTTGCTGGTAGTATGGAGGTCTTTGGAGTGAATAAGTATATCTCCGTCCCAATAGTTGGTTTTTTAATTTGGTTTTTGGTCGTTAAAGGGACGTATAAAATTGCAGAACGTATTTTCTTGCTGTTTAGCGTCTCCTTATTGATGTATGTTGTTTCGGCCTTAATGGGAAAACCACATTGGGGTGAGATTGGTCAAGCGGTGTTGCATCCTCAAATAGAACTAAATACCCAAAGCTTGGCTATGATTATTGGTATCATTGGAACGACCATTGCCCCTTGGATGCAGTTTTATATGCAGTCATCAGTCATAGAAAAGGGGTTGAAAATGAATCAATATAAATATTCATTAATTGATATTGTGGTGGGCTGCATTGCCACGGTGGTTGTGGCATTCTTTATCATGGTGGCTTGTGCTTCAACTTTGCATGAGAATGGGATACAAATTAACGAAGCGAAGGATGCAGCTTTAGCTTTAAAGCCTCTTGCTGGAGCTTTTGCCTCGCAGCTTTTTGCTTTCGGGCTATTCATTGCTTCCATATTTTCGGCCACAATTTTGCCTTTGGCTACAGCATTTTACGTCTGCGAAGCATTCGGATTTGAAGCTGGCATTGACAAGAAATGGGATGAAGCAAAAGAATTCTATGTTCTTTATACTGGAATACTGATTGTTGGAGCAGCTATTATTTTGATTCCTAATGCACCGCTAATCAAAATATCACTTTGGACCCAAGTTATAAATGGGGTGTTACTTCCGGTGGTTTTGGTGTGCATGATCTTGTTAGTTAACAATAAGAAAATCATGGGTAAATATGTGAATAATTGGTTTAATAATCTTATCGGATGGTCAGCAGTGACTGTTTTAGTGGTTCTTTCGATCATCCTGTTGTTGATGCCATTGTTTACACATTCCTCTTAATTGGCAATAAATTTTCGCTAATAGGTAACTATTTTAGCACTTAGTGACTATTTTTGTTTTAAACAATATGCGCGATGAGGTATATTTCAAAATTTTTATTGTGGATTACGGGTTGGAAAACGATTAGTGGTCTAGCTCCGGTGCCTAAATGCATCGTTTTAGGGGTGCCCCATACTTCTATTTGGGATTTTGTGATCTCTTGGCTTTTTTACAATTCTATTGGTGGAAAATCGAGTATTATAGTCAATAAAAAATTCTTCTTCTTTCCCGCTAAATATGTTCTTAACTATATGGGAGCTATTCCATTAGATTTGTCAAAAGGAGCAAGCTTAGTGAAGCAAATTGTTTCTGAGTTTGAGAAGCGCGAAGTGATGCATCTTGCTATTGCCATTGAGGGTACACGTAAGCCTACAACAAAATGGAAGGGCGGTTTTCATACCATAGCCAGGGCTGCTAATGTCCCAGTCTTTTTTGCCGTATTTGATTGGGGTAGAAAAGAGGTCGGAATCGTTGAGCCGATGGTGCTAACAGATGATTTAGCTGCCGATATGCTAACGGTAAAGAAATGGTACAAGCAAAGGGGAGTGGTTGGCAAACACCCCAAGAATTTTGTTTTTGGCGATGGTCTTGATTAATTGATCTAATGAAACAGATAGCGAATCTTCAGGTTGCACTTATTCAAGAGGATTTAATATGGGAGGATCCCATTCAGAATAGACTGAATTTTGAGCTATTAATCTTTTCCTTAGTTGGCAAGGCAGATGTTGTATTCCTTCCTGAAACATTTACCACTGGATTTACAAATGCCATTGAGCCATTGTCTGAAAATATGCAAGGGCCAACAGTAACCTGGCTGCTTGAACTTTCTATTAAAACTAAAATTGCTCTCGGCGGGAGTCTGTTTATTCACGAAGGCGATCAATACTTCAACCGCTTCGTATTTGTTACCCCAGAAGGAGATCGCTCATTTTACGATAAACGTCATTTGTTTTCAATAGGTGGAGAATCTAATCTCTTAAAACCGGGTGCTCGTCGGGTGGTTATTTCATATTTAGGATGGCGGATAGCACCATTTATTTGTTACGACCTTCGTTTTCCAGTATGGTGCAGAAATAAGTCTGATATTGATCTAATGGTTTTTGTGGCGAATTGGCCAGCCCCACGACGTGAGGTTTGGAATGTTTTACTTCGTGCTAGAGCAATTGAAAATCAAGTGTATGTGGCTGGGGTAAATAGGTTGGGTACTGACGGAAATGGTACTATTTATGCAGGAGATAGTCAACTGGTAAATGCAAGGGGAGAACTAGTTGCACCGGTGACTAATCTCGACTCTCGGATATTGCTTTTTGACTTGTCTAAATCGGCACTCGACGATTTTAGAGTTAAGTTTCCGGTCGATAAGGATGCTGATCAGTTTATAATTACCTAAAATAGTTCTCGATATTCACCGATTTTCAAGGGTGCTAAAGATTCTATTTTACTGATAATCAATATAGGAGGTTTGAATTTTTTTTTGGCTACCTTTGCGCATTAAATTTTCAATACGATTTATCTAAGAATTTCAAGAAATAAATTAATGATTACAGTATCAAATTTAGCCATTCAGTTTGGCAAAAAGCCTTTGTTTCAAGATGTTAATCTTAAGTTCACACCCGGGAACTGTTATGGTGTGATTGGAGCTAATGGAGCTGGTAAATCAACGATGCTTCGTTTGATTTCCGGTGAATTATCATCAACTAAAGGATCTGTTACCTTAGGTCCTGGTGAGCGTTTATCGGTTTTGAAGCAGAATCATTACGATTACGAAGAATTTACCGTCTTAAATGCCGTTTTAATGGGCCATTCCGAGCTTTGGAGCATCATGCAGGAGAAAGATGCGTTATATGCGAAGGTCGATTTTTCTGATAAAGATGGAATGAAAGCTGCTGAGTTAGAGGAGCGGTTTGCTGAGATTGATGGCTGGAATGCCGAAAGTGATGCAGCCATGCTTTTAAGTGGACTCGGAATAAAAGAAGAGTTTCACCATCGTTTGATGAAAGAGATTGGCGGAAAAGAGAAGGTTCGAGTACTGCTAGCTCAAGCGTTGTTCGGGAAGCCTGATAATTTATTATTAGATGAGCCTACGAACGATTTAGATTTAGATACCGTTATGTGGCTTGAGAATTACCTTGGAAACTATGAGAATACCGTACTGGTTGTATCGCATGACCGACATTTCTTAGATGCCGTTAGTACCCATACTGTAGATATTGATTTTGGAAAAGTTCAGTTATTTGCTGGAAACTACAGCTTCTGGTACCATTCAAGTCAACTAGCTCTTCGTCAGCAACAATCACAAAATAAAAAGGCTGAGGAGAAAAAGAAAGAACTTCTCGAGTTTATAGCTCGTTTCAGTGCCAATGTGGCAAAATCGAAACAGACTACAAGTCGCAAGAAGATGATTGAAAAGCTTAATATTGAAGATATTCAACCCTCTACACGTAAATATCCAGGAATTATATTTACTCCTGATAGAGATCCAGGTAATCGAATTCTTGAAGTTAAAGGGTTGACTAAGAGTATAAATGGAGAGTTATTGTTTAAGGATCTTGATTTTAGTGTTGAGAAGGATGATAAAATCATTTTCCTATCAAAAGATCCTCGTGCCATGACGGCACTTTTTGAAATCATTACAGGCAACGATCAAGCTGATGCGGGAACCTTTTTCTGGGGTCAGACAATTACCAATGCCTATCTTCCAATGGATAACTCTAATTTTTTCCAGTCTGATCTTAACTTAGTGGAGTGGTTAGGTCAGTATTCGAGCGATACTACCGAGAACTTTATCCGAGGTTATCTAGGCAAAATGCTTTTCTCGGGTGAGGAGATTTATAAAAAGACTTCAGTGCTCTCCGGAGGTGAGAAAATGCGTTGTATGATCTCCCGAATGATGCTTCGAAATGCCAATGTTATGGTACTTGATGCTCCAACGAACCACCTGGATCTAGAATCTATTCAGGCATTTAATAATACGTTAACCAATTTTAAAGGCAATGTGTTGATGTCATCTCATGACCATGAGTTTATTCAAACCATTGCAAATCGTGTTGTTGAATTAACTCCTAAGGGTATTATTGATAAGATTACCGAATATGATGAGTACATCTCTAGTGAAGAGCTTAAAGAGCGTCGAGCTAAGTTGTATAGTTAATAATCTGTAATATATTTCTGTTTGCCACCATTTTCCTTTAGTTTTAAAGTAAATTAATTTAAAATTTAAAAATTATGAAAAAGCTTTGCTATATCTTGATGATTCCATTTCTTGTTTCCTTCTACAGTTGCGATAACCGGAAAGCTGAAGTTGCTCGTCTTAAAGCGCAAAATGATAGCTTAAGAGCTGTTGGATCTGATAAAGATTCGAATATCTCTGAGTTTGTTGCCACTTTTAACGAGGTTGAAGCTAATTTAGATTCTATTAAACGGGTTGAACGAGTTATCTCCATGAGCACTAAATCGGGTGAAGTGCAGAGTTCTCGTAAGGAACAGATTAAAAGTGATATCGCCTATATCTATGATTTACTTCAGAAAAATAGAAAGTTAGTCGCTGATCTTACCGCTAAGTTAAGTAAGTCGAATCGTCATGTTGCTGAGCTTCAGAAAATGATCAATAACTTAAATAAGTCGATTGATGAGAAGAACACGCAGATCGCACAACTATCTGAAGAGCTTGGTAAAATGAATATTGAGGTTAAGGATTTAAATGTGAAAGTTTCTAACCTAAAGACGAATGTTAGTAATTTAAGTGCTGAGAACCAGAAAAAGCAAGCTGATATTGATGCTAAGACGGAAGCCTTGAATACTGCTTATTATGTTATTGGCACCAATCGGGAGCTAAAGGATAAAAAAATTATTACTGGAGCTGGTGGTTTTATTGGAATTGGTCGTACGAAAAATGTGCTAGCCGATCTTAATATGGCCGATTTTACCAGAGTGGATATTACCAAGGTGAATGAGATTCCAGTTTTGAAAAAGAAAGTTACCATACTGACTACTCATCCAACAGGTTCTTATAAGTTGGAAGGGACTAACTCAGTAGAAAAAATTATTATTCTGAATGCTAAAGAGTTTTGGAGTGCATCTAAAGTCTTAGTTATAGTCGCAAAATAAATAGCATAGGACTAGTATAAAAAGGGCTGCATCAATATTGATGCAGCCTTTTTTAATAATATGTAATACCTCGTTAAAGCGCTACTTTAAATTCAGCCTTGCTGTAGGTTATCTTTTCTGCCTCATATCGTTTAATCTGAAACTGCATTCTTTTCATAAACCAAACGTAGTTTCGACTCTCTTTTGGTGACCATCCCACCTCAGCTAAAGCGGCGGCGCGAGGAAAGGTCATATATTCTACAACCATAGGCGTTTTCATATAGGGCGTCCATAGGTTTGCTTGAACACCAATGATGTTTCTGGAGTCACGTACCGATAAATCTTTTGGTATTGGTTCGAAATTATAGACCTGTTCAAGTGTTATAAGGCCCCCAATAGCCAGTGGCTCTTCTTTTGGATTGTTTTGATATTGATCGAAATTGTAAAATCTTCCAGGAGATACCACTGTTTGATTATTTCTTTTTGTAGCCTTAATAATTCCATCTTCGCCATGCCAAGTTATAATAACTCCTTTTGAAACAGTAGAGTCTTGCAAAACATCATCCCACTCAGCTGTTTCTTTTCCGGCCGCATGTACTATTTCGCTCACTCGCTTACTAAAGTACCCATGAAGACTATGTGACGTTTCTAAGCTGTCACTTTCCACTCTTTGTTGGCATTGCGAACATTTCTCCCATCTAGTCTCTGGGCATTCGGCACCTCCAACGTGAAAATATTTACCAGGGAACAAAGGAGCCATCTCCTGAACAACCTCTTTTATAAAGCTAAAGGTTGTCTCCTTCCCAGGGCAAAAGACATCACTGAATTGTCCCCATCTTGAAGCTACTTCGTAATTTGATGCTGTGCAACCTAATTCTGGATAGGCTGCCAAAGCAGCAAGAGAATGACCAGGCATTGCTATTTCAGGCACAATGGTGATATAACGCTCTTTCGCATAGGCGACGATATCACGTATGTCGTTTTGAGTATAATAGCCTCCTACTGATAATGTATCTGAACTATATGAATTATTAATATGTCCTATGATTGTTTTATTTCGCACTGATCCAATTTCGGTAAGTCGGGGATATTTTTTGATCTCAACTCTCCATCCTTGGTCGTCGGTTAGATGCCATTGAAGGGTGTTTAGTTTATGCAATGCCATTTCATCTAAGTATTTTAGCATGAAATCTTTGGGCATAAAATGACGACTCACATCAAGTTGGAGTCCTCTCCAAGCAAAACGTGGTGTATCATTAATCTCAACTCCGGGGATGTTTACCGCAGTAAGCTTTTTAGGTACTGCTGGCATTAGCTGTATTAGCGTCTGTACCCCATAAAAAAGACCATTTGGAGATGAAGCCTCTATAATAATTCCATTGGATTGCACATTGAGATGATAATCCTCTTTTCCAATTTTTAAGTTCTCGTCAAGCTTTAAAAATATTGCTTTCTTGTCTTTTGATTCAGAGATGATTATGTCATTTGATAATCCAAAATATGTCTCAATGTGATTACTTAGGTACTTTGCAATTTTACGCAGCTGATCACTATCATTGTTTATCTCTATACGCGTACTACTTTCAAGGGTATAGATCTCGTCTACATCTGCCGATTGAGCTGGAAGTGGAATGATCCGAATGACTGGCCTTATAGGAGCATCTTTGCATGAGAATAGGAGCAAGATGGTGACAAGGATTACTAAGGATGGGCGCAGATTCATTGCTTTTTTGATTTATTATTTCTGAGATACAAAGGTATGAAATTAATTATTTTTAGTTGGTTTTGGACTAAAAAGAATCGCTGCGTTCAAGATGAAACCGATGATTATTAGCCAATTGCCAATGTTGTTCAGGTGGTTTACGCAACATATTTTTCCGCAAACGGCTACAACTCCTCCGATTATCATGGCTGAGCTACTTCTTATTTTACTGGTTTTATAGCCAAATATCCCAGCAATAGTTGGGATAATAAAGGCTCCTGAAAACATGGCTAAGGCAATGAGTAACGATTGGATAATGGACTGTACGCTAAGGGCTAGTGTGATGCTTAAAACTCCCATCAAGAGCATGATAATTTTCGTCTTAGTAACTGCTCCTTTTTGGTTTAGCCCTTTTGATAAGGGATCGCTAATGATCGTAGATGCTGTCAGTAAAGTTGTAGATCCTGTGGACATAACGGCTGAAAGGAGTGCTGCAACGAGTATGCCAATACCCCATTCAGGCAAGTTCGCCAACATAACGGGTATTAGAGCCGATCCTTTCTGTTGGCTTATTTCTGGAAATTTATAAGCTGAGTAAACTCCTAAAAATGTTATGCAGAGCGAGAAAGGTATAAGGATAAAGGCGCTGATAAGAACACTTTTTTTAGCTATCTGCTCATTTTCTGCACAAAATAATCGGGTATAGATATCTGGTCCAACAACAAAAGCGGTGGAGTAGGTGAGTAAAAGAATAACTAAGTCGAATGGCTGGAATCCTTCATTAAAAGGAAAGTTAAGTGTTGTAAGGGTTAGTGGTGACACCGGTTCTTTTAGCAGAAGATAGATAGCTGTCATTATGATCCCACCAATAATGAGTATCGATTGGTATAGATCTGTTTTTAAGACTGAAATTTGCCCACCTATTATGGTATAAAAGATAAATATTGCTCCAGCACCCCAGACTCCGATGCTATAGTTTAAACCTGTAAAGCCGGTCATGATTTTGGCTGCCCCAATAATTTGCGCTGCAATTATACCAATCCAAGCAATTGCAATAATGGTTGACGATACGATTTTGGCCTCTGAACCGTAATATTCACCAATCATCTGTGGTAAGGTAATTTTATCTTGTCGTCTAACGAATTTAGAAAGTGGGACTAGAAAGAAAAGACCAATAGCGGCGCAAAATAGGAGCCATGAGGCTGCCCAGCCTTGTGTAAATGCTAAATCAGCGGTTCCTAAAATAGCTGAACTTCCAAGGATTGTAGCTAATAATGAGCCGGTTATTTGCCAGATATTGCCTCGTCTTCCTGCAACAAAATAGTCGTCTTCAGATTTTATTTTTCTGGCTGAGATCATTCCAATGATGAGCATTGAAACAAGGTACACAGCAATGATGATATATTTTAGCATAGGCTTGGTCGGATAGATCTTGGCTTAATTTTTTTCATAACTATCCATTTAAACTTGAACAGGTGTGTTTCTCAGTTTGTAATTTCTGTCGACTCGGTTGGTTCAGTTTCTTTCCGAAATGGAGGTAGAAAAACCCAATATAATCCTCCAAAGGAGATTATGGCAGAGAGAAGAAAAAACATAAGACTTAGTGCGATACAGAGTTCATTATTAAGACCTAACATTTTTGCACCAACAAGAAAAACCATTTCGCGTGCTCCAATGCCCCCAATGGTTATTGGCAATGCTGTGGCAATAGCCGAGATGAAAAATAAAAATAAATAATCAAAAATATCGGTCGTTTGATGAAAGGCATAAAGGATAAAAATAGCCGAAATAAACTGCATTGTTTGTAGAGCTAAAGACCACCAGAACAACCCAGCATGGATATTCAGGAAGCTCTTGAAAAAGTATTTTAGGACCACTAGATAAAATAGGTAAAGCAATGGAATTAAAATCCAAACTTGCTTGCCATAAGAAAGATGTAAACCCGAGAGGTAATATAGTACGATGGTTATCATGCCAATGGCTACTAGACCGGCAATGCGGTTAACGAGCATTGTGCCAATATTCTTTTTTAATCCATTTTTTCGGTATTTATTGACTAAGTAAACTTTGTATCCATCACCGCCTATACCTCCTGGAAGAAATAAATTATAGAACATGCCCAGCCAAAAAAGCTTAATGTTTAATGCCTGCGAGAGGTTCGCTCCTGTATTTCGAAAGGATAGGTTTTGTCGAAAAGCCGAAAAAATAAAAGAGATGAATAGCAATACAAATGCTGCTGCTAAATAGTAGAAGTTTGCAGCCGAAAATACACCTAATACCTCTTTGAAGGATATTTTCGATAGGACCCACCAAATTGCACCTACTGAAACACCTAGTTTTAATAAGTTGATGGTTATTTTCTTAATCTTACTTTTCACAATCTAATCGTGTTAACTATAATCGAATAAATATTTTTCGCTTGTAAAGGAAATAACAAATTCCCCACATCGCCATCCAAACTGTCATGGATTGCGCCATCTGACTCGGCAACTCACCGAATGATCCAAAAAGTAAATTTACAAAGGGCTTAACAAGCGAGCTAACCCAATTAGTTCCGTTGGTATGCGCAAAGAAGTAAATAAACAATGGATTCATGCCTATTATGGCAAAGAAAAGTGCAAATTTTTTGTACCCTTTTATATCCACAAACCAATACGAAAAGGCCATCGCGATAAGGCACCATCCACCACTTACAAAAACAAATGAGCTCGTACAGATATGCTTAATGATAGGAGTGAAGGGACTTAAACCGTAACCGATAACAAGTCCTGCTAGTCCAGCTAGTAATAATGTCTGTATCTTTTTTTTAGGTGTCCATTCATTCATTAAAATCATTCCGGCCAGCACCCCCCAAATAGTGTGGGCTGATGTTGCGATCGCATTAAAGGAAACCCAATGGCCACCACCTAGTCGTCCAGTAAGGGCAAGATCAAACCACGATCCGAAATTCTGATCCGGGGTAAAAGGTTGATTAAACCCTTCTACAGGCCAGAAGCGATAAAGTAAATCAGCGAGAAGGATTAACGCGAATGAGACAATTAGCTGCCATTTTACAGTCTTGCGTAAGAGTAAGAAGGCAATAAAGTAGGTTACTGATAGCTGTGCTAAGACATTCGTAAATCGGAAAGTTATTTTTCCAGGTCCAATACAATAGAGGGCCCAACCAAGAAATAACAAGGAGACAGACCGAATAGCTGCATGACGCAAGGTTGAAGGCCAAGTTTCACCATTGTTCCACCTCTTTGTCATCGAAAATGGCATTGCAACACCAACGATAAACATGAAAAATGGCTGAATAAGATCCCAGAAATGAAGCCCAATCCATTCGGCATGATCAAGTTGCTCGCCTATGGCGCTGATAAATGTCCCTTCAAAGAATGGATTACTTAATGTCCCAAGAAACCCTGAAAATTCTCCAATAAGCATAAACATGGTAAAACCCCTGAAAAAGTCAATGGATTGGATTCTTGATTGTGCCGAAAGCGTTGTCGTTTCTGAGCTCATCTTGTATTTATTATCTAGTTATTAATCAAATTAAGCCACTTTTTCAGTGAACATACTAAAAAAGTGGCTTAAGAGAGAAGGTTTTCTGTGAATACCTTTTTGTTTTTTTGTTAGATCTTACTTTTTCTTTTTTGTCAAGTCTTTTAATCTGATACTTCTAAACTTAACAATCGATCCATGACCTAAGAAACCAATATGTCCTTTTGCGTTGAACAGGCCAGGATGTGGTTTATGATCTAAAGGTCCATTTTTTGCATCCTCTTTAATGTCTCCATCTAAGATTACAGTTCCATTAAGGGTGACTTTAATTTTGTTCCCTTTTGCAACAACCTCTTCTGTATTCCATTGTCCAAGTGGTTTTAAGAACCCTCTTTTTGCTGGAAGGATACCATAAACAGATCCGTGGTATTGGTAAGGTGCAAGATTTGCATAAACAGGATCTTCATTATCTAAGACTTGTATTTCCATACCTTGGTAGGCAGCATCTCCTTTTAAAGGTGCACGTATTCCAAGGCCATTATTCGCCGCCGGAGTTAATTGGAACTCAAATCGGATACTGAAATCTCCGTATTCATCAGCAGTGAAAATGTTTCCATGCGATGGGCCATCGTCTACGTGAAGCACAATTTCTCCATTCTCAGCATGGTAATCAATTAGATTTCCTGTCCATCCTTCAAAGTTTTTACCATTGAATAGTGCTTTGTATCCTTCTTTTGCTTCCTCTGCAGGAACAACATATTCTTCATTGTTTAACTCTTGAACGTAGATATCACGGAAAGCAAGGTCCGTACCATGTGCTTGTAATTCGATAGCTTCTTTAGGGAAGATTGGATTCGCGCGATCCCAATAGTTTTCTAGAGTAACATTATCAACGACTAACTCCCCATTTAGGTAAACAGTAACTTTTTCGCCAATCATTCGAACTCTGAAGGTATTCCATTCTCCAACTGGATTGTCTGCAACTTTAAGTGGTGTAGCACGATTTTTCTTGTTGTTGTATAATCCACCTGAACCCACCTGAGCACCTACTTCTACACGCGACGTATCCCAGATTTGGATTTGCGGAGTACCACGTAGATAGATTCCGCTATCTCCTTTTTTTGTTATTCTCCAGTCAACGACCATCTCAAAATCACCATATTTCTTTACAGAGCAAAGGTTATCGCCAGCCCCATTGAAACTGATCGTACCATCTTTAGCAACCCAATTGCTTCCTAGTTTTGAGTTTGCCTCAGCTTGTTTCTTTGCAAGCTCTTCAGGGGTCATTTTTCCTCGTGTTATTGGATTTCCAACTAGCGCTTGCCAGCCGGTCAAATCTTTGCCGTTAAACATAGGGGTAAGACCATCTTCATAAGACATCTCGTCAAGGTAGTTTTGAATTCTTGTTCTGTCGTATTCGCTTTCACTGCCTCCTAAGCTGCTTAGTGCTTTGTTTAAGGCATTTCGGACTGTCACGCCTGATAGACCTTTTTTACCTCCAGAAGGTAATGCAATAGTCATGACAGCTGAAGTAGCCTCTTCTTTAACATCTGGATTGTCTAAATAAGATGCAGCCGTTACTAATGATAAGAAAGTCTTTACTTGACCTAATGATCCAACTAAAAGTTGTTTGTCTTTTTTGTCAGTTGCATAAGGCAAGATTTTGCGGTATTGCAAAAGCTTTTGATCATCCGGTAATTTTGAGCTCTTAATCTGACGAACATAGCTAGTTATAGCACTAGAAATTTCTGATCCAGTAAGGGTTTTACTTAGCTCATAAAGCGTATTAGAGGCTTCCTGATCTTTCCAAGCGAGTAGAGCAGTGAAGGCTGCATCATGGTCGGCTGCATTTTTTGAGCGAATTAAATTCTTCATCGCTTTTAATGCTTTAGCCCCTCCAAGGCTCGGTAGTATTTCAGTAATGCGTACGATGTTTGTGGTTAATTCAATTTTTGCCAACAAAGGTGCAGTCTGAGCATTTTTGTCTGGGATTTCAGCAGCGGCATTCACAATAGCCTCCTGAATACTTTTGATTTTATCCTTGTCATCAGTGGCATACAACAGTTTCAACAGTTGATCGTAGTTTTTTGCTGAGGCTGTGTTTTTCATCGCACCATAAGCGGCTGTTTGAATCGCTGCATTTGTGCTTTGGGTGTATTTGTAAATTTGATCAAAGTATTGTTTGCCAGATTTAGCTCCAATAATGGTGATGATTTCACTCTTTGCTTTTTCAGGTGCTTTATCTAAGGACTGAGCTAGTTGGTCGAGCCCTTTGCTGTCAACTAATGACATCAATGCTTTTGTTGTAGCGTTTGGTGAAGTTCCTTTACTTAGTAAGGTTGAAAGCTCTGCAATTGCATCTTTGCCCTTCAGCTTGCTATAGGCTAAAATAGAGGCCTCACTAACTACCTCTGATTTACTTTTAAAGTGTTTTTTAATAAACGATTCAGCAGAAAGATCCCCTTTCTTACCTAACATCTCAATTATTTCAGCTTGTTGTTCTGGCTTCGCTTTTGAGGCTTTTGTAATCCAAGCCTTAACTGATGCCGCCTTACTTTTTGCTGCTAAGTTTAGTACCGCAAATCTAAATGGCTTGTCGCTATTGTCAAATGCATTAAGCAATTTGGCTTGAGCTTCGTTTTCAAAGAAATGCATATAGGTACTTAGTGCAGAAGATTTGGTGTGCAATTGAGCTGCAGATTGACAGCTATTGATCAATTCGTCACAAGCTTTAGTACATAAAGTCAAGTTGCCAGTCTCACCTAAACGGTTTGCATATGACAAGAATGCAGCTGTTGCATTCGAAGGCTCATAGACAAATCCAGCAGCTTTTGCCGCATTTAATAATGGTCCATAGGAGTCAGCAGAAGCGATAGATGCTAATGCAGCCAATGAAACACGCTTAAGGTTTTGATTTTCAGAATTAATGCTTTTTAAGATTGTTGCATTAGCTTCAGTTACCTGAAGAACCCCTAAAGATCTTGTGATAGTGGTTAAGCAAGACCCTTCAGCTCTAGGCAATGCATTGCAAGAGCTGATACCGCTTTGTCTTTACCAATCAATTTTAATGGACGAATAAGAAAGGCTTTTACTTCAGCATCAGAAGCTTTTCCTAATGCAGTAATAAATGCTGATTCAGCAAAGCTACGAGCTGCCTCTTTGCCAGGTTGGCTCGCATATCGAGTTAGACCGTTTATAGCAAACACAAGAGCTGAATTGTCACCTTTTCCAGATGGAGTCATTTTTTCAGCCATTTGTTGGAAACCATCACTCCCAAGAGCGATGACTTCTTCAGCTAGTTTGTCACGTAGTTGAAGATTGCTAGAAGGCATCTGAGCCATTAAGTCGGCAATCTTTGTCGTAATTGTTCTGTTTTCTTGCGCTTGAAGACTAGTTGAAACTAGCATTAAAGTCAAGGCTAATACAAGAGAATTAAAAATTTTGTTCATTATATTAATGGTTTAAATCCTTTACCTGCTGGTTTAGGATATCGTTTAAGATATATTAATGGTTAATGAAAAATTAAATGGTTGTCCAAGGTGCTCTCATCGGCTGATGGATTAAGCGATTTGCTGCCTCGTCGTCGATAAACACTTGTTTGTCAGGATCGAAATTCAATGTGCGTCCTAGTCTAATAGCTAAAATACCCATGTTAACTAAGGTACATGAACGGTGTCCGTTCATCTCATTTAGGGCAAATTTTTGTCTTGTTCTTACAGATTCAGAGAACGTTGTAATGCGTGGTTCTGGATCTGGAAGTGTTTCGATAAACTGTTTAATATTTGGAATGGTAGATTCAAATCCTTTGAAGATCTTTCCATGAGGTCCTTCGATATAAGCAGCATCTTTATCTTTGTTTTCGCCGTCAAGGATTATCTTGCAGCCATCAGCATAGGTGTATTCAATTCTACGCCATACGCCAACTGCATCCTCGTGTTGTTGTGGAGCATCCACTTCAATTTTTACAGGGCTAGTATTGTCTTTTCCAAGGAAGTATTGCACTGGATCGAGGTAATGTTGACCCATATCTCCTAATCCACCACCATCATAATCCCAATATCCGCGGAAGTTTGTATGTACACGTTTTGCATTATATGGACGATGGGGTGCAGGACCTAACCAGAAATCATAGTCTAACTCTTCTGGAATTGGTTCTGGAGATAGGTTGGTCTCACCACGCCAGTAGAATTTCCAGTCGAAACCTGTAATTCCACTTACGGTAACCTTTAAAGGCCATCCTAATATTCCACTCTCGATCACTTTTTTCAATGGTTTAACATCGGTTCCTAAACCATAGAAATTATCTTTAAATCGGAACCACGTGTTTAAGCGGAACATCCGACCATGTTTATTAACCTCCTCAACAACACGTTGTCCTTCACCAATGGTACGAGTCATTGGTTTTTCGCACCAGATATCTTTTCCTGCGCGAGCAGCTTCAATAGCCATTAGACCATGCCAGTGAGGAGGTGTTGCGATATGTACAATATCAATCTCAGGGCGAAGCAATAGTTCGCGATAATCATGAAATGTAGCTACATCATTTGGAATTAATGATTTAGCTAGTTGAAGATGTTTTTTGTCGACATCGCAAATAGCCACAACTTTTGTTCCTTCATATTGAATATGACCGCGTCCCATTCCTCCGGTACCAATTATAGCTTTAGTCAGCTGGTCGGTCGGTGCAATAACTCCTGGTCCACCAAGGGCATGACGTGGAATAATCATAATTCCTGCAGCTGCTGCAGCTGATGCTTTTAGAAATGTTCTACGATTTGGGGAATTTTTATCCATACTAGTTGATTGATTTGTTTGGAAGTTTTTAATATAGGGTAACAAAAATAAGATTTACTTGGTGATAGACAAGTGCAATTGGGAACTATTTCTCCCTTAGTGAAAAATTTAAGGCAATTTCCTTCGTAAACTATTTTGGAAGTTGAACCAGGTTTGGGTTTTAAAACCTATAAGGGTTATCTTATCTCCTCTGAGCCATCGCGGTATTTTGCAAATCGCCCTTTTTCGCGCGGGTGAACCATCTCTCTGCTAGGCCATGGCCATCCGCCAAATTCCGTTGCATTGTATTCCTCAAAGGCTTCTTGGATTTCACCTCTTGAATTCATCACAAATGGTCCATATTGCACAATTGGCTCATCGATTGGCTTACCTTGTAAAAGAAGTAGATGAGCCTCTGAATCTCCATTTTCTAGCTGAATAGTCTGGTTAGGTTTTACCGATATGGCATGACCAGAGTCGACTTTCGTTTGATTGATTAGTAATGAATTTCCAACATGAAAATAGAGCGTTCTATTCACTTGATCACTTGCAGAAGGTAAATTCAAAATAGCTCCTGGCTCTAATTTAATCGTCCAGACTACTACTTCATGTTCCGGATTAGAAGCCCATGAATCGGGGGCATTAGGCAAAGCTTCCATACCATCCAAGGAACCAGCAATTAGTGTAACCTCACAAGTTTTTCCATTTTCATCTTTAAAGACCTGTTTAGGGATCTCTTCTGACCATAACATTTTATAATAGGGAGCTGCAAACTTATTGGCTTTCGGCATGTTTAGCCAGATTTGAAATAACTCTGTCGTGTTTGGACCATCCTGGTTCAGCAAAGGGAACATCTCACAATGTTGAAGCCCTGATCCTGCCGTCATCCACTGCACATCGCCTTGTCCAAAACGACCCGCTTGACCATGCGAATCAGAGTGATCGACAAATCCCTCCTTGACAATCGTTATTGTTTCAAACCCTCGATGCGGATGGACTGGAAATCCTGGTATCTCTTGTCCGTGATACATCCGCCAACCATCTTTAGGTGTGAAGTCTTGCCCAATATCCCTACCTGACAGCGATGCTGCTGGCCCCATCTTCTCATTGCCTGCTGGATAAAGATCACGATGATGCGCACAGAAAAGAAATGGATTCGTCGTCGGCCACATAAAGCCAAGTGGCTTAATACTAAGAATTGGCGTGTTAAATATCATTTGATTTCTCTAAAATACTTGACTAGAGGTGGTGCTTAGAGTTGTGATAGTGTTCACGTAATAAGTCAGCCCCAAAATCACCATTGAAATCACGCCATACCGTATGGACATGGTTCGCATTATCTTGGGTATTGTCAAATTCAATCAGAAATGTTTTGCCTTGAATACGGTAATAATGTGGCTTGCCAGGTTCAGTTTCTCCACCCCAACCAAATCGAATCGTATTCATATCCTCTGTTGCAATTCGCTTAATTCGGGCATTTGCTAGAGCGTTAGGCATCGAAAGGAGATAAGCAGCAATAACCTTGTTTAGAATAATTTTTTGTTCTGGATTCATGGCGCTTGCAAAAATACCTACAGGCTCCATTGGACCAACTTTTTGAGAGTTTGTTGTCACCACCTCTGTAAATGCTTTTAATTGAAAGATTGCCTTCTCCATTTGCTCTGGTGTAAAGGAATGGATCAACTCAAAGCCAAAATCTTCTTGGTCTTTAAGCAGTCTAGTCCCCTTTTTAGCACCCTCCTTAACCTCAGCTGGATATGCGCCGAAGAAAAATGGGGCGAAACCAATTTTGTCTTTCACGATCGTAAAGTTAAGAGCTAGATGATGACCACTGAATTTGAATCCCCAGATACTATCTTGACATGGAGTTCCATAGATCGAGATGGAATAGTTTTCAGGAATTCGATTTGCATTTTGAGGTTGCATCTCTTTCAATAAATATTCGAAATCCATAATGTTCTTACTTCTTGTGTAGCCCTCTTTGCTTAAATAACTTTGCAAAAGGTGATGCACGTTCTCTTTTTGAAGACTATCTAAGTCTTTCACGGCAATACCCGTTCTAGCCACCATCGCTGCCGGAAGGAAATGCCATTCGTAACGGTTCATATTTTCGAAGGCAAAGACAGCCTTTTTTTGTTGTACCTCATTTAGCGATTTAACAAAAGTCATCGCTTTCGCTGAGCCTGAAGATGATTCATTCGAGGGCTGAGCCATTAATCCTAATGGAAGGAGAAGTAAAAAGAGTAATCTCATCGGTTTAATTCTATTTAGTCGTTTGTACACGCAATATTACATAATTTTTCAAGGCTTTCTTTGCCGAAAAGAACAATCATTAAGAGTTGTTGGAGCTATTTCGTGTTGATAATAGCAAGTGCAGCCTTAAGTTGTTGGTCGTAAGCTTGCAAAGTCTGCCTTTTGATCTCACTATTTTCTGTGCTTCTTTTCATTTAAGTTGCTCGATGGCTTGTCGTATATTAGGCAACTTTTTTACGCCATACTAAGGTCATACTTCACAATTACAATCTTGCCCTTCACCGAAACACCTAACCGTTCGACTTCATCGTAATCATTTTGAGCACCGCGATTACCTGGACTGTTAATGTGATTAGAAGTACGAGAAGTTTTTTCATTTTTAGCAACTTTCGATGTTTTAACGGAATTATTTCACTAACCTGGATATCGCTTTAAAAGATTCGGATTGCGATGTTCTGGTTAACTCAAAGAGGATCGATTCGTATCCAGAGGTCATGATCTGCTCATGCCGAAGTCGTTCGAGGGCTATTTCGACATTTGCTGATGAGCGTGCGGAAATACAATCTGTAATGACGATAGGGGTGAAGCCTGCCTCTTTAAGGTCAATGGCTGTTTGTAAAACACAAACATGAGCCTCAATTCCACATAGTATAACTTGTTTACTCTTATTGGTGCGCAGGAACTCCCTGAACTCATCCGACCCATAACAGCTAAAATCAGTTTTTTCAATTGCCGAAAAATTAGATGTTAAGCTTTTTAGCGGCGCTAAGGTTTCCCCTAATCCTTTGGTGTATTGTTGTGTAAATACAAGTGGGATTTCTAAAACCTGCAAGCCTTGCAGCAAAATTTGAATATGCTCCAGCAGCGCCTTCTTCTCGTTCACCACTGGGACTAGCTTCTCTTGAATGTCAATAAATACGGCGCTTGTATTTTCTTTTGTGATTCGCATAATCGAATAGTTTTGGAACAGTTTTTGATTTAAGCGTTGTTTTTTTCGGTCTTAGCCGCTTTTGAAGAATGAAATTTCAAGACAGAGAAAGTCCTTTTTCGAGCTATGAAGAAGTCGTAAATCAGACTGCCACGATAGATCTCTGGATGATTTGTTTTTACACAAGTTTCGGCTAGCGATTTTCGCTGTTTTTTTAATCGTTTCAGACTTTTATAAAATCCGGCATGAGCTCTTAGGACACTGAATACTGCTCTGAACTGACCTGTTAGCAAAAATTGAATGGCAGCCATACCGTCGAGTATCATTCTGGTAGTCAGTGTTTTTAGTAGCTTGCCAGGAGCGAGATTTTTGTAGAGTAGGAAAAGATTGTTCCGAAAGTTTAGGTAGATTTTCTGGGTGCTGCCGTAGGCTAGACTTCCACCCCCTAAATGATATACAATAGTTGCAGGTTCTACTTGGATTTTATATCCTAAGTTTTTGATCCGCCAGCAAAAATCAATCTCTTCCATATGGGCCCAGAAATTTGGATCAAACCCTTGTGCCTCATGCCACAGGCTGCCGCGAATACATATAGCCGCCCCACTGGCCCAGAAAATTTCTGTGGAATCGTTGTATTGACCCAGATCCTCTTCTTGATGATTGATAATTCTTCCTCTGCAAAACGGATATCCTAACCGATCGATAAAACCACCCGAGGCACCTGCATATTCAAAATGGGCAGGGGATTTTAAGGAGAGGATTTTTGGTTGACAAGCACCAGTTTTGGGATCTTGATCCATCAGCGTGACCAATGGATTTAGCCAATTTTCGGTGACCTCTACATCTGAATTGAGGAGTAGCAGGTAATCAGCTTTATTCTCTTTTAATGCTAGGTTATAGCCGCCTGCAAAACCGTAGTTTTCAGACAGTCGAATTAATTTGACGGTTGGAAATTCATGTTCAATTAAGGCACAGCTGTCATCGGTTGAGCCATTATCCGCCACAACGATCTCAACCCAGTCGAAATTCGAATGAGTTACAACTGAGGGAAGGAACTGCTTGAGGTGGGCACGCCCATTCCAGTTTAAGATGACAATTGATAACTTCATAGGATCGAGTGCTTATTGAACGTCTTCTCTGGTATGTTTCCACCGTTTGTGCGACCATAACCAAAATTCAGGCCGGTCATTGATTTGCTGCTCTAATAAAGCCATGCACTTATCGGTAATTTCAAATTTAGGTGAATCTTTTGCTTGGTCAGTAATGAGCTCGTATTCACCTTCGTATTGACCTCTTTTAATTTTACGTGAATGCATAAAAACTACCACTCCATTTACTTTTTGTGCCACTTTTTCAGCGCCTAGGATGACTGGAGTATCTTGATTTAAGAAATTAACCCAATGTTGTATCTCATAAACTCGTGGTGTCTGATCAAATAAAAAGGCAGACATCGACGGGATCCCATTTTGATGATCGGAGATTAATTGTCTAAATGTTTCAGCTCGCTCGGTTGGTATTGCTCCAAACTGACTTCTTAGGTTGTAATAAAACTTCTCGAAGTTTGCATTTTTCAGCTTTTTATAGATCGGATAGAATCGATGTGGCGAGTGTAACGACCAATTAGCATTCCACTCCCAATTGTTATAATGACCTAAGATCACAATCACTTGACGACCTTGATCCATGTATTTATTTAGCAGATCAGCATTGGTGTAACGCACAACGCTTCTTGCTTCCTCTAAGGCGATACGATCAAAATACAACGTTTCAATAAATGAATCACAAAAATGACGAAAGAACCTCTTCTCGATCTCTAATCGCTCCTGCTTTGTCTTTTGTGGGAATGAGTTGGCTAGATTTTCTCGAACTACTGACTTCCGATATCTTTGTTTTCAACAAAATATTGATGAATTATAGAATAGAATTCATCGTAATACGCTCCATTTGACGCAACCAGTTCACCATTGAAAATGAATCCATCCGTGCCATTGAAGTCAGAAACCATACCGCCAGCTTGCTTTAAGATTAATGCACCAGCGGCTACATCCCAAGGTTTTAAACCGTGTTCGTAAAAAGCTTCAAAGCGTCCAGCTGCCACATAAGCTAAATCTGTTGCTGCCGATCCTAAGCGCCTTAGTCCATGTGAATGTAACATAAAATATCGCATCGATGCGATGAAGATATCTAAGGTATCCATGGCTGAATAAGGAAATCCAGTTCCAACTAAAGCATCTGTCGTTGTCGCTGCATTGGTGACCTTGATCTCCTCGCCATTCATATAGGCCTTACTTCCTTTCCAGGCGTAAAAGCATTCGTTTTGAGTGATCTCATAAACAACTCCTATAACCAATTCCGTTCCCTCCATTAGAGCAATGCTTACCGCGTATGGAGGCAAACCATGAATGAAATTTGTTGTCCCATCTAGCGGATCAATAATCCACTGATAGTTGTCGGAAGTTCGTTCAGTCGTATCCTCCTCGGCTATAAAGCCAGAATCAGGTAGCAGTTCTCTGAGTTTTTCAATGATCTGAATCTCGGCTTGTTTATCGACATAGGACACAAAATTAGCTTTACCCTTGACTTCAATATCTTTGATGGTAAATTTCTTACGCTCACCGGCGATAAATGCGCCTGTAGTCCTAGCAATGGTTTGTACTTCGGTGCAGAGTTTTTCGAGATTCATGTTTTTTTTACAAAAATAGCGTTTTATTTTTATTGACTTTAAAGCTAGTTTGTTGTCAAATTATCTAGTTTCTTGATCCTGAAACTACGGTAATGCCTTAAAATCTATTTCTGGAGCTTTTCCAATTTCAGAATTCTCTATCCAGCTATCTATACTTATGCCGGAATTAAAGAACCCGCAATTTTTTAGATAAAATCCACCCTTTGCCTTCCCACCAATATAGTCAATTCGTGCCCCTTTTCTGGCAGTGGCGTCGGCAGTGAATTTAGCTTTTGTTATGGGCAACCAGTTCCCTTTTATCGTGTGAATCCATGGATTAGAGTAAATTGCAGATCGCGAGAGATTGCCATTCTCTGGGATGAAATTTTCTAGAAACGAGTGAATTCTTTTTAAGGTGGTGGTTGTCTTTGGACGATTAAAGGAGGCTATAATTTGCCATTTATTAATCTCTGGGGCAAAGAAATAAGCTGTAAAATCGGTAGAGTTGTTAGTTGAAGGTTCTCCTTTGAGCAAAAATCGATAGGGTACACCAGCTTTCCAATTGAAGCGCAAATAACTCTGTCCTCCCGATCCTTCATCTCCAAAATTCCCTGCATATACTGAGGGACTACGCTTAAGCAGCTTTATTTTCTGGTCCTCAGGTATGGCGTTGGGATTGTCTGTTTTGAATGGACTCCAAACTGAGAATAAGATCCTCCGCTCAGAGGCTGAATTCACTTGAATACCAAAATAACCCTCTGCAAACCCTGCCGCCATAAAATAGGAGCCGATTACATCGTTTGATTTGGGGACTGTTACTTCGTTGTAGAACCAAATGGCCTCTTCGTGTGGCGGCATGGCATAGCTTAGGTGTACTGAAGGACCGCGTCGGCCCCAATAAAAATCATCTTTGACATAATGGATGCCCTCTAAATTGCCACTTACCACTACGTCGCTTATTTCACCAAATGTTGATCCTGTTTTTGTGAGTCCTTGAATAGTTAACTTTTGATAGCCACCATTCTGAAAAGTAAAACTTCCCAGCGTTAAAATTGTAAAGTCTGTATTACTAATTGCGATTTTTTTGCTATCTCCATTTAGCAAATATTTAAGGGCTGATTTGCCAGATGGGACTTTTATGCGAAGTGCGAGTTCAAGTTTAGTGCCCTTCGAACAACTGAAATAGATATTCAGTTTAGTGGCTGGATTTTTCCAGCCACTAAGTCCTGAACTAGCTATAAATTCTGTTGTGTCAACTGAAGTTTGTTCTACCCAACAATTGCCTGCTAAAGGGATCGAACAAGTTGTTGAGGTATGAAATTTTTGATCAATTACGGTAGTCTGCCCAATCGAATGTTTTGCAACGATGGTTAGGAGGATTCCAAAAACAATGACTAGATCGTAATTTTTCAATGATACGTTATTTATATTGACAATGGTAAGCGACTGGCGCCTTTGCTTTAACTTTGAATTTTACATCTTTAGCTACATTGAATACGCCACCTTTGGGATAGCTTGTCCACTGTGTTTCGCCCGGTAGCATAACATCTAAGGTTCCTCCAGTGATGGTCATGATCTCCACCGAAGAGGTTCCAAACTCATATTCACCTGCTTCCATAACACCGATGGTTGCAACTCCTTCTTCATTCTCGACTGCGATTGATTTTACGCTTCCTCCAAAATACTCGTTTACTTTTAACATGTTTACTTTTTTTGTGATTTTTAAATTATTCTATTTGATGGTTTTGAATTTAAAGTAGGTTACTGGCAAGCTCAGCAAGGTAGCTTCGTTCACCTTTTACTAAGTTGATATGCGCAAAAATATCTTGCCCTTTCATCCGATCGGTGAGGTAGGCTAACCCATTTGACTGCATATCCAAGTAAGGTGAATCAATTTGTTGAATATCTCCAGCGAAGATCATCTTGGTCCCTTCTCCAGCTCTGGTGATAATTGTTTTCACTTCATGTGGAGTTAGGTTTTGCGCTTCATCGATGATGAAAAAACAATTCGAAAGGCTTCGACCTCGAATAAAGGCTAGTGGACTAATCACTAGGCGTTCATCTTTCTTTAGGTCTTCTATTTGTTTGTATTCGGCACTGTTGTGTGCAAAGCATCTCTTTATAACAGCGAGGTTATCAAAAAGTGGTTGCATATAGGGC
>JAPLDS010000023.1:8538-36915 GCA_026391295.1 Bacteroidia bacterium | reverse complement strand
TCTTCGGCATCACCAGGTAGGAAGCCAATATCACGATTGCTCAGGGCCACAATCGGCCTAGCCAGCATGATCTGCTCGTAAGTCGTATGCTGAGCAATAGCTGCCGCTAATGCCAATAGGGTTTTTCCTGTTCCTGCCTTACCTGTTAGACTAATAAGTTTTATTTCTGGGTCCAAAAGGGCATTTATGGAAAAAGTCTGTTCTGCATTACGAGGCTTAATGCCGTAAGCGACTTTTTTGTCGATCCGCTCAAAGCGTTGGCGAAATGCACTATAGTGAGCTAAAACACTTGATTTGGCACTTTTTAAGATAAAAAATTCATTGGCAAATGGGGCAGGAGTAATTCCGGCCTCCTCGGTGGTTAAGAAATTATCTTCGTATAGCTTGGCAATCAACGTGTCGCTGTAGTCCTTTATTTCACGGATTCCTTGATGTAGTACATTGATGTCCTGAACTTTGTCGTTCCTGTAATCTTCAGATTCAATGTGAAGCGATTTTGCTTTCATCCGAAGATTTACATCTTTCGTGACTAAGACGACCTTTCTTTCTTTGTACTTATCCCGAAGGTATTCGGTGATAGCCAAAATGCGATGATCAGGTATATCTTCTCTAAAAGACTCTTTTAGCTTATCTGAAAATGGCTTTCCGGTCTCAATGGTTAACTTACCTTTATCTGTTCCTAACGCTATTCCGCCGTTAAATAGTTCATTACCAACGATCTCGTCGAGTATTCGAACGAATTGTCTTGCTTGAAAATTGATCTGGTCATTTCCTCGTTTAAATCGGTCTAGCTCTTCGAGCACCGTAATAGGAAGAACTACGTCGTTGTCGTTGAAATGATAAATGCATTCATGGTCATGCAGAATTACATTGGTATCAATTACGAACACTTTTGACTTTGGCATTTTTATAACTTTTATTTCAGTCTAAAAATAGAAAAAATAGTTGCGCTTTAGCTTTTTAACTTTGGGAATTTATCATCTTTGCTTACGATTTTGTTAACAAAAGATCCAGCAATGCAGAATTACGAAGAGGTAATAAATTATTTATACGATCATCTTCCTTATTATCAGCGATCAGGACAGTCGGCTTACAAGGGAAGTCTAGACAATACCTTAGCTCTTGATCAAATCTTTAACCACCCACATCATAATTTTAAGTCTATTCATGTTGCTGGAACCAATGGTAAAGGTTCGGTCTCACATATGTTAACGAGTATTTTGATGGAGGCTGGCTATAAAACGGGTTTGTACACCTCGCCTCATCTGAAAGATTTCAGTGAACGGGTGAGGGTAGATGGACAACCAATAGATCCAGATTTTGTAGTTCAATTTGTTAATGACTTTCTAAAATTAAATGGCGATAATACTTTAGAGCCCTCCTTTTTTGAGCTAACCGTGATTCTGGCTTTTGTTTATTTTTCGAAATGTCAGGTTGATGTAGCACTTATTGAGGTTGGTCTTGGAGGCAGATTAGATTCAACAAATATTATAAGCCCGGTTTTATCCGTGATCACGAACATCAGTCTTGATCATATGGGAATATTGGGGGATACGCTTGGTAAGATAGCTTTAGAGAAGGGCGGAATCATTAAGTCGAATATTCCAGTTGTGATCGGGGAGACGCACCCGCAAACAGAGATTATTTTCAAAGGTTTAGCCAATAATCATGTAGCATCAATCTATTTTGCCGATCAGATTTTACAGGTCGAGTCGGTTGGAAATTTAAACTATAAGACCCAGCATTTCCAGGTAAGTAGAAGTGGAAAGGTTGTCTTTAAAAACCTATCTTTGGATCTACTGGGTATCTATCAAAAGAAGAATTTAAGTACTGTTTTGACAGCTGTCGAGCAATTACGTGGACAAGGATTTTTAATTTCTGATGAGGCAATTCTTGATGGGTTAAATAAAGTCGTCCTCAATACAGGGTTGAAAGGGCGGTGGCAGATCTTATCGGAAAGTCCTTTAACCATTTGTGACACTGGTCATAACGAGGGAGGTATTCGTGAGATTGTGAATCAATTAAAGCTGATTTCGTACGATAAACTTCATTTTGTGATTGGTGTGGTGGATGATAAAGACATTGCGGGAATTTTATCACTTTTACCGAATCAGGCTACTTATTATTTTACCAAGGCTAATATACCAAGGGCTATGGATGAAAATCAATTGATGAAACGAGCGGCTTATTTTCATTTAGTAGGGGAGAGTTATGAAACTGTCGAGCTAGCAATTGCTGCAGCTCGGAAGAATGCAAGTGTCAATGATCTTCTATTTATTGGTGGAAGCACATTTGTTGTGGCAGAGGCTTTGTCTTAATTTACTAGTAATCTATTCTTATGGAAAAATACATTGATCAGATTGTTAGTTATTTAACTGGTGTATTTCAGTCGTCAGCAACTCAGTTATTTATTTTGTTTGGCCCATTGCTAATCCTAGCTCTATTTTTAAATCTCTCAGCAACATTAAATGCTCGCTTGAGTATTCGTTTTTGGGGACGTGATCTGTTTTTGTATGGTTTTGTCTGGTTAGGCTGTTCGATACATGAGTTAAGTCATGCCTTTTTTGCCTTGATTTTTGGTCATAAGATCAATGAGATCTCACTCTTTAAGCCGAATAGTGCTGGTGATTCATTAGGTCATGTAAGTCATTCGTTTAATAAGAAAAGCAGTTATCAAAAAATTGGTAATTTCTTCATTGGAATTGGACCGCTTCTTGCAGGTGGGATTGTTCTTTTTGGTGCGATGTTTCTGTTGTATGAAATAGATGTTACAACAATTTTCAAGTTTCAAATCTCCACCAGCGTTATTACCAACAAGGTAGTTTTTTAGCAGTTTCTAAATGCGTGCTGGACTAGCTTGCTCTCCTTTAAAGATCTTCTACTTCCGACTAAAGGGGCTCCTTGGTGGAAGATAGCCTTATTGATCTATTTGCTATATGCTACTTGTAGTTCAATGACTCTAAGCAAGTCGGATGTTAAGGGTGCCTTGTCTGGATTAATGTGGTTAACGATTTACGTTTTAGTATTTAATTTGCTGACTTTATGGATAGGCGATTTTGCTGCCAACTATCTTTCAAAGGGTATGTTATTTATTACAGCGTTCTATTTTCTACTTATTCTCTCGTTTGTTTTTAATGTCATCTTTGTTGTGATCTTCTTTTTGCTTAACCTATTGAAGAATCTCTTTGTTCCATAAAATATAAAAGCCACCATTACAACAATTGTGTTGCAATGGTGGCTTCAAGTCTTTTTCTGCCTGTTAAAACTGGTATCTTATGCTTAAAGCAAGGCTATTCCGTAATAGCCCGCCATGAATAAGCCCAATCTCTGGTCTGGCATCCAGCCCAATTTGAATCCCAATTGGAAAGCTGTATTCTAGGCCGACATTACCCACTGCGGAAAGTAACATTCCTCCTGAATTATCTTCACCAATATATGCTTTGTTTTGACTCCAGGATCCAATTCGACCACCTGCCCCTGCAAACCAACTTAAGTGGTCGTCAATTCCGTATGACCATTGATATATTCCAGCAAGACTCCATGCTGAGTATTGATTGTTTGATGTTGTACCTAGATCGAGTTCTATCCGGTTGACATCTTTTAGTCTATGTTGAAAGGATATTTCAGTACCGAATCCTTCACCACTTCCTAGGCGTAAGCCAATACCATTATTAGAAAACTGAGCATTTGCCATATTAAATGACAGTAGCATTGCAAAAACAAAAAGTAATTTTTTCATCGTGGATGTATTAAAACTAAATATAATTTAAAATATTATCAAATATTATGCCATTTGACGTGTATTTTAATTTCGTTTGTTATTCCACAATATAACTTTTGAATCTTTTGTAATGCAACTCCCATTTGGAAGCATCTTCAGGATAGAATACTGTTGTAGCGAATGATTCAGAGACCATCTTGCGAATAGCATCGAGTGATTCAACAGCTCCTAAAGCTTTTGCTTGCATCATAATATTTCCAATGGCCGTAGCTTCGGTTGGTCCAGCAAATACAGTTAGGTTGGTAGCATTGGCTGCATATTGACAGAGTAGCTCATTATTAGCGCCTCCTCCAATGATATGGATCTTCTCTATGGCAATGGTGCTTACTGATCGGATGGCTTCGAGTGTATAGCGGTATTTAAAGGCTAGACTTTCGAAAATTGTCCGAATCACTTCGCCATGATTTTCGGGGATTGGCTGGCCAGTTTTTTTGCAGAATTCAGCAATTGCAGCAGGCATATCACCAGGATTGAGAAATTCGCGGGCATCTGGATCGATGAGGCACTTAAAAGGCTCTGCATTCAGACTCATGTCGACCATTTGAGGCCAAGAGTAATTTTCTGTTGCAGACCAGGTTCGACGGCATTCTTGCAATAGCCATAGTCCCATGATATTTTTTAGAAACCTTGTCGTTCCTTCAACACCACCTTCATTGGTGAAGTTTAACTTCTGAATCTCTTCTGATATAAGAGGATTATCGCTTTCAATCCCCATTAAAGACCAAGTGCCAGAGCTAATATAAGCCCAGTTGCGTCCTGTTGCGGGCACTGAGGCTATCGCTGAGGCAGTGTCGTGAGCTGCTACTGCAACGACCGGAATAGCGGTGCTTCCGGTCTCTTTTTGTACATCAGCCTTAATTGGTCCCAGGATGGTTCCAGGAAAGACAATGTCTTGCATTAAATTAATATCTACACCAATGGCTTCGAAAAGTTTATTCTCATATTCTCTTTTACCCGGTCTTAAAAACTGGGATGTTGAAGCAATCGAAAATTCATTTTTCTTAATGCCACTAAATAGATAACACAAGGCATCAGGCATGAATAGAATGTCTTTTGTTATTTCAAGAAGCGGTGATTGATCTCTTTTGTAGGCGTGTAACTGAAATAAGGTATTAAACTGCATCAGTTGAATACCAGTCATCAGATAAAGTTCTTTTTTTGGAACAACATTGAACACCTCTTCCATGGCATTGTTGGTCCTTAGATCTCGGTACGCATAGGGTAACCCGACAATCATACCATTCCGATCTAATAAGGCAATGTCGACACCCCACGTATCAACACCAATCGACTCTGGTTGAACGCCAAAATCTTGAATGCATTTCTTTAGTCCGGTTTTTAGTTCTCCAAACAGACTAAAGATATTCCAGAAGTAAGAACCATTCAGTTCCACCATTTGATTTTCAAAGCGGTGAATCTCGGTTAAGCTTAGTCTGTTATTTGCTATTGTGCCTAAAATTGCCCTTCCGCTGGATGCTCCAAGGTCAAAGGCTAGAAAACTTCGTATTGTCATTCGGTTAGGTTCAAAATTATAATTTTGCTAAATAATAAGTTAAATAAAGGTAGTGCAAAGATAACTCTTTAATGTTTTCAGTCTTAGGTTAGATTGAGCTAATTGATTAAAGTAGGTTAAATGTTTTGAAGATATTTAACTCAAGAGATGCTCCACAAAGCCATCCACACAGGAATTGCAACAATGCAAACTGCATAAGATATTAGCATCAGGCTTCCACTTTTTTGAGCATCGCCTCCATAATTGTTTATCTGTATCAGAGTTGCAATGGCTGGGGGTGAGACCGCTTGGATTAAGATCACATCACTCATTAAGGCATTAGATGATTTAATGTTGAATAGCAACATCAGGATGAATACGGCAAGAGGGATGACTAAAAATTTAATTCCAATCACTCGAATCGTATCTGCAAACGATGGCCATACTTTTAACGAGATACCTCCGAGCACTGCGCCGAGTATAAAGTTGGCTAATGGAACCGTTGCGGTGCCAGCTAGTTCAATGGCATTTAAGGCTATTTTGGGAATGAAATGGTCGAATCCTAATAACACCACTGAAATGCCGAGTATATTGGCTATAAAAGGTGGAGTAATCCAGATTTTCCAAGAGAATTCGAACGTATGACCCCCCGTATTAAGGTATTTTCCAATACTCCAAAGTATTGGATTAAGTCCCATGATGATTAAAAAGGTGTAAAGGGCATAAAGGTCAAACTGTTCTGGATATATGGCTTGTCCAAGTGGAAGTGCTAAATAGCCTGCGTTTTGCATGCTCGCAAGGGGCAATAGACTTCTCTTTGCAGATAGATCTTTTATGAAAAATAGCAATGAAAAGATTATTCCAATTGCTATTAAGCCAATGCCCACAAGTGGCAGAACCCACCACATTGGGAAGGTTGATGGATTAAGGGATCGGATGATCTTCGAGAAGATCATGGCAGGCAGGAAAACATTCACGATTGCTAATGTCAACCCTTTTACATCACTCGCTTTGAAGATCTGCTTGCGGACTAAAATTGCCCCAGTTAAGGCAATGAGTAATACTTGAAGCAGGGCAAGTACGTTATTTGATAAGGTGGTGATAAAGATCTCAGGCATTCTTATTTTTTATAGAAGAAATGGCCTGTGAGTAGCAGACCAATAAAGACAAAAACGGCAAATAATAAGCTGCTTGCGGCTAGCTGCATGCCTCCAGAAATAATGTGCCCACTGGTGCAACCTCCTGCTAGACGAGCGCCAAAAATAAGTATGAAACCTCCAACCAAAGCCCAAATAATACGTTTGGTTTTATTATCCCCTTTATATTTAGACCAGTTGTCAGCGATGAGCTTTATTTTAAAATCTTTTCGTAAAAGTGAGATTGCAATTCCTGAAATAAATGACCCAGCAAGAAAAATTACTTCCCAGCTACCTGACTTAACACTTTTTGTAAAGTATTCACTTTGAGTATTTCCTGTGATTAGGTTGGCAAGATAGGGATAGGCCGTCGATGCTCCCAGTTGCCTGTCCATGCCACAGGTTAAGAAAAGTATGGCATTTAAAATCGCTAATCCAAGTCCAGCCCAAATCCAAGTCCGATCACTTACTTTTTCTAGCTTATGTATCCAGAATGAAATTCCAATAAATAGTGCTCCGAAGACCAGAACTAAAAAGTAAAATACAAGTGTATTCCCTCCTGTTAATGAATTAAGAGAAATTACTCCAAGGTCTGGGCCTGTTAAGCTGCTGATGTTTGGAAGAATAGCTGTATAGAATAAACCGCCTAATAAACCACCTAGTAAACCAATTCCGGCATCAATTGAACCTTCTCCAATGGATACAATCATGGTGCCAGGGCAATATCCAAGAATGGCCATTCCTGCACCAAAAATTAATCCGCCAAGTATAACTCCAGTTAATAAAAGAGGCTTAACATGGTAAGAAGCCAAGTTGAAGTTGATTTCTAGATTAATTAAGATAATTCCAACTCCAATAGCAAAGGCAATAGCTTTAGCCACTTTATAGTTTTCGAGCAAGGCCATACCACTGATGGTGTCAAATTTATTTAGTTTGGCACTTTGCAATAGAGCGCCAAAAATAAAGCCATAGAGTAGGATCATAAGTATGTTTATTAAGGTGGGTTAATAGATCAATTTCCGACAAATATAGCGAAATAAAGAGGCTGTTTATTCAGAATAATCGGTGTTGAAGTGTAAAAGTTTAGTTGAAGTATTCGATTTTTTAATTTTAAAAGCCATCTTTGTAACATTATTTCACACAAATTTACATCTGAATATGTCGCAACAGCAAACCAACGGAAGCCAAGTTACTAATTATCAAATTGATGACAGTGGTTTTAGACAGCGTTTAGAAGATTTTAAAGCTTCGATGAATCGCGCTTTTCATCAAATTGATAATATTGATGAGTTTTGTTCTACACGTGGCTTACCACCAGCGGTTTTGGCGGAATTAATGTCTACCAATCCAATGTCTTTGTGTATCCCAACTCAATATGGTGGATTGAATGGAGATGTAAAACACAATATTGCTGTAGTTTCTGCTGCTTCATACGAATCTCTTGCCTTATCCTTAACCTTAGGGATCAACAATGCACTGTTTATTCAACCATTTGCGAAATATGGTCAGGAAGCGGCAAAAGTTGAAGTTTTCAAGCGATTTTTAAATAATCAAGCGATGGGTGGTTTGATGATCACTGAGCCAGACTTTGGTAGTGATGCCTTGAATATGACCACTTCATGCACTGAGAAAGATGGTTCTTATCATCTTAAAGGGAAGAAACATTGGGCTGGACTTACTGGTATGGCTGATTTTTGGATTCTTACCTCAAGACGTACCAGCGAATCGGGTAGCCTAATGCGTGATATCGAGATGTTTGTTTGCGATGTACATGCAAAAAATCAAAATATTGTCGTTGAGGAGTATTTCGAAAATTTAGGTTTATATCAAATTCCATATGGCCGCAATCATATCGATGTGATAATTCCTGAGGAGAAAAAACTTATACCAAAAACAAATGGTATTCAGATGATGCTTGATCTGTTGCACCGCAGTAGATTCCAGTTTCCTGGTATGGCATTAGGATTTGTAAAACGAATTCTTGATGAGTCTATTACACATGCTAAATCACGGTTGATTACTAATAAACATTTATTCGAATACGATCAAGTTCAACATCGTTTATCTCGCTTACAAGCTAATTTCACTATCTGTTCAGCTTTCTGTTTACGATCGGGTGAGATAGGTGGAGTGGAGCACGATTTATCGCCGCTTGGTCTTGAAGCCAATATCACCAAGAGTGTAACTTCTGATTTAATGCAAGAATCGGCACAATCTTTATTGCAATTAGTTGGAGCAAAGGGATATAAGTTAAATCATATTGCGGGTAAATCAGTTGTGGATAGTCGTCCATTCCAGATCTTCGAAGGTTCGAATGATATTCTTTACAATCAGATTGCAGAATCAGTTCTTAAGCTGATGAAAACTGCGAAAGAGAAAAGCTTCTATACCTTCTTAAAAGGATATGCCGGCAGAGCTGCTGATAGAATTCAGGAACTAGTAAGTTTCGATATTGAAGCTCCATTTGCTCAACGTAAACTAGTTGAATTTGGACAAGTGATGAGTCGGATCGTATCGCTTGATATGGTTCTTTACTTGGAAGAAAAAGGATTTAGAAAAGATTTAGTGGACAATGCTTTGCTTGTCTTAAAACAAGAGATCTCAACGATGATGAATACCTTCCACTACGCAAATACTGCCGTTGTGGTTGCTGATTATGAGGAAAAGAGCTTCTGGCTTGACTTCTAAATCTTTGAAGAATTCATAATTCCCCTTCTAATGTGACCTATGTGCCTAATGTGGTGAAAAGAAAAAAAGAAACACAATAGGCACAATAGGAAAAACACAGTAGACACAATAGGGTTTCTAATGTGATCTATGTGCCTAATGTGGTGAAAATAAAAAATAAAACACAATAGGACACAATAGAAAAAAACACACAATAGACACAATAGATTTTAATAAGCTTTCTAATGTGACCTATGTGCCTAATGTGGTGAAAATAAAAAATAAAACACAATAGGAAAAAATAGAAAAAAAACACAATAGACACAATAGATTTTAAAGTTCCTTATTGAGTTATTGGTTATATTATTTAACTACGATAATTGAAAAGCTTAAAGCTAGTTTTCTGAAACTGGTTTTAAGCTTTTTTAGTTTTGGTAATTATTTTATTTAGATTTGATTTCTCATCTAAATTCAACATATTCATTTGATGATTTTGAAATTAAGTTTTACCTACCTTTTTAATCGGCATATACGATGAATAAACTTAAACTTTTAGGGGTCGCGGCCTTCTCTTTTTTTAGTGTTAATCTAATTTTTGCTCAGACTTTAAAACAGCCCAATGTTCTCGATTTGGGTATCAATGGGAATATCCATGTTAAGACCCCAGTTTTAGATCGTTTTGCAAAGGAGAGCGTCCGTTTTACTAATTTTTACGTCTCGCCCGTTTGCGCTCCAACTCGCTCAAGCTTGCTTACTGGGCGCTATTCGTTGAGGACAGGAATTCGAGATACATACGAAGGTGGAGCCATTATGGCCTCGAGTGAAATTACCTTAGCTGAAATTCTTAAGCAAGCTAATTACACAACAGGTATTTTTGGAAAATGGCATCTAGGTGATAGCTATCCGAGTCGGCCTCAAGATCAGGGTTTTGATGAAACATTGATCCATCTAGCCGGAGGTATGGGTCAGCCAGGTGATTTTACTAATTATTTTAAAAAGGATAGTAGCTATTTTAATCCGGTATTATGGCATAATGGTACTAGAGAGTTCTATCCAGGCTATTGCTCAGATATATTTGCTGCAAGAGCCATTAAATTTATTGAAAAAAATAGGGGTAATCCATTCTTTTGCTACCTCACATTTAACGCACCACATGCCCCATTGCAAGTTCCCGATAAATACTACCTAAAATACAAGAATATTGATCCCTCGGCGGGTTACTCAGGTGATCGTAGGCCTTTCTCTACGATGACGGAGAAAGAGAAGGAAATGGCACGTAGGGTCTATGCGATGGTCGATAATATCGATGAGAACATTGGTTTGATTTTGCAAAAACTTGATGATTTAAAACTTGCTGAAAATACGATTGTGATTTTTATGACCGATAATGGACCTCAGCAAACCCGTTATAATGCGGGTATGCATGGTTTAAAAGCAACTGTTTATAGAGGTGGTATAAGGGTTCCATTCTATTTAAGGTTTCCTAGTCGGTTTACAGGAGATAAAAATGTGGAACTAAATGCTGCTCACATCGATCTGTTGCCTACTCTTGCTCATTTGTGTAACGCAAAAGTCCCAAAAGATAGAAAGATTGATGGTAAGGATTTGGTTCCAGCCATGGATGGTCAGCAGGTCGATTGGAAGAATAGAAGTTTATTTTTTTATTGGACTCGCCGCTATCCTGAACTTTATAACAATATAGCCTTGCAAATAGGTTCAGATAAGCTGGTGGGAAATACAGATTACAATGCAAATACAGATCAATTTGAATTGTTTGACGTTAATAAGGATCCGTATGAGCTAGATAATCGGGTTAATAAGGATCCGGTTTTAGCTCAAAGAATTAGGGATGAATTAGAAAAGCAAACTATGGAGTTAGTCAATTCAGAAAATCTGCTTCATCAGCCTCGGATAGTTATTGGAAGTAAATTCGAAAATCCTACCTACCTAAATCGCAACGATGCAACTGGACGACCGGCTAGTAATTCCCAAGAAGATCAATATGGATTCTGGAAAGTTAGTCTACGGGAAGGTACCTATAACATCCGTTTTAAATTTTTACACCCACTGAAAGGCAATGGGAAATTGTACCTTGAAACAGGCACTTTTATTCAACAGAAAGTAAATCAATTGCCAGATACAGATGTGATTGAGATGAAGAATGTTAAGTTTTCATCTATGGATTGCGATTTCATCCCTTATTATAGCATTGGATCGCAACGGATATTCCCTTTTTGGGTTGAACTGTCTAAAAATTGATATGTTGTAAAACATCTCTAATTCGATAAAGAATTAATTATCTTCGTTGCGTTATCGTACACGGAAAAAAATATACGCCTATTCATTAACAATTTAAAATAGTATCATGTCAAATAGAAGAGAATTTATTCAAAAATCCGCAATTGGTGCTGCTGGTCTAACTATTGGCGGTGTGGGTATGAGCTCAAAGAGTTATGGACGAATAATTGGTGCAAACGATCGGGTTCAGGTTGGAATTCTTGGTTTCTCTGGTCGTTTTGAGAGTGCTCTAGGTTTAGCTTTTCAGAAATATTCGAAAGAGATGAACTTTGAATTTGTCGCTGTTTGTGATATTTGGAATAAGCGTCGTCAGGATGGTCTTGATTGGATTAAGAAGCACAATGATACAACGGCAGTTGGTACACGTAATACCGATGAGTTTTATAACTTAAAACTAGATGCGGCAATTATCTCAACAGCTGACTTTCAGCATGCGGTACTTTGTGGACAGTCGGTTACGGCAGGGATGCATGTTTATTGCGAAAAGCCTTTTGCTGAAACGATGGATGATGCGATCTATGCAAAGAAAGCAGTGAAAGATAGTGGTAAGGTTGTTCAGATTGGCTCTCAGAGACGTTCTGGTCCAAACTATCAAGCAGCTCATGATTTTATTCAAGCGGGTAAGTTTGGTAAGATTTGTGCGGTTGAAATGACTTGGAATGTAAATCAGCCAGGTCGTTGGCGTCGTGCCAAAGAGGTCGCTTCGATCAAAGAGTCGGACACCGATTGGAAACGCTTTTTACTAAATCGTCCTTATGAGAAGTGGGATCCACGTAAATATTTAGAGTTTAGGTTGTTTTGGCCATATTCTTCAGGTATTCCTGGTCAGTGGATGTCGCATCAGATCGACACGGTCCATTGGTTCTCTCATCTTCCTCATCCACGTTCGGTGGCTGCTAATGGAAGTATTTATGTTTGGAAAGATGGACGTAGAAATTTTGATACCATGAGCGCGGTATTTGATTACGGTCCATTAGATAATAAAGAGGAGGGTTTCCAAGTTATATACTCGTCTCGTCAAACCAATGAGGCTGGTGGGGTTAAAGAGTGGTATTTCTCCAATGGCGGAAAGCTAGATTTAGATACCAACAAGGTAACTTCTGAAGGTGGATTAAAAGAGAAATATGCCAAGGATATGGGCTATAAAGAGAATATGCTTGCAGAGTTTTTACTTCCACAAGAGAAAGTGGAAACGAACTCAAATACTGGTGCAGACAGTTTAACCAATGCGCATATGAAGAATTGGATGGACTGTGTCCGAGCCAATAATCCAAAGACTAACGCTCCTGTTGAGGCTGGATATAGTCATTCAATTGCTAATATTATGACAACCGCTGCTCTTCGTACAGGAGAGAAAGCTACGTTTAATGAGAAAACTCAGCAAGTTATGGCTGGTGGTAAAGTTTTTAAATATTAGTTGTATTTCGCATTCAGGCATAAAAAAAAGACGCAGAACTGCGTCTTTTTTTTATGCCTGAATTTTTATGACTTATTTCCGATAGTTAGGATTTTTAGTAATCTCTTGTGCCCCTACTTGTTTTTTCCAGTTATACAATAGTTCGGTCAGTCTTTGCGCTTCTAAAGGTTTTTCATTTACAAGATTATGGACTTCGGAGAGATCTTCGGCTAAATTATATAACTCGGTATGACCATCTTCAAGGAATTCTATTAATTTCCATTTGCCTTCTCTAACCGCACTTACTGGTACCATCGTTGGATAATAGTGCGGATAATGCCAAAAAAGCGGTCGGTTATTCAGAGTCGTATCAGCAGAATTATTCAAACGGCTATTGAAGCTTTTGCCATCTATTATATTCGAGTTCTTAATGCCGCATCGTTCTAATAGAGTAGGAAAGAAGTCGATGGTACTAATCGGAGTATCGATGGTCTGTTTTCCTTTCGAATTAAAAGGATCAAATATGATTGTCGGAATTCTTATTCCACCCTCATATAATGACCCTTTTCCCGAACGTAGAGGGTCATTGTTTGTGACTACGCGTTCTTTATACTTCAGAATATATCCTCCATTATCAGAGATGAAAATGACAATGGTATTCTGGGCTATTCCTAAGTCATCCAGCTTTTGTAATAACTTTCCTACATTATCATCCACCGCTTTTACTTTTGCCGCATAGATCTCGTTTTGATGTTTTAGTTGAGGGGTTAATTTATTTTTAAAATAAGCGATGTCATCAGCCTTTGCTTCTATTGGGGTATGAACATCGTAATAACATAGATTTAAATAAAATGGATGATCACCTGCATCTTGTAAGATCTTAATGGCTTCCTCTGTAAGCCTATCTGTTTGGTATTTGGCAGCTTGATCTTTGAAATATTTCCCTGCTCCATCGGTTTCTAGGTTGTCTAAAGGTATGTTGTCGCGCCCAAGAAAAGGATAGAAAAATGATTTAGGTGATCCACTTTGGCTTGTTCCAACACTGATATCAAAACCTTGATTTTTCGGATAGTGTAGCAAATCACCGATATGCCATTTGCCTACATGAGCGGTTAGGTATCCGTTTTCTTTTAATTTCTCAGCAATGGTAACCTCCTCTAATGGCAAATCTACAATCGTGACTGGTGGTATAAAAGGATGTGATATTTGCTCTTGACGATCGGTGCCTGAAGCTGCTTCTCTCCAAATAGTATAATGCAGTCTAGCTGGATATTTACCTGTCATCAAGGATACCCGTGTTGGAGAGCAGATGGGCGCTGCGGAATAGCTATTTGTAAATACCGCACTTTTACTCGCTAAACGATCTAAATTTGGCGTCTCGTGCAAGTCGGCTCCGTAGCATCCAAGATCTGACCACCCTAGATCATCGGTAACAATAAAGATAATATTTGGTTTCTTCCGATCTGATTTATTCCCATAGGTGAGGTTTGATAGCAAGAGACTTCCTGCCAAAAGTGGTAAATAGATCCGCTTCATACTAGTTCTTTTTATCGTATAATTCTTTTAAATAGCCACGAGTCATTAGAAATCCGTCGCTTATTGAGTTACCAAAAGCGTATAGTTCCCTGCTGTTAATTTGCAGGTTGGAGCATTTAAATGGATTGTTTTTTTTGTGTCACCATTTGTGATCAAACTTATGTTTTTAAATTTTTGAAAGGGTAACGATACCTCTGCTTCTGAACCCTTAGGAATACTGATACTAAACTGTGTCGTCGAACTGCTTTTCTTCTCCCAATTAGAGATTATTAGCCCTTGTGGTGACTTATAACTGCATTTGACATATTCCAGATCTTTTGGCAAAAATGGAGCTATAATGAACTTCTTAAATCCAACCTGATCCTCGGTTTGTCGAATACCACCTAACCATCTGTAAGACCATTCCGAAACTGTTCCAAACATCGGGTGGCAGTTAGAGAAAGTGTTATCGCTCTCTTTCCAAGTTTCCCATAAAGTAGTTGCCCCTTTATCGATCATAAAGCCCCATCCTGGATATTCTCTAGAATTTACAATATTAAAAACCTTGTCGGAATAGCCAGCTTGTGAGAGCGCTTCAAGAATATATTTAGTTCCAAAAATACCGGTCGTAAAATGACCATTTACTCCATTTTTCAGTGCATTTAAAAGTGAGTCTGCTGCTGCTGGCTTCTCTTTTTCTGGGATGAGATCATAATAGAGCAATGTAGCAAAAAGTGTTTGCCGATTAATAGGCGATTTAACCGGGCTTTTCCAAAATGTACTAACAAGTTGAGACGCGATATTTTTTTCTAAGTCGGCAAATTTTTGTTTGTTTTTCAGATCCTTTTTATAGGCTGCAAACTGCTTCATAATTTGAGCACATTTCAAGTAGTGTGTAGTGCCTATTAGTTCCACCGGCACTGGTATCATCGACTCATGATCTGCTAAACCTTTATGCACCATTCCAAAAGGATGTATTCGAGCCACCTTGTCCATCCATTTTAGGTCGAAGTCGTACATCTCATTTACGATGGCTGTATCGTTGTAATATTTATAAAGGTTGTTTTGTGTGGTAAGAAGTGCTGATTCCCAGCTTATACCGCAGTATTTCATCACAAAAGGTGCGACATCCACAAATGCGGTATCCATCACCACATCAGTCCAGTCGTAAATAGTCTTTCTGTAAAATTGCTGCATATCATAATTACAGATAAAAGATTCGCTGGTTGCATTTAGATCACCACCATAACCAAATCGTTCGCGTCCTGGACAGTCCGATTGAACGCTCATTAAGTTATTGACGAATGTTAGTCTGGTTGCATCTTGAATAGAATTAAGCAACGCCGATGAAGAGCTAAATGAACCATTTGATTGCACGTTGGTATGCAAAACGATCCCTTGGATATCAGCTAATGAAGGGGCTTGAGTGAGTCCTGTGATTTCAATATATCGAAAAACATGGAATGTAAATTCGGGAGTGTACCAGACTTGTTTCTCTTTCCCAAAGATAAATTCGTCACTTTGCCATGCAATAGCTGGTGCTCCTGGTCCACCACGTCCTGCTTTTTTAATCTGACCGCAAACAGCGGTCATCGGATTTACTTCTCCATTGTCATAAATACGTTCTCCAAATCGAAGTGTGATTTTTTCCCCTTCGTTACCATGTAGTCGAATTCGATATAGTCCTGTATAGTTAATCCCCATATCGACCACATACATCTGAGGTTTTGGAGAAGTTATTTTGATCGGCTTTTGCAGTTGAGTTTGCTGAATGGCGGGGAAGAAGGCTTTTTGCAGATCTCCACCTGGTCCATCAACGACACTCGCATTCGTCCATGATTGGTCTTTAAATGAGGCTTTTGACCAGTCGATTAGCTCTTTTCGTGCATCGTAAACTTCACCTAAGTAAATGCTATTTCGCAATATAGGACCCGTCGCGAATTTCCAAGATGAATCTGTATTGATTGTTTCTTGATGACCATCTTTGTAGGTGAGCACTAGTTTTGCGATAAACCTTGGTCGACCAACTGACAATGTCTTTCTTAGGTTATAGGTGCCCCACATACGAAGGGGCAGCGGGTTGTAAAATCCATTGCCGATCGAAACACCAATACAGTTTTGTCCAGGCGTAATCTGTGGCGTAAGGTCATAAGTTGAATAGTATATTCGTTTGCTATAGGTGGTCCATGCTGGGTCTAGGAAATTCTTTCCAATCTTAGTTCCATTCAGCTTAGCACCATAATATCCTGCAGCAGTGATAAATAGTTTTGCTGATTTTAATTCACCAGTCACATTAAACGTCTTGCGAAACTGTGGTGCCGGATCATTTAAATAATACAATGAGTCGGAAGTCGGAAGCGGTTTATTATCCCCAATCCATTGTGCTCCATTCAATTCATTTGAATCAGTTCCGCTTTTTGTCGTTTGACTAAAGCATGATAGAGTTCCGACTAGGACAATGGTAAGGATTAAATATGCGGCTTTAAGGTTCATGATTAGTTGTTTAGTCTTCTAGTTTACTGAAATAAAGCACTTTGGATAACTGTGAAAGCAGATCTATTTATCAAAATTTGGGATCTTCATCTGCTCACCATTTTTTAAAGCCGACTCATGGGCAATGATTCCAGGCGCTGTATAGGCAAGCGCTTCATAGATGTTCACTTTGGGTTGGCGTTTGTGAATTAAAGAGTCGATAAATTCATGCGTTATAAAGGAATGAGAACCATCATGACCTGAGTTGTGACGTAAACCCTCTGGTAAAAGATCAGTCTCCCACCACTTCGGTTGAACATATTTCTCCGTAACATTGGCTTTAATTTGGAACCCTCCATCATCTTTTGCATCCGTATCTGCAACCCGAACAATGGTATGTTCACTGGCTTCATTTTGAGAAGAGAAGAAACTCATTTTATCTCCCCTCCACTCTGCTCGTTCGGAATTTCGCAGTGCCCCCTTCCAATTTACTTCAACCCTAAACGGATGATTTTTATCGGTTTGAAAAAAAGCTGTTTCATTCCAGAATGGGTTCTGATATGGATTATTCTTCAACATTGAACTATCGTCACCCCAGCCTAAACCACTCACACTTACAAGTCTCTCACCAGTCACAGATATCAGAAAGGAGGTGCAATGTGTTGGATATAAGAGGGGAGGTAATCCATGACGCCAGGTTGGTTTTCCATTTTCAAACCATAAGGTTTCTAGTCCTGGATGGTTGTATTCGGCTGCTGCACTAAAAATTGTACCAAAGCGTCCTTCTTCATGGAATTTTCGCACTGAAATGGTATTTTGTCTGTAGACACTCGTTTCAGCCATCATATAGGTTAAGCCTGTTCGGCGCACTGCCTCTCTAAGCTTATAACAGTCTTCAATGTTAAGAGCCACTGGAACAGCGCACAAAACATGCTTTCCAGCATCAAGTGAGGCTAAAACGTGCTTGAGATGATCTGGGGCAGGAGTGGCAATAAATACCGCATCTATCTTTGGATCATGCAATAGCTTTTCTAACGATTCATAGGTTTTAGAACACTTATAAGCTTTCATCAAATTCTCACGTCTGTCGGCCCGTAAATCACTCACCGCTTCCACGATACAGTTTGGATGTTCATGGAATTGGAATCCAGCTCCGAATCGGCCACCTATAATTCCAATCCGAATTTTTTGATCGGTTGATGGGAAATAAGCACCTGCAATATGAGGTAGAACAGTGAGTGCAGTAGCTCCTATAGCTGCATGTTCAATGAATTTACGACGACCGTTAGGTGTTTTAGAATCTAAATTTTGCATGAATTACTTTTTAGGTGTTACATATTCCATTCTGAACGTATAGATTCCAGAACCAACTTTAGTGAAGAATTTTCCGTCTCCATTCTTTTGGACGGTAATTTTTTTACCATCCTCTGTGATTGAATTCTTTTGTGCGGTTGGAAAGAATACCGTTGCACTTGAATTAGCTGGTATTTCAATCTTCATCTCTAGCACAGCTGCCTCTTTTTTCCAATCGCTTTTTATTAAACCATAAGGTGAATGATAGCTCGATTTAACCCAGGTAAGATCACCTACGATCTCTGGTCTAATAACGATATTCTTAAATGAAATCCCTCCTTCATCTTGCTTAATACCACCTAGTCCTGTGTAAAACCATTCCATTAAATGACCAAGCATCAAGTGATTGTTTGATACATTTTCTAATGCTGGCCATGATTCGGTTAAGGCCGTTGCCCCTTTTTTTAGCTGAAAGCCATATCCTGGAACATCATTACGGAAATTCATATCGAATAACAATGGTGAACAGCCATTTTCTTCTAGCGCTTTCACTAAGAAATGAAATCCAATATCACCAGCAGTAAGTGCTTTTTTCGAATCGTTTATCGATTCTACTAAGGATTTCACTACGTTTTTTCGTTCCTTTTCATCCACTAAGCCAACATATAATGGCATTGCAATCGCAGATTGACTTCCTGTCGAATAGATTTTATTTTTTTTGTTGTAAAACTTCGCATTAAAAGCTTTTTTCACCTCGATGGCTAGATCATCAAGCTTGGTAGCTTCCTCTTTGTTGTTTGTAGCCCTAAGCATCTTGGCTAAAAGAATAATATCATAATAATAGATAGCCGTTGCAGTAAGCGCTTTCGGTGTTAGCTGTGCTTCTCCAAGCGGTTTAGGACCAAGGTCAACCCAGTCGCCTAGCCCATAATCAAGAATGTGTCCGTCTGATTTTTTATCGAGATAATTGACATATTTACGCATCATCGGTAAAGCCTCCTCTACAACACTTAAATCGCCATACCACTGCCAGATCATAAATGGTAGAATTACACCCGCGCTGCCCCATTCGGGTGAGTCTCTAAATCCTCCGGAGAAGGGGACAAATTCAGGTGCTATATCAGGAACTAAACCCTCTGCTGTCTGCGCATCTATCATGTCACGAATAGCTTTACGATAAAGTGGATAAAGGTTGTAATTGTAAAACATGGAAGCTCCCATTAAATAGGTCTGCTCCAGCCATCCTAGTTTTTCACGATGAGGACAATCAGTCACAACACTTTGAATGTTACTTCTTATGGCCCAATCAATCAATGTGTTGATTTGATTGAATAATTCATTTGAACAACTGAATTCTCCAACTCTCGGAGCTGAATTGCAGGTATGTAGCAGCTGCATATTGATAATCGAAGGCTTGTATTTGCCTGGCTTTTCTGATGCTGGAGCCCCACCTTCCACCATGACATAACGAAAACCATAATAGGTAAATTTGGGCCTCCATGTCTCTACACCTTCGCCTTTTAAGGTATACGATAACGTATAAGGTGTGCCAGAAGCTTTTTGATTGATCTTACGATCTGGCGTGATCAATTCTCCAGGGGTCATCTTGATGATTGAGCCTCTCTTGCCTGTTACTTTTAGCTCTATAATGCCAGAGCAGTTTTGACCAAAATCATATAAATATTTGCCTGGTTCTGGGTGCTCAATATCTTTTACATTAATTGTTTGGTGGATGGTAATTGGGTTGTCGGTTTCACTGCTTAGCTCCCCTTTAGGTTCAGTAGCCACCAGAGCTGGCTTCCACTTAATCTCTTTAAAGTCGGGCATGTTCCACCCTTTTTGCTCTGCTCTCGCATCATAATCTTCACCGCCGTAAATGCTTGAATACAAAATTGGTGAGGGAGTGCATTTCCAGGTATTATCTGAGACTATGGTTTTTGATGATCCATCGGTATAATTAATTTTAAGTTTGCTGATCATTGCAGGATAACCATAAGCAATGACCAATTTCCGGTATCGCTCCCGGTTGATGTTGTAAAAACCATTTCCAACAATAACACCTATGGCATTATTCCCCAGTTTAATTTTTGAGCTTACATCGTAGGTGTTATACAGACAGACTTTAGTATAATCTGTCCAGCCTGGGGTGAGAAAGCTTTCGCCAATTTTTTGTCCATTAATTGAAGCTTCGTAACTGCCCAGACCACTTATGAATAGGGTGGCATTTTTAATCTCTTTTTCGGCCTTGAATTCTTTTCTGAATAATGGGACTACACTTCTTTTTACTGCTTTACTGCCAAGTTTTTCTCCGTCCCCCGGAACTCCTGGGACAACCGTCATATTTGCAGGAAGATTTTCATAGCTAATCCAGGTTGCTTTTTCCCAATCGACATTCGATAATAGCCCCATCTCCCAGGATGCCGGTTCGCTCCATGCACTCTCTTTCCCTTTTTGATTGAACACTTTAACCTTCCAGAAATATTTTTTCTCTGGATTAAGTGCAACTCCGCTGTAAGGGATAATAGTTGACTGATTTGATTTTACAACTTTAGAATCCCAACAATCGCCAATTAGGTTGGTTAGTTTGTCTAAGCTTTCTGAAACCAGAATCTGGTAAGCCGATTGATTAATATCTCGATCTGACGAACGAATCTCCCAGCTTAAAAGTGGATTTTTAACAGCTAGACCAATCGGATTCGTTTTCGAGTCGCATTTTAAATTGGCAGCCGAAAAATGACTCTGAGCAAAATTCGTAAGGTTGATAAAAAGTGCTATTATGAAAAGGTAATATTTCAAACGGATCATTTTGGGTTAATAAGTTCTTTAAATAGTTTTGCTGATACTTTAAATGCAGTGCCGTGTCTTGCGCCATCTGGGAACTTAATTTGGTTGGAAATATCTTCCCAATCTGTTAAGTTTTTAGATCTGACGGCTCCATAACGATGCTCTGTATACCTATCAAAGTAAACATAAACATAGTCATTTATTTCGATTGCCGTTGGTCCTTCAGCCCAATAATTCCCTGTTATTGGCTGGGATACTGCAGTTGGATAAGGTCCTGAAGCTGATTTTGAACTGGTTAGTCGGATATTTTTCTCTGCCGGATTAGGATTCTCATTCTTTAAAAATAGGTAGTAGTTTTTGTCCCTGGGTAATATTGTTGCATCAATAACACTGAACGCTGGATTGAAAAACATTCGTGTAGGTGCATATGATTTAAAATCGGTTGTCGTGGTGCAATACATTCGATGGTTTAAACCTTTTTCTTGTTTTGAATATTCTATGGGGCTATGACGATTGGGGATGGTTGTGGCCCAGAAGATTAAGTAATTCTCTGCCTTGGAATCGTAAATTATCTCGGGAGCCCAGCAGTTCTTCGCTGTTGGCTCGTGTGCCATCACCGGCCAATTTGCTTGTCTTTCCAACTGCACGTCCATACCATATGAAAGATTCCATCTGGGCCTTTTGTAATACATGGGTCACGCATTAGTTTATCGGGACCAACAGTAGGGGTTAGATAAGATTTACCCTGATTAAGAGCTTCCCATTTAAGACCATCTTTGCTATACGCCAAATGCAATCCATCTTGTCCATTATCCGTGAAATAACAAAATAGTAATGTTTTGTCCTCCGCATTCACTTGCAGGGTTAGACACGTTAGTAATAGCAAGATATACTTCATGTAGTGGTTCGGATTGAATTTGGGAACTAGATTTTACTTGACTAAAATAGTCTTAATATTTAGAAATTCGCGCATTCCTATGGCAGATAACTCCCTACCATAGCCACTCTGTTTAATCCCACCAAAAGGTAATCTGGGATCGGATTTTACAAAGTCGTTGATAAATACACATCCTGCATCAAGGCATTTTTCAGCAATTAATTTTGCCTTTGTGATATCCCCAGCAAATATTCCAGCTCCTAAACCAAATACGGTGTCATTGGCTATTTTTAAGCCTTCCTCGATCGTCGTGAATCGGAATAAAGTGGCTACTGGTCCGAATAGTTCTTCGTGATAGGCTGGCATTTCTGAAGATACATCACCTAAAACTGTAGGAGGGTAGAAGGGAGCAGTCCCTTTTGGGATAAACCCACCAAGCAAAAGCTTAGCGCCCATCTCACAACTTTTAGTCACTTGTTGATGCAGCTCATCACGCAAGTCTATGCGCGCTAAAGGACCAATTGTTGTTTTGGGGTATTGGGGGTTTCCAAATGTAGCCTGTGACATCAGGCGGACAAATTCAGCCTTAAAAGCCTCGTAAATAGTATCTGCAATAATAAATCGCTTAGCGCCAATGCAACTCTGACCAGCATTCAATAGTCGACTGGTTACACACGATCGGGCTGCCTCATCAATGTTAGCATCTTCAAGAATCAGATAGGCGTCGCTACCTCCTAATTCAAGAACTGATTTTTTTAAGGCAAACCCTGCGGCAGATGCAACTGCTTTCCCTGCAGGTGTGCTTCCGGTTAATGTTACGGCCTTCACCAATGGATGTTCAATGATTCCTTTTATTGCAGAGGATCGAACAAGAAGTGTTCGAAATACGTGTTCAGGAAATCCAGCTTCTAACACAAGTGCCTCAATGGCTAAGGCACATCCCGAAACGTTAGCTGCATGTTTTAAAACTCCTGTATTACCAGCCATTAATGCAGGTGCAAGAAATCTAAAGACTTGCCAAAATGGGAAATTCCAAGGCATCACGGCTAAAACGGTGCCAATAGGTTGGTATGAGATATACGATTCTGAAGCTTCAGTGGATATCGGCTCGTCTTTTAAAAATAATTCTCCATTTTCAGCATAATAACCGCAAACAGAGGCACATTTTTCAATCTCGGCTAGTGCTTCTCGATTGACTTTGCCCATCTCTGAAACTATAATATCCGCTAGCTTCTCCTTTTGACTTAGGATTATTCGTTGAAGATTTTTCATTCGAATTTTCCTCTCTTCAAAGGTTGTATGTCGCCATTTTGAAAATGCCGCGTCAACCTGGCTAAGGATAAGGTTAATATCCTCCAGCGTATGTTCTTGATACGATTTAATAAGATCTCCAGAAAAAGGGTTGATAGATTCCATGGTAGAAATATTTTACTCAAAAATAGTTGTAATCGTTGACATTTAGGATGTAAAGGTCCGAAAGAAGTATATTTGCAAGGTAAAATTAAAATCAATGACTGTGCGCTACTTTATCCATGCAGCTTACAATGGAAATAACTACCGAGGATGGCAAAAACTTCCTGGTATAGTTAGTGTTCAGCAGGTTCTGGAAACCATGCTTAGTAAGCTGTTAAAAGAACCAATTGCAATTGTTGGTTGTGGCCGGACAGATGCTCAGGTACATGCTAGTCAGTTCTTTTTTCATTTCGATTTATCCAAGAAACTGAATTTTGATCTATTGTTTCGTTTAAATAAATCGTCGCCGCACGAGATTTTAATCTACGATGTGATTCCGATGGATGGGACACCGCATGCCCGTTTTGATGCCGTAGAGCGCAGTTATGATTATTATTTACATACGTTTAATGATCCCTATCTTTTAGGTTTGAGTGCCTATTATCCGTTGGTTAATCCTAAGCTGTCTGAAATTAAACAGGCCCTAGCACTGCTCACAAAATATACCGATTTTAAATGTTTCTGTAAATCCCCTTTGAAATATGAGCACACCATCTGTTATCTTTCAAAATCAGAATTGTATACCAATGCCGATCAGACTATTCTCCGTTTTCGATTTACTTCGAATCGTTTTTTAGCTGGTATGATTCGGATAATTGTTGGTAAGCTGATTGAGATTGGCAATGAAAAACTCTCTTTAGCGGATTTTGAAGACTATTTAAAGCATAAAATTACCCCAAAGACGATTGTTCCTGTGCATGCGCAAGGTCTATATCTCTCAAAGGTAACCTATCCATACCTCGATCTTCCCAATCGTTCGGTACTGGGAAATGTACTACTCCAGAATGCTAATTTGCCTGTCTAGCTGTTATCGACAAGATTTCTAATGTTTCTTCATTAGCCAAACTTCCGACGCAATAGTTCCCCAGCCTCCTGAGTTTCTCCATTGCTCAACACTTACTCGATCATCATAGCCCACATCTGACGCACGTTCTAAACGAATCGTGAGATCACCATCAGCAGTCGCTTCCATAGGTATGTCATACGTAAAGAAATCAGACATTTGCAACGGTAATTCTACATTTTTAGCAATTGGGATATTGTCGGCATAAATAGTTTCAGATTTTTGATTCATCCGCATGGCGTAGCGTTCTTGAAACCAGGGTCGAACGAGTGTAAAGCGAATTTTATAAGCCGATTTAGGATCTAAATTGCTATAGTGAAGGGTTACCCCTTGTTTTTCATCTGACGTATAATGCATCGATCGCTGTGAGGGTCTATTCCCTTCCGACATCATTTGAGGCACATAAGGCTGACCATGGTCATAAACAGAGCCTGCTACCAGATGAGGTGCAATATTGTATGTTCCTAAGTTGTCATAAAACCCACCAGGGCCTGGATTTTCATAATCCACGATGGTTGAAAGCAACTCTTCTTTTTTCTTATTGTCTGCAGTTTTTGCCCGTTCTAATTGGCGCTTTAGCCAGCCCAGTCCTATAAAATCATGCTTGAGATTATAGAGTCCTTCACTGCGTTCTCCAAATAGTTTATTACTTACATCACTAAGCTCTTTAGCTTCTTCTCTGAGATCGCTCATCTCTTTTGTTTCGGGAAGATCAAATAATGTAAGTGCTTCTTGGATTCCATTTTTTGTGTTATCACTTTTTATAGATTCCGATATCAGTTTCTCAATCCGTTTTTGCAATTGTGTTTGTTGAATAGCACTAAGCTGGGTATATCTGTCTAAGGCCCCTTTTTGCATATACAAATGCCATAGCCAATCTTGATCCATGATCTCTTTTGGCATCAATCTTCCTGCTTGTTTAACTAAATCGTAGTAGCGTTTGATCCCTGCTTTCGTTGGCATTGGATTATCCGCTTGTTCAGTTAGGTTATCTTCAAGAATATATAATGCTTTAGCCATTAAAGGTGCTGCCTCGTTGCCAAACCAGGTATTGCAATAATCGTTTACCACTGCCTCCAAGCTCGTTCGCGGAGCCCATAAAAGTCGTTGCCACATCCATTGGTTAAAATGATCGTGACGGCCACTGGAATGGGTAATATCTCCAACGCCATAAGGCATTAAGTCATTAAAAATTCGAAAATAATTTTTGGGACAAGCATAAAATGAGAGACGGTCGTAGACCATGGTTAGATATTGGTCAGGACGGCGTTCGTAGATGTCATGACTCCAGTGAGGAGGTAGATTGCCATCCCGGTCTGGTCTTGGATACATCTGGATGAACGCATGTTGTGCATATCTCCAGTGAGTTATTTCGTTGTAATAGAGCAATTTTACGTTTGGTGGTAATTGATGTAGTATCTCCTTTGGATAAAGGCTATATGGACCATATCCTGGATACTTGAAAAGATCCATTCGGTGGGTTTGACGCTGGCCAGGCTGCCAAGAGGTCGCATCTGATCCTGGGCCATATCCCCAAGCCCACAACCAGTCACTTGGGTTCTCTTGTAAGTATTTAAAAATAGCGTTGTCGTCGTTGTTTTGGAATTTTTGATTGGTAAAATAAACCTTGGTCTCTGGATGGTATTTATGCACGATTGCAGCCATTTTTTCAACCGTCTTAATGAAAATTAGTCCGTATGGCTTGCAACGATCACATTCACATCCACCACCATCACCACCCCAGAATTTGACTAGATCAAAGGCTGGTTTATCCTTGAAGAATTTGTCACATAAATCAAGCATGTACTGATTTCCTTCGGGTACCGATAGACAAACATATCCAGTACGTCCGATCGATTCTTTTGCTTCCCAGGCAGCAGGAATTGCTTCATTTAAAGCTGTATTTGGACCAAACTCACCTTGAGTCATTAGTCCATATGATTTGACGAAATCAAACATGGGGCCTTCACCTATGGAGAAGATGTTTGCTCCTGCCAAGGCATAATCTAAAATAACCCGATGGTATTCTTTGTCGGTGTAAGGTCTTGCTTTGCCAAGTTTTAAGGCAATGTGACTCTGTTGTACTTGGGTTCCTCGGATCTCAAAGGCGGGAGCCGTTCTGACTTCAATGTTGTCAGGAAGCTGAAGAACACCATTCCGAATGTTCGCTTGTCTGAGTATTTCACCTACAGCATAAAGGCAGCCTCTTTGATCAACGCCTGCTGCGATTACAAGGTTTTGATTCTCTAGTTTCTTAAGCAAGAATCCCTCTAGTCCAGGCTCAAGATTTGATAAGGGTGCAATCTGCTGTTTTGTAAAAAAATCTTGGATCGATTTGTTGGCTTGTGGAATGCCAATAGCGATCAGCAGCGTTTCTTTTGAAGGTAAGGGGGCATTGTTTTCTTCCGTTGTTTGAACATCTACAACTCCAGCCTCTTTCAGTCGATCGGCTAATAGGTTTACAATATTAAGTTCTATCTTATTCTGACCTGAGGCATGTTGGATCTTAACTGATTTGTATTCTGCTGCTCGTGTGAAGCTGTAGGAGAAAAGAATACTAGTTAGAAACCCGATATAGATCAGGTAATTAAAAGATAGTCTCTTGGCTGTTTTAACCTTCTTGTATGTGTTCATTTTATAAGTTTGGTGGTGTTAGTTGCTTATAATTAAGGTTCTAAAAAACAAATTCCCTTCTAACCAGCAATCGAATGATTGAGGTTAAAAGGGAACCATTAGAGCAATTTAGTGTTGCTTATTTTTTTACAGTTAGAGCTGTTTTGCAATAATCTAAACATTTAGAGACCTCTTTTACTGCATCAGAATTTGCAGGGACAGTATATTCTAATTCGATGTCACAAGTGATAGGATATTTTTCCTTTTTAATTAGGTTAAGAATATCAGCAATTGGTGTTTCACCTTCACCCCAAACTTGGTTTTTGTTTGGTACTGCAGCTTTTGGACCAGTTTTGTCTTTGATATGAAAACTAACAATACGGCTGTGTAGTCGTTTGATCAGGGCAACTGGGCTTTCACCTGTTGCACCAAAATAATGACCGCAATCAAGGTTTAGCATGATTTTTGGACCTTTCGCCAATACTCTGTCAAAGCTAAAATTTGGATTTCCCGGTTGACCATGGTTGTGAAAAATAGCATATAGATTATGTTTCTCAGCAAATGGGGCGAAGCGGGCAGCAGCATCTTCCGAAATCTCAGAGGTAATGCCTTGTGCGCCTACTGCTTTACAAGCATTGAAGGCATAGTCGATCTCCTCGTCAGACCATCCAGCATCACCAAGTTTTAAAATATTAATCTTAATCCCATTTGAATTGAAAAGTTTGCGGGCTTCCTTGAATTTATCCATAGAAACGGTTGAACGCCATTTGCGAATAACCTGAGGATCGCTGCTAGCAGGAATTCCAGCAAATTGTTCTACCGCACCACCCATAAGTTCAACAGAACTTAATCCGGCTTCTTTGGCCGCATTAAGCATTCCCTGAAGGGTTTGATCTGGGATGCTACGAAAACTATAGGTTATCGTTCCAATTTGAACACCCGAAATTTTAGAATTTTGTTTAGAAGCTGCAAATAAATTGGTTTGAGCACTAAGGAATAAAAGCACCATCACACTAAGTTTAAGCGCAGTTGAGATTCGATTTTTAGTTGTTTTCATAAGTTGATTTTCAAATAGTATTAGTTGTGAGTCGTAAAAGTAAGAATCCTTTTTAATATTTGGTTAATTAGAACGGATAAGATTAAATGGTTCTTCTAATCCATAATCCATCAAGAAATAGGCGGCACTATTTGGGGCTTTATCTGGAGCTACATCCCAATCTCCAGGTCCATTAATCCATCGCTCTCTGTCTTTATAAAAATAACCAAATGTGTTTTTTAGACTGCCGATTACTTTAACCGTAATCTCGTTTTGTCCAGGTTGAATATTTTTCGTGAGATTTAACTCGTACGGCGGATAGGCAATGGCACCTGCTTTCTTTTTGTTTACATAAACTTCAGCCACCACACCATTCCATTTTTTGAGCTTTAATTTATAGGTCTCATTGGATTTAGCGGCTTCGAAAGTTTGAGAATAGGAGACATTTTGGGAATAAAATGGATAGCCCAATGTTTTCCAGGAGCCTAGTTTAGTTAGTGATCCAGTTGAAATTTCAAAACCTTTGGCTAATGGATTTAAAACAAAATCTCCAACGATATAGGCTGGCATAAGCTCTGCATAGACCGACATCTTTTGTGCTTTTAATGTTAAGGTGTTTAAACCCTTAAGCACTTTATCTCCAATTGGACTCTTGAAAAAT
>JAPLDS010000023.1:7642-8513 GCA_026391295.1 Bacteroidia bacterium | reverse complement strand
CCACCACTGACTTCCTTTCTCAACTTTATGACCATTGATTAGCACATCCCATAGTTCTGGTCTTTCAACAACGACTGATAAGTTTTTAATTGTTTCGGTACTCGCATTTTCACCAATTGTAAAGTGGTAGTTGACTTCAAATCCGGAGTTAACTTTAAAGGTGTCAAGGGCAATATAGTCTTGCTTATATTGAATTTTGTGTTGCCAAGGATTACCCATTTTAAAGCCACTACTATCATAAAGAGCATGCATCCCTTTCATAAAGTAGACCTCCTTTAAATCAATATTTCTTGCTTTAAGATCAAGGTAGTCGAGTACTAAAACATTCTCTTTATCCGGATGTATTGTTAAATCACCATTTCCAGTTACTACTTGTTCTTGAGCTGGAACTTTAGGAATTGGATTTTCACCGATGTTGCTATTCGATAAGTAATAAAGCTCACTGCCAATAGGAGAGATAGTTACTTCAAATGTTAATTGACCATCCACCGATTTCGTTGGGAGTCTAAAACATTCTCCAGTTAATAAATCCATTTTAATCAACGATTTTCCTTTGGCCTTTATTTTGGCAGTTGTCCTGTCATAATTATTCGAATTCACAAAAAATAGCATTTGCCCATCTTCCATGATTCTGCGCTGGAAATACAGTTCTCCAGTTCTTGGATCGCTCTCTTGTATTGAAAAATCAGGATCACTCAATAAATTTTTTGCACTTAACTCTTTAGTCTCTTTTGCAAAAGTCCATTGGTTGGCGTATTTCGATCTTAAAGTGTTTACTGTCGTTGATTCTTTTCCGTCAAGATAAGGAATACTATCAGTGAAGCTTAAAATCTTTCCACCTTTTTCTAAATACTCAGTGAGTAATTTGTAG
>JAPLDS010000023.1:0-7537 GCA_026391295.1 Bacteroidia bacterium | reverse complement strand
GTGTATTCTTATTGACTGATCCAATAGCTCTAAGCACATTTTCAGAGCCTAGATCATATTGATAATGATTCCGTTCTAAATCATACACGAATAACCTGAAATCTCTTTTGATAATCTCTGGAGTTGTATGCTTTATTTTTCTTCCAAAATACATCCATGAAGTTGTATTGGGTTGAAGCACTAACGTTTTATTAATCTGTTCTCCAGAAGCGGTTGCCATGGAGGTGCGTCCGATGTAATCGCCCATCATCTTGTAGTTCTCCCACCATGGTTCATGATAGGTAAATGATGGGGGATAATCAAATTTACGTACACCTTTAATGGTGTAGTAGGATAGATGTTGATTGACGAAATTTACCCCTAAAACCACCTCCCAGTCGACAAGTTTCTTCAGATTTGAGAATGGTATTTCCCAACCAGCACCGCCGTAAGTCTCGCTGAGCGTTCGTCGGTGCCCAGCTTGATTAGCTGCACTTTGAAGTTCTCTGATTGCTCTAGTGTTTCCAAATTGAGCCCCTTGGCCCTTTGGCGTATACACATTGCCAAGCATATCAACGCCGGGCTGTTGTTGATAGATATAGCAATAAGCTTCATCGAAACCGTCGGTAGGCATAGGCCAGCCATGCTCCCAGAAATGTCCAGTCAGTTTTAAACCTACCGACTCGCAATATTGGGAATATGGTTTGATAAACCTTTCGGTGAATAATTCACTTAACAGTTCGTAATAATCATGGCGGACCTTTTTCCAGTCGCCTACTTCGTATACCAGAGAGGGTAGCGTTATTTTCAGGTCATAACCCCACCTTTTTTGAAATTCATCGAATAAATCAGAAGTCCAGCGCAGGACGGTATTCTCACCCATTGCCGCTTCTAAGTTGGGTTCGTCGGTGAAGATGCCCATCAACGTTTTGCCAAATTCATCTTTGTCGTATTTTTCATACCCTTTCATGGTAATCTCAATAAATTTCTCCGTTACCCCTTTGTGCAATAGATCCACATATGGAAAATTACCTAACCAGTATGATTTTTTAGAATAGGTCTTTTTGAATAGATAAAAATCACCCTTTGACCCTAAGAATTGATCCTTGTTTTTGGTGATATCTGTAAATAAGTTGTTTTCTAGTTTTATAATAATATCATATTTTACTGTGTCTATCTTAAGAATTTCTTGTTTTTCACAACTAAAACCTGTTCCGTGATTATAGGATTCAGGCATTTGAGCTGCCACATGACCACCAGCAAATCCGCTAGGATATGAATTCTCATCATAGATCCACACTTTCATCCCAAGTTCTTTCCCTTTGCGGACCGTATAGTCAAACAAATGATGCCAATCTTCTGAGATATATTCAGTCAAAAGTCCAGGTCGAGGATGAACAAACACTCCGCCTAATCCACCTTCTTTGAACTTCTTCATGTGAAAATCAATTCCTTCCTCCGTAATTTTATCGTTCCAGTCCCACAGCGGCGCCGTTCGATAGTCCGATGGTGGATTTAAGAAATTGCTTTTGAATGTTTGGTAATCTTGAATCCCATCTGTTGTTGGTTTCTGTTTACATCCAACTAATAGTAAGACAAGAGAAATCAATTGGAAAAACCGAATCAGATTTTTTTTGTTCATAGCAGTTTAGATTAATTTGTTTGACTTAGGAAGAATTATATTGAGATCATTTTGTAGACTATTCTAACAAATCTGAACCGTTTTAATGCCTAGTATTTGTCCTATTTTGTCAATTTTTTCTCCGATGTGACCCACACCAATAGCACAGTGATGAGCTGGCCCTTGTCGTGACCAGTCGTTAATAAACTGTTTCGCCCCGATAGAGAAACGGTAACAACTGTTGGTGTTCCCTATTTGTAATACAGGTCCATCAACAGATTCACCTTCTGCAACGAGCAGAATTACGCCATCTGCAGTCTCAACAACAGAAAGTAGTGTTACTGGTCCATGTTTTACGGTCATTTGAATGGATAGTCCATGGCCTGGTTTTCCATGATAGACTGGCAAGGGCACCAAATTAACTCTGCCTTCAGCAATGGCAAAATGAGCTGGACCATCATGACCTAACATCACCATATTCTCTTTAAAGTCCATTAGGTAGAATTCCGAGAATGAACCACCGGCACCAAAGGCCGACATGATTTTCATGGCATGAGCATTTTTAACCTCGCATTCACCCGCTACGGGTACTCCTTTACCTGTTAATAGCGTATTTCCAGCGATCACGGAGGTTACTATATTTTCGTAATCATTGCCTGCTTCTCCTTCGTAGTAGTAGGCTAACGAATTTAATTTATGACTAGCAATTAACTTGTCTAAGGCAAGCGAGGTTTGAGCAGCACGAGTAAGTTCGGATGACTCGCAGCTCGGTGAAACAGCAAATTCGGAATTAAACTCTTTCAGTTTTAATTCGATCTCTGCTTCGGTAACTTGATCTCTGAATTTTTTTAATTCGCACATCTCCAACAGCTCGAAATGAGTGCCAAAAACAGCTGACTGTTTGGTCATATCAGTATAAACATCCAACATGCCTCCATAGTAATGCCCCAATACTCCTAGTCTGTTGTTTCGCATGACTACAGAAACATGAGCTGCCTCTGTCCAACTACGAATCTCGTGCCAGGCCTCTTCATCCTGAAGGTATCCTGTTACGATATCGTATTGAATGTTTGATCGATTGAACACACTCGCAATCTCAGGGACCGAGCAAGCTTGACAATTTTCCAACCAGATACCGGTCATTTTTCCACGATCACCTAACTTATTAAAGGCTGTATAGTCAATTTGCGCAACTGGTTGTAGGTTAAGAATAATGACGGGTATTTTCAATCGTTGTGCAATAGGAAGCACGGTAGACGAAAGGGCATAGGTGGAGACATAAAGGAAGATCAGTTCAATGTCTTGAGTTTTGAAGAAGTCGGCTGTTTCACGAGCTTTTTCGGGATTATCGACCATTCCAGCATCTATTACTTCAACTCCAAAGGTGGAGATTTTAGCGCTTATCTGATTTTGATAATTTACAAGTTTATCGAGTAATCCATCGAATTGACCCCAATAAGTATCGAGTCCAATGCCAAATAATCCGACTTTTGTTTTCATCTGTTTCTGATCTATTTTATGATTAATCTGTATTCTTAAATTTTATCGATGAAGGTAAGCTAAATTGGTGATTTTATAGTCATTTCAATTAATTGCTTGTTGCACCTTTTTTCAATGGCCTGCCTAATCCTGAGTCAAGTTAGAAATTATAACAAAAACAAAATTGATCCTCAGCTTTTTAACTTGAAATTATGGTTTAGTCAAAATCTGAACCGGACCTAATAGTCCAGATTTTAAAAGATCCATCTCTTTTTTATAGTATTTGAATGTTGTGAAGGTATACCTACCTGATGTTCTGGGCCTATTCTGAGTTAGCCATTCAGGCCATTCTTTTCCAACTATTCCATCATCCGGATACTGATCATCCCCAATTAATCGGTTCGACCATAGATTAGCAACCTCAATTTCTACCTGATTTATCCCTTCGACAACAGCCGCTGAAATATTTACTTGAAATGGAGCTGTCCATACAACACCTAAATCTTTACCATTAACCCGAACGCGTGCCATATTCATAACCTCACCTAAGTTAAGTATTAACTCCTGTTTTGCATTTTTAATTTGACTTTCTTTTAGATTAAAAGTATTGCGATAGGTTGCAATACCAGAGTAATATTTAATTCCAGGTAAAGAATTCATGCTCCAATCTTGAAGCTTGTCGAAAATAATGTTTTTTGGACCTCCCCATTTTGGATCAAAGCTAACACTCCAAGGTTTTTGTATTTCTTCCAATAGTTTTGGTGCAGTATAGTTTTTAGTGACTAACTTCTCTTGTTTTACTTGAGGATTAAAAACAACAAAGAAACTTTCGTAAGGCTCAAAGTGAATAGGTATTTGAACTTGATTATCTAGTTTTTTAATCTCCGTAAGCTCCTTGCTGGTCCCTGTCATCGGATTCCAAAGTTCCGTTTTTCCACCTTCACTTCTGAAGGTTAAGATTGGATCAATGGCTCCATTGGATTTATTGGCAACAAAATAGATATCATTGCCGTCTAGTTTTCGATGAGTATAACGCACTGGTCCAGTTGTTTCAAAATCTGGCTTCAGCGATAGATCTTTTAAAATTTTAATGGTCGCCTCATAATCTGGATATAATTCTGATGTTTTTATATTAGAAAATGCGCCTCCCCAGTAGATATTACCTTTGCCAACTGAAATTTTCTTCACCTCTTGTGGTGCATCAAACTTGCCCCATAACATTAAAGCTTTTAATCCTACTTCCTGATCACAGTCGGGATAGTTCATTAAACTAGGTGATTTGCGAGGTGGGTTTCCAATTATTATGGCCCCTTCAGATACTAATGATTCAATTTTTGCTAACAAGGCTGGTGTACTTGTCTGGCTGTTGGGTAAAACCATCAAGCTGTAGGCTGCGCCAGATGGAAAGACAATCTTATGACCTTCTACCTTTGCTGTCATGATTTGCGAAGGAGAGCAGCCATCGAAATTATAGCTTCTCCGATCAGGCATAGGTTCTTCTCCTGTTAGCGCTGAGGCTGGTGCTCGAAACACATGAGGCGCCCCCTCCGGAGTCAAATAAAGGATGTCAGCCACTGATTGTCCTTGTTGTAAGGTATATTGACATCTTGTAATATATCGGTGATAACCATCAGCCATGGGCCACCAAGTCTGATTCCTATCCCAGTGAACACCATAAGGACCCATCGTTGCCCCGGGTTTCAAGCTGTCATTGAGAAACTGATGTTGGAAAGTATGGTATACAAATTTGTTTACACCTGAAGCAAAAGCCCAGTCGCCTTGGTTTTTCATTGTTCCTGGATATTTTTTCCAAGCATCATGACCGGCAGTAAACGATTCGGCTGCCACTACAGATGCCCCATTGATATGTGCGATGGAAGCGGCTTGGATGCAACTAAAAGAGGCGTTAAACCCATAGTCCCAGCTCCAAAATTCACACATGGGTATATCTGCTACTGCACCAAGCTCCATGTCAGCCGTTGGGTTCATATCATACGGTTCAATGGAAAAGTTTAGATTGTATTTCTGGCCATACTTTTTAAGGTGTTTAGCATGATTTTCGATCACAAGCTCTTGGCTGGTTAACCGTAGATCCCATAAAAATCGCTCACTGTTCTCTACACTTTCCAAAACCAAGCCTGTATAAACAGGGTAGTAGGGTAGAGGGTCGTAACCCCTGCGCTTGGTAAATTCTGCTCTGAAATTTGGAGTCCAGTTTTGTGAGCCCATCTCCCAGCTATCCATATGTAAGCTTTTTAATCCGCCTGCCTTATTTTTGTCCGGTATTCCAGTTCTTTTAAATAGTTTTCCTGTAAAGTTTGCTAGGTGATCGTTGATTGCTGTGGTATCAAATTTATCGGCCTCAAAACCAAGACCTGGCAGGGGTGCTGGCCTTGTGATTGCACCATTGTTGCGGCTGCCAAAACGCATGATCGTCCAGTTTCCTTTAGGCGCCTTCCAATCTAAAGTGCCATCAGGTTTCATGAAGCGCGTGATATCAATTAAATTTCTCTGCTTGATGATTGCACTCTCTTTGGGCTCATTATAGTTCAGTTGAGTTGGTAAAAATTGTTTAGTGCCTGGTCGGGAAGTGTATGGTGCTCGGTAATAGAGAGCCTTCTCATCAATGTCAATTACTCTTGCTGAATCTTCTGGTGAGGGAAATGCCAGCACCGCAACATCTTCATAATAATTAGTTCGTTTTTCTATTAATTCGGCACCTAAACCTTTCTCACCAAAATAGGGTGACCTATTCAAAGGTTTTGGAAGAATTATGGGGGACTTGGTTTTAGAAGTTATTTGCGTGCTTGAAGCGACTAAATGTTGCATCGACTGGTGTCCGCTGACCCATGGACCTCCGCTTCCAGACCAGCCTGGTCCAACACCCAATGTAATGGTGATGCCTAAACGTTCAGCTTCACGAACGGCATGGACAAATAAATTTTGCCATTGATCACTTAATAAATCAACCTTGCCTCTCGGTACACCCACGTTAACCTCTAGAAATAATACATTTCCAATGCCAACGGCTTTCATAGATTCTAAATCAGCAGTCATCCCTTCCTTAGACATATTACCATCCATGAAATACCAGTATACGCCAGGTCGAGCAGAATCTGGAGGATTTTGAAAGTTTTTTAATAATGAGGTATAGGAATTATCTTTTTTAGGGTCATTGCAATAGGCTATAGATGCGCTGTAAAATAAGACCAGGATTAGCAACAGGTTTTTCATAAAGTTTGTGTTTTGCATATATCGCATTTAATTTATTTAAAGACACTCTTTATCGCTTTAAGGTATCCGAATTTATTTTTGGTGTCTGGTTCAAGATAACTTCCCTCACTCCATTCATTCCAAGAGTTTATAGTTATGATCCTTGTGCCGTTAGGATCTGACAACATCCTTTCTTTTGTCAGTTGCAAAGCTTTTTTAAAGTTTGCTGGTGTGTTATTTCCAATGGTATTGGTAAATGGATATCCAAAATTTCCCCAAACGGAAGCTAAGTCACAACGAGGCGTGGGATCCCATCCCATCGAGACATTGGGATAATAGGGGACCTTAAATTCAGTGGATGCTTTATCCCAAAATTTAAAATAGGTATCGCGTGCTTGGTTGTAATCCGTTTGCTGGTCAGGTAAGGCCACGTGATGAACCCACACATAAGAGGTTGCCGAATCAAACCCTAAAAGTTTAATCAACTCGGGATAGTTAGCAGGAACTTTTTCAACGGGCAAGATGGGGCGTCCCCAAGCCACGATATTCCAATGTATCCCTTTTAGTCCAGCTTGAATGGCTTTACTGTTTAATCGTTCCATGGCCGCTTTCGTGGCCGCAACACTTCCAAACCCATCCATGAATTTTTGAATGTCATAGATAGAGAAATAAGCTTTGCCATCGATTTTCCAATAGTTGGATTTCGTGAAATACTGGTTGATTAATAGATCCCCGATCTCTTCAAAGCGTTTAGCCGAAACCTTGCCTGGATAGAGTAGTTTGTGTTTTGCCCCTCTGGTATAGGGATGGATATCTTCCCAGTCGTGGTTGGCCCACATAAGTGCGAATTTTACATCGTTCACATTTTTGGCCTTTAGAAACCCTTCATCTAGACACCTATTTAGAAATGGACCATCTTCATACATGTACCAGTCGAAAATTAGGCAGTCTACCTTGTTCTCTTTTGCAGCCTTGATTTTTTGTTCCATCACCTTGGGATCTTTCTCATCGGTGTATCCCCATAACGGAGTTTTCGGTTGGTCATTACCTTCAAATCGTGGCTTTGCCGCTTTAATTAATTCCCACTCCGACCAATTTAATCCTTTGTTCGTGATGTTTCTAGTATCATTGGTGTGGTAGTTCGGGAAATAATAGGCAGCAATAGTGAATTTATTATTGGAGTCAGCTATTCCTTTTTCTTTGCCTGAAATAGCGAATGCAATTGTGGTAGATACCAGTGCTAGT
>JAPLDS010000071.1:43520-74095 GCA_026391295.1 Bacteroidia bacterium | reverse complement strand
TCCTTATTTTAAAGAAGGATTTAAGCCTACCGATTTAGTTATCTATCGCGAATATGATCGTGCCGCACCACTGGGTACTGGGAAGATAAAAGTTGGTGGGAACTATGCCGCAAGTATGGTTGCTGGTCAACGCGCTCACCAAAATGGGTTCTCTGCTGTGCTTTATCTTGATGCACGTGAGAAAAAATACATCGACGAATGTGGACCTGCTAATTTCTTTGCGATCAAAGGAAATAGTTACGTTACCCCTAAATCAGAGTCTATCCTCCCTTCCATTACCAATATGAGTCTGCGTCAATTGGCGTCTGATATGGGAATGAAAGTGGAAGATCGCCAGATTCCTGTTGAGGAGTTGGCTGATTTTGATGAGGTTGGAGCGTGTGGGACTGCGGCTGTTATCTCTCCGATAAAGCGCATTTACGATGCTGATAATGATCTAGAATACAACTACGGCACTGAGCCAGGAAAGGTTTGTGTGGCGTTATATGAGAAGCTTCGAGGTATTCAATATGGATTAGAACCCGATCCTTACGGTTGGACTACAATCATTGAATAAATAGACCTATTGGCTCTCTCTCATCTTCTTCAACCAGAGGGAAACTACCCAAACGACACTAATCCCAAATAGGATTAAGATCGGTCTGTAATTTTGACATACAAACCTGTTGAAATAGGCTCCGATTAAGATATAGGCGGATGCTACGCAGAGCTTAAATACGATGAATTCGGAATTCGACCAGGTGGTCTTAATCTTAAAGAAGTTCATGTTGGATTGAATTTAAGTAAGTTGAATTACTACTTTGATTTCAAAAACTAATTCTTAAAAGGATTGTATTACCCTAAAGATAAGGCTTTTTTTGCCTTTGTCAGCCCAATTTAACTTGATTTCACCAACCTCTTTTTGCTACGAGAGTTCAAGCATTCTTAAGATGGGTAATTTAGCTTTTTCAAGGATCACTGGATCGAGGATGATCTCAGGTCGTTCGTATTTTAAAGCCAGGTAAAGCTTTTGAATCGTGTTTAATTTCATAAAGCTGCAGTCGTTGCATCCGCAAGTAGAATCGATAGATGGAGCAGGAATAAACGTTTTGTCGGGGCACGACTTCTGCATCTGGTGTAAAATGCCGCTCTCGGTAGCTACAATAAACTCTTTCTTATCACTTTGTGCCACATAGTTTAATAAAGCTGTCGTTGAACCAATGAAATCCGCAACTAACAACACCTGCTTCTCGCATTCTGGATGCGCAATAAAGATTGCTTTGGGATGTTCGTCCATTAAAGCGACGATCTTCTCTAACGAATATTTCTCATGCACCATGCAGGCTCCATCCCAGAGGACCATCTCGCGACCAGTCACAGAATTGATATAGTTGCCTAAGTTTTTGTCGGGCGCAAAGATTAAGGGCTGATCTTTTGGAAACGACTCCACAATCTTCATCGCATTCGAAGAGGTTACAATAACGTCTGATAGGGCTTTGATCTCCGCAGAGCAGTTGATGTATGAGATAACTTTATGATTGGGATGTTGGTCTTTAAACGCTTGAAAAGCATCGGCAGGGGCTGAGCTAGCTAAAGTGTAATAATGACCCAGGATAACTGCATTTTTTTCCTTCTTTAAGCGATTGATCTCTTGAATTAAATCAAGACCTGGCGCTACTGGCTGGTTTACATAGCCATGGGCAACTATAAGTTGATCGAAATTTGCTTGTAACATGAATTGGTAATTTGCAACGATGCAAAAATACGAATTCAATCTACACCATCGACTAAAAGTTTCACTTATAACCAATATTTAGTCTGATTTAACCCCGATTTTGATCTTCGATGTATTTTAGGAATATTCCCTACCTTTGCATTTTACTATTTATTTGCAGCATGGCACAGAAACCATCTATACCCAAAGGAACGCGTGACTTTTCACCCAATGAAATGGCTCGGAGAAATTACATCTTCGACACGGTAAAACAGGTATTCCAAGTCTACGGATTTCAACAGATTGAGACCCCAGCAATGGAAAACCTATCTACGCTTATGGGTAAATATGGGGAGGAAGGGGATAAGCTATTGTTCAAGATTCTGAACTCCGGTGACTACCTCTCTGCTTTAGATGGCGAATCACTACAACAGGCCAGCAGCACAAAGCTTACTACTAAGATCTCGGAAAAAGGGTTGCGTTACGATCTAACGGTCCCTTTTGCACGTTATGTGGTGCAGAATCAGAACGACCTTGTCTTTCCATTTCGCCGTTTTCAGATCCAGCCTGTGTGGCGTGCTGATCGACCACAAAAGGGGCGTTACCGCGAATTTTACCAGTGCGATGTTGATATTATTGGCTCTGATGCACTCCTGAATGAGGTTGAATTAATCCAGATCATTGATCAGGTATATCGCAAAATAGGACTTGAAGTTGTCATTAAGATAAACAATCGTAAGATCTTGGCTGGCATCGCTGAAACAATTGGAGAAGCCGATCGAATTGTAGATATTACAGTAGCTATTGATAAGCTCGATAAGATAGGGATAGAGAAAGTTAATGAGGAGTTAGCTCTCAAAGGTGTCACCGCACAAGCCATTGAAAAACTACAACCAATTTTAAATCTTAGTGGCAGTAATCGCGAAAAGTTAGATCAGATTGAACGAGTAATTTCAAGTTCGGTGATTGGTGTAATAGGGGTAGGTGAGGTGCGTACTATATTCGACTATCTCTCTTCGATGGATCTTAAGGCTGAATTGGAGTTAGATCTTACACTGGCTCGTGGCTTGAATTATTATACTGGGGCTATTTTCGAGGTTAAATCGAAAGATGTGGCTATTGGCTCAATCACTGGGGGTGGTCGTTACGATGATCTGACCGGCATCTTTGGTCTCTCTGGTGTTTCCGGCGTTGGAATCTCTTTTGGAGCCGATCGTATTTATGATGTGATGATGCAATTAGATCTCTTCCCAAAAGATGCACTAAGCGCTGCTCAGGTTATGTTTGTGAATTTTGGGGCTAAAGAAGAACTTTTTTGTCTCCCGTTGGTTGCTAGATTGAGGGCTGAAGGGATTAGTAGTGAACTTTATCCTGATTCCGATAAGATGAAAAAGCAAATGAATTATGCCAATCGAAAAGGGATAAAATTTGTGGCTTTAATTGGTGAATCGGAGTTGGAGTCAGGGCTTATAAACTTCAAGAATATGGAGTCGGGCGAACAGCAACTTATTGGTATTGATGATATTGTTTCTCAGCTAAAGGGTTTGTAGTTGAATTAAAAACAGAAGAGGTTGCCTGCAAATTTACGTCTGCGACAACCTCTTGTTCTTAAACTAAACTTAAACTACTTAAACTATCTCTTTTTGGAGATCAATTACTTGTTCTCAGTCTCTTTTTTATCCTGTTGGTTTTTGCGAAATTCACGCATCAAAGTGGTTCTAAACTTTCGTTCCGAAGCGTATATCCGAACCACTTTCTCGGCAGGGAGAATATCCAGCATTTTCAAATTATATTCTTCTATTAGCTTACCTTCTGTAACATGGGTCGTAGCTAACTCAATGGCTAATTTACGGTAATCAGCAGCTGTAAGTCCGGGCTTTGGCTCAGTGACCACCTCTTCTAATTGCCGCTTTTTGTTTTCTAACTCTGTTTTCTTCTTATCTAATTCGTTGTATAAGGGCCAGAATTTTTCTGCTTCATCCGCAGTTAGGCTTAGTGTCTCTGTTAAAAAACCAATCTTTTTAATTTTAATGATCTCTAACGTTTTGGGATCTAAGGTACGTTGTGCCATAACCCCTAATGAAATGCCGCTTAATAGAAGCACAAATAAAACTGCTTTACCCGACAGTCTCAAGAAATTTGTGTGTGTCATCTTATTTTTCATGGCTTCAAAATTAATTGTTCGAAATAATTTCATATTCACTGTAATTGGCAGCAATATAGTCTGTTAAATTATCTGGTGATATTTTCTTGGTTTCTGTTTGATCAGATTCTGAAAAAGCAGCTAAAATCTGAGCCTCAGAGAGATTTGACGTAAGATCTTGTCCAATAGAGTTATTCAACTCTTCATTATCTGCCAACACAGTAGTCTCTGAAGTCTTGAATAGGTTAGGGAATTGAATCGTTGTAAGAACCAAAGCTAAGACTAATACAGCAGCAATAGCAACGATTGGCTTATTGTATGTTATAAACAGACTTTTGGACTTAAGCATTTGCTGTTGTTCGATGCGGTTATTTAAGCGCGCTTCAAAACCCTCGAAGTAGTCCTCTGGCACTTTAAAAGGATTTCGTTTGTAACGATCTCCTAATCCGTTTTCGATATTTTCGTTTGTTGTTTTCATGCGTATACCGCTTTGACACGTTTTAGGTTAAATGGTTTAAATGTTAATCCTGATGTTCTTTTAAATAATCTTCAATTTTTTTGACTGCAAAATGGTAGGATGCTTTTAATGCACCTACTGAGGTGTTCAAAATCTTCGATATGTCCTCATATTTCATCTCGTCGAAATATTTCATATTGAATACAATTCTTTGTTTGTTAGGGAGTTGAAGCAGAGCTTCTTGTAGTTTCTTTTCTAGTGTATCACCTTCGAAATAAACGTCGGTCTCTAAATTTTCTACTAGATAATTACTCGTGTCGTTAATCGAACTTGTTGAGTGCCGTTTTTGCTTTTGCAAATGATTGAGCGACTCGTTGGTTGCAATTCGGAATAACCAGGTAAATAAAGAAGAGTCTTCTCTGAAGTTTCCGACATTATTCCAAACTTTTACATATACATTCTGAAGTATATCATCTGTGTCATCATGGTTGATAACTATTTTGCGAATGTGCCAGTATAATCTTTGCTGATAGGTGTTTACCAGAACTTTAAATGCCTGCTCTCTGCTCTTTTCCCCTTTGAGTTGGGCAATTAGATCTGTTTCGTCGACGTGCATTCTGGTAACTAATTCTTAGCTGATTTTATCCTTGTCAGACTCCAATTTAAGCCTATGGTTTAATTAAAACGATGGTTAAAACGGTCAACAGTTTTATTTACCGGTGAAAATAGTAATTTTGCGCCATATAAAATATACCCTTTCAGAATGGCTTTACAGTGTGGCATCGTCGGACTTCCTAATGTTGGAAAATCTACCCTTTTTAATTGCTTGTCAAATGCGAAGGCGCAAGCAGCAAACTTCCCTTTTTGTACTATCGAGCCTAATGTTGGCGTAATTACTGTTCCGGATAAACGATTGATCAAGTTAGCTGAGATAGATAATCCCAAGCGTGCTATTCCAACAACAGTAGAGATTGTTGATATTGCTGGATTGGTTAAAGGGGCTAGTAAAGGCGAGGGGCTTGGAAATCAGTTCTTAGCCAATATCCGTGAAGTAGATGCTATAATCCATGTCGTTCGGTGTTTCGAAAACGAAAATATAATCCATGTCGATGGGTCTATAAACCCTGTGCGGGACAAAGAAGTTATTGATATCGAATTGCAACTAAAAGATCTCGAGACAGTTGAAGGGCGTATCGCAAAGCTTCAAAAACAAGCGAAGGTAGGTAATGATAAGATCGCTCAAAAAACCGTAGCAATCGCTGAGCGGATTAAAGCGGTTCTTCTTACCGGTAAGAGTGCTCGGACAGTAGAACTTACTGAAGATGAAGAGGGCTTGATTCATGATTTCTTCTTGCTAACTAAAAAACCGGTGTTGTACGTTTGTAATGTTGACGAAGCATCGGCTGTAAAAGGGAATAAATATACCGAGGCGCTCATGCAAAATACGGCTGATGAGAAGGCCGAGATCTTAATCGTGGCTGCCGCTACAGAAGCTGATATCGCTGGATTAGATAGCTACGAAGAGAAACAACTGTTCCTCGAAGATCTGGGTCTCGATGAGCCCGGAGTAAACAAACTGATCCATTCGGCCTATAAACTGCTTAACCTTCAGACCTACTTCACCACAGGTGTTGAAGAGAGTCATGCCTGGACATTTGTCAAAGGGATTAAAGCCCCTAAAGCCGCAGGAATTATCCATAGCGACTTCGAAAAGGGCTTTATTCGTGCCGAGGTTATTAAATACGACGATTATATCCGTCTGGGCTCTGAGTCAGCTTGCCGCGATAATGGTAAAATCGCCATCGAAGGGAAAGAGTATGTCGTTCAAGATGGCGACATTATGCACTTCCGCTTCAACGTATAGAGCTATTTCTTCCCCTTTTTATTTAAGATTACTTCAATCTCATCCATCACCTTGTTCATGGCCTGAATGGCTTTGTCAAACGGTACTGAGGTAGTCATATCTACGCCTGCACTTTTAAGCTGTTCGATGGGATAGTCAGATCCACCAGAGGATAAGAACTTTAAGTAGTGCTCAAGGGCCCCGGGCTCTTTGTTCATTACCTTCTCTGCTAGTGAGAACGATGCAGTAAACGAAGTGCTATACTGGAAAACATAAAAGTTCATGTAGAAATGGGGGATGTTAGCCCATTCAATGCTCGTGTAGTCGTCAATAATACATGTCTTTGCGGTGTTTCCGTAATATTTCTTGAGAATGCTGCCATAGGTCTCTGAAAGATAATCACCAGTAAGTGGCGTCCCTTTTTCTACCGTCTCATGAATCTTTTGCTCGAATTCAGCAAACTGCGTTTGTCTAAATAAAGTCCCTTTGAAACCATCTAGCCAATTCATTAAAATCGATAGTTTAATATCGTCGTTTTTGACATTCTTAAGCATATAGTTAAATAGCAATACCTCATTAAAGGTTGAGGCGACCTCCGCAACAAACGTTTTGTAATGGGATAGGGGATAGGGCTGAGTTTTATTAGAGAAATAACTCTGCATGGTATGGCCTAGCTCATGAGCTAAAGTACTCACATCATTATACGACTCGTTATAATTCATCAGGATATACGGATGCACATCGTATGCACCTCCGTTAGAGTAGGCTCCAGAACGCTTCCCTACATTTGGATAAACATCAATCCATCCTTCATTTATCGCTTTGCTTAGGGTTTGAGTATATTCTTTTCCAAGTGGCTCCAAGGCTTTAATAACTAGATCGCTTCCTTGCGCATAAGTATATTTTAAATCTACATTTTTGACCACTGGCGCATAAAGATCATAGTATTTTAGGGTGTCTACTCCAAGCATTCGCTTTTTTAAGGCTAGGTAGCGATGTAAGGCTGGAAGATTTTTGTTCACATTGTCAACAAGACTCTTGTAAACACTGACTGGAATATTATTGGGTGATAGAGAAGCCTCGATCGCAGAGCTGTAGTTCCTCGATCGCGCGCGATAACTATGCTCTTTTACATTGCCATACATCATTTGGCCATATGTCCCTTTGAATTTGGCAAAATTCTTCCAGAAAGCCTCAAAGGCAATCTTGCGATCTGCTCTGTTGCTAGAGGTCCGAACACGATTAAATGCACTGCTTGTTAACTCCATTTTTGAACCATTCGATAAGGTTATAGTTGGTGATGGCATCTCAGCATCTTTAAAGGTGCCGTAGACATCATTAGCCACGCTTCCAATCATCGACGAACGAGCTAAAATACGCTCTTCAGGCTCCGATAACGTATGCTGTTTCTTTTTAAATAGATCGGTTAGATCTTTCCGATAGATCTCTAGTCCTTTCTCTTTATTGATAAACCCTTCAATAACTTTCCAGTCGACTTTTAGAAGCTCAGGCTCAATAAAAGCTGTTTTGGTGCTATAGTCGTTAAGGAGCTGATCTAGACTCTGCTGCATCGACATGAATTTCATATCTCGGGTATCCACATCGCTATTTAAACTCGTGTAGATATATAACCGAGAGGATTCCTTGTCAAGCTTAGTTGAAAATTCTAAACACTCAAGCAGTTTTGAAGCCGACTGAGTGAGCTTACCCTTGTACTGCTCGATGTTCGGCATATCCGTGATTAACTTCTGTTTCGCAGCTTCCCATGCCTGATCTGAGGGGTAGACAGGGGTTAGATTAACTTTGTATTTATTCTCAATTAAACTGCGCTCTTTTTGGGCTGAGGCTGCTAAAACAGAACTTAAAAATAGGCATACTAAAAATAGAGATTTCATAGGAGCTTAATTGTTAGTTGGTTGTTAATTCGAATTAAAGTGAGAATTCAAAATTTTTAAAAATCAAAGGTGTCGGGGTGCGCACCAAAATGCTCGTCTCGATCTAATGCATCAATGAGATCCATATCATGACCAGTTAAAGCAAAATCAAAAATATTGGCATTGTGAATGATCCGCTCACGCTGAACAGACTTCGGTATAGTGACAATCCCTTTCTGCAGATCCCATCGCAAAACGATCTGAACGGGTGATTTTTGGTATTTCTCAGCTAGTTTAATAAACAGGGGAAGCTCATTAACTTTTCCCCTCATAATTGGACTCCATGCTTCATATACAATGTCGTATGATTTGCAAAAATCGATTAGTGATTGTTGAACAAGGTAAGGATGACACTCTACCTGATTTACCATGGGCATGATTTCAGCTGTAGGTAAGAGTTCTTTTAGATGATGTTCGAGAAAATTACTCACTCCAATGGCTTTGGCTCTTCCTGAACGGTAGATCTCTTCCAAAACTTTCCATGTCTGATTAAATTTCTCTTTAACAGGCCAATGTATCAGATAAAGATCGACGTAATCGGTTTGCAAGAGTTTCAAACTCTCTTCAAAGCCCTCAAGGACGGTTTGATTGCGTTGACGATCGTTCCATATTTTGGTCGTAATGAAAAGCTCTTCTCGGGGGATGCCACTGGCTTTAATGGAATTTCCAACGCCCCGTTCATTGTTATAGATTGAGGCCGTGTCGATATGTCGATACCCAGCTTCAAGAGCCCATTTCACAGCATTCTCAACCTCTTCGCCATCCTTGGTTTTAAATACACCTAACCCGAAGTAGGGCATCTTTACCCCATTTGATAACTCTACGGTTCCATTTATATCGTCAATAATCATATTCGTCTCACTGCTTGTTTATTATTCTAACTTTTAAAAATTAAATCTTTAAATATTCAGTAAATATAATCGATCATAATTTGATTGATACCGATAAATTTATGAAATTTGAAGTCGATAGCAGAATTATGAAAAATGACCTCGTAAATACTAGAGATATAGAGCTTTTAGTTGACCAATTTTATGCCGCTGTTCAACGAGATAATCTTATTGGACCTATTTTTAATGCTCATTTAAAGGATAGATGGCTGAGTCATCATCAGATTCTTTATCGCTTTTGGACAACAGTTCTTCTGCGCAGGCCAAGCTACGCGGGCAACCCTGTCCCAATTCATTTTCATATGAACCTTTCTGAATCTCATTTTAATCGTTGGTTGGATCTCTGGTGTCAAACAGTCGATCGTCAATTTGAAGGATTGATAGCAGAAAGAGCGAAGCACCGTGGTAAGACAATTGCTGATTCTTTTTTAATTCGAATCAAACAGCAGGCGAAAATTTAAAGTTATTCTTGCTGTATTGCCGTTTGGATTTAAGATCTTGGCGATTTATTTATTTGTATTTCAAACTGTTGAGTTGATTTTTCTTATCTTTTAAATAGAAAATTCTCCAAGAAATTTGGAATTCTAGTTTCCCCTCGTTATGTTTGCGACTCATTTCGCAATAAAAAGTTGATTTAGTCGCATGAAAAGAATAAACAAAAATAGTGTGGGTTTTACACGGGGAGGACAGCCTTGTTCTTCTTCTTTTGCTTGTTCCTCAAAGATGATGCGCCAAATGACTATGTGCATGCGATAGCCTTCTTGCGGGCTACTCCTGTTTGAAGGCTTTTACCAACAGCTCAATTGAGCATCTCAAAACCACCAGTAAAAAAATCACAACACCATCGTTAATTTTCGATGTAATCAACTTTTAGATTACGACAATTACAACTAGAAATAAAATAAATAGAAACAATTAAAATTACAGTTATGTCAAGTACACCAAAATTCGAAACACTTCAAGTCCATGCTGGACACACCCCTGATGGCGATACGCTATCCCGTGCGGTGCCAATTTACCAAACTACATCTTACGTCTTTAAAAATGCAGAACATGCTGCCAATCTTTTTGGATTAAAAGAGTTCGGTAATATCTATACCCGTTTGATGAATCCAACTACCGATGTTTTTGAGAAGCGTATGGCTGCTCTTGAAGGTGGTGTGGCTGCTTTAGCTGTAGCCTCTGGTCACGCGGCTCAGTTTATTGCTATTACAAATATCGCTGGTTCAGGTGACAATATCGTTACTTCGCCATACCTTTATGGTGGAACATTTAACCAGTTTAAAGTATCGTTTAAGAACTTGGTTATCGAAGGTCGTTTTGCGGCTGACTTAAATCCTGCTAGTTTCGAGAAATTGATTGATGGTAAGACCAAAGCTCTTTACTTCGAAACTATTGGTAATCCAAGTTTCTCTATTCCTGACTTTGAGAAATTAGCTGCTCTAGCTAAGAAATATGATCTTCCAATTATTGTTGACAATACTTTCGGATGCGGTGGTGCTTTATTTCGTCCATTAGAGCATGGTGCACACGTGGTTGTTGAATCTGCTACAAAATGGATTGGCGGTCATGGATCATCTATTGGTGGTGTAATTATTGATGGTGGTAATTTCAACTGGGGAAATGGAAAATATCCTGGCTTCACTGAGCCTTCAGAGGGTTATCATGGATTAAAATTCTGGGATGTTTTCGGTACCGATGGACCATTTGGAAACATTGCCTTTATCATCCGTGCTCGTGTAGAAGGATTGCGTGACTTTGGTCCAGCAATTAGCCCATTCAACTCATTCCAGTTGATTCAGGGTATTGAGACTCTATCCTTACGTGTTGAGCGTCATGTGCAGAACACGCTTGCCCTTGCAAAATGGCTTCAGAAACATCCGAAAGTTCAGTCTGTAAACTATCCAGGACTTGAAGGAAATGAAAATTATGAATTGGCTAAGAAATACATGCCAAAAGGACCAGGTTCAGTGCTTTCATTTATCGTAAAAGGCGTTAAAGAGAAAGCGATGCAAACCGTTGACAATCTTCAGTTAGTAAGTCATTTAGCTAACGTTGGTGACGTGCGCACCTTGATTATTCAGCCTTCTGCAACAACACACTCTCAACTTAGTGAAGCGGAACAAGTAAGCGCTGGTGTTGAGCCTGCTGGATTGCGTGTCTCTGTGGGTATCGAGCATATTGAAGATATCATCGCAGATTTCGAACAAGCATTCGCAAAAATTTAAATATATTCTGATAAACAAAGGTAAAGCATACCAAAAGTGTGCTTACCTTTGTTTACTTTTTCTTATTCAAGTTGTTTTTTGAATAAATTATTAAACTCCTATTATGCCATTAAATCTGCCAGACGGCCTTCCTGCAATTGATCTTCTAAGCAAAGAGAATATTTTTGTGATGAACGAAACCCAAGCTGCACACCAGGATATTCGTCCATTAAAGCTGATTATTCTCAATCTAATGCCATTGAAGATTGCTACCGAGACAGACTTGTTGAGGTTGCTGTCTAATTCACCCATTCAGATTGAGATCGATTTTCTGCAGATCGAGGGGCATATTTCAAAAAATACTTCCAAAGACCATCTCAATACTTTCTATCATACTTTCTCAGAGATTAAAGAGAACAAATACGATGGTATGATTATCACTGGCGCACCAGTTGAGCATCTTAAATTTGAAGAGGTCGATTATTGGAATGAGATTTGCAAAATTTTTGATTGGACGAAAAACCATGTCACTTCAACGATGTTTATCTGTTGGGGTGCTCAGGCAGGTTTGCACCATTTTTATGGTGTTGAGAAATATCCTTTAGATAAAAAAATGTTTGGGGTCTTTGAACACTCTTTTTCAGATCCTAAACTTCCAATTTTCCGCGGTTTTGATGATGTTTTTAAAGCACCACACTCACGTCATACACAGATCTTAGCCGAAGATATTCGCAAAATTAAAGACTTGGAATTAATTTCGTTTTCTGAACAAGCAGGTGTTCATATGGTGATGGCCAATAAAGGCAAACAGCTTTTTATTACAGGCCATCCTGAATATTCTAGAGGAACACTGGGTCGTGAATATAAACGCGATTTCGATAAAGGGCTTCCAATAGAACTTCCTCATAACTATTATAAGGAAAATGACCCCTCTAAAAATCCAGTCTTAAGCTGGAGATCACACGCAAACCTACTGTTTTTAAACTGGCTGAACTATTACGTCTACCAGGAAACACCTTACGATCTGCACGATATAAAATAGTATTACTTGCCGTACCTGGTTTTCCACCAAGTCTGCAGGCGCTCTAGAATCTTTAGTTCTGTAGAGTTGTTTTGAGGGGTATAAAACCTTTTCTTAGAAATCTTTTTGGGTAAAAATTCTTGTTCGACGAAATTTCCTTCGTAGGAGTGTGCATATTTATACTCCTTACCGTATCCAATATCTTTCATTAATTTAGTTGGTGCGTTGCGCAGATGCAGTGGTATAGGCAGATGTCCGGATGTTCGCACCTCATCAAGCGCCGCATCAATAGCTAGATAAGCCGAATTGCTTTTGGGCGATGTGGCTAAATAAATCGTGCATTCTGATAAAATAATACGTGATTCTGGCATCCCAATTTTATGCACTGCATCAAAGGTGCTTTGCGCGATTAATAAAGCATTTGGATTCGCTAAGCCGATGTCTTCGGAAGATAAGATTAAGAGTCGGCGGGCAATAAATTTTACATCCTCCCCACCTTCTAGCATTCTAGCTAAATAATAGACCGCTCCATCAGGATCACCACCCCGAATACTCTTGATAAAAGCTGAGATGATATCATAATGCATCTCTCCATTCTTATCGTAAAGTGCCAGGTTCTCCTGGAGTCTTGAGGTCACCTTTTCATTGGTAATTACAATCTTCGACTCTGTTTCGGCATTGAGCACAATCTCTAAGACATTTAAAAGCTTTCGGGCATCACCTCCAGAAAATCGAAGTAAAGCCTCTGTCTCCTTTAGGGTGATTTTCTTTTCTTTTAGTTCAAAGTCGAGTTTAAGAGCTTGGTCTAACAGTTGCAATAAATCCTCTTTTTCCAATGATTTAAGGATATAGACTTGACAGCGCGAGAGTAGGGGAGAGATAACCTCAAATGATGGGTTTTCTGTGGTGGCACCAATTAAAGTCACCAGCCCTTGTTCAACAGCGCCAAGTAAAGAGTCTTGTTGTGCCTTGCTAAAACGGTGAATCTCATCTATGAATAGTATTGGATTGGGAGCACTGAAAAAAGAGTTGCTTTTGGCTTTGTCAATAACTTCTCGAATGTCTTTTACGCCTGAATTTATCGCACTTAGAATGTAGAAAGGTCTATTTAAGGAGTTGGCAATAATCTTGGCTAGTGTCGTCTTTCCAACGCCTGGTGGTCCCCAGAGGATGATAGACGATAGGTGGCCCGAATCGATCATCTTACGCAATACAGCCCCCTCACCAACCAGATGTTTCTGCCCGATATACTCCTCGAGATTCGAAGGTCTAAGCCTTTCTGCTAATGGTTGGTTTGCCATTCCTAATTACAATAGCGTTTTATTACATTGTATGCTTCGATAAGTCCAAGCTCACCTGCCTTACTTAAATCAAGTGATCCACCCTCTAAGTCGTCAAGGAAAATTCGCGTTAAGCCTCTATTGAAATAAGCCTCTGCAAAGTCTGGCTCAAGTTCGATCGCTTTCGAGAAATCATTGATAGCGGAGAGATAATCTTTCTTTTTAACCTTCGTATTACCCATGTTAAACCAAGCGAAGATAAATCGAGGATTCATATATAAGATCGACTCGTAGTCTTTAATGATGTCATCGTAATCTAGAACTTTTTGTTCTTTTGGTGCATTTAAAGAGGCTTTCGTCCCATTTATGTTCAACGTTGTTGGTTCTGGCAAAAGACCAGGTTTAAGAATGTAGTCAACCCGTTTCATAAGCGCATTGGCTCGACTGAAATAGGCTAGAATATTGTGGCTATCGATTTTAATTGTTCTGTTGTAATCCTCGATCGCTTGATCGTAATTCTTCAATAACTCATAGTAGACCGCTCGATTGAAATAGGCATCTGGGTTCTTCTTGTTGTTTTGAATTGTTTTATTGCTCAGCGTAACACTCTCGTTGTATTCTTCAATCCTCCAATCGTCATTTCTTGCCGGTTTATTGGTAATTAACATAAATGGTTGATTGTTGTTTTTCCGATTTAAAGCATCTACTTCTAAACTGTAATACTGTAAACGTTCAAAGTTAACCGAGTCTTTATGGAAAATTGAGATTATAAATTCAGGTTTTAACTCGATTTTTACATTTCTATTTTGAACCATTCCTCGAGCGATCTCTGTCTCTGTAACCTCTCCGCCTGTGCGAACGATAATGTTTCTACGCGCTCGTTTTTGAGTAACTGGACCTTTTTGATCTGGCTGTTTGGATGCTGTGGTATCAGCTGTTGCTTTAGTTACAGCTGCAGTCGGCTGATTTTGAGCGGTAGCAGCCGAAGCTGTATTTACAGCAGGTGAATTGTTGGTCGGCTGATTTGCTCCCTTTGCAGATCCTTTGTTTTGTCCGTTTTGATTTGGATTACTTGTTGGAAGGACAAAGCCATATTGGCGTCTTTGTCTTTCGCGCTCCTGCTCTGCATCGAGGCGTTTTCTAAATTGTGCATAGTTTGGATCTAGTTCTTCTGCCATGGCAAAATCATTTTCAAATCCAGTAAGTTTAAGTGTTTCTTTTGCGATTCCTCTGTTGAGCCATGCAACTGCGATCCCAGGGTTTAATTTAATCGCCATATCGTAATCGGGAATAGCCCCTTTGGTATCTTCTAATTTATGTTTGACAATACCTCTATTGACAAATGCCTGCGCCATTTTGGGATCTAGTCTAATACAAAGGTCGTAATCTTTTAAAGCCCCGGCATAATCAAGTTTTTCAAATCTCGCTATTCCTCGCATTAAATAGGCTCCAGCATAGTGAGGTCTAATCTTGATCGCTGCATCGCAATCTTTGATGGCACCATCAAGATCGTTTTTCATTTGCTTGGCCGAGCTTCTGTTTAGATAGGTGTTTGCTAATGTTGGATCAATCTCTAGTGCTTTGGTATAATCCTCAATGGCACCTGTGAGGTCCTCCATAGCTGCCTTCGTAATCCCTCGATTGCTATAGGTCGCTTGATCATCGTTTTTAAATTCCAATGCTTTGGTATAATCAATGATAGCTTCTTTATAGTTTTTAAGCTCATAATTGGCCATTCCGCGGTACGTATAAGCCTCTGGATAAAAAGGCTTGATCTCTATCGCTTTGTCGTAATCATTTTTAGCACCCCTAAAATCATCGATGTAATGTTTGGCCATTCCTCTGTAATAATAGGGTTCAGGCAGACTGGGTCTAAGTTTTATAACTATATTTAGATTTTCAATGGCACTAACATAGTTTCCAAAATAGATGCGACTTCTACCAATGTAGAAATATTGATCTAGGTTTAGTTGCGAGAAGGCTGGAAATGAAAGTGCTGAAAGTAAAAATATGGCAAGAAATTTTTTCATCCGAGAGAGCATGTCTATTTTGGTAGCTTACAAAAATAGCAAAATTGTTTTTGTGGGATTGGAATGGTTCTATAATATTAGAATATTAATGTTAAAACTACTGTAATGAAATGTGAGTGGTGTCTGGGCGATGATCAGTATGTTCATTATCATGATGTTGAGTGGGGTGTTCCTGTATATGATGATTATACATTATTTGAATTTTTAACACTCGAGGGTGCTCAGGCTGGATTAAGTTGGCTAACGGTACTGCGCAAACGCGAACATTACCGAAAAGTCTTTGATCAGTTTAAGCCTGAGATAATAGCTAGATATGATTCGATTAAGGTTGAATCTTTAATGAATGATGCGGGAATTATACGAAATCGACTAAAAATAACCTCGACGATAAAAAATGCCCACGCTTTTTTAACTATTCAGGAGCAACATGGTAGCTTCGCTTCTTATATCTGGAGCTTTGTGGATGGAAAGCCTATTCAAAATAGCTATAAAACGATCAAGGATTTGCCAGCGGAGACTGAAATATCTAAACTAATTTCTAAAGACCTAAAGAAGCGAGGGTTTTCTTTTGTTGGTTCCACCATTATCTATGCTTATATGCAAGCTACTGGAATGGTGAATGATCATTTGTGTTCTTGTAATCGCCACCACGAATTGGGTGGAAGCAGATAGGCTTTGGATCTGTTTGTTGAGCCCTTAAAAGTGGTTGTATTAGAGTAGCTCTCCCTCGTCAAAATTTCTTCTCTCGGTAATATTACCCTCTGAGTCGGTAATAAAGATATGTCTTACCTGAAAATGATCTCGGATGATAAACTCGTAACTGTCTACATTGTTTGCTTTTTCCCGATATATTGAGCTCATGATTTGTCCAAATGCCTCAAGTTTTTCGCGAATCGACTCGTCGAGCTCCTCGATTTTGCAATTCGTTTCTGTCCTTAACCATTTGCCTGACTTTTCGAATAAGGCGATCTGTTCGTTGCCATTGATACGAAAAATAACCTCAAATCGATTCTCTTTTTCCTTAGACCATTCAACATTTGTTGCTTCAGGAAATAAAGCAGTGAACGATTTAAGTAAGTTCTGTCCGGGGGTATTGGGATCAATCCGAAATAAATATTTTAGGATAAAATCTTTCATGGAATATTTTTCTCTTTTGACGGAATATTATTCAAAAGTCACAAAAAAAGTGGTGACTAGTCGCGCTTGTATTGTTCTTTATAAAGGAAAGCAACTCGGTCTCTAGCACGTTTAAGTCGCATTTTAGCAGCACTTTCGCTAATTTTCAAGGCGGTTTTTATATAGGCAATTGGAACGTTGTCGATGTAGTGCATCGTTAATAATGCTTTTTCTTCGGGATGGATCAATTCAAGAATTTGCATCAGTCGTTCACTGTTGATCTCCTTTTCATTTAGTTCATCAATAACATCCGGTAATTCATGTTGACTGTTCCAATCGGGGTAGTTCATCTTCTTTTTAGTCCGAAGATGCTCGATACAGTTATTATAGGTTATCGCATAAAGCCAGGTTGAGAAATTTGATTCGCCTCTAAAATCGGCTAATCGTTCAAAAACTTTGCAGAAAATATCTTGTGCAAATTCTTGTGCTAGTGTTTTATCCTTAAGCAGAGAGTAACATTTATCGAAAACTTTATCTGAATAACGCTTATAAAGCTCTTCAAATAGGTTCGTATTATGCTCTTGCTTAATAAGTCTGATGATTTCTATATCTGAATAGTCCTTTACGGAACTTTTTATTGTCATCATTTAAAACAGATAAATCATTGTAAATTAATAATTTAGAAAATTTCTTTTGTCAAAATTAAAAAAAAATATGCAAAATAATGTGACCTTGGCCTGTGTTTGCGTCTAAATCATATATTTTTAAGAATTGCAAAAACTTTTATTACTTTAAATTTATCTTCAAAATTATGAAAAATTTATTAAAACTGGTTGCTTTTAGTGTATTAGTTGTTACTTTGGCTAGCTGTGCAAAAGCACCACAAGCTGAAATCGATGCTGCAAACGTTGCTATCGAAGCTGCAAAAACTGCAGGTGCTGATCGTTATGTACCTGAATCATTCAACGCTGCTTCTGAAGCGCTTAAATCTGCTGTAACTGCAGTTGAAGAACAAAATTCTAAATTTGTATTGTTCAGAAACTACGATGCTGCTAAAACTACTCTTGCATCTGTAAACACTCTTGCAGGTAAAGCTGTTGAAGAAACTACTGCTAAGAAAGCTGCTTTGAAAGCTGAAGTAACTGCTGCTCTAGCTGAAATCGCTACTGTTGTTGCTTCTAACAAAGAATTGTTAGCAAAAGCACCTAAGGGTAAAGAAGGTAAAGCTGCTCTAGAAGCAATTGGCCAAGAAATCGCTGCTGTTGAAACTATCAGTACTGAAGTTACTGCTGGTGTTACCAACAACGAAGACATCTTAACTCTTGCTGGAAAAGTTAAACCAGCTGTAGAAAAAGCTAAATCAATCAACACTGAATTAACAGACGTTATTGAAAAAGCTAAATCTAAAGGTGGCAAGAAAAAGAAGTAATTCTTTTTAAGCTAAAAAAGATTTAAACCCTCGGAATTACTTCCGGGGGTTCTTTTTGAAATTTATTTTGGTTATTCTTCTCTAGGGGTACTTTTAGAGATCAATTTTTTAAGTTACTTTGCTAACCGCTTATTGCGGAAGGTTAATATTTTGATTTTATTTATTCCGCATGAAACTGGGTTGGAAAAAGAAGTTGTTTATTAGTGTTGGAATCCTACTCTCAATTTTTGTGATTGTTTATGTGATTCTTTTGTTGACCATGAATAATCCACCACTAGCTGAATTTAAAACGTGTCAGTCTATTTTAGCTAAAGCAAAAAGTGCGAATGCAGATGTTTATTCTCCCGAATATTATGGTGCTGCTGATAAGAAATATAAAGCTGCACTTATTGAATGGAAAATGCAAAATCAGCGGTTCTTCTTCTTTCGGAATTATTCGAAATCTAAAGAACTTATCCTAGCTGCAAAATTAAAAGCTGAGCAAGCAAGTGCCTCCTCAGGTACAAATAAGAATTCGATGAAGATGAAATATCTTCAAGAAATAGAATTGCTTAAACATAAACTGGATAACTATCACGAGGTGTTTATTCACCTTCCCCTGAAAGTTAATGTTCGAAAAAATTATGAGTTTGGTAAACTTTTTCTAGACCAAGGTCTAAATGCGTTTAGTAGTGGTGATATTATGCTCGCTACTAAAAAATTAAACGAAGGTAAATTACGTATTGGTATTGCTGATAAGGAGGTTAACATCCTTATTAAAGAATATTTTAATAACTTCCCTAAATGGCAAGAGTGGTTTGCTTCAACCATTCGATCTTCTGCTCAGAATAATGCCTATGCATTTATTGTAGATAAGATGAAGCATAAAGGATATTTATATTATCGTGGAAAACTCTCTAAAGAATACGATGTGGAATTTGGTCGTAACTGGATTGGAGATAAAGCCTTTGCAGGTGACAAAGCTACACCTGAAGGGATGTACAGGGTAATCAAGAAAAAAGGTAATGGTGATTCACGATATTATAAGGCAATGCTAATTAATTATCCAAATGAGGAAGATTATGCGGCTTTTAATCGGAAGAAAAGACAAGGTTCCTTATCCAGAAATAGTAATATTGGTGGATTAATAGAAATACATGGTGAGGGAGGCAAAGGGGCCGATTGGACTAGTGGTTGCGTAGCACTTGAAAATAGTGAAATGGATGAACTGTTTAGTCGTATGTCTGTTGGCACTCCCGTTACAATAGTTGGATCAATGCAATCACTCGCTGAATTATTAAACTAACTTATACTAAAATGGAAATCGAAGAGAAACCTTATCGGTTAGTCCTGAGCATCGCTAAATGGATTATTCCACTAGTTTTTTTGATTTTTTCTATTCTCATGATCTTGAATACTCCAGACTATCAGGAGACCGCTTATCAAGTTAAAGGCTGGTTTGGCGATTCGTCATCTTATGAGGGAAAATCACAAAAAAATATTGATAAATTGGCACAAAAATCAAGAAGAAATACAGCTTCTCTAGAGAGTCGGATAGATAAACTAAAGCCAGTTAAGCCATTTATTGTTGTTAATACGGCTGAAAATAGATTCTCGCTGCGGAATGCTGCTGGCGACACGATTAAAACCGGAATGTGTTCTACAGGTAAAAATGAATTATTAATATCTGGGACAAAAAGAATCGTTTTTAAAACCCCTAAGGGTATTTTTACGGTGCGCAACAAACAGCAATCAAGACCTTGGATAAAACCTGACTGGGCATTTATTGAAGATGGGTTACCTATACCTTCTGCTCGATCTTCTGAACGTATTGATTATGCAACGTTGGGTGATTATGCACTTGAAATTGGGAATGGCTATATGCTTCATGGCACCCTTTATCAGCGTTTCCTTGGACTTCCTGTGACTCATGGTTGTGTCCGTTTAGGGGATAAGGATTTAGAGTTGATTTATAATACCTTAAGTAAAGGTTCTAAAGTGTTTATTTACTAAAGATATGACGATGAAAAATAAACTAGTTTTTTGGATCGTTACGGCTGTTTTAGGTGTTAGCTTTATTTATATCCTAACAAGTACGGTTATTTTGCCTGTATTTACAAAATCAGTACTTCCAAAGGTTGTTGTGCATACGACAGAAGAGAAAGATAAAAATGCGAAGCCAGCCAAAAATGCGGATGATTCTGCAGAGACTTCTAATGGCACTAATTCTAAAGAGTCAGTAGATAAGCTGATTGAGTTAAAGAAAAAAGAGTTTATAGCTCAGTCTAGATTAGCTTTAGCCACTGAAGACTCCAACTATTTGGTATTAGATTTGTCAAGTAAGTTGGCTATAATTGAATTGAAAGGGGTTGTTTTACATGAAGCTAAAATTATTCAATTAACATTGAGTAATTCGATTAAACACCACAACTCTGAAGTATTAACAAATTGGGCATCTGAACCATTTGTGGTGAAAAATATTGAAGCAACAATTCCAAAGATTGTCTTTGTTGAGAAAATAGCTCCTAAAGATACCTTAGAAGCCAGCAAAATGGCTCAAGAGCCTAAGATCACTAAACAAGGTGATGTTTTAGTCGTGATGGACTTTAACCGCAATCTTCGATTAATTGTATCACAAAGTGAACTGCCTGATCCAGAAGGATTAAAGGCAATTACCGAATTGCGTGAGAGTTATAGTAAACTTGAAGTATCGCGTTCATTGGACGCTATAACCCATCTCAATCGTGAACCAATTAAACCTCAGATAGAGATTGTAGTTTCGAAATCTGATGCGACAATTCTTTATAAATCACTGCCACTTAATCCAAGGATGATTCTTAAATTTTAATAGATCTATGAATTTCGTTTAGATCAAAAAAAGGGATGCAAATGCATCCCTTTTTTTGTGACAATCCTACTTTATACATTTTCAGGAACAATGTATGGTGCTCTATAATTACGAGTTAGCATTCTGTCGGCTTCCGGGTCATTGATGAATGATTCTGATTTGGGATTAAATGTCAAGACTCTGCCAGTCCGGTAAGCAATATTTCCTAAATGAGCTAATGAAGAGGAGAGGTGTGCACTTTCAACTGGACCATGCAACATCGACGAGTCATGAGCCCTTACTGCGTCAATAAAGTTCTTAAAGTGATCGCCACCTTCTTTGCCCTTTTTTCCTGGTGTTTTATCGTCTCCAAGGAAGGTCTCATAGCTGTCGTAACCTTTGATAACCATATAACCCTTATCGCCATAAAAAATGTTTCCAACTGTTGAGCCATCTTCAGCATTCGTATGCCATGGACGTACTTCAAACTGGATGATTTTTTTCTCGTCTGGATAGTGGTAAATAGAGCTTAGCACTTCAGGAGTCTCTTTGCAATCATCCCATAAGAATTTTCCACCCATCGCGGTAATCTTTGATGGTAAGCCAACATCTAATCCCCACATACATAGGTCTGTCTCGTGAATTCCTTGGTTTCCAACATCACCATTGCCATAATCCCAATGCCAATGCCAGTTGTAATGGACTAGATTCTTGGTAAATGGACGTTTAGGTGCTGGACCAGTCCATAAATCATAGTTTAATCCTTCAGGAACATTCTCAAGAGGCTTATTCCCAATATCTGGCCTTTTTCTGAATACTAGCCCTCTTGCCATATATACTTTGCCAATATATCCATCGCGTAGAAGCTGTATGGCCTCTCGAATAGCTACTGAACTACGCAGCTGAACTCCATGTTGAACAATCCGGTCATATTTGTGAACCGCTTCAACCATCTTGCGGCCTTCCCAGATATTATGTGAACCTGGTTTCTCAACGTAGACATCTTTACCTGCCTGGCAAGCCCATATCGTGGCTAATGCATGCCAGTGGTTCGGTGTTGCAATGGTAACCACATCAATGTCCTTGTTGTCGAATACCCGTCGCATGTCCTGGATAACATTAACTTTTGCTCCGTAGGTTTTTTCAAAATCTTTTGCTCTTTCGTTCGCCACAATAAGATCTGGATCAACGAAAGTTTTGATTTGTACATTCTTCTGTTTCATCAATCCTTCAATATGACTCTTTCCTCGGCCATTTACACCTAGGATAGCCGCATTGATACGATCATTTGCTCCAAAGGCCTGAGCTGGAATGATGCTGGGGATCGTCAGAATTGCTGATGCCGCAGCCGATTTCTTAAGGAAATCTCGACGAGTTGCTTGGTTTGTTTCTTTCATGAATTGTTAGTTTTTGATGGTTCGTATTGGAAAATAGATCGGTCGAATAACAATTTAGACTTGCTTAGGTGTTGCAAATTAAAAATTTTAAGTGAGATTATAATCTCGAAACCAATAAAATATATTGTTTATCTTTGTGGGTATTCAACCTAAAAATTCTCTAACCAATGAAATTAATTACACTTTCCTTACTTATTGCGCTATCATTTGTTTTCTGCAGTCATCAGAAATTAAAATCAGGTATCGATCCTCAGGCATTTAATAAGTCACTAAATGGGGCTACAGCAAAGTTATTTACCTTGAAGAATAAAAATGGTTTAGAACTTAGCATAACAAATTATGGTGGTCGTATAGTTTCTTTGATGGTTCCGGATCGTAGTGGAAAATTCGAAGATGTAGTGCTCGGCTATAGTAGTTTAGATGGTTATCTAAATGGTAATGAGCAATATTTTGGTGCAGCCATTGGTCGTTATGGTAATCGAATTGCAAAAGGCGGATTTAAATTAGATGATGTCAATTATAAAATCGCAGTAAATAATGGTCCAAATGCCCTACACGGCGGTATTAAGGGTTTTTCTATGAAGGTTTGGGATGCCAAACAAAATAGTGATCAAGAGCTAGAACTTACCATGGTTTCCCCAGATATGGATGAAGGTTATCCAGGAATGCTAAAAGTGATGATCGTTTACCGTTTAACAGATCAAAATGAAGTCTCAATCTATTATTCAGCTAGTACCAATAAACCAACCGTAATTAACTTAACTAACCATAGCTATTTTAATCTTCATGGCGCTGGAAATAAAGATATATTAGATCATGTGTTGATGATTAACGCCGATCATTTTACCCCTGTTGATCCTACATTGATTCCTACCGGAAAATTGGAGCCAGTGAAAGGTACTCCTTTTGATTTCACTACACCAGCCACTGTTGGTTCTCGGATCAATGATAAGCATGAGCAACTTACTTTTGGGTTAGGGTATGATCATAATTTTGTTCTCAATAAAGAGAAAGATCAAAAAATCTCCTTAGCAGCTTCTGTATATGATCCAATAAGTGGACGATTTATGCAAGTCTTTACCAATGAGCCAGGTGTGCAGTTTTATTGCGGCAACTTCTTAAAAGGCAAGGAGATAGGTAAAGAAAATAAGCCCTATGGCTTTCGTTCTGCCTTGTGTTTAGAAACCCAACATTTTCCTGACTCACCTAATCATCCTGAATTTCCTTCTGTTGTCTTAAGACCAGGTCAGATCTATTCATCTGCCTGTATGTATAAGTTTTCGGTTAAGTAAAGGATTTAGATGTTTCTGAAAAAAATTAAGCGGTATTTATTTTTATTCCTTAAATTTTTAAAGGAGAGAAGTCTTTCTTTTCTGGTTGAGAATAGCAAAATGCTAGCTCAAGCTATATTTACAATTCTATCCATTGGAATTGGGATATGGTTTATTAGCCACGAGCAAACTGAATTGGTTGAAGTGCGGCATGTCTTGGGCTCTGCTTCTTGGTCGCTAGTCCTTCTCGGAATCATCTTAACTGGGCTTTATATTGTGCTGCAGGGGTTGATGTATGTTGCCTCTTTCGCTTCCATTCGACATCGAATACCTCTTGGAATTGCTATAGTCTTATTTCTTAAGCGCAATCTTATCAGCATCTTCTTGCCTGCCGGAGGGATCTCTTCATTGGCTTTTTTTACTGGAGATATAGAGGAGAAGGGGTTAACCAAATCACAAATTCATTTTGCCTCATCCATCTATGGTTTTGTTGGTATCTTATCTGTTGTCTTGGTCGCTGTGCCTCTATTTATTTACTCGCTTCTCCATGGTGAGATTGGTTCTGGTGAGTGGTTAGCTTTTTTGGCTATTCTTATTCTAATTGTTCTGGTATATTTAGGCTATCGATCAATCATTAAAAAGGGATTATTTTATCGGTGGTTAATTAAATCATTCTCTTTTCTACAAGTTCTGTCTGTTGATATTCAGACAAATAGCATAAGTAAGAAAAAGTTCTTTAGAACGGTATTTTATTCAATCTTGATAGAGGTCGTTGGTATTTCTCATTTGTATGTGGCCATGCTTGCCTTAAACCTGCACCCATCATTATTCGCTGCATTTTTAGGATATGTCATCTCTGTAATTTTCTTGATTGTCTCTCCATTCTTACGAGGACTTGGTGCCATCGAACTCTCTATGACCTTCGTATTGGTTCGATTAGGCTATTCAACTATTGAGGCTGTCTCTGCAACGCTGCTTTATCGATTTTTTGAGTTTTGGCTCCCTCTTGTAGCTGGATTCGCTGGATTTTTAATGAAAATAAATAAATTTCTTATGCGTATTATTCCTGCTTTGCTGCTTTTAGCACTAGGAATAATCAATATTATCTCTGTCCTTACCCCTGCAATTGCTGAACGTGTTCACTGGCTATCTGATTTCTTGCCTATGGATGCGATTATTGTCTCCAATTATTTTGTCCTAGTCCTTGGTCTCTTTTTATTAGTGACTGCTTCCTTTATGCTGAAAGGACTGAAAATAGCATGGTGGTTTGCTTTTGTTCTCTCTTTTATTTCAATGATTGGAAATCTCACAAAGGCAATTGACTATGAAGAGGCTTTGGCTGCCTTGGTTGTCATGTTGGTGCTGATAGCCACCAAAAGAGATTACTATGTGAAAAACAACCCCCGATTGCGAACGGTGGGGATTCAGACAGCGGTCCTAAGCATGCTGGCAGTCCTAGTTTATAGTGTTATTGGCTTTTATTACTTGGATAAGAAACATTTTAACATCGATTTTAATATTATTCAATCTCTGCGTTATGCTGTTCAGAATTACTTTATGGTCGGAAGTAGTGATCTAATCGCTCTAGATCCTTTTGCTACTAAATTTGTCTTGTCCATAAATATTAGCGGCTTCTTATCGTTGGGATTTCTGATCTATTCTCTTATCCGTCCCTATTTTCAGAAGATATTTCCCTCTGACTTAGAACTGCAACGTCCACGTGAACTTGTTCAGAGTTATGGTAAATCGTCGCTTGATTATTTCAAGACCTATTTCGATAAGATGATTTTTGAACCCGAAGGATTAAATGCCTTTGTTTCCTATCGTCCAGCGGGAAATTTTGCGGTCGTATTGGAAAATCCTGTAGCGCCAGACGAGCAACAACTAATTGCCACGATTGATCTTTTCGATCGATATTGTTTTGATATAGGGCTGAAAAGCATCTATTACCGGGTCTCTGAAGCAGATCTTCCAATCTATAAACAAAGTAAGAAAAATGTGCTGTTTTTAGGTCAAGAGGGGATTGTTGATTTAAACGTTTTCTCACTTGAAGGTGGAGCTAAGAAGTCGATTCGAAATGCAATTTCAAAAGTTAAAGATGGTGGTTATAAAACCATCATTCATGAAGCACCTATAAAAGATGGTGTTTTGCAGAAGATTAAATCTGTTTCTGATGAATGGCTTGAAGATACGGGACGAAGTGAAATCATATTTTCACAAGGGATGTTTATTTGGGAAGAGTTAAAAGAGCAAACCATCATAACGGTTGAAAATTCAGAAGAGAAAATCGTAGCTTTTTTAAATGTTATTCCTGATTATGCTCCAGGTGAAGGTACTTGTGACTTAATACGCAAATCTACGGATGCCCCCAATGGTGTGATGGACTATATTTTAGTTGAGCTCTTTGATTATCTTAAAAATAAGGGATGCAATTCAGTTAATATTGGATTTGCACCGCTGTCGGGCATCGATGATCCAAATACTTTTAAAGAAAAATCAATCAAGTTTGCTTACCAAAAGATTAAAAGCTTCTCTCACTACAAAGGTCTTCGTGAATATAAAGAGAAATTTGCTACTCACTGGGAGAACAAGTACCTTATTTACAACAATGTCTATGATCTTATTCAAATTCCAGGCGCACTTGCTAGGGTTATTAAAACCTAAAAAATCAAGAGGTGAAATAGAATTATTTACTTCCTAAGACCAACAAAATTACTCCAGTTACAATCCCAATTAGTAACCAAGCTTTTTTTCTAACATTTTGCTCTTTGAAAATTATTGCTCCAAGAGTAAAAGAGATAATTACACCTCCACGACGAAGAGCTGAGATAACTGAGATTAAAGAATCTTCATATCCAATGGCATAGAAATAAAGGAAATCTGCCACCACAAGGAAGATGCCAATCATGGGTATCGACCAGCGCCATTCAAAAGGTGTGTTCTCCTTTCTTTTAGGATACCACAAAAGCATGACAATGGGTCCCAAAAGCGCGATCTGGTAGATCGTCGACCAGGCCTGCATGGCCATCCGATCGAAATGCTGAATTAAAAATTTATCATATAATCCACTAATGGATCCCAATAGCGTTCCAGCAATCAGAAATAAGATCCATTTGTTGGTTGTAAAATGAAAACCTTCCGATTTTCCGGCCAGCGAAAGGAAATAGAAAAAGATAAGTGTGATAGCTGTCCCAATCCATTGCAACATGGAAAGATGCTCCGAAAAGATAATAATAGCCCCTATGATAACCCAAATTGGACCAGTCGCACGAATTGGTGAGACAATCGTTAAAGGAAGGTGTTTAAGGGCAAAAAAAGCAAATATCCAGGATGTGGTTACTATAATAGCTTTGATAAAGAAATAGCCATGTTGGACAAGCGGCACAGTGGGAACAAAAAATAGGGTATTTCGTAATGATTCAGGACTAAAAGCTGAGATTAGTGTTGGCACCAATAGAATTAGCGCATAGGTAGCGGTTGAAAAGAAAAGCACCGGTAAAACGGCATTCTTATTCAGTGCTAATTTTTTAAAAACATCGTACGTACCAAGAAAAAGTGCCGAAGCTACGGCAAAAAGTGCCCACATAAGTAGAATTTTGAAGCGGCTAAATTAAGAATATTTAGGCGGTTCACACGAAAGTTTCGAGCGTGAATGTTATTGCTTTTTTCGAAAGACTCCGGAGAGTGATTTGGCTTTTTTTGATAGTTGATTAATCCCTTCTTGGATAATGTTCTTATCAAAATCAGGTGTAAACATTGTTTCAGAACCTTGCTCTAACTCATTAGGGTAGATTAAGATAAAGTCGTGATTTTCGAAATTTTTTGCCATTAAACGAGGTATGGCTTCTTGATTTGCTTTGTATGAAATACTGCCATTACGCGGAAGTACAATGATTACAAGGTCACTTGGTTGAATGAAATTTGCAATTTCTAAGAAGTTAGACCAATCTTCAAATTCAATATGGCTTAATGAAATATTGTACTTGTGAATCTTCTTATAGTCATTGATATGCTTGAACGATTCAGATGTAGATAAGATATCACAACTAACCTGCAATGTTTTGGCAAGTCTGAAAACCCGATCTAGCCAAAGATTAAAACCATATTCGCGGTCGGCATATCGTGGACAAATGACGACAATTTTTTTACGCTGATTGAGATGCTCAGACAAACTTCCAACCCAGACAGCTTGATTTGTATTGTCGACGATATAGCTTATGGTATTGCCAAAGAGAATATCTGTAAACTGACTTTTCAGAGCATATCCAATGATAATCTCAGAGGCCATTATTTCTGTTGCAACTCGTTTAATGGCACTGGGAATATTCTGGCTTATTCTGGTAATAATCTCCACTTCCTGATCAACTGCGGCCGCATGGACAATAGCTTTTTCTAATGTCTTTTTCGCTTCGATAAGTCTTTGTCGCGCTTCTAGGTCATCTTCTACAACCGATAAACTAACAATTGGAAAGCGATTCTTTGGATTCTTTATTGCAATTGCTAAATCAAGTAATCGCTCCATGGTGCTTGGATTCGAAATAGGGACCAAGATCTTTTGATCGCGAACAGTTGGTAGTATCGGATCATTTAATTTATCCGCAATTATCACTTTTTTGGCTGAGTACTCTGTGACAAACGAGGCAACAAGACAGGTAACTAAAATTAGGACGATAGTCCCGTTAAGGATATTCTCATCTACAATGCCGATTCGAAAACCAACCATGATAACCGCAATGGTAGCCGCCGCATGCGAACTGCTTAATCCGAAAATTAAATTGCGATTGGCTTTTGAATAGTTGAAGAAGAAGGCTGTTAGCCAGGCTGCCAGATATTTCCCAATTAAGGCGACAATGGTTAGGGTACCTGCAATGATTAAGGCATGTTGTCCTTTTAATAGTACCATGAGGTTAATAAGCATTCCTACACTTATCAAGAAGAATGGGATAAATAGGGAGTTGCCTACGAATTCTAGTCTGTTCATTAAAGCTGAAGTGGAAGGGATCAATTTATTCAAGGCAATACCTGCAGCAAATGCACCAATGATCGGTTCTAAGCCAGCTAGCTCAGATAAAAATGCGGCCAAGAAAACCATCGCCAGCACAAAGATAAAATGGGAATTTTTTTCTCCTTCAAAATTCTTGAAAAACCAAGCTGCTAGCTTCGGTATAACCATTAAAACGATGACCAAAAACAATAAAACAGATATGGAAAATTTAATCCAGAAATCAGTCGAAATCTCACCACCTACCGACCCGGTAATTATAGCCAATATAATCAGTACAGCAGTGTCGGTTAGCATGGTGCCACCAACTGTAATTCCCACAGCTTCATTTCTTGAAATTCCTAATCGACTAACAATAGGATATGTTACTAAGGTGTGGGTCGCAAACATGCTTGAAACAAGAAAGCTTGTCTCAAAACTAAATTCTAATAAATAACGACATACCGGATATCCGATGGATAGGGGGACTGCAAAGGTAAAAAATCCAAATACTAAACTCTTATGCCTATAGTCGGACAATCCTTTTAAATCGAGCTCTAATCCAGCCAAAAACATAATGTAAAGGAGCCCAATGGTGGAGAATAAATTAATCGCTGAATTTTTTTCAATTAAATTAAGCCCGTGAGGTCCAATAATTACACCTGCCAAAATTAACCCGATGATTCCAGGAATCTTTATCCGTCTAAAGATTAAAGGGGCGAGGAGTATGATGAATAAGATGACAGCAAACACCAAAACATTGCTCTGGAAGGGTGTTTGAAAGACGTGCTGTAGGTTCTCAATTACTTTATTCATACAAATCTGAATTCAATGCGTAAATGATCCGTAATTCGAATCAAATAATTCTTGACAAACTTAATGGTTTTAATAAAATTATGAGTTGTTTCTCTGATTAAATTTTTAATATTAGCTATTTAAGACCTGCTATATTTTCCTATTTTTTTTGTAGTTAGATACAAATAGCCCACTAGATTTAGACTTTAAAATTATTCAATTATGCAAACATATTGTATAGTAAAATATATTTTATTTCTGATTGATATGATCTATTTGGTTCGGTCATATATCTTAAATGATTTATTTGTGCGGGATAAAAAACTTATCAACTTAAATGTGTTGATTACTGGCTGTTAATTAGGGGTGGAGGCCTTTTTTTTTTCATTATATTTGTACAAAATCGTTAAAAAAATGGTCCCAGGTTATTCTGAAGAGTCAATTCGTACGCTTGATTGGAAAGAGCATATCCGCAAGCGGCCAGGCATGTATATCGGCAAATTAGGCGATGGCTCAGCAGCTGATGATGGTATTTATGTTTTGTTGAAAGAGGTTCTCGATAACTCTATCGATGAATTCATGATGGGCAATGGTCGCAAGATTGAAGTGACGGTGGCCGACGAGCTTGTATCTGTGCGAGATTTTGGTCGAGGTATTCCACTTGGAAAACTTATGGACGTGGCTTCTCGAATGAATACTGGGGCTAAATATGATTCTAAAGTCTTCAAGAAATCTGTTGGACTGAATGGTGTAGGTATTAAAGCGGTCAATGCGCTCTCCAATGAGTTTTCTATCCGCTCTATCCGTGAAGGAAAACTTAAACAAATCGATTTTTCCAAAGGTGAACTAGTCAAAGATTTTGAAGAGGTTGAAACCGAAGAGCCTAATGGAACGGCGGTTATTTTCACTCCAGACACCGAAATATTTAAGAACTACCATTACATCGAGGAATTTATTGTCCCACTCTTGAAAAACTATACGTTTTTAAATGCAGGATTAACAATAAATTTTAATGGTGAGAAGTATATCTCAAAGAACGGATTATATGATCTACTCGAAGAGAACCTCGATCAAGATCCAGTCTACCCAATTATACATCTGAAAGGTGAAGATATTGAGTTCGCGCTGACTCATAGCAACCAATATGGCGAAGATTATTACACTTTCGTGAATGGTCAGTTTACACCGCAAGGAGGAACCCATCTAGCGGCTTTCCGCGAAGCATTGGTGAAAACAATTCGCGACTATTACCATAAGGAGTTTGATGCATCCGATATTAGAG
>JAPLDS010000071.1:0-43487 GCA_026391295.1 Bacteroidia bacterium | reverse complement strand
CAAGGTTGAAGAGGCTATGTTTGAGTCACAGACAAAAACAAAGCTCGGCTCGAAAGATATGGGGCCAGAAGGTCCTTCCGTGCGTAATTTCATCATGAACTTTGTTCAGAAGGAATTGGGTAATTTCTTGCATAAGAATGGACAAACAGCCGATATTCTTCTTAAACGTATTCAAGAATCGGAACGCGAACGTAAAGCGATCTCGGGAATTCAAAAGCTTGCAAAACAACGAGCAAAAAAGGTTAGTCTGCATAATAAAAAATTACGTGATTGCCGTATTCACTATAATACCACGCACGAGTTAAAAGAAAATAGCTCCATCTTTATTACGGAGGGTGACTCTGCAAGTGGATCAATCACAAAATCACGCGACGTGACTACTCAAGCTGTATTTAGCTTGCGTGGTAAGCCTCTGAATAGCTATGGCCTAACCAAAAAAATCGTATACGAAAATGAAGAGTTTAATCTGCTTCAAGCGGCTCTAAATATAGAAGAGGGTATTGATGAATTGCGCTACAATAAGGTGATCATCTCGACGGATGCCGACGTTGATGGGATGCATATCCGTCTGTTGTTGATCACTTTCTTTTTGCAATTCTTTCCTGAATTGATTAAAAAGGGTCATCTCTATATCCTTCAAACACCGCTATTTCGTGTTCGAAATAAGAAAAAAACGATGTATTGCTACTCCGAACAGGAGCGTGATGCTGCCGTGAAAGTCCTTGGAACAAGCACCGAGATAACCCGATTTAAAGGTCTGGGAGAAATCTCTCCTGATGAGTTTAAGAATTTCATCGGAGAAGATATTCGACTAGACTCTGTTATTTTAAATAAAAATGAATCCGTGGCTGATATGCTTGAATTCTATATGGGAAAAAATACACCTGATCGTCAGGATTTCATTATCGAGCATCTCCATGTGGAGAAAGATGAAGTTTACTAAAATTTACTTTCAATAAATTTAAGGTCTTAAACCAATAACCAATTTATTCCGACTGTCAAATGTCTAACGAAGAAGATATCGAGCGATTATCTACACCTGAAGAGCATGAGGCCAAAGAGGCTAAAAAGGAACTGCATCACATTGTCTATTTGTCGTCAATGTATCAGAACTGGTTTCTTGACTACGCTTCGTATGTCATATTGGAGCGCGCGGTACCTTATGTTAACGATGGGCTAAAACCTGTTCAGCGTCGTATTCTTCACGCTATGAGGCAGATGGATGATGGTCGGTATACGAAGGTTGCCAATATCATCGGACAGACGATGATGTATCATCCTCATGGAGATGCATCCATTGGGGATGCCTTGGTACAATTAGGTCAAAAAGATTTATTAATTGATGCGCAAGGAAACTGGGGCAACATACTGACTGGTGATGGGGCTGCTGCTCCTCGATATATCGAAGCACGACTTTCAAAATTTGCATTGGAAGTGGTATTTAATCCGAAGACCACTAAATGGCAACTCTCTTACGATAGCCGTAATCGCGAACCAGTTACCTTACCGGTTAAATTTCCACTTTTATTAGCTCAAGGTGTCGAGGGTATAGCTGTTGGATTGGCTTCGAAAATTCTTCCTCATAATTTTATTGAGCTGTTAAATGCGTGTATCTCATACCTGAAAAAGAAAGACTTTGAGCTCTATCCCGACTTCCTAACAGGTGGTTATATCGATGTTTTAAAATACAACGATGGTCTGCGTGGTGGAGCAGTAAAAATTCGAGCTAAGATTGAAAAAGTTGATAGTAAAACATTAGCTATAACTGAGATTCCTTTTGGAAGGACCACATCTTCACTCATCGAATCAATCGTTAAGGCCAATGAAAAGGGTAAAATTAAAGTCAAGAAGATTGACGATAATACAGCGGCAAATGTGGAGATCCTTATTCACCTTATGCCTGGGATTAGCTCAGACAAAACAATTGACGCATTATACGCCTTTACCGATTGCGAAGTTTCAGTATCGCCTAACGCCTGTATCGTAGAAGACGATAAGCCAAAGTTTATTAATGTAACAGATATTTTAAAACGATCGGTCGATAAAACCATCGATCTGCTAAAGCTTGAACTCGAGATTCAAATGGGTGAACTTGAAGATCAATGGCACTTTGCTTCGCTAGAACAGATCTTTATCGATGAGCGTATCTATAAGGATAAGGCCTTTGAGGAGTCTGCAAGCATCGATCAAGCAATTAGTCATATCGATACGCGGTTAACACCATTTAAGCCACGGTTTAGACGAGAAATAGTAAGAGAAGATATTGTTAAACTTCTTGAGATCCGCATGGGTCGAATATTGAAGTTTAATACCGATAAAGCCAACGAGATTATCAAAGGTATTGAAGATAGTATTGCTGCTGTATTGGCTAATCTTAATAATTTAATCCCTTATAGCATAGCTTGGTACGAGCATCTTAAGACGAAGTATTCAAAAGGGAGAGAGCGTAAAACAGAAATTAGAAGTTTTGAAAATATTGAAGCCGTAAAGGTGATCATCGCGAATGAGAAACTTTACATCGATCGCGAAGAGGGCTTTATAGGTACCGGTCTTAAGAAATCTGAATACCTATGCGAATGCTCCGATATTGATGATATTATCGTGTTCCGTCGTGATGGCTCTTATTTTGTAACCAAGGTGACCGAGAAAGCCTTTATCGGAAAGAATGTTCTCCATGTGGCGATATTCGAAAAGAATGACAATCGCACCATCTATAACCTAGTATATCGGGATGGTAAGGCTGGTTATACCTATATGAAACGTTTTAGCGTGACAGGTGTCACCAGGGATAAAGAGTATAACATGACCTTAGGTACCGAAGGGTCTAGGATACATTATTTCAGTGTTAACCCAAATGGTGAGTCTGAAGTTCTTCGAATCACATTTAAGCCAAAACCAAAGCTTAAAAAATTAGTCGATGAGCTTGATATTGCCCAGCTTGCCATCAAAGGGCGACAATCGATGGGAAATCTTGTGACCAAGAATGAAGTCCATAAGGTGACCCTGAAAGAGAAAGGTATGTCTACACTCGGAGGTCGGAAAATCTGGTTCGATGAAGATGTCTTGCGCTTAAATGCCGATGGTAGAGGTAAGTATCTGGGCGAATTTACTGGCGACGAAAAAATATTGGCTATTGATAAAGACGGAGATTATCAAGTTTATAGCTATGATCTTGAAAATCACTTTGAGAAAAATATTCTTTCCATTGAGAAATTCCATCCATCCAAAATAGCAACAGTCGTCTATTTCGATGCTGAACAAAGTTTCTACTATGTCAAACGATTTGCCATTGAGGTCAATGGAGGTAAATTGTCTAATTTCATTGGAGAAAATTCGAATAATAAACTGATCAGCATCACCTGGGTCTCCTATCCTAGACTTGAGTTGGTGTTTGGTGGGGAGAAAAATGGTCGCGAAAATGAGGTGGTCGATGTGGCTGAATTTATAGGGGTTAAATCTTATAAAGCAAAAGGAAAGCGGTTGTCTAGTTATCAAGTAAGTAAAGTTGTTGAATTAGAGCCTATTAAGGAGGATGACGAGGAGGTTGTGCCAGAGGCCATTCCTGCTATTGAAGAGGAGGCTGAGTCTTTTATTGTTGAGCCTCAAGGCCCAATTTTGGATGTCCCTTTCGAGATAAATCGTCCAGGTGATGATAGCGAACCTAGTCAGATGCTCCTAAATTTCGACTAATGAGGATCTATCTTGTGGGGTATATGGGTTGCGGAAAGTCAACCATCGGAAGAAAAGTAGCTGATATCATGTCTTTTAGTTTTGTCGATCTCGATAAATTTATTGAAGAACGTAATTTTAAGAGCGTTCCAGCGATTTTTGCAGAAGAGGGCGAGTCTGCTTTTAGAGAAAAGGAAAAATCAGCATTGTTGGAGGTTTCTCAGTTTGAAGATGTTGTTATTGGAACCGGAGGAGGAGCGCCTTGCTTCTTCGAGAATATGAATTTTATGAATGCCAATGGAGTAACGATCTATATTGCTCCTGAGACTGAAGTTTTAGCCACCAGATTATTAAACTCAAAAACAGAACGCCCACTTATTGCTGGGAAAAAAAGAGCCGAATTAATCGACTTTATCAATCAAGCATTAATTGTTCGGGCTCCATTTTACGAAAAAGCAACAATAATAATAAGAGATCAACAAGATCTTGATCCGCAATTTGTTGTAAATGAAATTCAATTGCTTGGATTGAACGGGTAATTTCGTACTTTGTTTGCCAATAGCTCTGTACGACATAAACTTATCTCTTATGAAATATGTAATTATAGCACTATTACTCATAGTTCAACTTGGGTATGGTGCAAGTATAAAAAATGCCACTAAATGGCAGTTGAAGACCGAAGATACCCGGTTGACGATATCTATTGAGCATAATCGTTTATTCATTTTGGAACTTAAGAATGTGCATAATGGATGGAACTGGATTAAGGAACCTGCTGAGATGCCTTTACCAAAACAAATTCAAATAGGTAAAGAAAATGTATCTGTCAATTGGATATTTCAAAATGCTGAAATTGAAAATGTTAATGGCAAAAGATTAACTGTTCGCTTTAGTTCAGGTTCTCCTAATCTATCTTTGGAATCGGTATGGCAAGCCAAGCCTGGCGTTGGTCCAATTGAAAATCAAGTCTCACTCATTAATAAATCTAGAAAGAGTTTACAAATCAAGGATCAGGACGTTGTATCTGCAGATCTGTCTTTGACTTCTGATTCATTGGTTACACTTTGGCATTTTAATAAAGGAAGATATTTAGTCCGAAAATTTAAAGAGGATAAGCCAATTGTAAATGCTGATTTACTGAAGGAGAATACCGATATCTCTTATTATCTTTCCAATGATGCCAATGGAGGGACACCCAAGGGTTTAAATAGTCAGTTGCCTTTTCAGATGTATGATGTGAATGGTAGACACGGGTTATACGTAGGCTATGAATGGAGCTTCGGTCAGTTTAAGAATAAAACGGGTAAGAATCCACTTCAAATTAATTATAAATCCTATCTGTGGGATTCTTTAGCTGTGGTTATTGATAGCGAGAAGGTTTTTAAAATGCCAGCAGTCTTCTTTGGTGCTTATCGTGGTAATGTCGATGATGGCAGTAATCGGATGAAACGTTGGTTCTGGAACCATAAGATTACCCAGACTTTAAAAGATCATCCTAATGAGCCTTTGATCGAATATTGTATTCATGGTAATGAAGCTCAATTAACCGAATATTATCAGAAATACCCGGTGGCTCAATGGGGAGCCGAATTAGGTAAGATAGATATCGACTGGTTAGATGGGGCAAGCACAGATTGGACAAAGGGTGATTTTAAGAAATATGCTTTTTGGAGGCCCGATAGTTTAAAATGGCCCAAAGGGATGACCGCAGGAGATATTGTTCATCAGAACAGCCAAAAACTGTCGCTTTATATGAATTTCACCTTCGAATGGACTGACATTGCAACTAAAGAAGGACGAGAAAAGGAGAAAAAGGCGCTCTTGGAAAGATACGACAATTGGCACTACGACTATTGGCGAAGCGATATGAAACTTGAAGCCAAATTTGATTACTTAAGTCATGAAGGGCTGTTGGAAATCCTGGACTATATGATCGATAAAAGACCGAATTTCAGATATGAACACTGCGGAAACGGTGGTCTACTAAAAGATTTTACAACCCTACAACGGATAACGGTTTTGACGAATGAGGATTCGGGAGGACCAGAATGTCATCGTGAATCTTTTTATTCTTGCTCTTATATGATCAATCCAGTTCAATTGAAGACTGATGTTGGGATGAATTTAGGTCCATTGGGTGAGGTGCCGAATAAAGCTGGATATGCGCCAAGCGGAGGAACGATCAATGATTCGCCTCAATGGGTAAAATATATTTTGAGGACAGGTTTTATGGGGGCTAATATGGCTACAAACTGGTGTGTCTATACGCCAAATCAGATTGTAGGGGTTAAAGAGCATTGGCCTTTATATAAATCCAAACAACGACCAATCTTAAGGGGTTTGAAGGTTGGAGATGCACCAGCCGATGTGTATCATATTTTGCCAGCTCCCGATGGTATTAACTGGGATGGGATTGAATATTACAATACTTCGCTGAATAAGGGATCGATCTTGCTCTTTAAACCTTCAGAAAGTGTAGCTACTTCGAAAGTTATAAAGCTTCGCGGGTTAGAAAAGAAGAAGAAGTATACCTTAACTTTCCAAGATCGAACAGAACAAAACTCCGTTAAGTCAGGCGCTGAGCTTATGACTGAAGGTCTTGACGTGAAAGGGATGATCGGAAGCTATGCCTCAGAAATAATTTGGATAAACTAATCAGTAAACAACTAAAGTGCTTTAAGCAGCTTGTTTACTGACGTTTCTATAGGTGTAATTGAAGAAAATATGACGTCTTGCAAACCGAAGCACGGTTGATGAACTACAGAATTTGTTGTAGATGCTTTTCGGTACCCCAAAGTACTCATAGATGCTTCCATCCTGAAAGGTGATCTTTAAGGTTTGTCCTTTGTAGGAATAATCATCTATGTTAGAGCTGTTTGTCGTTGCCGTGTAGGCCTCTAAGTTAAACGCCTGTGTTTCTGGAGCAATACTTACCAAGAAATGATAAGCTTCAATGATGGTCTTGCTTTTATGCTCGGCCTCTGCTTTGCGCTCTTCATCGCCAACAAATTTATCTGGATGCCACTCTTTGATTAAATTACGGTAGGTCGATTTTAATACAGTTAAATCAGTATCAGGTGTGATATTCAATAATCTTCGGTATTCGATAATGCGCTTCATAAAATGGCTAAGATGAATAATTTATAAGGGCGCAAAGGTAATCAAAACTATTAAACTACCTATTTGTGACGAGTTATTGTTGGTTGAACGTTCTCGTTCAGCTCGAAATTTGATAAGAAAGTTTCATTAGGAGGTTTTTCGATATCTAAATATAGCAAGGCTAAACATTGATATGGCAAAGGCCGATAATGCTGCAAATTCATTTACAATATCGATGAAATTTGACCCTTTTAATAGAACAGACCTCATGATCTTTACAAAATAAAATAGCGGATTTATAAAGTCAAGATTCTGTGCCCATTGCGGCATACTCTCAACAGGAGTAAACAAACCACTCATCAGAATGAATACGATAAGTGAGAAAAACGAAACAAAAGTTGCTTGCTGCTGCGTATCGCTAATGGTCGAAATAAAAAGTCCCCACGATAATACCAAGATCAGATAAACGGCAGCTAAACTAAACAATAGCAATAAGCTTCCTCGAAGGGGAATATTAAAAGCTAACTTAGCCAATAAAAGTCCAAAAGCTAAATCAAATAAACCAATGATCAGAAAGGGTAGGAGCTTGCCCGCAATAAATTGCCATTTCTTAATCGGAGTAACATTGATCTGCTCAATAGTTCCCAGCTCTTTTTCGCGCACCAGATTCATGCCACCTAATAACATCCCAACTACCGTAATTAATACCACTAATATCCCCGGAGCCATATAGAATTTATAATTCAACTCTGGATTATACCAGTAAGTCGACTTAATTTCAATGGTCTTAGCTTGCCTAAATTCGGGTTTGATGGGTTTAATCAAAACCTTCTGACTATATGCGCCAATTACATTTGATAAATATGCCAATGACAATTGTGCAGCATTGCCATTTATGGCATCTACAAGTACTTGGACTTCTGTTCTCTTAAGCGTTGTGAGTTCTTTGTCGAACTCTTTTGGTATGACTAAAGCTATGTTTACTTTGTTCCGCATCAATAAATCCTCAGCTTCCTGGGAATTATTAAGACCTGTTACCACTTTAAAAAATGGATTTCCACTTATCTCATGGATCAGATTTCGTGAGGAAGCAGAGTGGTCGTAATCGACTAGGGCTAAATCGACTTGCTTAAGTTCATTGGTAGCTGCAAAAACTAGAATAAGCATCTGAACTAAAGGCATAACGAATATAATCGGTAACATCGATTTATTTCGAAAGATCTGAGTAAACTCTTTTTGAAGAATATAGAATAAGGTCCGCATACTCAATTATTGAAGTCTGATTTTGAATTTCCGAATGCTAATTGCAATAAATAGGGCAGACATGCCCAATAATATTAGAGTGTTAGGCCACACTTCTGCAAGTCCACCACCTTTTAACATGACTGTCCTATTGATCTCGATAAACCAGCGTGGCGGAATGAAATTAGAGATAAATTCTAGCGGAGCTGGCATATTTTTCACAGGAAAGATAAATCCGGATAATAGAATACTTGGAAGCATCAATACAAATCCAGATATCGCTAAGGCCGTAACTTGATTGGTGGCAAAGGTTGAAATCAATATTCCTAGTGATAAGGCCAAGAAGATAAACAAGAGTATTTCGGCTAATAACAGCGCTAGACTACCAATGATAGGGACATTAAAGACAAAATATCCAATCAACAGCACCACCAAGGCATTGACTATGGAAAGGATCATGTAAGGTGTGACTTTTCCAAGTATGATTTGTATCGGTTTTAAAGGCGATGCAAGAAGAATCTCCATCGTGCCCGACTCTTTTTCACGCGTAATGGTGATGGCGGTCATCATCGCTGATATGAGCATTAGGATAACTGCGATTAGTCCTGGGATGAAATTATAGGAGTCGAGCATGTTTTCGTTAAAAAGCATGCGAGCTTTGATGTTTATTCCAGGCTGTTTCTGCTCTTTTATAAACTCGGTTTTTACAAAGTTGTTTGTAATGGCTGTGGTGTAATTTACTACAAGTTGTGCCGTATTCGGTTCCGATGCGTCCGCAATTAGTTGAATGTCAGCTTTATTTTCGTTTACTAGATGTCGAGCAAAGTTCGGCTCGAAAATTACAATTTCTTTCACTTTTCCGCTTCTAAACAGTCCTTCATACTCAGACTCGGATGTAGGTGTTGCTGCAACTTGAAAAAAACCAGAAGAGACTAATTGCTGCGTTAATCTTATACTGAGGTAGTCTCTTGAATGGTCTACCACTGCAATTTTTACATTGCGCACTTCGTTGGTTAAAACAAAACCAAAAAGTAATAATTGAGCGATCGGGATTCCAAAAAGTATAACTAAGGTTCTTGGATCGCGGAAGATATGGAGAAACTCTTTTCTTAGAAAGGCTAGAAATCTTTTCATCGTGCAATTTTTAAGAATACTTCATCCATATTGATTGCATTGTATTGCTTTTTCAGGTTCTCAGGGGTGTCTAATGCCACAATTTGGCCTTCAGACATGATTGAAACGCGGTCGCAATATTCAGCTTCATCCATATAATGAGTGGTTACAAAGACGGTAATCCCTTTTTGTACCGCTTCATAAATTAAATTCCAAAACTGTCTTCTGGTGATCGGATCAACACCTCCTGTTGGCTCATCGAGGAAGACGATTTTGGGATTATGGAGTATGGCAATAGAAAAGGCTAGTTTTTGCTTCCATCCGAGTGGTAAATCACCAATTTTACGATTCTTAAATGCCATAAGGTCAAGTCTCTCTAGCATCTCTTCTGTTCTGGCTTTTCGTTCCGTAATTTTCATCCCGTAGACTCCGCCAAAAAAACGAATGTTCTCAGCGATGGTTAGATCTTCATAGAGTGAGAATTTTTGGCTCATATAGCCTATGTTTTTCTTAATCTTTTCTGTCTGGTGGTAAATATCATAACCGGCAACATTCATTTCACCAGAAGTGGGAGTGGAGAGACCACATAAAATGCGGATGGCAGTCGTTTTTCCTGCGCCATTCGCGCCGATGAATCCAAAGATTTCCCCTTTGTATACTTCAAAATTAAGGTTGTCGTTTGCAACAAAAGTTCCAAACTTCTTTACCATATTTTTTACCGTTATAACTGGCTCTTTGTTGATCATACGGTCTGATTGTGTTTTTGCATCAACAAAATAAATACGTCTTCAATCGTTGCCTTATCCGATTCAACGGTTATGTCATGTTCTCCATTCTTTGTTAAAAATTCACGAATTGATCCAGTTGTATGTTGCCCTTTAGCGGTAACAAGGTGTAAAACCTGTCCAAAACTATTCACTGAAATTAAGGATGGAATGATCTCTAATATTTTAGAGGTGTTGTAAATTTTCCTAGAACTAACTGTCCACAGATCTTCAGGAAATGAGTGCATCATCTCTACTGGTGTGGCAACCGACATGATTTTTCCCTCTTGAATCAAAGCTATTCGATCACATAAGGTGGCTTCATCCATATAGGGCGTGGATACAAGTATGGTTATCCCTATGTTTTTTAACCTTTTAAGCATCTCCCAGAACTCTTTTCGCGACACTGCATCTACACCTGTGGTTGGCTCATCCAGGATCAGAATTTCCGGTTTGTGAATTAAGGCGCAAGACAATGCAAGCTTTTGCTTCATTCCACCAGATAATTGGCCTGCTCTTCTTGTTTTAAAGGGCTCAATCTGCTGGTAGATATCTTTGATAAGATGATAGTTTTCTTCAATCGTCGTTCCAAATACCGTCGCAAAGAATTTTAAGTTTTCTTCTACTGTTAAGTCTGGATATAGTGAGAATCGACCAGGCATATAACCCGTGATCAATCTTACCTTTTTGTAATCCTTCACAACGTCGAGATTATTCATGGCTGCTGTTCCTCCTGTTGGAAGTAAAAGGGACATAAGGATGCGCATTAACGAGGTTTTACCTGCTCCGTCTGGGCCAATAAGTCCAAATAGCTCACCTCTTTGTATCGAAAGGGATACATTTTCTAAGGCTACTACATCGCCGTACTGCTTTCTGATATTTTGAACCTCAATCATCGAGTGTAATTCCTTAAAATTTTATTTCGCCTGGCATGCCAATTTTTAGCGAACCATCATTGGCCACTCTTATCTTTGTTGCATATACAAGTTTTACACGTTCCTCTCTTGTTTGAATGATCTTTGGTGTAAATTCTGCTTCTGAAGAAACCCATTCTACAACACCAGTAATCTCTTTTAACCCTCCATTGCTATCTACTATAACTTTTACTTGCGTTCCAAGTTTAACTTGTGTAAGCTGATTTTCGCTAATATATACTCTTAGGATTAGATGGTCGATGTTTGCCATTTTATAAAGCGACTTGCCTGGTGTCGCTAACTCGCCAGCCTGGGCGTATTTTTCGAGAATAATACCATCAATTGGAGCTTTAATCGAACAAACATTAATCCGGTCATTTAAAACAGCTATTTGGGCTTCTAAGGCTGAACCATTTTTGTCTATTGTTATAAGTTGTGCTGAAAACGCTCTCTTTTGTTTCCCATAAAGAGCTATCAGTCCATCAATATCATCAAGTTGCTTTGGTGTTGCTGCACCTTCCGCTAACATTTTATGTATCCGAACTTGGTCTTTTTGAGTATTTGTTATTTGCTGATCAGATACGCCGATCTGGGCATAAAGACCAGCTTTTTGAGCCAAAATTGACTCTTTCTGTGCCGATAGCTGAATGCGTTGAAGTACAAGGTTGGTGGTGTCAGTTACGGCGACAAGAGTGCCTTTGGTAATTTTCTCCCCTTCATGGTAAGATAAGGCTAGTATCTTTCCTCCATTTTCTGCCGAGATAATCACTTCTTCTGTTTCAAAGTTGCCAAATCCATCAGATTTTGTTTGACGGCTTGCACAAGCCGAGAAAATCACTAACAACGAAAAATATACGATTGCTTTCATAGTTTAATTCTTTTTGAGATTCTGATTATTGCTTATTTCCTTTTATCGTGAGATAGTTTATAGAAGTCTGAGCGAATTGAATTTTATGAGTCTCCAGATTGGCTTTAGCTTGAAGCGAGCTGTTGAGGTCTCTAAGGTAATCTGCCGAAGTTATAACTCCATTTTTCAAGGCAGAGGCTGACCTATCGAGTATTTTTGTTTTAATCTCTACTAGCTGCTCGTCACTTCCAATTAATTGACTAATTTTTTTTGCATTGTTCTCCTCTTGCTTCAGCTGCAGATGAATAGAACGATTGAAATTTTCACTATTAATCTGAACAAGATCTTTTTGAAGCTTTAGCGCATAGCGTTCTCGTTTACTCTTGTGCCAGTCCCACATATTCCAGGATAATCCAGCCCCAATAACATAGAAATCAGCGAAGTTATTGTCTAACATATTTAACCCCGGACGACCATATCCGCCCTGACCAAAAGCATAAATAAATGGATTTCGCGAATTTTTTAACAGCTCCTCACTTTTGCTGAGCTTGGCTTGTTGAAGCGTGAAAAGTGTTAACTCAGGTCTGTTTGATTCAAGATTTAAATCAATTGTAGCCTGCAAGGGCTTGTTGTAAGTTGTTTTATCGGTGATCGTTTGCCCTGTTATGATTTCTAATAGTCCATTTATGGTCTGCGAAGTTGACTTTAGCTCTATCTCTTGTTGATCCGTCATGATATTCTCTGCCCTAAGCTGGTCTAAGTTGTTAGGTAGTGAGACTCCATTTGCGACGGCTGATTCAACTTGTTTTATTTGCTCTGCTATTGTTGATCTCTTTAAGTTTACGATCTCAAGCTGCTGCTGAATGATTAAGGCATTAAAATAAAGTGTATTTACGGTCTCTTTGATTTTGTATAACTCTGTTTCATTCTGTTGTTTTGAGATTAACCGATCAGCCTCTTCTACTTCTTTGCTTTTCTTGGTCACTCCGCCATCGTAAATTCGCTGTTTAAGCTCAACATAAGTCTTGTATTGATCTTTTGAAGGCGGGGTTGGAAGCGCTATGCTCGGTGGCAGTTTTAATGCTAGCTTGGTAACATCCGATTGCCACGAAGCTTTAGCTACTAAATCAAATTGAGGTAGGCTGTTGGTTTCTATATTCTGCTGCCTTAATTCAGATAGCTGATCTATTATGCCTGCTTGCCTTAATAAGGGATGGTTTTTACGAGCTAGATTTTGACAGCTGTCTAAAGTTAACTCTTGCGCGTAAACCTGAAACGCAAATAAGATCAAGGGAACTAGTAAAAGGTTTTTTTTCATATTTCAATAAGTTTAAACATCATATTTTTTACAACCTCTTTTCGCTCTTCAAGAAAGTTGTTATAGGCTACTTTATCATCTTGAAATAAAACCATTTGCAAAATAGGTCGGGCAACAAATGGGAAAACTAACATCCCCATTAAGCTAGTTAAGATATGCCGAGGGTCAACAACCGATTTATTTGCTGATTCCACTTCATTGAAAAACAACTTCAAAACTTTAGCTGGCTCCATGAAATTCTCAAACATTAAAGAGCTTAATACTTTAGGATCACGATTGATTTCATTGATTATAAAACTTGGCACATAGGGGTTGGCCGTGATCAAGTCAATGTAATTGTCAATAAAGACTGTTAGTTTTTCTCGAGTGGTGGCACTTGAAAGTAACGTGTCTTTTAATTTGGCAAAAAATTTAGTGAAGATATCTTTGAATACGGCTTTAAATAGATTCTCTTTATTTCGAAAGTAGTAGTGTAGTAAGGCCTTGTTCATTCCTGCTTCATCAGCAATCTCTTGCATTCGCGCCCCTTCCATTCCTTTTAAAATAAAGACTTTCCGTGCTGCTTCGTAAATCTTCTCCTCCGTGGATTTGTCCATGTATATAACTATCTATTTTACAAAACTAACCTTATTATTTTAATTGACCAAATAGTTTAACCATTTAGTTAAATTAAATTTTCAGATTTATTTACATGTATAAATAAGAATGATTAAGTCTGAAGATATCTTTAAAACAACATTCCCCGATGCGAAGATCGNGGGATTGTTGTAAGGTGAGTGAGAAGTGCTTAGTGCAAACTTGATTGTACGTAGGGCTCTTTCTTATTAAACAAGTTGTAAATAAATGATTTTACACCTGTCTTGTTTTCTTGGTTTTCTGGAACTTCAGGAGCTTTTGAAGGTTCGTTTTTGATAACCAGTTCTTTTTGAGTTTTATCGTCCTTAGGAGAATTAACTGATTCTACTTTCGGAGTCCATAATGAAGTGATTTCAATAAAGCGTTCGTAAGCATGTTTATGCTGGCTTAGTAACCACTTGTAGATGTTCTGATCTGAATAAACTTTCTGAATCCCATGACCTTCTCCTTTTAACACAGAGAATAAAGGTTTAGAGCCGATTTCTTTAAGTGCTTCAACCATCTCAGTAGAACGATTAAGCTTAACTTTTTTATCTACTTCGCCATGGAAAACCCAGGTTGGAATGTCTTTCAATGTTTCAACCATACCTGTCTGACCTCCACCACAAAGTGGCATAATAGCTGCGAAATACTCTGGATAGCGAGAAGCGATATCCCATGTTCCAAATCCACCTAGACTCATTCCCGTTAAATAAACACGTGATGGATCAATGTTATATTTGTCCTTTAGTTCTTTGTAGAATGATTCGAACCAACTTCCAGCAGTCCAATTTCTATTTGATGGGCACTGTGGTGAGATAACAATAGCATCAACACCCATTCCACGCTCAAGATAGAAGGGAGGGCCATATTTTTTTAAACGGTCAAGATTATTTCCCTTGCATGAACTTCCATGAAGATAAATAATTAATGGCCAAGCTTTTGCATTGCTTTTTTCATACCCGTCTGGTAAGTACGCTAGGTATGGATATGTTTTTGATTTCTCAACTGTCAAAGGAGAGTTTCTAACCGGTGTTTTGGCTGAAAGGGCGAGTGTAAAACTTAAAAGAGTTACCAGGGCTATTATTTTCATACGTTGTCCTGTTAATGATTAAAGTACAAAAGTAGCAATAATATCCTAAAAATGAAGCAGTATCGTAAGTTTTAGAATTATTTAACATTGAATTCGAAAACCATCATTCTATAATTCTTTGTTTCTTAGATCATTGCGAACGAGATTATTTTTTGTGTAATTTCGAGTATTCGCAGGTGTTTTTCTGCTTAGTTAGCGCTATTTAACTGTTTTTGCAAGAGACTGTCTTGTTCGAAATCTTGGTTTTACGTTTTAAATAAGACCAGCTGATTTTAACAATAATTGCATTTCATCTCTCGTCTCTTTGGCACTCTCTTCCGCTTTTAAGGCAAAGTCTTCTTCATTTGAGGCATAAATAATAGCTCTTGAAGAATTGACCAATAACCCACATTGTTTATTTAAACCATATTTAGCAACTTCTTGAAGACTTCCACCTTGAGCTCCGACACCAGGTACGAGCAAGAAGTGATTCGGGATAATCTTGCGAATTCCTGCTAGCTCTTCGGCTTTTGTAGCTCCAATTACATACATTAGGCTATTTTCATCTCCCCAGGTTTGTGATATTCGGAGTACTTTTTCAAATAATTTTTCAAAAGTCTGATTGTCAACGCCGAATTGAAAATCATACGCTCCCATATTTGAGGTTAAGGCAAGTAGAATAACAAATTTATCCTTGTAGACTAAGAATGGTTTGACAGAATCTTCGCCCATGTAAGGTGCAACGGTTACGGCATCGAAATTCATTTTTTCAAAGAATGCTCTTGCATACATGGTGGAGAGAAAGATATCTGGATAGTTTTCCCGAAGGTAGTTAACGGTTTTTTCTAAACTGATCCATCCATCGAGCCCTTCAGACTCGTAAAATGCCAAATTGGGTTTGTAGGCAACCGTATATTTAGCTGTTGCTTCAATGATTGCTTTATTGAACTCGAAAATAGGATCAGCGTGTTCTAGTAAAAAGGATGGAATTTTACGAATATCTGTGTCTAATCCAACACAAAGAAAAGATCCTTTTTTTTGAATGTTTTCAAATAATTGCTGATTGTTCATAGTCTTAATCCTTTATTTCGTTCTGAATTTTCTTTTATAGTTCGGTCTCTTTTAACCGCTCAGTGTTCTCTTCAACCCTTAATTTCTCAATGATCTCTTCAATGTCACCATCCATGATGGCTGGAAGATTATAGACCGTAAGTCCAATACGGTGATCGGTCATCCGTCCTTGTGGATAATTGTAAGTTCTAATTTTTGCCGATCGGTCACCAGTGGAGACCATTGTTTTTCTTTTGGAAGCTATTTCATCCATGTACTTCTGGTACTCCATATTGTAGATTCTAGTCCGAAGTTCACCCATCGCTTTAGAGAGGTTTTTAAGCTGAGATTTTTCATCCTGGCACGTTACAACGATCCCTGTTGGAATATGGGTAAGCCTAATTGCGGAGTAAGTGGTATTTACACTCTGTCCACCAGGTCCTGAAGAACAGTAAGTGTCCTTGCGAATATCCGACTCTCTTAGGTCGATGTCGAACTCTTCGGCTTCTGGCAATACTGCAACCGTAGATGCAGAGGTATGTATTCGTCCAGCAGTCTCTGTTTGAGGTACGCGCTGAACACGATGAACACCTGATTCGAATTTAAGTATTCCATAGACATTCTCCCCTGTGATTTTTGCAACAATCTCTTTAAAGCCAAATAAGTCACCAGCGAAAATTGCGGCCTCGTCGCCTCCTGTGCCTCCACGGATTTCTAGAATGGCATTTTTACTATCTTCTGGATCAGCCGGCACAAGTAAGAATCTAATCTCGTTCTCATGCTCTTTTATGATATTTTCACTGTCTTCAAGCTCTGCTCGAGCCATATCACGTAAATCTTCATCTGATTCTTGGTCTAGAATCTCCTTCGCATCAGAGAGGTTTTTCAACATCTTCTGATACCGCTGAAATGATTTAACGAGCGAGTCAAGTTGTTTGTAATCTTGGTTTAACCTGACATATCGCTTCATGTCTTTCATGACATCTGGATCTGAGATTTGTTGACTAACCTCATCAAAGCGGATTTTAATTCCTTCGTATTTTTCTAAAAGTGAATGATCTGACATGGACTAAAAATTAAGACTTAACGGTAAAATAAACAGAATTGGAAAGCTAAGGCACGTATGAACTATGCTAATACTCAAAAGTTCCATATCCCGAGTGGATGGTAACTTTTTTTCCTGAGTAAGACTCTACACGACCGATTATTTGAGCCTCGATATTAAAAGATTTTGCAATGGCAATGATCCCTTCAGCCGCTGCGGGGTCTGCGTAAAATTCAAACCGATGACCCATGTTAAATACTTTATACATCTCTTGCCAAGATGTTTGACTTTGCTCCTGAATTAATTTAAATAATGGGGGAGTGTCGAAAAGATTATCTTTTATAATGTGCACGTTATCAACAAAATGAAGAACTTTTGTTTGTGCTCCACCTGAACAATGAATCATACCAGAAAGTGAATGCTTAAATTGTTCTAATACTTTTTTAACTACTGGGGCGTAAGTTCTGGTTGGACTTAAGACAAGTTTTCCGGCATCTAAATCTGTCCCATTTACCGAATCTGTTAATTTACAATTTCCTGAATAGATCAGTGATTCAGGCACTGAAGGATCGTAGCTTTCTGGGTATTTTTTAGCAAGGTAGTTGGCAAAGACATCATGTCTAGCTGACGTTAGACCATTGCTTCCCATGCCACCATTGTAGCTTTTCGCTCCGTTTCATTCTACAGGTAACAGTCGAGTCTACAATAATGGTACGAACTAAATCTCCAACATCAGCCGTTTCGCCACCTGTCGCTTGTATATTTATCCCCAATCCTCTAAGCTCTTCGCATAGCTCTTCTGTTCCTTCAATGATAGCAGCAATTACCTCTCCAGGTATCAGGTTTTTATTTCTTCCAATAGTTGATGAAAGGAGTATATTATCTATTGCACCCACGCATAGCAGATCGTCAAGATTCATAACTATTGCGTCTTGAGCAATCCCTTTCCAGACAGATAAGTCTCCAGTTTCTTTCCAATAAAGATAAGCCAAGGCCGATTTAGTGCCCGCACCATCAGCATGCATAATGTTGCAAAATTCAGGATCGCCCGTAAGATAATCGGGTACAACTTTGCAAAAAGCTTTTGGGAAAAGGCCTTTGTCAATATTTTTAATCGCATTGTGTACATCCTCTTTCGAAGCTGAAACACCTCTTAAATTATATCTATTATTGGAATCCATATTGACAATCAGTAATTTGCACTATGTTTTGCTTGCTTGAAATGTTTGAATCAAGCCCCGCAAAATTAATATCTTATTGCTATTTCTCAAACTTCTCGTGGTAATCTGATGATAAAACTCTGAATTCGGTTCTTCGATTGATCTGGTGACAAATCTCTCTTTGCTTTTCATCAGATAATGATTCTATGAATTTACAGTTTAATGTAATGCCCGATTTTAGCCATGGATTGAGTTTAGCCATTTGCTTTGTGACCTTTTTAGGTGAGCTCTCTCCATAACCCTTTGCTACCAGTCGGCCTGGCTGTATTCCTTTCGCAATTAGATAAGCAACAACAGATTGCGCTCTTTTCTGAGATATCTCTGAGTTTATTGCATCATCTCCTCGACAGTCGGAATGTGACATCAACTCGATAACGATTGTTGGATTGAGGGTTAAAAGTGATGTTAGGCTATCCAAAGATGACTTTGACTCAGGTAGTAGATCCGTTTTCCCAAAAGCATATTGGATATTATCGATACTTATTGGCAAATCAGCAGGATTTAAATCAAGGCGAATTTGGAATTGTTTACCTTCAGCTAGCCCTATCGTAGAGACCGTTTGTTTGGTATTTAAAAATCCTTTACAGTATGCTGCTATAATATATTCGACTTCAGGTTTTAATTTAAATTTAAATTTTCCATTTTCTGCTTTTACTTTTAACATGGTACCATCCGTACCGATTAGTTTTACGGAGGCATCATTAATTCTGGATCCACCCTCTTTGCTGAAAATATCCCCCTCTATTTCATATACTTTAGGTGTTAGAACAAATGTATAGATGTCATCTTTAGAACTGCCTTCCCGATTACTTGAGAATAAACCACGTTCTTCACCTGGATAAAAACTGATGGCGAAATCGTCCCCAGTAGAATTTAAAGGGTATTTAAGATTTTCGACGATCCATTTATTTTGAGCCCCTTTTTTTGCTGAAAATAAATCTAGTCCACCCATTCCAATATGAGCGTTTGACGAGAAATATAGCGTTCCATTTTCATGGATATAGGGAAACATCTCATCTCCAGTTGTGTTTATTTCTGGTCCAGCATTGATTGCCTTCCCCCATGAATCTCCTTTTTGTTTGGTTGCATACCATATATCCTTACCGCCATAACCGCCTACACGATCAGAAACAAAATAAAAGGTATTTCCATCTGCAGATATAGAGGGATGAGCTAACATTAAAGAGTCGCCACTTACTTTAATTTTCTTTGGTTCTCCCCAGATTCCTAAAAGTTGTTTTGTTGAGTAGACCTCTGAACTCTCTTGATCTGATTTTTTGTAGATGCATCGAGTGAAATACATTTCATCTCCTGCTTTATTAAGCGATCCTGCCCCTTCTTCGTAAAAAGTGTCTATGATTTTTTGATCGTCGATTAATTGTGGCTTATTCCATCTCTTTTTTTGCAGGTTATAAGTGCTCACAAAAAGGTCGGTATTGTATTCACCTGTGATGGCACTTTTAATTTTCCCAGTAGCCCCTTTTCGTGACGAGGTGAAATAGATCTCATTGTCGTGAACACCCGCATAGGAAGCAGAAAAATCGTTGTAGTTGGAGTTTATTTCTTTCAGATTCTCAATCTTATAGCGGGTAGGCGAATTGATCCATTCGGCTGTTTTTTTTGCTGATTCTATGCCATTTAAAGCCATTGAATCACCCGGCACAACAGCTAAATAGTCCTTGTAATTTTTAATAGCTTCATCATATTTTTCATTCGCACGAAGTACCTCAGCATAGTGTAACCAAATGATATTATCTCCAGGATTGTGAATTAAGGCGCTTTTGAAATAACTTTCAGCAGACCGATAATGACCGATTTTATAGTAAGCCTCCGCAATTTTAAATTGAATCAACGCTTTCTTCTGTCGATCAGAAGTCTTCATATTAACTTTTCGCAGTGCTCCAATACTTTTATAGTATTCTCCGATTTCAAAAGAGGTTAATGCTTTCTTAAAGTGGTAGGAAAGACTGCATGAACTGAAACATCCAAGCAGCAAGAAGAGCAGTAAGTAGTGAATTGTCTTTGTTGCGTTATGTTTAATACCTGTCATTTGCTAAAAGTTTACCTATCGCTTGATTGACAAAGATAAACCTATTGGTAGATTATTGTAAACCAAGCGAAGAAATAATTTTCGTGAATTAGCCGAAAGATTGTACCTTTGAGGCTTTTAATCGAAATATTTATGATACAAGCAGAGATTCATACAGAAAAAGGGGTGATGAAGGTCAATTTCTTTGAAAATGATGCCCCATTAGCAGTAGCTAACTTCGTCAAACTTTCAAAAGATGGTTTTTATGATGGATTGACTTTTCATCGCGTAATTCCTAACTTTGTTATTCAGGGCGGATGTCCTAAAGGCAGTGGTGTTGGCGGTCCTGGCTACACTATTAAATGTGAGTTGGATGGTGAAAATCAGTACCATGATCGTGGTGTACTTTCGATGGCTCATGCGGGAAGAGATACTGGCGGTTCGCAGTTTTTTGTGTGCCACAGTCGCACAAACACAAGCCATTTAGATCGTAAACATACCTGCTTTGGTAAGGTTTATGAAGGATTAGATGTGATCGATGAGATCCAACAAGGTGATAAGATCTTAAAGGTCGTGATCATAGAGGCTTAATACTGAGTATTTAAAAACTTTTTAAAGCCGTCTTAGAATTTCTAAGACGGCTTTTGATTTTTGTAATTAGTCCCGTTTATAAATTAGTATTGTTAAATTTGATTCGCGTTATAGAGGTACTATATAGATAGATATTTAAATCCAAGAATAGTTATAATAGGTTCAAAATGAAATTGAAATGTCTTGTTGTTATTGCATTGTTAGGTATCTCTTTTTTCGTCTCTGCGAAGAAAAAAGTTGATAATGTATTTTATGTCCAAAATACAATCGATGGATTTAAAAATATCCCTCGTCAAAAGCTGGAGAAGGTTAGGCTATTGAAAAATATAGGTTTTGATGGTTTAGAAGGGGCTGGGTTATCCGATTTCTATGAGCTTAAGTCTGATTTACAGCAAGTGGGATTGAATATGCCGACCAACTATGTTTCGCTTAGCTTTGGATCAAAGATAAGTAAGGGATCAGCTTTAATAGCAGAGATCAAGGAGATGATTAAAGGTGCTGAAAAGGGTTCGTTGGTCTACTTTAATGTTCAAAGTGAGGATTATAAAAATAATAAGGATGCTGGTGATAAACTATTGTCCGTAATTCTTCAAGATTTATCTGATTATGCCTCTGATTATAGGGTTAAATTATGTGTTTATCCGCACTTTTCTTTGTATTGCGAAACCTTAGAGCATAGCCTGAAGCTGGCTAAATTGGTGTCTCGAAATAATTTTGGTTGCGTTATTAATCTCTGCCATTTATTGAAAGTTGAAGGTTCGGAGGGGATAGAACAAAAAATAAAATCCTTAATGCCTTATCTAATTGCGGTTAATATTTGTGGCGCTGATGGTGGCAATACCCAGCAATTAGGCTGGGATAGGTTGATTCAACCTTTAGGTGAAGGCTCTTTTGATACCTATAATTTTGTTCGGATATTATGGGACGCAAAATACAAGGGGCCTGTCGGATTACAATGTTATAACTTAAAAGGGGAGGCCTTGGAGGTTCTTACTAGGTCCTTTCAAACTTTTCAAGAGTATAAAAAACGGTATGTGAACCAGAAATAATTCTTTCTTGATTTCTTTAGACCATTAATTTATGTAGTTCAATATCATGATGTAATGGCATATGCTGCCCATCATTACAAAGAGATGAAATATGACATGATTGTATTTCATCTCTTTTTTTTGATAAAGTAAGGCACCTAAGGTATAGAGAACTCCTCCGGAAACTAACCAAGTCACTCCGACTGGGTTCATATGATCGGTCAACGGTTTAAACGCGATCAAAATGATCCATCCCATTAGAACATAGATTAGAGTGGATAGCTTTGGAAAACGGCCCGTGTAAAATTGCTTTAAAATTATACCTGCAATTGCGGCTGTCCATACTGTGATGAATATAGCTTTGCCCCAAATTCCGGCTATTGTTATCAAAGTCACTGGTGTGTAAGTACCCGCAATTAATAAGTATATCGCAGAGTGATCTAGGATGTTAAGTTGACTTTTGCGTTTTAAATCTTTCGAATGATGGTACAAGGATGAGGCAAGATAAAGAGCAGATAATCCAAAAGAATAAATTAGATAACTTATAAATTCAACATTGTAACCCAGTGTTGTTTTTGATCTTAATAAATAGATAGAACCCATTAACGCACCTATAAATCCTATTGCATGTGAAATGAAATTCAATTCCTCCTCTTCAATCGATTGATTTCTAGCTGTTTTCATAGGTTTGTTTAATCTTTTTTTGCTTAAATGAAATAAGACCTAAAAATACACTATATTTATATGGTAATTCAAGTATGACTCTGGGATTAATTTTTGGCATAACATTTGATGTTTATTAATTAAATGCAACTTATGTTTCATTTTTCGATCATTTACATTGTATCTTAATTTATACTCTTTTGAATTAGATTAAGTATTTTTGATTCTCAGTATCAGTTGTAGGAATCTATTGTATTGAATTCTCGTTAGTTAGTCGCAGTTTGTTTTGGCAAAAATTGTTAACATAATTGTTGAAAAACTTGCTTTGTATTTCTAACTGCTTGATTATTTAGTTTTTATTTTGATTATATTTGTAGGATAATTCAGTCTTTAATAAGACACTTTAGGTGCATTTATTGAAATTAAACTTAACCTTAACCATTATGAAAAAACTTATTGTAGTTCTTGCAGTAACGTTTTTAAACTGCATTTCGCTGCTCGCCCAAGATAAGCCAGAGCCCTTTAATAAATGGGAAATTGGAATTAATGGTGGCGTTGGGAGTTTCGCTGGTGAATATAACATGTTGAAAGATAATCGTTTTACACCATCTTATGGTTGGAATAGCAAAGGTCAATTTGGTTTTGGAGCTTCGTTAAAGAAGAATTTCAACCAGGTCTTCGCGCTAGAACTAACTTGGAATAACAACACTTTGACGGGTTCTACCAATGGGTTAAGTTCTGGTGATTTTAAATCTCTTGCGAATGAATATGATTTAAATACAGTTTGGAATTTGAATAATTTATTATCAAAAAATAAATTTGATCGGAAGTTTTATTTATATGCTAAACTAGGCCTTGGGGCTACTCATGTTAATAACGTAACCGGACCAAATTCTGGAGATAAAAATCTTGAGATTCCTACGATACCAGTCGGTACAGGTGTTTCTGTTCGTTTAAATGAAAGTGTGCGAGTTAATGTTGGAACTCAATGGAGTTGGGTTAATTCTGATCGCTTAGATGGTCATTCTACAGTTTCTAGTCCAGGCAACACCAAACCAGGTGCAGTTGCTCCCCAGATATATGGAACAAAACTTTATACCTATGCAGGTATCTCTATCAGACTAGGAAAAAAGAAAAAACGTGCTCCAGAAGTTGAAATGCCACGTGCCATCCCTAAACAAGAACCTAAGCCAGAACCTAAGCCAGAGCCTAAAGCAGCTTCAGTGGAAAAACCAGCAGTGTTAGGCAACATCTACAAAGTTTACTTTGCTTTTGATAAATGGAAAGTTGACAACAAAGCTTCTGCTGATCTAGACAAATTAATCAAAGATCTTGTTGAAAATCCTTCAGTTAAAGTTTCTGTTAAATCGCATACTGATTCATGGGGACCAGCGAGCTACAATATGAAGCTTTCTGAAAAACGTGGAAAAGCAGTCATCGATTATTTAGTGTCTAAAGGAATTAGTAGTTCAAGAGTTGATGCGCAAGCCTATGGCGAGAGTATGCCAGTCAATAAATGTGCAGATGGTGTACCATGCTCTAAAGCGGAACATGCTTTAAATCGTAGAACTGAGACCATCGTTATCGAATAACTCATCCTCGCTAGTCCGAGAATAATTAATATATAAAATAGAGATTGTCTTCGACAGTCTCTATTTTTTTAACCATATCTGAACGATAAATTATCTTAGAATGAAAAGGATTGGGCTTATTTCAGATACTCACGGCTATATGGATGATCGCATTCTAGAACTGCTTAATGAATGTGATGAAATCTGGCACGCAGGTGATATCGGTGACCTATTAACCGCTGATAAACTAAGCGCAATAAAGCCCTTTAAAGCTGTCTCCGGAAATATTGATGGTTCTACTTTACGGTATCAATATCCAGATAAGCTGCGGTTTTTTTGCGAAGATGTGGATGTTTTTATGATCCATATAGGTGGTTATCCGGGGAAGTATACACAAGAGGTTCGAGCCGAATTTATGGAAAAACCACCCAAGCTCTTTATATGCGGACATTCGCATATCTTAAAGGTGATCTATGATGATAAATACCAATGTCTGCATATCAATCCCGGAGCGGCAGGTATACAAGGTTTTCATCAGGTTCGAACCATTATCCGCTTTACAATTGACCAGTCGGCTATTAAGGATTTAGAGGTGATAGAATTAGGTCAAAAGGGTATTATCTCAATGTAAATACTGCTGCTACCCAAGATTCTAACTCTTTAAATCTTGAAAATACAAGCCCAATTTGGGTCGCTCTTTCCTGGATTGCTTTTAAATCATCCCTGTAAAAACCACTCATTATTAATTCTCCCCCTGGCTTTAGTACACTCTTATAGGCAGGCATATCTTGAATTAAAATATTTCGTTGGATATTGGCATAAATAATATCATAGGAGTGGGCTGGGATACTCTCAGCGCCTCCAAGGATTGTTTCAATATTGGTTGTATTATTTAGTTGTGCATTCTCTAATGTGCTGTTTACAGCCCAAGAGTCTATATCAATTCCAATAATTTTTGTTGCACCTCTTTGGGATGAGAGAATGCTTAAGATACCTGTCCCGCATCCCATATCTAATACTGATTTTTGATTCAATTCTAGAGCTAAGATCTCTTCAATCATTAGTGTTGTGGTTTCGTGATTACCTGTCCCAAAAGCCATTCCAGGGTCAATAATTAGCTCAATCTCTGATGCTGGATAATCGGTGTGATAAGGAGCTCTAATGAGTACTTGATCTGCGATAAGTAAGGGCTGAAAAGAGTTTTGTTCCCACTCTTCATTCCAATTTTGATCTACCATCTCTTCGCTCATAAACTTTACTTCAAAGCTTAATGAACTTTCCTTTGTTACTCCAGAAAGTAGTTCCTCAGAGAAATCGGATGAATTAATATAGGCTTCTAGCAGCTCATCTGTCTCATTAAAACTGTCATAGCCAATGTATCCTAATTCAGCGATTAAGATCTCTCTGTTTAATTCATTATCTGGACTAAGCGTACAGTTGGTCTTTGTATAGTTCATTTATAAACTTGATTAATAAGAAATCCGAAAAGCAAGATTGACACCGATATTACTAAATTTCCCATCGTTAAATCCTACATGAGTTCCAATATTGGCAGATAATAACACCTCAAGTAAAGTGTATCCTACTTCAACATAATTGCGAGTAGTTGGAGAAGTGTAGTAACTGCACCAAACCATCTCACGCCACAAGGTATTACTTAATCCTGGAAGGTATTTTAAGGCTATATAAGGGGCTCTGATCGATAAGTGACCCTCCATGTAATTATCGGCCGTACTAAGCGAATAATAGCCGGGAAGGAAGAATGCATGTCGATATTCACTTAGTAAGATTGGACTTGTTTGGGTTTGAGCATGCGCAAAATCAGAAAAATGGACTTGATTATGGTTTGGAAACCATCCTCCATGAACATCGAACGCGATGCTAGAGGTGGAGCTCCATTCTTTATTGTATTGAAATCCAGTACTTAGATAGTCGAAATCAGATACGCTGCCTCGGATATCTTTGATTCCTTTCTTGTATTCGAAAAAGAATGTTGGATAGTTCGCATGTGACATCACCTTTACCCCTCTATTAATTCTATAGAAATAGTGCGGAGTATATTCAATTTTAAGGTCCAAAATGGCACCTGATTGATCGGAGATAGAACCATTGTTTAATGCTCTATTCGATGGCAGATTCGGCGTATAAATCTCCTCTTTTTTTAGAAAGGAGAAATTTGTTGAGTTTTCTAATTGGTAATTCGTATTCATTTTAAACGACGATGACAGGACTAGCCCATTGGTAAGGTCAATTGAATTGGTCGCGCTTATGTATTCGCTTTGGTAATAACGTCCAAAATTCTCTTTGTAAAATAGGGAAGATATTGAATTAATAAATGGATGAACAGCTTGGCTTGCACCGTTATAGTCAAGGGTACTTTTCCCAAAGGAGAGTTCGAAAGATCCTCTTCTCAAAGGACTATACGTGTATTTTACAACTCCTGATCCTAGGGCGGCACTTCGCCCAAAAGCATAAGCGACAGTTGGCGTTAAAGCCAAGGCATTACCAGGCTTAAACTCTTTTGTAATTAAAAGGCTTTGCGCTAAATTCCAGCCATCCACAGCGTTGAAACTAATTCGCTTGGTGGATATTAACCCATCATATTTTATTGCCCAATTAGATTGACCAATTGGTCGGCGTATGCCAAAGAATAGAGGATTTAATAAACCATAATTGCGTTTGTGACTCACAACTGAAGAGGTGTCTTGGCCCATTTTTTTAGAGATAATATCTAAAGAATCTCTCTGACTCAAACTTTTTATTTCGTCTAAGGATAGTGGGATAGGCCGCATTGCCGTCCAATAACTTACTTCCCGATTATTGGCTTGTTTATCAATCGTTACTTTTACTTTGTCTTTTATCTCCAGCGATTTTAACGAATCAGGTTTAACAGCATAATCTTCTTTAGCCATTAGTTGCGATAGTTTAGACATATCACGATTTGTAAGTTTATCCTTTTCTAATAGCTGTCCAATCTTATGTTTTTTCTTTGCAGATGTTGTATTCAGCCCGTTGCTGCTGAAAGCGGTAGATTTTGAAATAGATGGTGCGGATGTCGCATTCGGTTTTATATTCAACATTGACAAAACCTGATCGTTGACTTTAAGTTTTGCATATTTTATCGAGGCAATAAATCGGGCATCCCCTTTTACTCCCATCATTCCTCCGTTAAAGGTGTAGTCATGACCTACAGGAAGCCATACTCCATTATTAACCTCATCGAAAACCAAACGAAATTTCACTGTTCCAAGGGGAGTTTCAAAACTTAAATCTGCTTTACTTAGGCACCATAGATCTTCAATAATATAGATAGTTCCGTCAAAAAGCTGTTTGCTTTTTCTCTTTGGTATGACCTTAATCTTATTCACGGTGTATTTTCCCTCTTGCGAATATCCTTCATACCTATAGTTGTAATAGGTAAAGGCATTTCTGCCAAGAGGGCTAAACATGACATTTATATTGTCTTGATAAAGACTTGTTCCCAGATATCCGTCCACGGAGAAGTCAACAACCTTTGGAAAAGTTGAATTTACCGAAACTATTTTTTGCTCGTATTTGTCAGGAGCTGAAAAGTTTATCGCGCTAACTGTTTCATTGATAAATACATCACCTGACTTAATGTCAATTTTATTTCGGTGCAGTTGGTTGCGTATTAGAGCTGGGATCTTTTCAAATTTCACCGTTCCTCGTAGATAAACATCTGCGGCAAAAGAGCTGACTTGATTTAAATGAACATAGGATAGTGCAATCACCTTGCGCATAATACCATAAGCGGCATCCTCACTATTCGAGTTAATATCTATGGTATTTATTTGAATTAGCTGCTCCTCTAGCACGATATTTAGATCGAAACTTTTTTGAGTTACTACAACAGTTTGTACTTTAGGGATGTAGCCCATGCTTCTGAAGTTGATGGTATAGGTTCCAGCGCGTAAATCGAGTTGGAATTTACCTTCATCGTTGGTGGTTACACCCAGTGAAGCCTCCTTTACAAAGACCGTAGCATATGGAATTGGAGTGCCATCAACAGCCTTTATAACTCCCTTTAAATTATGGGAATAGGCTGCTAAACTACAAAGCAGAAATAGGAAGAAAGCAGTTCTAAATTTCAAGCCAAAACTCATCTTTAAAATTCTTATGATACTTTAGTTAAAGTTAATAAAGATCTAACTAGTAACATAATTGGATTTAAAATAAAAGGTTGGATATGTACTCACATATCCAACCTTTTTATATGATGTTATTCGTATCGCCAATTAATAAGCGTTTATAATTGCTAAGAAATCTTCAGCTTTAAGTGAAGCACCTCCGATAAGACCGCCATCAATATCTGGCTGAGCGAATAAGTCGTTTGCATTACTAGGACTGCATGATCCGCCATAAAGGATAGAGATCTTTTGGGCAACAGCATTTGAATATTTAGTAGCAATTAATCCACGAATAAATGCTAACATATCTTGTGCCTGTTGAGTTGAAGCCGTTTTGCCAGTTCCAATGGCCCAGATGGGTTCGTAGGCGATTACAATTTTTTCTAATTGCTCTTCGGTAAGGTTGAAAATTGTTTCGTCAAGTTGTTTTTTTACAAACTGATTTTGTGTTTCAGCTTCCCGGATAGCTAATGCTTCACCGCAGCAGTAGATTGGCGTTAGACCTTGTTCAAGGGTTAATGCTATCTTTTTATTGAGTGATTCACTGGTTTCATGATAATATTCGCGTCTTTCTGAATGACCAAGAATAACATAAGATGCTCCAGTTGACTTTACCATCGAAACTGATACCTCTCCAGTAAAGGCACCTTTTGCTTCTGCAGCGCAGTTTTGTGATGCACAATGAATGCGAGAATTGTCAATAACTTCATTAACGCTGTAAAGATGGGTAAATGGGGTTCCTAAAACCACAATAACATCCTTGGCTCCTTTGGATAGGACAAGTTCATTTACATTTTTTGCAAGTTCAACACCTTCTTGAATTGTGGTATTGCATTTCCAGTTTCCAGCTACTATTTTTTTTCTCATCACTCTATTTTTTAATTAGTATTGATTTAATGTTATTTAGAATATTTGATATGCAAAGATAAAACTTAATGGGATAGTGTGAAAGGTAGATAATGGCTCGGTTAATGATTTAACTTTTTCTTCATCTGCACTTTTGTAATTGATAAGATCTGCTCATTGTTAGGCAGATCATTTGCCGCCCATTTGCCAATAATAGTTCCTTTAGAGAGTAAGATTAACCCCGGATTCGAACGTATAATTGTTTTTAAGGTTGTTTGATCAGCAAAAAGGATTTCATACGTAGGATGCCATAAATCCTGATATTTTTTCAATGCATCTCCAGATGTGGAGGTCAATCCAATAAAACGGAATTGATTCTGTTTAGCCCAGTCTGCTAACTTATTTACTTTATTTTGATGACTGAGATCTGATTTTTCAAGGTCATAATTAATCACAACAAAGGTTAGCGTAGTATCCTTCAGATAGAACTCTGTTAGATCCTGCTGAGAACTATTTTGAATCGAGAAGTCATGAATAGGAGGGTGGTACCCTTTTTTTAGTAATAACGGAGCGTCCATCGATTCAAATTTCCAGTTTAGCGTGTCGTTCCAAGGATAATCTAGATCTCCGAATTTTTTTATTTCATTCGTTTTTCGATTCTTATAACGGTAGCTATTTTGATAAACATCCACAGCTGCACCTGCCGGTATAGACATCCCATCAGAGATATTAACCCCTATCTTATAAGGTCTAAAGTCTATGATTGGTTCATGGCGGTACGACCAATAAACGATTCCCAAATAACTTATCAAGAGTGCTAAGAATAATAGATTTCTAATCTTGTATGAAATTTGAAAAGTCAAGTTTGACCAGTTCGCATGCACCCAAAATGCAAGTGCGAGAAGTATAATGTTTTTGTAGAAGGTTTCCCAATTTGTAATCACCAAGGCATCACCAAAGCAGCCACAGTCGGTAACGGGATTTTTTATGGCAATGTAAAATGTTAGCGGGGTAAAGATAAACATGAACCCAAGGGTTGCTTTGGTCGCATATTTTAAATAGCATCCTGAGAGTAGCGCTAAACCAATGGTAAATTCTGCCAACGGAAGAATTAGCGAGCCTGCTGGAACGACTATTGACAAGAGAGTTAGATGCAGTGCTTCAAGGTAATCTGCTAGCTTATATTGAAGTCCTATTGGGTCAATACCTTTCACAAAACCAGAGAAGAGGAATAGACACCCGATAATAAATCGAGCTAATCCAAGACCTATGTGTTTTATGTTACTCAAACTCAAGTTTTATAAGGCCAAAAATTGCATAGTTTATCATGTCTAAGTAATTGGCATCTATCCCTTCTGAGATAATTGTAACGCCTAGATTGTCTTCTATCTGCTTGGTTCGTTTGATTTTCATTAAGATCAGATCGGTATAAGAACTGATACGCATTTGTCTCCATGCTTCACCGTAATCGTGATTTTTTTCAGTCATAAGATGCTTTGCTTTGAGCAGGTTCTCCATATATTTTTGCTCAGTTAGCTCAGCGGGCAACTCTTCTTCTGAGGGGCCCAGCTCTAGCTGAATTAAAGCCATAGAGCAATAGTTGATAATCCCTATGAATTCATCACGTGCCCCTTCTTCGATCTTAGAAACCCCTTTCTCTTCGATGCTTCTGATTCGTTGTGCTTTGATATAGATCTGATCTGTCATCGATTTAGACCTCAAGATTCGCCATGCGGTGCCATAATCGGTCATCTTCTTGACAAACACATCGCGACATATTGCGATTACATGATCAAACTGCTCATTTGTTTTATTCATAATTCTAAATTGAACCATAAAAGTATTAAAAATTAGGGAATGGATGTGACATTTATTCTTATTTTTGTAATTAATCCAGCAGAATTTGTTCAGTTTATGCGGTCTAATAGATGTGAATTTAGACTTTTTAGTTTAAAGCATTTCAGAAACATTTCTTATTGAAAAAAATCATTCATGCTATTTGCTCAAAATAATAAAGCTTTTTACAAGAAGAAACCTACGATTGCCCTTAACGGGGAGTTAATAGACCTTGGTTCGCCTGTTGTGATGGGGGTTTTAAATTGTACGCCTGACTCATTTTACGATGGCGGGGCTTATAGTTCTGATAACGCTATTCTAACTAGAGCAGGCCAAATAATTGAGCAAGGAGGTCGATTTGTTGATATTGGAGGAATGTCAACTCGCCCTGGGGCTATTGAAGTTTCAGTGGAGGAGGAGTTAAATCGATTAATCCCAGCGGTCACAAAGATTCGAAAAGAATTTCCCAATGCCGCCTTGTCTATAGATACTTATCGTGCCGAGGTTGTGTCTGTGCTTCATGCCGAAGTGGGCGATTTCTTAGTGAACGATATATCCGGAGGACAATTTGATGACCAAATGTTTTTAACTGTGGCAGCTCTTAATGTTCCTTACCTACTAATGCATAGCAAAGGTAAGAGTGTAGATATGCAAGATAAACCACAATATAAGGATGTTGTGAAGGAGATTATTCTTTATTTATCACATCAAATACAAAAATTAAAACAATTTGGGATTTCGGACATCTTAATTGATCCGGGTTTTGGTTTTGGAAAAACAACAGAACATAATTTTGAACTCTTAAACCGATTGGATTCATTTGCAATTTTTGAATTGCCTATTGTCGTTGGGTTGTCGCGTAAGTCTATGATTTGTAAATCATTAAATATCGATCCGAGCGAGAGTTTAAATGGCACAACAGTTCTGAATACAATAGCCTTATCAAACGGCTGTGATATTTTGAGAGTTCATGATGTAAAAGAGGCAATAGAAGCAATTCGATTAATTGAAAAAACAAAAATACAGTTGTAATGTTAGATCTATTTATTCAGGTTAGATTTCTTGATCTTATTGATATTTTGCTAGTTGCAATAATATTTTTTGAGATATATCGCTTGGTTAAGGGTACTGTAGCCTTTAATATTTTCATGGGTATTTTCATCGTCTTTGTTGTATGGCTTATTGTGAAGTCATTAAAGATGGAGTTACTAGGATCGATTTTAGGACAGCTTTTTGGCGTTGGAGTTATTGCAATCATTATTGTTTTTCAGCAGGAGGTGCGTCGGTTTTTACTTATGCTAGGTAGTCGATATCGAACGAATCGACGTTTCTCGCTGGAGAATCTTTTTGCAAACGAGTTTAAATTAGCGTCTGAATCCAGTCTAAGCGCCATTGCTGATGCATGTCGGTATATGTCTGAAAATAAAATTGGCGCATTAATTGTGTTGTCTAGAGACAGTGAATTGCAAGAATATGCTGAGACAGGGGAGAATATCGATGCGATGATTACTGCAGAACTTATAAAGAGTATATTTTTTAAAAACTCACCACTCCATGACGGTGCTGTCATTGTGAGTTTAAATAGGATCAAAGCGGCAAGATGCATTTTACCGCTATCTCAAAAACTTGAGATCAGTCCCAATCATGGGATGCGCCATCGCGCAGCTATTGGGATATCAGAACAAACAGATGCTTATGTTATTGTTATTAGCGAAGAGAGTGGACAAATTTCCATCTCCAATGATGGCGAACTTGCCGACAATATTGATCCTAATGAGCTTTTAGCAGTACTTGAAACAGGCTATCGTTAAGTCTTGATATATAACTCAAAAGGGGTTGAAATTGTTTTCGCAATTTCAACCCCTTTTGTATTGGATCTATTTCAGATTATGAAGCTTCAGTTGAACACTTAATCTTCCAATTGAATCTCTGTTATTTGTATGCTTGGGTATGGACGTTTTTCATTGATCGTCCAGATGGATCAGCATTATTTCTAAATGAGGCATCCCAAGCTAGTGCTTCCGGTGTACTACAAGCAATTGAAGGTACCGATGGAACGCAAGTAGCAGCAGCATCTGATGGGAAGTGCTCAGTAAATATAGTACGGTAGAAATACTCTTCTTTTGACATTGGAGTGTTGATAGGGTAGCGGAATTTCGCATTGGCCATCTCCTCGTCTGTGATTTTATCCGCAGTAAGTGCCTTTAGTGAGTCAATCCAGTTGTATCCCACACCGTCAGAGAACTGCTCTTTCTGACGCCACACAACACTCTCTGGAAGGAAATCTTCAAATGCCTTACGTAGGATCCATTTCTCCATTTTTCCGTTGATGGCCATTTTATCTTCAGGGTTTAGGTTCATCGCAACATCCATAAACTCTTTGTCTAAGAATGGAACACGACCTTCAACTCCCCAAGCAGCAAGTGATTTATTTGCTCTTAGACAGTCGTAAAGATGAAGTTTACCTAATTTTCGTACTGTTTCTTCATGGAAAGCTTGCGCATTTGGTGCTTTGTGGAAATAAAGGTATCCACCAAATAACTCATCAGCACCTTCGCCAGACAACACCATCTTAACGCCCATTGATTTAATAACTCGAGCTAAGAGGTACATTGGGGTAGAAGCTCTAACGGTTGTAACGTCGTATGTTTCTAGGTGGTAGATTACATCGCGTAATGCATCAAGACCTTCTTGAACGGTAAAATGCACTTCGTGGTGAATCGTTCCGATATGGTCAGCAACTTTTTGAGCTGCCGCTAAGTCAGGAGAGCCAATTAAACCTACAGCAAAGGAGTGTAGTTGTGGCCACCAAGCTTCTTGGTCATCTTTCCCTTCTACTCTGCGACCAGCATATTTCTTTGCAATCGCTGAAATAACTGATGAGTCAAGACCTCCAGAAAGAAGAACTCCATAAGGTACGTCTGACATTAGTTGACGATGCACTGAATCTTCAAGTGCTTTGCGTAACACATCAATATCCGATTTGTTCTCTTTTACAGCATCAAAATCTTTCCAATCTCTGTTGTACCATTTTTTCATTACCCCTTCTTTGCTGTAAAGGTAATGTCCAGGTAAGAACTCTTCAATTTTCTTGCAGGTTCCTTCAAGAGCTTTTAGTTCTGATGCAAAATATACCGTTCCAAATGAATCCCAACCCATGTACAATGGGATGATACCAATATGGTCACGAGCAACTAGATAACAATCGTTCTCTTCGTCGTATAATACGAATGCGAAAATTCCATTTAAGTCTTCAAGGAAATTTATCCCTTTTTCACGATAGAGAGCAAGAATAATCTCACAGTCTGATTCAGTTAGGAATTCATAGTGCCCTTCAAGTGGTTTTCTTAATTCTCTGTGGTTATAGATTTCGCCATTTACCCCAAGGACAAGTTTATTGTCTTTGCTAAAAAGTGGCTGACCGCCGGAAGAGGGATCTACAATAGCTAAACGTTCGTGTGCAATTATAGCATTAGAACCGCAGTAAATACCTGACCAGTCTGGTCCACGATGACGAATTCTTTTTGACATCTGTAGGACTTGAGTCCTTAAATCTTCTGATTTTACTTTTAAATCAAATACACCAACAATACCACACATATGTTTTCTGATTATAATCGTTTTTCAAATAGCCAATTAATAGAATAATTGGTCGCCAAAAATACAAAAATCTTTTATAGAATAAAGAGTCAAGTCAATAAGATCATAAAATCATTCTTTCTTTTTTAATGCATCTTTAATCTTTTTCCAAATATTTGAATGCCCTTCATCCGCTGGGGGTGGTTTATTATTTTCATTTGGCTGATTGTCAATATGTTTGCCATTATTCGATTTATTAGGCACTTGATCTTGAGGATTTGGCTTTTTTGTGTTAAAAATACTCCAGAACCCTTGTTTTTTTGACTCTTTGATCGTCTCTTTAAAATGTGGAACATTCAAAAGTGCCAGGGTGGCTTCATCTAAACTCGGGAAAGTCCGCTCTTTTCTCCTGCTAAAGGCTGCATCATGGTATAGTTTATTAAAAAACTTACCTGTGATTGGAAGTGCGGTGTAACCTCCTCTGCCTAATGCGATGTTCTTAAAGTGTATCGAGGGTTCTTCCCCTCCAACCCAGCACCCTGTTACTAGATCAGGGGTATAACACATAAACCACCCATCAGCATAGTTTTGCGTTGTGCCTGTCTTTCCTGCAAATGCCCCTTCAAGCTTATACAGCGAACGTAACTCCGAGGCAGTCCCATCATTTACCACGGCCTCTAGATAATGGGTAATTATTTTGGCGGTCTCAGGAGACATGGCTTGATCCTCGGCTTGGCCAGGACTAAATTTTTCTAGTATTTTACCATTTCCATCTTCAATTTGAATGAGGTAGTTTGGTGTTACTGTCTTGCCTTGATTGTCAAGACAGGCATAGGCTTTTAAGAGCTGTATGAGAGGTATGTCTGCGGCTCCTAATGCTAACGATGGAACTGAAGGTAAATCAGCCTTTATCCCCATTTTATTCGCTAGCGCAATAGCGTTGGCTACTCCGCCTTCAAGTATAACCTGAACCGAAACGGTATTGACAGATTTAGACAATGCTCCTTCAAGAGAATAATACCCTCCATACTCGTTATTGGAATTTCCTGGAGACCAATCTTGATATTCAGAATAGGTTGTTTTTTCATTCGCATAATACTTATCCGCAGGGACTCCTTGCTCTAAAGCTGAGGCATAAATAATGGGTTTAAAGGTCGATCCCACTTGTCTTGGAGCATTGATATGATCAAATTGGAAATGCTTAAAATCATTGCCTCCAATCCAAACTTTAACATCTCCAGTCGCTGGCTCCATGGCCACAAACGAGCTTTGTAGAAGTTTAAGCGTATATCTAACCGAGTCTAAGGGGGAGATTTTAACCTGTTTTTCACCATCCCAGGTGAAAAGTTTCATCGTTGTTGGAATTTTAAATGTCTTGGTAATCTCGTCCAATGATTTCCCCTCTTCTTTTAGTTTGCGATACCTATCCGATCGCTTCATGGCACGAAGAACAATCGTGCTACCCTTAGGCCAAGGGTCTTTCCCTTCCCAATGTTTTTCAAAGGTGGCTTGCAACTCTTTCATCTTCTCCTGTTGCGCCATCTCCGCATAACGCTGCATTCGAAAGTCGATTGTCGTTATAATTTTAAGTCCATCGGTATATAAATTGTATGGCGTGCCATCCTCTTTTTCATGCTCGCTGCACCATTGCTCAAGCCTAGGGCGAATATACTCTCTAAAATATGCCCCAGATCCTGTATTGTAAACTAAGTAGTTGTATTTTAATCCTAATGGTTCTGAACTGTGCTTCTTGGCTTGTTCAGGAGTTAGGTATTTGTATTTGGCCATTTGAGAAATCACCGTATTTCGCCTTTGCAGTGATCGCTCAGGATTCATCCTTGGATTATAGGAATTGTTAGCTTTTAGCATCCCTACAAGGGTTGCCGACTGAGCAACGGTAAGTTTGTTTGGTCGAATACTGAAAAATCGCTCCGCAGCTAACTCGATGCCATAGGTGTTCTCTCCAAAAGGGACTGTATTGAGGTAAAGAGTCAAGATCTCCTCTTTGGAATAGAGCTTTTCAAGGCGATAGGCAATGATCGATTCCCGAATTTTAGACACTGGCATGGTCAGCGGACCATAATCTTTTCGACCGAAAATATTTTTAACGATCTGCTGCGATAGGGTAGAACCACCTCCAGAACTGCGATCAATCAGAAGAAATGTTTTTACGACAACCCTCAGCAATGCCCATTCGTCAACCCCTCGATGCTCATAAAATCGATTGTCTTCAGTGGCAATCAACGCGTGAATTAGACTTGGTGAGATCTCTTTGAATTTAACATTGCTCCTATTCTCCGTATAATATCGACCTAGTAATTTATTATCTTTGGTGTAGACTTCAGTTGCTGCTGGTTCTTTTATTTTGATTAAGGTTTTCGAATCTGGCAATTGACCAAAGGTTCCAATATAGACTAGGGCGAATAAAATAAGGAGCAACAGAATTCCAAGGCCTCCAAGTTTTAGTAGCCAAATCAAAACTCTTTTGGTCCACGATTGTTTAGAGTTATTAGAGTGACTACTAAAGAAGCTTTTGGATTGATTATTTTTATCAGGCCTTTCGCTTTTCGATTTTGGCATTGTTTGAATCGTTGTATTAGAATCTAAATTATCACCATAACTATGAAAATTGCGATTGCTGGAAGTACTGGTTTTATAGGAAAACAACTTGTACGTTATCTCAAACATAATGGACACGAGGTGTTTGCGATCTCGCGTCGTGATTTTGAGGGCTCAGACAATCAACTTTCAAAGCTAATCAATTCTGCTGAGGTAATCATTAATCTTGCAGGTTCATCTGTTTTGTGTCGATGGACAAAGTCAAATAAGGAAGAAATATATTCAAGTCGTATATTCACTACCCGTAAGATCGTATCTGCCTTACAACAATGTGAAACAGGTAAACAACCCAAGTTGTTGGTAAATGCTTCAGCGGTAGGAATTTATGATACCGTTCAGATTCATGATGAGTCATCCGGGGCATTTGATTCTAGTTTTTTGACTTCAGTCTGTGAAGCTTGGGAGCAGGTGACTCAACAATTAGATCATTCGAAGTTTCGCGTTTGTACCATTCGAATCGGCATTGTCCTTGGCACTACTGGAGGAACCTTAAAGAAATTACTTCCCATCTTCCGTCTGGGATTAGGCGGGAAAATAGGTTCTGGTAATCAACCTTTTCCATTTATACATGTGGATGATTTTTGCCGGGGTATCGACCATTTAATTTTCAATCAAGCAAGTTCAGGTGTCTATAATTTTGTAGCTCCTTCTCTTATTCCAAACAAAGAATTTACGAAGGTATTGGCGTCAGGTTTAAATAGACCATCTTTTTGTACCGTCCCAACCTTTATGCTTCAGTTACTGTACGGAGAAGCTTCTAGGATCATTACTGCCGGTCAACGTGTTACCCCGTCGCGCTTATTGGCAGAATCTTTCGAATTTAAGTTTGGTGATATCGAAACTGCGATAGCTGATTTAATTCGCTAATTGATACTTGAGTCGTTTTAACTCTATCTCTGCGATTTTTGCTGCATACGAGAGATTGACAAGCTGATATCCTGAATTTTCGAAACTGGCTTGAGCGGCCTTGACATCTAGTATTGTGGCTTGATTTACACTAAATCGCTGAAGCACCACTTGAATTAATTTAGCTGATAGGTCAACTGAGTTTTGTTGTGAGCTAATCTGCTCTAAAGAAGTCTGATAGGCATGAAAGGTTTTTAAGGCATCAGCGGTAAGCGCAGTAAAGAGACTCTCTAGTTGGATTTTGGCATTATCAACATTGACTTGAGCTGTTTTTTTCTGAGTCTTATAGGTATTGCCATTGTAGATAGGTACTTGCAGCGATATGCCTGCATATGGACCAACATTTTGATTCATCAGAGTTAATCCTGCAGAACTTTGATTTCTATTGAAATTTAATCCAGTATTAATCCGTAAGGAGGGATAACGTAAGGAGGATACTTCTTTAACTACCTGCTCGTTGATCTTGATCTGCTGTTCGCTAGAAAGGTATTGAGGATTTTTCTGCAGATAGGAGAGGATCGACTCTAATTCTATTGATTTGTCAACCACTATTGAATCTTTTAATTGAAATGCATAAAACTTCTTAATACTCATCAGCTGAAGAAGTTCCGTTTTTGTCTCGTCAACAATTAATTGCTGCGATTTAAGACTCTGAACGATGGTATTTAAATCAATTAAAGCCTGCAAATAATCAGCATCATTGGCCATTCCAACTTTCCTTCGATCTGTTATGATGTCTAGTTTTGTCTGAGAAACGTCTTTGGACCGTTCGATAATTTTTAAGTATTCCGATTGTCTAACAATATCATAATATTTAGCCATTACGGCGGCAATACTATTTTGAATCTGCAGGTTTAGTTGCAGCTCGCTTTGTTTTTGAAGGCTTTGAAGTCTTTGTCTGGTCGCAATAACCCTTGATCCATTGTACAATAAGATACCGGCAGTTATATTTGAAGTTAAGGCATTTCCGTTTGCAGCACTTTTCTTGATCTCCGCACCACTATTTAATTTTTGTAACACATCCGATGAAGTCTGATTGTCGACTATATTGATATTTACCGCTGGCAAACCTCCAGCCATTCCTACATTGTTATTTAGCTTGCTTATTTCAACATTGTTACTTGCAATTTGAATGTCAAAGTTGTTCTTTAGCGTTGAGTCAATCGCGCTTTTTAAGGTGATCGGATTTTGCGCTAAAGCAAAAAAAGGGAAAATAAAAGCAATAAGGGTGGTGCGCAGTTTCATTGTTTATCAATTAAATTGATTGTCAATTTCTTCTTGAGTAGCATGATGGCCAGATAGATAGGTATAGATAGCTGGAATGACAAATAGCGTAAGAACCAGCGAGAATATAATACCTCCGAATATAACAATTCCCAATGCAGCTCTACTCGATGCCGCATCTCCTAAACTTAATGCAATCGGCAATGCTCCTAGGGATGTTGCAAGACTAGTCATTAAAATTGGACGTAAACGCATGGTAGAGGCTTCTACTACCGCATCAAATTTTGATAAGCCAAGTGCTCTCTTTTTATTGGCAAATTCAACTATTAAAATCCCATTCTTTGTCACAAGTCCGATCAGTGTGATCATCCCAATTTCGGCAAAGATATTTAGCGTCTGATTGAATATCCAGAGACATAAGATAGCTCCAGCAATGGCTAATGGCACAGTGATCATAATGATAAATGGATCTCTAAAGCTTTCAAATTGAGCCGCTAACACAAGATAGATTAATAGTAATGCTAAGATAAATGCATAACCCACATTTGAGGAGCTCTCTGCAAAGTCACGTGATGGACCACTTAACGAGGTTTGGAAACTGTCATCTAATAATTTTGATTTGATAGCTTGCATTGCATTTACTCCATCTCCAATTGTTTTGCCGTCAGCTAAGGATGCAGAGATGGTGGCTGATTTGTAGCGATTGAAATGGTAAAGGGTCGGAGGATTCGCATTCATCTTCATCTCTAGCACTTCCGATAAGGCAATATTATTCCCCAGGTTATTTCTCACATAAAGTTTAGTGATATCCGTTGGCTCTAATCTGTCTTGTATTCCAACTTGACTGATGACATCATATTGCCGTCCATTCATAATGAAATAGGCTAATCTTCGACCGCTAAATGCGCTTTGAAGCACGGCAGAAATATCGGTAACGGTAAGTCCAAGGTTTCTAGCTTTTATTCGGTCAATGAGAATATCAACCTCTGGTTTTATAAACTTAAGGTTGACATCCACATTTTGAAATGTTTTGTCATTTCTAGCCGCATCAAGAAATTTAGGGATGATTGCTTTAAGTTTATCAAAGTCTAAGTTCTGAATAACAAATTGAACAGGTAGCGCCCCTTTTGAACTTAATCCGACAGAGATCGTTTGCTCAAGAACAGGGAAGATCCTGAGGTCTTTAAACTGAGTGATTTTTTGTGTGACGTCTTTAACAATATCATTTTGAGTCCGCTCGCGCTGCGAAGCAGGCACTAAGGCAAGTCGACCCGTACCCGCGTTTACCCCTGGACTACTAAAACCAGGAATGGCAAGAAATGAGAATGTCCGCTCGGGGAATGAATCGATCAAGAAATTTGAGAATTCAGTTCCAGCTTTCGACATATTTTTATAGCTAGTTCCTTCAATTCCACTGATTTGAAAACGAATCATCCCTTTGTCCTCAAGAGGAGCAAGCTCACTTTGTAGGTTTCTTCCAATAAAATAGGAGATTAAGAGGCAGATTATAACAATCATCCAAGCTGTTTTTCTAATCCCAATAAATGCTTTTAAGGTTCGTTTATAGCCATTCTCCATCACTGTGAAGAAAGGCTCAGTTTTTTGATAAAACCATCCATGCTGAACATTTGGCCTATTTAAATAAACATTTAATACTGGTGTTATTGTTAAAGAGACAAAAGCTGAAATCAATACGGCACACGCCACCACAACAGCAAATTCTCGAAATAAACTACCAATAAAACCTTGCAAAAATAGTACTGGTAAGAATACAATAGCTAGGGTTAGGGAAGTAGATATGACTGCAAAGAATATTTCGATACTTCCTTCTAAAGCAGCTTTCCGAATAGGCATCCCATTTTCAAATTTCCTAAAGATATTTTCCGTTACTACAATTCCATCATCCACTACCAGTCCTGTAGCTAGTATGATCCCAAGAAGTGATAATATATTAATCGAATATCCTGCCAGGTACATCACAAAAAAGGTAGCAATTAAGGATATTGGGATATCAATAAGCGGTCGTATTGCGATAAGCCAATTTCGAAAGAAGGCAAAGATTACAATTATTACTAATAAGAATGCAATTAATAAGGTCTGTTTAACCTCCGTTAGAGATTTGCGTACATTTATAGTGTTGTCAATTAAGGTGGTAAATTCGATATCGTTTTTTTGAGATTTTTTGATCTCATCGAGACGTCTATTAAATTCATCGGAAATATTAATGTAATTGGCTCCGGGTTGAGGGGTAATTGATAATCCAACCGCATTGACTCCATTGAGCTTCCAACTTTGTTCGTAAAGCTCTGGACCAAGCTCGACAGTAGAAACATCGCCTAGCCGGATTATTCCGTTGTTGTCTTCTCGTAAAATCAGGTTTCTAAAGTCTTCTTCAGATTTAAGCCTTCCTAATGCCCGAATAGTTAACTCAGTTTTATTGCCATATATTTTGCCAGAAGGGGCTTCAATATTCTCCTTTTTTAAGATAGACTCAATATCTGAAAATGTTACATTGTAGGCATTTAACTTGTTTGGATCAATCCATAGCCGCATGGCCTGTCTTTTTTCGCCAATGATATTAACCCCACTAACTTCAGGAATAGTCTGAAACTTATTCTGTAAAACATTTTCAGCATAATCACTAAGCTCCAATAGCCCTTTCGATTTGCTTTGAAGTGCCATTAGAATAATGAATTCGCTATTAGCATCAGCTTTTGTTACAACCGGAGGTGCGTCAATGTCACTTGGTAGGTCTCGAATAGCCTGACTTACTTTGTCTCTAACATCATTTGCGGCAGTCTCAAGATTGGTATTTAAATTAAATTCAACATTGATTGTGCTATTCCCAATTGTACTTGATGAAGTTATGGTTCGTATGCCAGGGATGCCATTGATAGATTTTTCTAGAGGTTCAGTAATCTGACTTTCAATAATATCAGAATTCGCTCCAGCATAAGGTGTTTTGACTGTTATTACTGGGGGGTCAATAGCTGGATAATCACGTATTCCTAAGAAGTTAAAGCCAATTACTCCAAAAAGTATGAGTCCCAGACTCATAACAGTTGCAAGCACGGGTCTTCTTAGTGATAGTTCTGAAATATTCATGCGCTAAACCTTAGTTAATGATTTTTGTAAAAGATTCATTTTTAATTAAGCTCAGCTAAGGTCTTTACATGTTGAACCTTAACTTTAGTATTCGGTCGCACATAAAGCATTCCACTCACCACAACTGAATCCCCAAGTTCTAATCCTTTTGTTATCTCAATGCTATTGGCATTACGTAAATTAGTTTCTACTGTTTTGAAAACAGTTTTACCTCTTTTGACAACTACAACTTGGCTGATATAGCCCTCTGAGATTATTGAGTTGCTAGGGACAATAATGGTCTTTCTTGAATTTTCTAGAATAACTTTAACAAATGAACCAGGTGATAACTTGCCAGCCCCCAATAAAGCCCTAACCTTAATATTGCGAGATACCGTGTTTACCTGAGGATCGATTGCTGAGATGGTCGCTGTTAAAGTGTCCTTTGATCCATTTCCTTTTACTAGGATAATATTTCCTTTTTGAATTAAACCAAAGTAGGACTCAGGCACAGCAAAATCAATCTTTACTTTGTCATTCTGTCCTAAAGTACCAATTAATGTCTGCGGTGTTACATACGCTCCTGGGCTTACCAAGCGCAATCCTAGCTCCCCTGCAAAGGGAGCTCTGATTATAGTCTTATCAATTTGTGCTTCAGTAAAGGCAATATTCGCTTTTATGACATTAAGTTGATTTAATGCCAAATCATAATCAGCCTGATTTACTCCGTTAATACGTAATAAATCACTTAATCGTTTTTCAGTCTTTACTGCAAGTTCAAGTTGTGATTTGTATTGAGTCATTTGGGCTTGAAGATCTGCATCGTTGATCTTTGCTAGGATGGTTCCCTTTTTTACGATGCCACCATCGGGAATATTCAACAGGATTAGTCTACCGCTGACTTCCGGATGTAGTTCGATAAGCTCGTTTGATATAACGGCTCCATTTACCTCTAAGCTAGTTTTAAAGTCTTGCAGCTGGGCAAGTGTGACATCTACAAAAATAGGAGGTTTTGGGATGTTGGCCGACTCTTTTTTAGGCGAATTACAAGCGGTAATCAACACAATTAGAATCAGTACGATTAAGGAATATAATTGACTCATTTCTCAAATGATTTTTACTTTATCAAAAAAACGTCTTCAAATGTAACTTAATTTTCAAAAAAGGAAACCAACATTGGGCTGGTTTTGACGCAATAACTTAAAATCAATATTGATTTTAGTTGGCATAACTACTCGGTTTGATTTTAACTTTAAGGTTAAAACCCAATGATGGATTGGTATTAAGGGTGTTAGTTAGGTATGCAATAGGTATCAATAGAGCCACTAATGGGACTTGAACCCACGACCTGCTCATTACGAATGAGCTGCTCTACCAACTGAGCTAAAGTGGCAA
>JAPLDS010000016.1 GCA_026391295.1 Bacteroidia bacterium | reverse complement strand
GCACAGGCTCCTAAATTAGCGCTCTCCGGATTGACTGGATCAGCATCTGCTGTTCTTTTAGCATCTAGTTATCAAGTAGGTTCCTTCCCTGCTTTGGCGATATTAAATGATCGGGAAGAGGCTGCCTACTTTTGTGATGATTTAAATGCGTTAGGACTCAGCGAAAAAGTGTTGTTTTTTCCATCTTCTTTTCGTCGCAGTATAGCTCATGAGCTGATCGATAGTGAAAATATAATTTTTCGCACCGATGTTCTGAATCGACTCTCAATGAAGGAGACAGGTTACATCGTGGTAACTTATCCCGAGGCCATGATGGAGAAAGTGATTTCCGAAGTTGGCCTAGAGAAAAATACACTACATATTCAGATTGGGGCAAAATATTCTATCTCTTTTATTCAAGAGGTATTGCACGAATACGGTTTTGAGCGGGTTGAATTTGTATATGAGCCTGGTCAATATTCTCTCCGAGGATCCATCGTCGACATCTTCTCCTATTCCAATGAAGACCCATATCGCATTGATTTCTTTGGCGATGTGGTTGACTCTATTCGAACATTCGACATTGAAGATCAGATCTCTAAACAGCCCCTGACACGCATTTCAATTATCCCAAATATTCAGGAGGGGTTGCCAGAAGAGGAGCGCGTATCGTTATTCGATTTTCTTCAGGATAAAACGGTAATCGTTTCCCCGAACTTTACCTACCTAGGTGTTCAATTAAAAACACTCTATCAGGAGGCTAATACTCGAATAGGTGCAGCGGATACCTCTAAGTTAGTGATTTCGTCTAATGAGTTTAAAAGTGGGTTAGATCCTTTTCCTTGCTTAGAATTTAGTACCTCAGGTTATTTTACTGCACCAACGATTCTTGATTTTAATACCACAAAACAGCCTGTATTTAATAAGAATTTCGATTTACTTGGAAGTGATTTAAAGGCTAATCGACAAAAGGGATATCAGAATGTTCTCCTCACGTCAAATCCAAAGCAACTTGAACGTTTGCATGCAATATTTGATGATAAGGGTGATCCGCAAAAGATTGAAAGCTTGCTGTTTGCGCTCAATGAAGGGTTTGTTGATCACGATTTAAAGATCTGTTTTTATACCGATCATCAGATTTTTGAACGTTATCATCGTTTTAAACTTAAATCTAAAAAATCAGCGCGTCAGGCTATTACGATTAAGGAGTTGAGCAAGCTTCATCCCGGTGATTTTGTCGTCCACATCGATCATGGGATTGGTAAATTCGCAGGGTTGGTAAAATCAGAAGTCAACGGAAATATTCAAGAAGCCATCCGTTTGATCTATCGCGATAACGACTCATTACTTGTTAGTATCCATTCGTTGCATCGAATCTCTAAATATAGGGGTAAGGAAGGGCAGGAGCCTTCGATTAACAAGCTTGGGACTGCAACATGGCAGAATCTCAAAACGAAAACAAAGAATAAAGTTAAAGATATTGCAAGGGAGTTAATAGCCCTCTATGCGAAACGTAAAATGGAAGATGGCTTTGCCTTCTCGACAGATTCTTACCTGCAAGAAGAGCTCGAGGCTAGCTTTATTTATGAGGACACACCCGATCAGCTGAAGGCGACTTTTGCGATTAAGGAAGATATGGAGAAGCTAATGCCGATGGATCGTTTAGTATGCGGTGATGTAGGTTTTGGTAAGACAGAGATTGCTATTCGTGCCGCATTTAAAGCGGTAGCAGACAATAAACAGGTGGCGGTTCTTGTCCCAACAACAATATTGGCTTTACAGCATTTTAAGACTTTTACTGAAAGGCTAAAAGATTTTCCTTGTAATGTGCAATATATTAGTCGGTTACGTAATTCTGGTGATGTCAAGCAGGTGCTTAAAGATTTAACTGATGGAAAGGTTGATATTCTGATAGGGACTCATAAGATTATCGGTAAAGATGTAAAATTTAAAGATCTGGGTTTATTGATCATTGATGAAGAGCAACATTTTGGTGTTGCGATCAAAGAGAAGTTAAAGCAGTTAAAAGCCAATATCGACACCTTAACACTTACAGCCACTCCAATCCCAAGGACCTTGCAGTTCTCGTTGATGGGAGCCCGTGATTTATCGATTATCAATACCCCTCCACCTAATAGATATCCAATTAATACCGAGGTGAGTGAATTTAGTGAAGAGGTGATCAAAGAGGCAATTAATTATGAAGTCTCTCGCGGGGGTCAGGTTTTTTTCATTAATAATCGGGTTAATAATATCATTGAAGTTGAGCGACTGATAAATCGCTTGTGTCCGGATGTGCGAACGATCGTTGGTCATGGACAGATGGATGGGGAAAAGTTAGAGAAGGTGATGTTTGATTTTGTAAATGGTGATTTTGATGTTCTTGTAGCGACTACAATTATTGAGTCGGGCTTAGATATTCCAAATGCAAATACGATCATCATTAACAATGCGCAGAATTTCGGTCTGAGTGAGCTTCATCAATTGCGAGGTCGAGTAGGTCGTTCCAATAAAAAGGCGTTTTGCTATCTGTTAGCGCCGCCATTGAATACGCTCTCTACCGATTCTCGTCGTCGTCTTCAAGCCATTGAAGAGTTTTCGGAGATTGGCAGTGGCTTTAGCATTGCGATGCAGGATTTAGACATTCGCGGTGCTGGTAATCTTTTAGGTGGCGAACAGAGCGGTTTTATTGCGGATATTGGTTTTGAGGCTTATCATCGAATCCTCAATGAGGCGATGATGGAGCTCAAATCTGGTGAGTTTCAAGATCTTTTTGAAGATCAAAATAGTGATACTTCGGAGGCCTTTCTGGATGTTAAATTTGTCAATGATTGCAACATAGATACTGATTTAGAATTGTTATTTCCAGATGAGTATATCTCCAGTATCTCTGAGCGCATGCTGCTCTATCGAGAGTTAGATACGATGCAGAATGAGGCCATGCTCGAACAGTTTGAAAAAGGGTTGATAGATCGTTTTGGACCAATACCGCAGTCTTCTCTCGAATTGATTGACGTAGTGCGTTTACGCTGGATTGCAATCTCCCTTAATATTGAGCGAATTATTCTCAAAGAGGCTCGAATGATCTGTTATTTACCTGCTGATCCAGCCTCTAACTACTATCAATCAATTCATTTCCAAAAGATGATGCAATGGGTTGTTCAAAACCCTTCTCAATGTCAAGTTAAAGAGGGTAGAGGTAAGTTAAGTTTGAATTTTAATTCTGTGAATACTTTGCGCTTAGCAGTCGAAAAGCTATCTACAATGGTTGTTCGTACCATGCAGATTGAGGTCTAAATTTAATTCATTCTCCCTACTTGTTAACTTAGCTTCATCTTTTTATACCTTTACAGCTACAAAATAGATTGAATTTCTACAGATTAGCACATTTAAAGCTTATCAATAAGTATTGAATTATGGTCTTAAATTATGAATCCTAATTAGAATATGAATAGGTCAAATTTTCAAGGTCATCTTGCGATGCTTTTTTCTTCCCTGATTTTTGGTGTTAATATTCCACTTTCAAAAAATCTGATGCCCGACTGGATTAGCCCAATTGGATTAACCTATTCCCGGTTTCTCTTTGGGGCGATTGCTTTTTGGCTTTTCTCTTTGTTCTTTAAATATGAAAAAGTTTCTGGCAAAGATTTAAAGACCTTATTTATAGGTTCATTACTTGGAGTCGGAATCAATCAAGGGACTTTTATTGCTGGACTTCAGCGTACTTCGGCCACAAACGCTTCAATTGTTATAACAATCACCCCTATTTTGGCCATGATTATCTCATTCTTTATGCTTAAAGAGCCCATTACGCTTCGAAAAGCTGGAGGAGTGATAATTGGTTTAGTTGGCGTATTGTCGATGATTCTGACCTCTGAATTAATCGTTCCAGGACGACAAGCTTCATTCGTGGGTGATTTATTGTGTATGCTAAGCAGTTTATCTTATGCATTTTTCCTTGTTTTTACCAGGGGAATATCGAAGCGGTATAGCTCTTGGACGATTATGAAGTGGATGTTTTTGTTCTCATCGGTGATGTTTTTCCCTTTTGGATATAAAGAATTTATAGCGGCTCCGATATTTGTTCATGCCACCTCTTTGGCATGGGGAAGTTATATCTATATGCTTGTTGGAGCTACGTTTATAACCTATCTATTGATCCCAATTGCCCAAAGACAGATTCGACCAACCACAATTGGAATGTATAATTATTTACAGCCTTTAGTCGCCGGTTTGTTTGCTATTCTGTTGGGTCAAGATACCTTCTCTTGGACTAAGCCGCTCTCAGCTGTTTTAATTTTTGTGGGGGTCTATTTTGTAACTACCAGTAAGTCACGAGAGGATGTTGAACGTGAACAAAATTCAGTAATCCTTGATGGCGATTTAAATGAATTAGAGCTCTCACCATTAAAAGAGCGTGTTCGTAATTAGTGTTTATTTATATTTTCTGAATAGTCGTTCAGGTATTTAGTTGCTTTTATGAAAGCTAAAGCCTGTCCTACCCTTCGTTCTGCATTCATGTATTTGGTATGATCCGTTTTTTAAAACGGTATGTTCTCAGTTCTAGTTAGTAGGTTTTTAGTCAAGTAAAATAATCTCTTATGGAAAATTCGAAACGTACAGATGCCTTAAATTATCACAAAAATGGTCGACCTGGCAAGATTCAGGTTGTTCCCACGAAGCCTTACAGTACCCAACGTGATTTGTCATTAGCTTATTCTCCAGGGGTGGCAATCCCATGTCTGGAAATTGAAAAAAATCCCCAGGATGCTTATGAATATACAGCCAAGGGTAACCTAGTGGTTGTAATATCGAATGGCACTGCCGTGCTAGGGTTAGGGGATATCGGGGCTTTGGCAGGTAAGCCTGTCATGGAGGGTAAAGGGCTACTCTTTAAGATCTTTGCTGATATTGATGTCTTTGATATTGAGGTCGACGAGAAAGATCCAGCTAAATTTGTTGAAGTAGTTAAAGCTATAGCATGCACCTTTGGAGGTATTAATCTAGAGGATATCAAAGCTCCTGAGTGCTTCGAGATTGAAGAATTGCTTAAAGAGGCATTGGATATACCGATTATGCATGATGACCAACATGGTACGGCTATTATCTCTAGTGCCGCACTGATCAATGCACTTGAATTAGTTGGTAAAAAGATCGACCAGGTTCGCATCGTTGTCAATGGTGCTGGGGCTTCGGCTTCTGCCTGTTCTCGACTTTATATTAGTTTGGGTGCTCGACCAGAGAATCTGGTGATGGTCGATAGTAAAGGGGTGATATCGGTTCGGCGAACTGATCTAAATAGTCGCAAACTGCCTTTTGCTACTAAACTTCCCTGTAATACTCTTGAGGAGGCTATTTCTGGTGCCGATGTATTTCTGGGTTTGTCTGTTGAAGGTATTTTAAGTCAAGAGATGATTCGAACGATGGCTGATAATCCAATTGTCTTTGCCTTAGCAAATCCAAATCCTGAGATCTCTTATGATGAAGCAATGGCCTCGCGTCCTGATATTATCTTCGCAACCGGTCGCAGTGACCATCCGAATCAAGTGAATAATGTATTGGGTTTCCCTTATATTTTCAGAGGTGCTTTAGATGTGCGACTTTAGCTTATGATGCGGCAAGTCTTACCTTTGGTCGCCAATATATCATTCCTAAACCATTAGACCCACGATTGCTTATCACGGTAGCACCAGCCGTTGCTAAGGCTGCGATTGATAGTGGGATTGCCCGTAAGCCAATATTTGACTGGGCTGAATATGAGGAAACTTTGCGCCAGCGAATGGGGTTGGGGAATAAGCTTATTCATGGTCTTACCGAAAAAGCGATCGAAAATCCGAAGCGAGTAGTGTTTGCTGAGGCTAACCATATTAATATGCTTAAAGCTGCTCAGGTAGCACGCGCTGAAGGTATCTGTATTCCAATTCTTTTGGGTAACGAGGAGCGGATTGAGAAAATTATCAAGGAGAATAACATTGAATTCGATGGCGTTGAGATCATTAATCTTAGGCATGATCGAGAAGAGGCGACTCGACAGCGTTATGCTCGCACCTTAACGGCAAAACGGTCACGCGAAGGTATGACGTATGATGAAGCCTATGAGAAAATGTTTGATCGAAACTATTTCGGTATGATGATGGTTGAGACAGGTGATGCCGATGCATTTATTACTGGTGTTTACACTAAATATTCGGATGCTATAGTTCCTGCTATTGAGATCGCTGGTATGCGCGAAGGTCTTAAGCATATTGCAGGATTGAATATTGTTAATTCTAAGTTAGGTACCTTCTTTTTTGCCGATACATTAGTCAATAATCACCCATCTAAAGAGACACTTATTGACGTTGCAAAGCTTACTTATGAAGCTGCTAAACTTTTCAATGTTAATCCAGTGATGGCTATGCTCTCTTATTCTAATTTTGGTGAACGTCATGCGGGAAGTCCTGCTATGGTTCATGAAGCGATTGAATATCTGCATAAAAATTATCCAGAAATGCTGATTGATGGGGAGATGCAAGTCAATTTTGCGTTAGATAAAGATTTAAGACACGAGAAGTTTCCTTTTTCCAAGATTGATGGTTTGAATGTTAACACTTTGATTTTTCCAAACCTCAGTTCATCGAATATTTCGTATAAGTTGATGCTGGAAATGGGAATGGCCGAAACCATTGGACCAATACAGATGGGATTAAATAAACCGATTCATATTCTGAATGTCGAAAGCTCGGTACGCGACATCCTTAATATGGTCACCGTTGCTGTTATTGATGCTCAGGTTGAGGAGCAAAAACTAATTCAGAAGGGAAGCTGATTTATTTCTTCTGATTCAGAATGCTTAACAATTTTAGTTAGATAATCTTAATCTGGATGTTCACAAAGGGGCGCATGAAATTGACCTTCCAGAACTTTTGTCTTTTTTTAGAAAACAATTGGTAGATTAGGGTTTTATTTGAAAGAGTAAAGCGAAAGCATAATAAAGCAACATGTTTTGACTTTAATAATTTGATATCCATAATATTTATTTTACGAATGAGACAATTTATAGCTGCCATTACCCGAAGTTCATTTTTAATTCTCCTGCTATTTGCTGGAAGTTATCAGGCAAAAAGTCAACTTAAATCTCCCTTCAAACCTCTCCCGATCGATCGCACCTATCCGTTGTGGCCGCGCCATAGCATCCCGGCCGCCGACACCTCGCATTCTGCTAACCTTTTGATCGACTCCATTTATACGGAGATAAAGAATAACGGTACTTATTCTGGCAATATCTATAATCTTGTTCCCATGATGCAGCTATATCGTCCGTCTGCGAATCAATCGAATGGGAAAGCAATTGTGATTTATCCAGGTGGCGGTTATGGCTTTGTTTATTTGCCCGATGGTTACGGGACTGCAGCATTCCTTCTGGCTAAGGGATTTACTGTTTTCATTGTCCGGTATCGCTGTACCCCCAAAGCTCCTCACCCTGTTCCTTTTTGGGATGCGCAGAGGGCTTTGCGACTGGCCCGCTCCCTCTCCAAAAAGCTGGGATACGACAAGAAAGATATCGGAGTCTGGGGATATTCAGCAGGAGGACATCTTGCTGGGTCTATAAGTGTATATTACTCAGAGTCGTTTGGTAAAAAACAGATAGATAAGATAGACCGGATAGATGCCCGTCCTGCCTACTCCGTGCTGGTCTGTCCCGTTATATCCATGCGAGACTCACTTACCCACTTAGGGAGCAGGATGAGTCTTTTAGGCAATAACCCTGATCCAGCTTTGATAGACAAGCTCTCCCTTGATGAACATGTCACACCCAATTCACCTCCCGCTTTCCTTGCCCATTCCATTAAAGATGGGACGGTAAACTACAACAATTCTAAGCGCTATTATGAGGCACTAAAATCAAAGGGTGTCAATACCGTCTATTATCTACTCAATTCGGGAGGACATGGTCCTTTGGGCGAGCGGGATGGAGCTCCAATACTTCCAAAATCGGAAGAAGACTACGCCAACCGCTTTATTACTTGGTTTTATCAAGGGCATCACATCTCCGCACCGATCAATAAATAAGCAATATCGACGTTTAGTTCAGTCCTCCTTGACCTCGATATAGCCTGATTGGGCTGTCTAGTTTAACTTTTAAGACGGTGATGTATTTATCGTTGGTGTTTTCAGGTACATCGATGTAAACTAATCCAGGTACTGGACTCCAGTCGATTTTGCCAACTACTTTAGGTTTTATTTCGGTGCCATTACCCAAGACGGTTATGTTTGAAATCTTATTGATCAGTCCTTTTAACATAACCGTTCCAGAGACGTGTCCATGTAAGAAAAGATAGAGTGAGGTAGAGTCTTTTGAAAGGGTAGTGGGACCATAGAAATGCCCTTGCGGTATTCCCCCAACGGTATTGAAGATCGATTCTCCGTGTTTTTTATTCCAAGCTCCGAGCTCTTTGAACACATGAATCTGCTCCTCTGGAATAGTCCCATCTTCTTTAGGTCCCATATCAAGCAATAGATTCCCACCATTGGAAACAGCATCCACAAATATGGTAATAACCTCATAGGGAGTTTTCCAATTGTTGTCGTTTTGATAACCCCAGTTCTCATTGGTTGTCATACACAATTCCCACCAGTTGAATTTTGGTCTGGATACTGGAAAGTTTTGTTCTGGCGTGTCGTAATCACCATAACCCTGCAGACGACCATTGATAATGGCTTTTGAGTTTCCTGACAGAATTATATTGCGCACCTTTTGCGATTCCCACTCTTCTGCACTGTGTTCCCAGTCGCCATCAAACCACCAAAGGTCTGGTTTGAAAAGTGTGTTGATCTCTTTGATCTGCCCTTGAAAGAAGGAACGAAAGCGATTCCAACGATCGTAATCATTGGCAATTACATATCTTGAGCTATCTTTTAAGAATCCTGGATAGTTGTTATCAGACCAGTCGATTAAAGAGAAGTAAGCTCCACATTTAATATCTCTTTTGCGCAGCTCTTCAAAAAAGGGTTTGATCATATCGCGTTTTGCTGGCGATGCTTTGACGATACTTCGGGTGTTGGCTTTTGTGTCGTACATGGCCACGCCATCGTGGTGTTTGGTGGTTATGACCGAATATCGAGCACCACTCTCTTTGATTAAATCGGCCCAAAAAGCCGGATTGTAATTCTTCAGGGTGAAGCCATTTAGCTGCTTCATATAGTCGGCATGACTGATTCTTTTGTTGTGAAAACTCCAAGATTCTCCAATCCCTTTTACCGAATAGATACCAGAATGGATGAAAATACCCAATTTGGCATCAGCAAACCATTCCATTTTTTCTTTGATCTCTTTTGGATCAATCTTTGATTGGCTTTTACTCTGTTGAGTACTGAATACAACAACGAAAAGAAGCAAGAGGATTTTAATTTTTTTCATGAGCTAAGTGGTTCTGGATTTAGTTTTTTTCAGAGTGGTAAAAATATAAAACTAATTGAACTATTCTATTTGACGCAGTTTTAGCGCCCATTTTTGTTTCTAGTTCTGATAATTTGTGTTATTTTTGATTCACTTTATTAAATTTTTTAAAAAGTTTTTAGTCGTCATTAGGTTGCCCTAATAACCTAGTTTTTCGGCATGAATTTTAACTAAATTAACTAGTCTAATATGAAGAATGTACTTTTAATAGTATTCGTTTTTCTTTGTTCTTTTTCAGTGGTTTACGGCCAGCATGAAGAGCAGAGCTATACCCCAGATCCAAGTCCAATTATTCAGAAACGTATTGATCAGTGGCAGGATATTAAGTTCGGACTGTTAATGCATTGGGGTCCCTATAGTCAATGGGGCATTGTCGAGTCGTGGTCTATTTGTCCTGAGGATGAAGGTTGGTGCCTTCCCGACACGGTGAAAAATTATTTCGCCTATAAAAAACAGTATGAAAATCTTGGTGATACCTTTAATCCGACAAAATTTGACCCTGAAAGATGGGCCAAAGCGGCCAAAGGGGCGGGTATGAAATATGTTGTATTTACGACCAAACATCACGATGGCTTCTGTATGTTCGATAGTAAATACACCGATTATAAGATCACGGGTGCTAACTGTCCATTTCACACAAATCCGAAAGCGGATGTGACCAAAGAGATCTTTAATGCATTTCGGAAACAGGGACTTTGGGTAGGCGCTTACTTCTCGAAACCCGACTGGAATACCCCTGATTATTGGTGGTCTCATTTTCCTCCTCTAGATCGTAATGTGAACTACGACCCTGCTAAATATCCGGAACGTTGGAATCGTTTTGTCAATTTCACCCACAATCAGGTGATGGAACTATGCACCAACTATGGCAAAATTGATTTACTGTGGTTCGACGGAGGATGGGTACAGAAAAATGGCCCAATAGGGGATAAGCCTGCGTATTCTGAAGGTTACAGAACAAAAAAGCGTTTTGATCAAGATATTAAAATGGATGAATTGGTAACTAAAATTCGCTCCAATCAACCTGAAGCAATTGTGGTCGATCGCGCTGTGCCTGGTAAAAATCAAAACTATCTGACTCCTGAAAATACCGTTCCAGATAAGCTATTGCCTTATCCTTGGGAATCGTGCATTATCCTTGGTGGTGGCTGGTCGTATTCGTTTAATGCGAAGATGAGACCAACGCGCGAAATGATTCATATGTTGAATGATATTGTTGCTAAGGGTGGTAATCTATTGTTAAATATCGGTCCTGGCCCTGATGGTACCTGGTATGATGAAGCATATGTTCGCTTAAATGAAATGGGCGAATGGTTAACAATAAATGGAGAAGCTATCTACTCTACGCGTCCAATTGCGCCTTATACAGATGGTCAGCTGCGTTTTACTCAGGATAAAAAGGGAGCTGCCAATATCATATACCTTTTAAAGGAGAACGAAAACCTTCCTTCTACGATTGCAGTGAATGGATTTTTTCTCATACCGCTTCCCGGTTTTGTGAAGCGCCGTGCCGAAAATCGTATTTTGCATACATTGAATGAACTGAAAGCACGCTGCGAGTCGTAAGGCCGCACAACTGCATTTTCATCTCTCAACATGGTTGCAATTGGTGTAGATGTTGGTGGCAGTCATGTAAGCTGTGTCGCCTGCGATTTAAGTGCTAAAAAATCAATAGATGGTACCTTTTCAGAGAATGATCTTGATAACCAGGGTACTGCTGACGAAATAATTGCCGTTTGGAGTAAAACGATTAAAGCATCGATCGACAAGGTGGGGATGGAGAATGTTTCTGGTATAGGTTTTGCCATGCCTGGACCATTCGATTATGCCAAAGGGATAGCCCTTTTTAAAGGGAACAATAAAAAATATGAAAACATCTATGGTTTAGATGTGCCTCAAGCTCTGCGCAACGCTATCGGGTTAAGAGCCGATTTTCCTATACGATTTATTAACGATGCCACCGCTTTCGCACTTGGCGAAGATTGGATCGGTAAAAATGCAGGCTTTAAAAAGTCGATGGCTATAACTTTAGGAACTGGCTTTGGTTCTGCCTTTCTGAGTCATAGTCTGCCAGTGGTTGCTGGTGACGAGGTTCCAGAATTTGGTTGCGTGTGGTATCTCCCTTTTAAAGATGGAAATGCGGATGATTACTTCTCGACACGGGGATTTTTATATCGTTATTTTGAACAAACCGGAGTGCAACTTAATGGAGTTAAGGAACTTGCGGAACTTGCAATTTCTGAACCAAATGCGAAGGCTCTTTTTGCTGATTTTGGCACTCAACTTGGATTGTTTTTGTCTCCCTATATCCTTAAATTTGGCGCTGAGTCTTTAGTGATCGGTGGGAATATTTCATACTCATTTGATCTGTTTAAATCTCAGCTTTTGGAAAGTTTTAAAAATCAAGGTGTCGAGATTCATGCAGCTGTTTCTGAGTTAAAAGAGTCGGCTGCAATGATTGGAAGCGCCGTATTAGCCGATGAGAACTACTTTCAACAAGTGAAAGAGTTATTGCCATTGATGTAACCATTAAAATAAACCTATAAAACCTAAACTAATATTAAGTATGTCTTCAATGAGAATTAAATTTTGCGTGGCGTTAGCCTTTCTGATTTTATCGAATAGTGCTTTTTCGCAGCACGAAACGATAAAACTAAATAAAGGTTGGAAAGCTAAAAAGGCGAGTGAGCTAGTGGTCGATGGGACCATTATATCGAATAAAGATTTTAAACTTTACGACTGGATGGATGCTGTGGTACCCGGCACGGTGCTTACGACTTTGCTGCACAATGGCAAAGTTCCAGATCCTTTTTTTGGGATGAATAACGAGCAAATACCCGATATCTATGAGGTCGGAGCTGCACACTATACTTACTGGTTCTTTAATGAGTTTAAACTTCCAAAAGTAAATAATGGCGATCAAGTTTGGTTGAAATTCCGAGGGATCAACTATTCGGCTGAACTTTTTGTAAACGGACAGAAAATTAATCCCGATAATCACCAAGGGATGTTTTTACGCGAGAAATATCTGATTACCCCTTATCTCACAAATGGCTCAAATCGTTTAGCTGTTCTTGTGAGTCCTCCAGATCCTGTTGGAGCACCAAATGGTCAAGGTGGCGATGGAACGATAGCTAGATCTGTTACGATGCAGTTTACTGCTGGATGGGATTGGATCTGTCCGATTAAAGATCGAAATACTGGTATTTGGGATGAAGTTAGCATTGAAACCACAGGATCAGTTGATCTTTTGGACCCTTTTGTTCAAACTCTTGTTCCTGGCAAGCGCATTCCTGAAGGCAAGCAAGAACCCGCAATAATTCTTACATCTGCTGATCTCTTAAATAGTTCTTTAACAACACAATCAGGAACTCTTATTGCTCGCTTTGGCTCTTTGGAAGTGTCGAAAAAGATATCTATTCCTGTAGGAGAAAAAATATCGGTTAGTCTGCCTGAGTTTAAAATACAGAACCCAAAACTTTGGTGGCCTAATGGAACCGGCGACCATCCACTGTATAACCTAGAGTTTTCATTTAAGAAACAGGATGGGTCTTTGTCAGATCAAGAAAAAGTAACTTTTGGTATTCGGCAGACCTCTACACATTTTGATTCTAAGTTGAATGCCCGAGTATTTTCAATCAATGGTCAGGATATTTTTATTAAGGGTGGCAACTGGATTGCCTCAGATGCTTTGCTTCGTCTTTCTCCTGAACGTTATGATGCCGATGTTCGGATGCACGCTCAGATGAATATGAATATGATTCGAGTCTGGGGAGGCTCCATGACCGAACGACCTGATTTTTATGATGCTTGTGATAAATATGGTCTTTTAGTATGGCAAGATCTTTACATCTCCGGTGACTGTAACGGTCGCTGGTTCGATCCGATGAAAAAGGAGAGTCAAGATCGCAGACGTGCCTATCCAGATAACCACTCGCTATTTATTTCTACAGTGGTCGATCAGACAAAAATGCTGCGCAACCATCCTAGTCTTTACCTTTGGTGTGGGGGAAATGAATATCCTCCTCCAGCAGACATTGATGCCAAACTGAAAAATGAGGTCTTTCCTAAATTTGATCCAACGCGTTACTATTTAGACCAATCCACTTCTACTGATTTATCTAAAAACGAAGCAGGGGTTAATGGTGACGGTCCGTATACCATCCAAAATCCACTCAGCTTTTTTACCGTTAAATCATTTGCTTTTAACCCAGAATTGGGTTCTGTAGGTGTTCCAAACGTAGAGACGATGCGTAAAATAATGGAAGAAAAGGACCTCTTAGTGCCAACTAAAGAATTGATAAATCCAGTATGGGTCTATCATAAATACATAAAATACCAGGATTATATTGATAACTATGGCAAGGCCCTTGAGATAGTGGATTTTTGTAAAAAGGCACAAATTGTTAATTACGAGCAATATAGGGCCCTTCAGGAAGGTTTTAATGCTGGGATGTGGAAGACCTATACTGGTATGTTAGTTTGGAAAACTCAAAATCCTTGGACCGCCTTGCGAGGACAGTTTTATGATGTTTTTCTGGAGCAGAACGGCGGTTTCTATGGCTATCAACATGGTGCGAAACCGATTCATGTTCAATTAAATTTAAATGATTCAGCTGTTTGCTTAGTAAATCAAACGTTTAAGGAACTGCGTGATTTGACTGTTGTGGTGGAGCAGATGGATATTCATGGTCGTGTGTTGACTTCTGAAAAGATTAAAACTACCGTTGGCGCAAATGTGATCTCTAATGTAGGCAAGGTGACCATGCCAAAAACTGATGATGAGGTCTACTTCCTCAGACTTCAAGTGCTAGATCAGGCAAAAGCCGTTCAAGACGAAAATATCTATTGGCTTTCAAAACCAGGCAAGAGCTATATTCAACTGAATAACCTTAAAACGACAGCCATTAATGCCCAAGTTAAATCGGCAGCGAAGGGTAAGAAGATCGTTCATCTAGTGAATCCTGGAACTGAGACAGCCTTTTTTATCCGTCTGAAAGTTCTACAAGGTGATCGTGGTGAGCTTGCCCTTCCTGTATTCTTTTCCGATAATTACATCACTTTATTCCCAGGAGAATCCAAGGATATCGAGGTTGACTATTCTCAGGTTATGAATTCATCTAAATCATTGTCATTTGCCGCTGAAGGTTGGAACGTTAAAAACACAGTTTTTAAATTCGAATAAAATGAAAAAACCTTGGTTGTTGATCTTCGTTTTTTTCTTCGTAAGTCTTGGTTCTGTATCTGTTAATGCTCAGTCATCGCAAGATGCGCTGAAAAGTCAGATCAAGACAAATGCCTATTTCCAGTTTGTGAAGACTAAGGCACTCGAGGTGATGAAAGCTGGGTTTAATGCCGGTGATGGCTACCGCGAAGTGTGGATTCGGGATTTTAATACTTTCATCGAACTCGCCTCTAAAGTAAACGAAAAGGCCATATTGAAAGAGAATTTATTGGTTTTCTTTCGAATGCAAGGCGATAATGGAAATATTTTGGATGGGTTTACGCCAATCGATAAAGTGGGTAAGTCGAACTACGATTTTTATTATTCAAAACTTGAGCCTCGCTATGCCGGTCATAAAAATACCGTGGAGACCGATCAAGAGAGCTCGTTGATTCAAGCGGTGTCTAAATATGTGACATTGACTGGTGATAGCTCGATCTTGCAGGAGCAAATTGGGGATAAGAAAGTGGGAGAGCGCCTAGAATGGGCTGTCGACTTTCTATTGAAAAACCGATTGAATAAGAAATATGGATTATTAGTTGGTGCGACTACTGCCGATTGGGGCGATGTTCAGCCAGAGCATGGATGGGGCGTCGTGTTGGATGCAAGCACCCATCCAGCCATTGATATTTATGATAATGCGATGTTTTTAATTGCTCTTAATGACTTAGCAAAACTCATTCCTCACCACCAAGAAAAATGGAATTCAGTGTATCAGTCGATCTTCCAGAATTGCCGCAAATATCTCTGGGATACTAAGAATCAAAAATTTATTCCTCATCTCTATCTCGAAAAAGGTTCTCCATTTCCGAAAGATTTTGATGAAAAGAATATCTATTATTTCGGTGGAACGACAATAGCTATCGAGGCTGGATTGCTAAATAAAGAGGAGATTCATGCCTCGATTCAAGAGATGATCAAGCGAGTAAAATTAGCTGGTGCAGGATCTATCGGACTCACACTTTATCCTCCGTATCCTAAAGGCTTCTTCGCCAATAAAATAATGAATCCGGAATATAGCTATCAAAACGGTGGCGACTGGACTTGGTTTGGTGGGAGAATGATTCAGCAGTTAGTTCGCTTTGGCTTTATCCAAGAAGCGTATGAGCAAATTCAACCGATGGTTAAACGGGTGAAAGACAATAATGGATTTTATGAATGGTATTCGGTCGATAATAAACCTCGCGGATCTGGTACCTTTAGAGGTGAGGCAGGCGTTCTTTATAGCGCTATCTTACTGCTTGAAAATTGGACTAAAGATTAACTGACTACTTAACTTAAAGAATAAACTTTTAAAGATATTAATTATGCATCGCACAAAATTTCTTGTTGGCTTTTTACTTATTACCCTTTTTTCCTCTTTTGTCTCTGGTGAGGTTTTGATCAAGGATCCTGCACGTTTGGCAGATATTCAACGAATGTTAAAGGTTCAGAAGGAGCTTACCTCAAAAAGCTTAATTCCCATTTGGGATGTGCTGGATCGTCCTTTAGCGCAAAGTGAAAAGCAAGCCTTGGAATTTTTATATGCTTATATGCCATTAAGCGATTTGGCAGATTATAAACCTGAGTTTTTCCTTGAGAATGCTCAATTAAGCTTAACAGCACTAAAAGAAATGCCTTGGGGAAAGAATATCTCTGAAGGCGATTTTCTCCATTTTGTTTTGCCATTAAGGGTAAATAATGAGAATCTTGATGATTTTAGAGCTGTTATGTATCCTGAGATTAAGGCTCGTATAAAAGGGTTAAGCATGAAAGATGCAGCGTTGGAGATCAACCATTGGTGTCACGAGAAGGTCAACTATCGAGGTACTGATTCACGTACCAGTGCCCCTTTAAGTACCGTGAAGAAATCTTTTGGTCGCTGTGGTGAAGAGTCAACATTTACGGTAACAGCTTTGCGTACTGCGGGTATTCCTGCTCGCCAAGTTTATACGCCACGTTGGGCACATTCCGATGATAATCATGCTTGGGTAGAGGTTTGTATTGATGGGAAATGGAATTTTATGGGTGCTTGTGAGCCAGATGCTGATTTGAATGTGGGCTGGTTTAGTGAGCCTGCAAGTCGCGCGATGTTGGTCCATACAAGAGCATATGGTCGTTATTTTGGCGCTGATCCAGTCATTCAAGCTGACGACCGTTTTTCGGAGTTAAACCTGACGGCGAACTATGCCCCAGTGAAGAAGATTGTTGTTCGGGTTAAGGATGCTAAAGGGCTGAAGGTTGATAGTGCCAAAGTTGAATATCAACTTTATAATTATGCAGAATATTACCCGATCTCCACCAATTACACGGCTTCCAATGGGATTAGTACCTTGCTAACAGGTCTGGGCGATTTAGTAGTCTGGGCCTCTAAGAATGGGAAATTTGCTTTCCAGAAATTTTCTGTGCCGGCATCCGACACCCTTGATCTGGTTCTAAATCAACGCGTGCCAAACACAAAAATGGCCTCATATGATTTTATCCCGCCTCATGCTGCTAAAATTAAGGTAACCGTTTCGGAAAAGGCGAGCAAAGAGAATGCGCGTCGAAATGGTAAAGAGAACGAGATCCGAAGTGCGTATATGCATACGTTTAAAGATTCTGCTTATATCGCTCACTTTGCCGCTCAAAACAATCTGCCATTTGATACCCTTACTCGATTCTTTAAGTTGAGCTATGGAAACTGGGCAGATCTCTCCCGTTATCTGGAGAAAAATGCAAGTCTGAAGCGCCAAAACCTATTGGAGATGATTGTTCAGATCGCCGATAAGGATTTTAGCGATACTCCAGAAGCTATTCTTACGGATCATTTACTTCAGGCGAATAAGACAAATGTTCGTCAAGCTGGCCTATCAAAAGAGATTTATACGCGTTATATCCTTTCACCTCGTATTGATCTGGAGATGGTTACACCGTGGAGGAGCTTTCTTTATCAGAGTTTAGGATCATTAGCAATTACCGATGCATCACAACTGTCAACTTGGATTCGACAAAACATTACCATTAATACCGTTTCGAATAAGCATTCACGTGCACCTCTTTCACCAAAAGGTGTTTATAACTTAAGGGTTGCAGACCCACTTTCACGAGATATTTTCTTTGTGGCTGCTTGTCGAACTTTCAATATCCCTGCCCGCTTAAACCCTGAGAATCGCCAGCCTGAATATTATAAAAATGGATCGTGGTTGCGCGCAGGCTTTGAAAATCTTGTAGCCGTACAACCTGAAAAAGGGTTCTTGACGTTGATCAACAAAAGCAAGGATGTAACACCGCAATATGCACTTCATTTTACCATTGCTTACCTGAAAAATGGTTTCTACCGATCATTAGATTTCCCAGAAGGAAAAGCATTAACTGAGTCGAAAGACCCTATCCAATTGGATATTGGGAATTATGCTTTGGTAACTGGAAATAGACAGCAAGATGGTTCTGTTTTAAGTAATATGACCTTTTTTACCATTGAGAAATCAAAGACTACAACTGTTGCAATTGAGCTGCGTAAGCAATCGGGTGTTTTAAAACCAACAGGTAAGCTCAATCTTACCCAGCTGAACTTTCAAGATTTGTCAACCAATAAGGTGTCCAGTTTAAATGATTTAGTGGCTTCCAAAAGCTCAGTGATTGTCCTGCTCAACCCAGAGCAAGAGCCGTCTAAACATATTCTCAATGATCTTGGCCCGTATGCCAGTCATCTGAATAAGTGGGGAGGCGAATTTATCTTTGCGATGGCTGCTGATAAAGTCTCTCAGGCTGGTGTTTTAAAGACCTACCTATTACCTAATCAAAAATTGGTGGGTGTCGATCAAAAGGGGAATATCTTGAAAGCATTAACCGATATTTATGGTGAAGGATTAAAAGATAAGATGCCTCTGGTTGTCTTGGCCGATCAGTCTGGGAATATCTTTCTATTCTCTTCAGGTTACAAGATTGGTATCGGTGAGCAGATCCTTAAAGTGATCTCAAGTCTGCCTAAAGCTCCGGTAACTAAAACTTCTTGTACGGTGAAATAATAAGTTGCTGAAAGGTCTTAACTCGGATTATTTTTTAGTGCTATCGTATTCATTCAGATCTTCGTCATCGTAGATCTCAACGATTGGCTCGATAAAGGCTTTGCTTGTCATTCGTTTGTCAAGAGTAAGCAGTAGCGATGGAAGCACCAGGATGTTAAAAAACATGGCGATTAAGAGTGTTGTGGAGATTAGGATTCCTAGTGCTTGAGTGCCGCCAAAGCCAGAGATAATAAATACGCTAAACCCAAGGACTAGAACAATACTGGTATAGATCATACTAAAGCCTGCTTCGTGAAGGGCGTTGATAGCCGATTCTTTGATGGCGCCATTGGTAACTTTGAGCTCATGACGGTAACGCGAAAGATACTGGATGGCGTTATCTACTGATATCCCAAGCGCAATACTAAATACAATTATTGTTGATGGCTTGATTGGAATACCTGTGAAACCCATGATCGCGGCCGTGATTAACAACGGAATAATATTTGGAATCATAGATACCAGGATCATACGAAATGAGGAGAACAAAAAAGCCATTAATAGCGAGATCATAAAAATCGCGATTAGGACACTCTCAAATAAATTTCGAATTAGAAAGTTTGTGCCTCGAGCGAAGATCACACTATTCCCAGTTACCGTTACGTTGTATTTTGAGGGGCTAAAGATGCTGTCTATCTTCGGATGAATCATAGCCATTAGAGAATCCATATGATTCGTGCCTATATCAGCCATCTGATAACTAACACGTGTAAATCTCTTGGTGCTGTCTAAAAAGGAGTAGAGAAGATTACTTTGCTTTCCACTCTTCTCTTTAGGAAGATAACCCAAGATAAACCCTTTCTCAATAGTACTTGGCATCGCATACATATTCGAGTCACCTCCGAAGTAGGCTTGTTTCGAGAACTTAAATAATTCTACGATCGAAAGAGGTTTTGAGAATTCAGGATATGCACTAACTACCTTCTGAAATTCATTGATCTTATCCAAGGTTACCCCTGTCAATACCCCATTTTTCTTTTTGGTATCAATAGAGATCTCAAATGGCATTACCCCGCCAAAATTATTTTCGAAAAATAAAAGGTCTAAATAGATGGGGTCGTCCTGCTGAAAATCATCAACAATCTTACCCGAAGTTTTCATCATACTCACACCAAGACTTCCAATTATCAGTAATACACCCGCAATCCCATAAATAAGATTTCTACGATGACTGATTAGATAGATAATCTTATCAATAATAGCTCCGAAGAAATTACTGTCTAGATGTTTGACATGTTTCTCTGTGGGTGGATCAATAAAGCTAAATAAAATTGGCAAAAGCGTGATGCAAAGGACATATTCTAGCATGATGTTCAGCGCTGTAATAATCCCAAACTCGCGAAGCATCTGATTGCTGATTAAGATAAACGCAGCAAAGCCCAGTGCAGTTGCTGCATTGGTCATTAGTGAGGCAAATCCGATCCGCTGAACGACCCGTATTAATGCCCGAATTTTATTCCCATGACTGCGGTATTCCCAATGGTATTTATTCAGGATATAGATGCAGTTCTCGATCGCAATGATGACTATTAACGAGGGGATAACTCCAGTTAAAATAGAAATTTTAAAGTTGAACATTACCGTTGTCCCTAAAACCCAAACAATACTTATCGCCACGATAAGCAAAGAGCTTAGAACAACTTTGATCGATCTGAAAAATAGATACATGATCAATGCCGAGATTCCAATACTCATCAAGATGAAAATAAAAAGCTCCGATTTGACTTTCTTCATCATGATTGTCCGGATATAAGGCATTCCCGAATAGTGCATCGGCGTATTAAAACGCTTTTCGTAGGCTGTTGCAGCGCTTACGATACCAGCCACCAAGTTTATCCTTCGCTTGTCAACAATTATCTTTCTGTTTAAGGAGATCGCCATTAAGGTTGCGTTGGTATGCGGATTGTAAAGCATCCCTTCATAAAACTTAAGGCCTAAGAGTGTGGTTTTTAAACTGTCGACTTGAGACTGCTGGGTGGGTCGACTTTTGACTAATGGATAATAATCAAATTGATGTTTAGCTTCGTTTTTCGAGAGGTTCAGTCCCCTGGTTATGCTAACAACCTCTTCTACTCCCTCGATCTTTCGAATATCATTGGCTAGGTCATACCAGGCATTGAACTGTTCAAGTTTGAATATATCTGGGTTTTTGATCCCAATCATCAATACATTGCCATCTTCGCCATAGATATCCTTGAACTTCTGATAATCGACCATGGCGCTATCTTTAGCGCCAAGAAGGGTGGTGTTCTCGTAAGACAATTTCACGCTCTGCGCTTCATAGCCTAAAAAAGCAGTGACTAATGCCAGAATAACAATGATTGTTATTCTATTACGGAGTATAAGCTGAGATATTTTTGTAAACATTGAGCTAGCTTATTAAGGCTAAAAATGATTATTTACTGGTCAAATTGAGATAAGGTTAGCGGTGCCAAAAGTAGTACAATAATAAATCATTGCAAAAAAGTTTGATTCTAAAAGGGTCATCAACGAAACTTTCAGTTGACGACCCTTTTAATTTATCGAGTCGTAATAAGGTTTCGATCTCTTAAAGCTTGAAGTGCAGTTTCATATTTGCCTCCTGCACCCCACATATAGTATGAGAAATACATCGTGCTTTTTTGATAGATTGGTACCCATGGTTGAAACTCAGAGTAGTAATGATGTGCATCTGGGTTTGAAGGGTGATTCATCCACATATGAAGGAATAGCGGTTCACTAACTGGGTAAGCACCTACGAATGAAATATCTTCTTTTGTGTCGTAACCAGCATTCCAACCCTCTTTGAGGAAGAAAAGCTTTCCATAATATCTTTCCATCATCATTCGGTATTCGTGCACTCCATCTTTCTCTGGCACCATAAATACATCTTCTGGACCATGTGTGGCTCCAAGTTCTAATATAGGCTGTGGACCAAGAACATTGGCTTCCGGATTTTTAAACGTTAAGGCAAATTGAATCTCTAAGAGTGGCGAGTTACCATAAAGGGTAAAGATCTTTTCTAGCTTATTGCCGTAGTAATCAGCCGTCATCTTTACTTGAACATAATCACCCTCTTTTTTTATCACTTTAACATCATAGATTTTATGCGTTTCCATACTTCCTTGACCTAAGAAATCCTCAAAGCCACCATAAGGATAGTAGCCTCTTTTGCGGTATGCACGCCGATCGTCAATTGATTTGTCTGGCCATAGTTTAAATAGAATATTGTCATTTCTTGACTTCACGATATATTCAATAACTCTAGCACCGGTTGAAAGCAAGGTGATTTGAACACTGTCGTTCTCCATGCGGTACTCCATAATTCCATCGCTATTTAAATCCATGGTATAGAGGTAAGGTGCACCTACCGCTTTGCCTACTCCTAACTGACTTGTGTTGGTTAGTCCTAGCGCTGAGGTTATTACCTGATAGCTTCCTGCAGGAACCGGAAGGTCAAAGGATAAATCTTTAAATGTTCCAGTTGCTGTATTACAGGTTGCCGTTGTGCTAAAAACAATTTTCTTAGGGTTTAATTTGTCAACTACTTCAACTTTGACAGGGAAAAATGGTTTGTTTGAGAAATTATGGATGGTTACTGGATAGGTCACTTTTGAAGCATGTGCATACAATAATTGTTGCACCGATATGGCACGTGGTAAGTCAAGCATGGTTAATGTACTCTTCTTTAATGTGCCAGACTTGAAATGAAGCGCAATAGGGTTTGTCTTGCCCATCGCACTTTGCTGCGGAATGATCGTAAATTGTAGCACCTTAGAGCTGTTAGCAGCAATGGTAATTTTGGAAGTCAAAGTACGTTGAATCTTGAGTTCTGCAGGAAGCACAACTTCAACCTTACCTGTTACGGCGTGGTTGTAGGTATTACTTACCGTAACTGATAGTTTATAATCTTTTGTGGTTGCTTCTAGATTAACCCTGCTGCCAAAATATTCTTCAAGGGAAACGCGATCCAATAGAAGTAGCTCCAGTGCATTTCTGTATAATGCAGGCCCCATCATTTTACCATTGTTGAGCACGCTAACTTCACGTCGATCCATAATGGCTTTCCACATCGATTCTTTCGAAATGGATTCTCCTTTTTTTAAGAATAGCACCATGGATGGTATGGCATCACTATCTAAGGTTCCAGTGGTGGTTACGAAGGGGACATTTTCAGTGTCGATCTGTTCTTTATTCCCTTCGCCAGCAATATACCCATCATATTTAAACGGATCGGCTTCAACATCATAAGGTGCTCTAAAAGCATATCCTTGCTTCTCTTTGGCGAACTTAATCCCAGCATCTTTCGCAAACATTTGTTGAATTTGAAGTCCGTCATAGTCTTTACAACCATAGACTTGATTGCCAAAGCCAACATCGGCTACCACAGGGAGTTTAACTTTGGCCAACCAATCGACTAACTCTTTCTGGGTAAGAAAATCCATATAACCACTTAAGGTAAACCAGGTGTTTCCTTCGTTCATCCCTTTCCCAATAATCTCAAGTGGATGACCTGCAGTACAGGTTACACTTTTCAACAATGATTCGGCACCAAACCATCCTCGGTGCATATCATATTGACTTAAAATAGATTTGGTATCTTCAATTTTTGCAGCTAGCTGATCTCTAAAAGCTTTGCTTTTCGATAATACAACAAATAATTTTTTTGCTCCACTCTCTAGGTATACCGCATTAACTTCCACAAAATCCTTTGCACCATATTGATGACTTTTAAGTTTCTCTCTCCAGGGATTGTTGGCAGGTATTTTTTGAGCTATTTTTTTTCCTAGTTCGGTGTCTGGGTCAACTAAAGCAAGAACATTATTCAGCTTTATCGCCTCCTCAAGATTACTTTGGCTAGGTTGATCCAATATGGAGTAACTACTCTTCAATAGATTGAATATAAAACCCTCTTGCATCGCTAAACCAGGAATTTGAAGATCATCGGCAATGTCCACCTTGCTTTGCGCAATGGTATAGTCAATATTTGGTGTTGCGACCTTTATTAAGTTGCCGTAACGCGAATAGGTGCGGTAGATATCGTGCCAGTAATTGGTATAACCATTGTATTGAAATTGGTTGGTTATAATGGATTTATCTAGACCAACTTCGTCTTTGTGTTTGTAATCAGTAATCGTTTGGCTAAAGGCCAACGTTACTTGCAAGACTAAGATGGTTAAAGTTAGCGAATGATATTTTTTGAAACTGTTTTTCATAATTAAGTTGTATTTGCAAGCTATAAATACCAAAGTTTAGGGTGATTTAATTTCGAAAAAGTTCGTTAATGAGTCGTAATAAGATTTCTATTTCTTAATTCTTTAACCCCTTTTTCCCATCTGCCCCCAGCAGCCCATAAGTAATAGGTGAAATACGAAGTTGTTTTCTGCACGATGGGAACCCATGGTTGGTATTCATTGAAATCGTAATGTGCATCACCATTCATAGCTAAGTTTTGAAACATATGAAGGAACAATGGCCTGGTGACAGGAAATGCACCAACAAAGGAGATGTCTTGCTGTGTGTCGTAGCCTGAATCCCAGCCCTCTTTCGGGAATATTACTTTTCCAAAATACATTTCAGGTTTCATCCGATACTCTGTTAATCCATCTTTCTCAGGAACTGTAAATACATCTTCAGTACCATGTTTCTTGCCAAGTACCAATATTGGAACAGGAGCTATAACATTCGCTTCTGGATTAATAAATGTCATGGCATAACGGACCTCCAGAAGAGGGGAGTTGCCATATAAGGTAAAGGTCTTCTCTAGCTTATTGCCAAAATAGTCAGCTGTCATGCGAACACTAAGTTCATGACCCTCTTTCTTCAATACTTCTGCCGTATATACTTTATGCCCTTCCATACTTCCCTGTCCAAGGAAATCTTCAAAACCACCTACAGGATAATAGCCTCTTTTGCGGAATTCTCTTTTTACATCAGCTGGTTTTTCTGGCCAAAGCTTAAATAACACATTGTCGTTTCGTGATTTGACAATGTATTCGATTACCCTTGCTCCAGTGGTTAGCAAGGTTATCTTAACGCTGTCGTTTTCCATGATATACTCGTCAACACCGTCTTTGTCAATGTCAACAGCTGTAAATTTCGGATCGCCTTCCCCTTTTCCTACACCTAGCTGACTAATATTCTCCGTATCTAAAGCTGAAACTTTTACCTTGTAGTTTCCTGCAGGAACAGCTAAATCAAAAACCATATCCTTAAAGGTTCCTTTTTCTGTTGTACACTCTTT
>JAPLDS010000013.1 GCA_026391295.1 Bacteroidia bacterium | reverse complement strand
TCACCTTGGTGCGTATAATCTATTTTTGCCCGCACCATCCCTTCGGCAAGAGGAGCAACAGCTTCTAGATGCGACGGATTTGGCAATAGACTTAACTTAACCTTAGAACCGTTTTTAGTGATTATCTCTTTGTCAAATCCAAGATGATATTTAACATCTCCAAGTTCAATGCCATCCTCATATTCAGTGGCATAAAACTCTTTAAAGATATTTTCATAAGGTTTCTTTAAAATGTTAGCTAAAACATTCAAACGACCGCGATGAGAGATCCCAATTACATACTCTTCAAGACCAAGATTGACACCGTGTTCTACAATGGCATTTAGCGCAGGGATTAAACCTTCCGTGCCTTCTAATGAAAAACGTTTAGCGCCAACAAACTTAGTATGAATGAAATTCTCAAATCCAGCAGCCTCTTTTAAATAGTTAAAGATCTCTTTTTGATTTTCGATCTGAAGCTTTTCGGTATTTTGAGTACTTTCCATTCTGCGTTTAAGCCAATCAATCAGCTCAGGGTTACGCATGTATAGATATTCAACACCAATTGACTCACAATAGGTATGTTCAAGGTGAGCAATAATGGTGCTTAGCGATGATGGTCCAATGCCAATCTCTTTTCCAGCTTCAAAAACTTGATTCAAATCACTCTCTTCAAGACCAAAATTGGTGTAGTGAAGGGTAGGAGAGTATTGACGACGACGTCTAACTGGATTTGTTCGTGTGAAAAGATGGCCTCTTTGTCGATAGCCAGTGATAAGATTTAGAATGCAGAATTCTTTTTCTAAATGACTTTTATCAACCAAATCTGATGGTTTTGAATCGTAAGCTTTACGAGCCAATTCAAATCCTTCGAAAAAATTACGCCAACTTTCATCAATATCTTGTGGATTCTGAAGGTAAAGTTTATACAATTCTTCAATTGCTCCAATTTCTTGATTTCCGACTAAAGAGAACCTATCCATTTTGAAAATTTAATACCTTAATAATTACAAATAATGCTCCTATTTAGTTCAATCAAATTGAGTAACTAACAAGAGCTCTATCTGTATATTCAAAAAAAAGAACCAATTTTAGGTTTTTATTTTTTGATGGTTAAATATATTTTGCAAATTTCTAAATAATTGGCGAAGTAATCTTACTATTTGGTTATTTTTTTTAACAATAAGTAATAATTAAACACGTTTATGATCGGATTTTTAAATCAAGTGGGTTCACATTTGTTTAAAATACATGCAGAAAATATCCATAAACTGACACTCGTATTCCCAAATCGAAGAGGCGGTACGTTCTTTAGTCATTACTTAAATAGCCTAGTTGATAAGCCCATAATCTCGCCAGAGATTGTAACTATCAATGAACTTTTCTCAAAGCTTTCTCCATTTCATGTTCCTGATAGACTGAGTCTTGTGTTTCGATTGTTCCGTGTTTATCAGAAATTAACAAAGACCAAGGAGCGCTTTGATGACTTTTATTTCTGGGGTGATATGTTGGTGAGTGATTTTGATCAAGTGGATAAATATTTGGTTGATGCGCACGAGCTTTTCACAAATATCACTGAGCTTAAAGAGATCGAAGAACGTTTTACTGTTATGCCTGAAGAGGAGAAAGAAAGACTAGAAAATTTCTGGAAAACACTAGCAAATAAGGAAAAATCGAATACTCAACAGGAGTTTCTTAGACTTTGGGAAGATCTTTTTGGCGTTTATACGGAATTTAAATCCTCCTTATTAGAGGAAGGACTAGCGTTTGAAGGGATGGTTTATAGGGAGGTCGTAGAGAATATTCTGGCTAAGAACAGCACCTTATTTGAAGACAAACAGTTTGTTTTTATCGGTTTTAATGCCTTGAATTCTTGTGAGGAGATGCTCTTTGATTATCTAAAATCAAATAAAAAAGCTCAGTTTTATTGGGATTTTGATCCATACTATTTGGATGATGAAAATCAAGAGGCTGGCTATTTCTTGCGAAAGAATATGATTCGGTTTCCGCAATCAGAAGATTTAGGAAGGTCAGAGTCGTATTTTAAATCGAACAAAGCCATAGAGATTGTAAGCATTGCATCTCAGTTAGGTCAAGCTCAAGTGGCGGCAAATGTGTTAGTCAAGAATGGCTATCAAGCTATAAATTCTGACGATACTGCGATCGTGCTTTGCGATGAAGAGTTGTTGCTTCCCATGCTTAGTTCACTCCCAGACTCTCAGAATAAAGTCAATGTAACGATGGGCTATCCCATGAAATCAACACCAATTTATGGCCTAATTACCCAGGTGGTTGATCTACAGAAAAATAGCAGGGTTGAAAATGAAGTGCATCTGTTTTATTATAAGGATGTTAATGCGGTGCTAAATCATCAGTTAATCATTGATTTAGATCCATTTGCATGCCGTAATCTTACTTCACTAATTAAAAAACGGAATTTGATTTATGTTTCAGAAATGGAACTTAAAACGATTCCGTTTTTTAATCAATTATTTGCTTTCCCAGAGTCCATCTTAGCCCTTTCTGATTATTTTCTTCAGCTTATTGAAGGTCTTTTAGAACATTGGCAAAACAAGAAGGAGGGGAGTGAGAATACCATGGTCTACTGCGAATATCTCTATCAATCTTACCTAGCGGTTAACAAGCTAAAAGGGATCTTGATAGAGGATGGTGCCAAAGTTTTTGACAAGGCGAATTTTATTTCCAAAGATTCCTTTTTCAGATTTTTAGGACAATATCTCTCTGGCTTAGCTATTCCTTTTGAGGGTGAACCTCTTGAAGGATTGCAGATTATGGGAATATTGGAGACCCGAACCTTAGATTTTAAAAATTTGATTGTGCTATCGATGAACGACAGTATAATGCCGAAGACTTCCTCAGGCGGTTCCTTTATCCCATTTAATCTAAGGCGCGTTTTTGGATTGCCCACAATTGAGGAGCAAAATGCGATGTATGCTTATTATTTCTACCGTTTGATACAGCGTGCCGAAAAAGTGACATTCGTTTATGATTCTGGCGTTAGTGGATTATCCACTGGAGAGAAAAGCCGTTACCTATATCAGCTAGAACTTGAATCTAAATTTCAGATCAAAGAGGTAAATATGGGCTATAATTTAGCCACAATTGTGAACGCCCCAATTGTTATTCCTAAAGATCAAGAGGTTATGAAGCGGCTAACTAAATATTTCGATGGATCTAAGCTATTATCGCCTAGCGCAATAGATAAATACCTAGGTTGTTCATTGCAGTTTTACTTTAGATATGTTGCGGGACTCTATGAACCGGAAGAGTTGCCAGAGGAAGTTGATTCGAAGACGTTTGGCACGCTTTTTCACGATGTAATGGAAAATTTTTATAAACCATATGTCCAGAAAATTATAGAGCCAGATCAATTACGCTCACTAATTGCTGATCAAGAGTCATTAAAGGAACTGGTAAGGAGTTCCTTTTCACGGGTCTATTTTAAAATCGATTCTAGTGCCGATTCGAGCCTATTTACGGGTCAAAATTGGTTAGTATTTGAAGTTGTTTTGAAGTATGTGAACAAATTATTAGCATTTGATCTAAAGCGTGCCCCATTTATGGTTCTTGGCTTAGAAGAAAAGGTTTCTACTACAGTCGAGATCAATGAGGGCGAACAAAAGGTAAAGATCGGAGGACTAATAGATCGGATGGATCAAATTGGTTCTGAAGTGCAGATTTTTGATTATAAAACTGGAAGTGATAAACTTAGCTTTTCAATGCTTCAAGATCTGTTTAATCCGAACGATCTCAATCGGAATAAGGCCGCTTTTCAGATCCTTCTCTATGCTTATGTTGTTCATCGAAATCATCCTGAAATGACAAAGATATCGCCTAATATTTATCTTATCCGGGGACTTTTTCAGCGCGACTTCAGCTCTTCGCTTAAATCTAAAGAGAATGGGAATTTGCCGATCGATTTTGTGCCAATAGCCACTTCTTTTGAGACTCATTTAGTAGAACTACTTGAGGAGATCTTTAATCCGAATATTTCCTTTCAACAGACTACAATTACTGCTCATTGCAAGTATTGCTCCTTTAAAACTATTTGCAGGCGCTAAGAATGAGGCGGTTTATCTTCCAGTCATTTTCAAGATGTGCTCTGGATATCGCTCACCCATAATTTTTAGTTCATTAGCTGCTAATTCAAGTGATTCTAATTCAAAGGCACTAAGAACTAAATTTGCTGCACCAATATTCTCAGCCAAGCGATTTATTTTTGTTGTCCCAGGAATTGGAACGATCCATGGTTTTTTAGCTAATAGCCAGGCTAGTGCTATTTGAGCTGGAGTAGCCTCCTTTTCATGTGCAATATTTTGAAGGAGTTGAATTAACACTTGATTTGCCTTTAGCGCTTCGGATGTAAATCGTGGAAGTATAGCCCGAAAATCTTTACTTGAAAAAGAGGTGCTTTCATTCATCGTGCCGGTTAAAAAACCTTTACCTAAAGGACTAAAAGGGACAAACCCTATTCCAAGCTCTTCAAGAGTTGGAATAATTTCTAGTTCCGGCTGTCGTGTCCATAAGGAGTATTCACTTTGAAGGGCTGTAACAGGTTGCTCAGCATGAGCCTTTCGAATGGTTGCTGCTCCGGCTTCCGATAGTCCAAAATGTTTAACTTTTCCCTCTTGAATCAACTCCTTAACTGTTCCAGCTACATCTTCAATAGGTACATTTAAGTCAACACGATGTTGGTAAAATAGATCGATAGCCTCTATTTTTAGGCGCTTCAAAGAAGCTTCAGCCACTTTTCGAATGTTTTCTGGTCGACTATTTAATTCGCTCCAACTCGATGGATTTGTTGCAGATGGTGCAAACCCAAATTTTGTAGCAATGATTACATCATTTTTAAAGGGTGCTAAGGCTTCACCTATCAGCTCTTCATTGATAAAAGGACCATAAACTTCAGCTGTATCGAAGAAAGTAACACCTAGCTCTACCGCCTTCCGAATCAAGGTGATCATTTGCTCTTTATCTTCGATTACCCCATACCCAAAGCTCATCCCCATGCATCCAAGTCCGAGGGTCGATACGGCTAATCCACTATTGCCTAATTTTCGAATTTCCATAGAGAATAAAATCTGTATAAATCTAATTTATAGATTTATAGAAAAATTTATATAAAGCGATTATTTATCTAGTAAATCGGGTCTGATTGCTTTGGTTCGTTGATAAGCTTGTTCTTGTTTCCAGTCATCAACTAACTTGTCGTTGCCTGAAAGGAGAACTTCAGGAACTTTCCATCCGTTATAATCCGCAGGTCTGGTATATACCGGAGGTGTAAGGAGGCCATCTTGAAATGAATCGGTAAGTGCAGAGGTTTCATCGGATAAAACACCTGGAATCAATCGAACGATGGCATCTGTAACGATGGCAGCGGCGAGTTCACCTCCAGTTAATACATAGTCACCAATGGAGATTTCTAAAGTTACCAAATGATCTCTAACTCGCTGATCTATTCCTTTGTAGTGACCACATAGCATAATTAAATTCTTCTTAAGAGAAAGTTGATTCGCGTCGCGCTGAACAAATTGTCGAGCATCTGGTGTAAGAAAAATTACCTCATCGTATTCTCGCTGACTTTTAAGTTCCGTGATGGCTTTATCTATTGGAGCGATAGACATAACCATACCTGCACCTTTACTAAATGCATAGTCATCAACACGTTTGTGCTTGTCTTCCGACCAGTCGCGAATATTATGAACATGTATTTCTACTAACCCTTTGTCTTTGGCCCGCTGAAGAATAGAGTGGTTCAAAGGACTTTCCAATAATTCAGGTACGACAGTAAGAATATCGATACGCATAGTTGTTTTTTTACAAAAGTAGTAAACCCGATGGTTCTTCAAAAAGGATCAAGTTTATTTCAATCGAATGGTTTAGTATTGAATCTAGAAGCTTTTTTATTTTCTGAGTCTATAATTGAAGGGCTGGGAATCTCTAAATTGGGATAATTAGCGGTTGTTTTATTCAAGTGTCGATTACTTGTATAGCTCTTAATGTTGATTTTTTTGCACTAAATATTAGTTTTTACTTCGTTTTAAACTTATTCTTTTTCCATTTAAATCAGTTGAATTTTAGCCTCTTTAGTCTGTTTAGTATTTTGAAAAACAGGCAGATAGATTATTTAGTTGAATTTGGAATGGGGTAATCGTTATTTGGAACAAAAATATGTTAGCGAATAAGTTGAGTATTAGCTTGTAAATATCTATTTTCGTGAAAAATAATATTGTAATCATCCTGGCTTAATCGCCCTAACTAATTTTCTGATGGAATCTAACGAATTGAAAAAAAAGGCAGCAGCTTCTAAAGTTGTGTCGTCTAAAAAAGCAGAAGTAAAACCTAAAGCCACCAAAACAAAAGTCGTTGCAGAAGCTGCGAAAAAAGAGAAGCCAGCAAAGGTTTCTGAAAAAAAGGAGGTTGAATCAAAAAAGGTTACTTCTTCATCTGAAGATAAAGTTAAAGCTTCAAAGCCAATTGCAAAAGAAAAAGCTGCAGCAGCTGCAAAAGCTACAAAAGTAAAACCAGCTGTAGCAACAGATGCTAAACCTAAAGCGGCAAAAACAGTTACCAAGTCTGAAATAGTCACAGAAGTTAAAGAGAAATCAACGAAAGCGAAAAATATTCCAACACCAGTCGATGGAATCGCCAGTGCTAATGAGAATGCTTTAATTGATCAGATCGTGCAGGCATCAGCGCATGGAGAAGAGGATGATGATCTATTTTCTGATCACGAATCAGACATTCATACTATACCTATCCATGACTATTCTTCATATAGTAAAAACCAGCTGGTTAGCACATTAAGAAAAATATTAGCCGAAGGTACTGCAGATGAGATTAGACCTCATGCAGAGGCTATTAAGGGTTGTTTTTATAAGATTAGAAATAGCGAAATACAAGAACAAAAAGCTGCATTCTTGGCTGAAGGTCATGAAGAGGTTTTGTTTGAAGCTTCAGAGGATCTGTTTGAGGTTGAATTAAAAGATCTATTAAGAGAATATAAAAATCTTCGGGCTGAATTAAATAAAAAGCAAGAAGCAATAAAAGACGATAATTACGCTAAGAAAATTGCTATTATTGAGGAGATTAAAGCTTTAATAAATAGTGAAGAGTCTATAAATATGACGTTCCAAGAGTTTAATAACTTGCAGGACAAATGGAAAAATATTGGTCAAGTACCACAAACAAAGGTTAAAGATTTATGGGAAAATTATCATTATAACGTTGAGTTATTTTATGATTTTGTTAAGATAAACCGTGAATTGCGTGACTTAGATTTGCGTCGTAACCAGGATGAGAAATCTAAGTTGTGTTCTAAGGCTGAAGAGTTAGCTAATGCATCTGAAAAAGAGGCGCTGGCTACATTCAGAGAACTTCAGAAATTGCATGAGTCGTGGCGTGAAATAGGTCCAGTTCCTCGTGAGAACAAACAGGAGCTATGGGAGCGCTTTAAATTAGCCACTACCTTAATTAATAAGCGTTATCAGCAGTTTTTTGAACACGAACGTTCTTCACAAAAAGAGCAGCTTCAGAAAAAAGTTGAATTATGCGAACAAGCAGAGGCGCATTGCACGTTTACCTCCGATAATCCACGCGAATGGAATGATGTTACTGATAAGGTAATCGCCTTACAAGAGGCTTGGAAAAACTCAGGTTTCGGTCCTCATAAAGAGAATGCAAAAGTTTGGGAGCGCTTTCGGGCCGCCAATGATGCATTTTTTCAAAACAAACGTGATTTCTGGAATAAGAGTAAGGATCAGCTGAGTAAAAATTTAGCCTTGAAAGTGGAGATCTGTGATCAAGCTGAGAAGTTAAAAGAATCAGATGACTGGAAAGCTTCAACAGATAAGCTTATTGCTTTGCAGAAAAAATGGAAAGAAGTTGGTCCTGTGCCTCGCAAACAATCAGAGTTGGTTTGGAAAAGATTTAGAAGCGCCTGTGATGAGTTTTTCAATCGTAAAACGACTCATTTCTCTAGTGTTACTGGAGACCAGGATGAGAATTATAAAACGAAGATTGCTTTGATCGCTGAGATCGAAAAGTTTAAAATCTCAGGCAATACGAAAGAGGATATTGAAGTCTTAAAGAAGTTTCAAGAGAAATGGGCATCGATTGGTTTTGTCCCATTCCGCAAGAAAGAGGAGCTTCAAGCTCGCTATCACAGTTTAGTGGATAGTTATTTTGATCAACTTAAATTAGATGATCAGGATATGGGCATGTATAAATTCAAGAGTAAGATTGAACATCTGGCTTCTCAGCAACGTGGATGGGCTAAAATTAACATGGAGCGCGATAAAACAGCTCAGCATTTGAAGCAGTTGGAGAGTGAAATCAATACCCTTTCTAATAATGTTGGTTTCTTCGGTTCAAGTAAAGGTGCTCAGTCGCTTATTCAGGGTGTAAATGACCAGATGGATAAGATTAAGGTTCAAATCGATTATTTAAAACAAAAACTTAAGGTTATCGATTCAACAGAAGAGATTAACTAAGGTTTTTTATGCATAATATAATCCCGTTCCAGTCAAATGGAACGGGATTTTCATTTGATTTTAGGTAACCTAATTTTAATGTTGGAATAGCAGGTTTACGATTAAAATTCGTTACTTTGCGAACTTTAAGTATGGACAAAAAATTATAATTGTGGCCACAACAAAGTATATTTTTGTAACTGGCGGTGTGACTTCTTCACTCGGCAAAGGGATCATCGCATCATCCCTCGCTAAACTTCTACAAGCTAGAGGTTATAAGGTAACGATTCAAAAATTAGACCCTTATATTAATGTCGATCCAGGTACGCTAAATCCCTATGAACATGGTGAGTGTTTTGTTACCGATGATGGAGCAGAAACGGATCTAGACCTTGGTCATTATGAGCGATTCCTGAATTCGCCAACATCGCAAGCGAACAATGTTACAACTGGTCGGATCTACCAATCGGTTATCAACAAGGAACGTAGAGGTGATTACCTTGGTAAGACAGTTCAGATTATTCCTCATATTACCGATGAAATTAAGAAATACGTCAAGTTTTTGGGTTCAAAACGCAAATTTGATGTGGTGATTTCTGAAATTGGTGGTACGGTTGGCGATATCGAATCTTTGCCATTTATTGAAGCCGTGCGTCAATTGAAGTGGGAGATGGGCAGTGATGCTTTATTTATCCATCTTACTCTAGTGCCTTATCTTTCAGCATCTGGCGAGTTGAAAACGAAGCCAACACAGCATTCTGTTAAGGCTTTACTTGAAAATGGCGTACAGCCTGATGTGCTAGTTTTAAGAACTGAGCATACCTTATCGCCTGGATTAAAAGAGAAAGTAGCTCTGTTCTGTAACGTGAATAAAGATGCAGTTATCGAATCGATAGATGTTTCTACCATATATGAGGTGCCGATAAAAATGAAGGAAGAGAAGCTCGACGAGATTGTTCTCAAAAAGCTTGGATTACCTTTAGGCGTAGCGCCAGATCTTAAAAAATGGAATGAATTCCTGCTCCGATATAAGAATCCGAAGAAAGAGGTTAAGATTGCCTTAATCGGTAAATATGTAGAGTTACATGATGCCTATAAGTCTATCTGTGAGGCCTTAATACATTCAGGTGCTGCGAATGAGTGTCGTGTTAAGATTGAGTGGATTCATTCGGAGAAGATTAACGAAGAAAATATTGAACGCAAAGTCAAAGACTGCGATGGGATAATCATTGCTCCAGGATTTGGCCATAGAGGTATAGAGGGTAAAATTGTAGCAGCTAAATATGCGCGAGAAAATAATATTCCATTCTTTGGTATTTGTTTGGGCATGCAGATTGCTGTAATTGAGTTCGCTCG
>JAPLDS010000070.1:30329-45634 GCA_026391295.1 Bacteroidia bacterium | reverse complement strand
TCTTCTTTAGCTCATCCCTAGATATGGATAGTGAATGCCCATACCTGTCCGATGCTGCTTTTATAAGCAATATCCCATCAAAGCCACCCAAAGGATGATTCGAGGCAAAAATAAATCTTCCTGACTGAGGAAGATTCTCTTCCCCCTTGTACTTCACGCTTACCTTAAAATAGAGGAGTGAGGCCTCAATAAAGGGAACCCCTCGTAAATGACCAAATTTTTCGATGATGGTATTGATCTCCTTGATGTGTATCAATTTGTTCAGTATCCAATAGATAAAGCCAGGAATCTTCTTTGCTAGGCTCGGATTTTTTGCCGCGACTAACTCTTTAATCACAATGGGCTTAAGAATTTGTAAAGGTTCTTCTGTAATCATCGGTTTGGTCTATGTTTCCTTTCCCAAAGTAAATTAAAATTGACATATAAATACCACGTAATTTAAGAGTTCCATATGACCAAATTCTTGGATGTTAACCCTCGAAGAAAAATTATCTAGCGCTTAAATAATCCTTGATCGACTGCAAATTGATGTTTTAGCCACTCTGCTGAGAATAAATTGGTTAACTTAATTTACATTTATGTTATGGCAAGTTCAGGATGGGCAAATAAGCTCCTAATTCCTTTAAAATCTGTGTGTTTCGTTATTTTTAATTCTCAGCTGATCTCGCCTTGTAAACATAAGCCAACAAGTTATGAACACTTGCTGGGATGTTTATCAACAAAATGTTGAGAAAATACTCGTGTAATAAAGTGTCATAGTTTGTCATGATGTGTAAAATGCTTATTTTTACATACTATTGGAAAGCTATATACAGATGATTTCATTTTCTAACATATATCCTGTAACTCTTGACGGCAAAGGCCGTGTGGTGTTGCCTTCTCCCTTTAAAAAGGAGATGGGCGAAGCGTTGGAATTTTCGTTTGTGGTTGAGAAGGATGTATATGATAAGTGTTTAAATATTTATCCGCATTCGACGTGGTTGGCGAAGGTTGAGCGTTTACGTCGCAGACTGAATCAGGATGATCCGATTCAGAGCAAGATGCTTTCTCGTTATTACGAAGAGATTGTAAAAGTTACCATGGCAGACAATGGGCGTCTGAACATTCCAGATGAGATGCTCGAATATGCCGGAATTGTTAAAGAGGCTGTATTTACTGGTCAAGGTACTAGGATGAGGCTATGGGAGCCTGGTCGTCATACTGATTCTCGTCTTAGCGACGAAGATTATGCTCGATTGTATAAGGAGTTATTAGGTGGACCAATGGATAGTTTTTAATTTGTAAGACATAGACTAAATGGACGAATATCACGTGCCGGTGTTGCTCGATGAGAGTATTGAAGGGTTAAACATTCAATCCGGTGGTATCTACGTCGACGTAACTTACGGAGGTGGTGGTCATTCGGCCAAGATCCTCGAGCATTTAGAAGGTGGTACACTCGTTGCCTTTGATCAAGATATTGATGCAACGGATAATCTGATTGCGGATGATCGTCTTCTGTTTGTCCGACATAACTTCAAATATCTCCGTCATTTTTTAAAATATCACCAGATAGATGCTGTCGATGGCATATTAGCCGACTTAGGCGTTTCGTCACATGATTTTGATGTCCCAGATCGCGGTTTCTCATTCCGCTTTGAAGGGAACCTAGATATGCGTATGAACCAGTCATCGGCTTTGGATGCCGCAAGGGTGATCAACGAATATCGCGAAGAGCAGTTGTGGACGATCTTTCAAGAATATGGGGAGATCAAAAATTGGCGCCATTTGGTATCGCTAATTACGGCAGCTCGCGCAACAGAACCCATTACTACGATCGGTCAGTTTTTAAAAGTTATTGAGCCTTGTGTTCCAATGAAGATAGAGAAAAAATATCTCGCCATGGTCTTTCAAGCATTGCGTATTGAGGTGAATAATGAAATTGGGGTGTTGCGCGACTTCTTGGAAAGTACCACCGACATCCTGAAGCCTGGAGGTCGATTAGTGGTGTTGTCATATCACTCTTTAGAAGATCGATTAGTGAAAAATTTTATGCGTTCGGGACGAATTGATGGAAAACAGGAGGCCGACTTTTTCGGCAATCTAAATTCTCCATTCGAGCTTATAAATCGAAAGATTATTCTTCCGAGCGATGCGGAGATTGCAAGAAACCCTAGGGCACGAAGTGCTAAATTAAGAATAGCGGAGAAAAAATAATGGTCGAAACGAAGCAACGGAAGAAGGTAGGGATACGCGAAGTGCTCAATGGCAGGTTCTTTGAAAGCGATTGGTTTCTTCGGAATAGAATTCTGTTGCTTATGATTTTTGGTCTGCTGGTGGTCAATATCTCCGTTAAATATAAATCGGAAAAGGTTATTCGGGAGATGACAGCCTTAGAAGATACCCTTGTTGAGTTGAGATCAAGGTCGATCTCTACTGCAGCAGACGTGATGAAGCTAAGCCGTCAGTCGGTAATTCTTGATCGGGTAAAAAAGAGTGGAATCGAGTTGGAGACTTCAAAAGAGCCGCCACGTAAAATATATGTAGGCAAAGATTAGCTATGGAAATTAGGAAAGAATTAATGTCGCGATTTAGGTTTTTTTATGCCTTCGTAGCACTTTTCTGTGTTTACATTGTTATTCGTGTCTTTATTATTCAACATACCTCTAAATGGGATAAAGAGGCTCAGAAATTGGAGATCAAGGAGTTCCCATTGTCGGCGCGGCGTGGAGATATCTTGGCTGCGGATGGAAGTCCAATGGCTACCTCAGTCCCCTATTATGAGCTGCGAATGGATATGGGTGCGCCCGGGCTAGCTAAAGATTTTGCCAGTAAGGTAGACTCCTTGGCGTTATGTCTTTCGCGATTTTTTAAAGATAAATCGGCTGGGACCTATCGTGCAGAGCTTCGACGTGCTTATCGTCAACAAAAACATTACTACCTGATCTATCCCAATAAGATTTCGTATGCCGATTTACAGCAAGTGCGTAAGTTTCCAATCTTACGTCGGGGGAGAAATAATGGAGGATTAATGCCAGAACAGTCTGATGAACGAGTATATCCGGCTGGTGATATGGCGAATCGAACCTTAGGTAAGCTAACCAAAAGTGGTGCAGAAGGCACAACGGGAAATGCAGGAGCCTTTGATCAGTAAAGATGATCCTGAAGCGGGTAAAAATATAATCACCACGCTGGATGTGCAGATGCAAGATCAGGTGACCTATGCGCTTAAGATGCAAATGATGAAAAGTAGGGCAGCTTATGGAACGGCCATTCTAATGGAGGTTAAGACAGGAGACATCAAGGCGATATCGAATTTTGGAGTCAATAAACAAGGGCAATTAATAGGTGGGTATCAGAATTACGCAATTGGAAATGCGGGATGTTCTGAGCCTGGGTCAACGTTTAAGCTAGCCTCTTTGATGGCTGCATTCGAAGATGGTAAGATCGACACTGCTACGCTGGTCGAGACAGGCAAAGGAATTTGGAAATATAAAGGGATGGAGCTTCACGATAGCGATTATAAAAAAGGGGGTCATGGAACGATAACCGCAAAACATGCCTTCGAATTGTCATCAAATATTGCATTAGCGAAGTTGATTACGACCTCTTATGCAGGAAATGAAAAAGGGTTTATCAAAAGGGTGCGTAAGATGGGGATGTTTGAAGAGCTGAACCTCGGAATTCAAGGTGAAGCAAAACCCTATATCAATGAGCCAGGAACCAGTACCTGGTCAGGAATTTCATTGGCCTGGATCTCTTATGGGTATGAAGTTAAAGTTACCCCGATGCAGACACTGACCTTTTACAATGCGGTTGCTAATGGTGGCGTCATGATGAAACCACGCTTGGTGAAGGGGGTTACTGAAAATGGATCGTACAAAGAAAAGATAGGCACAGAGAGGTTAAACTGGGCGATCTGTTCATCTAGAACTTTGCGTATGGCCAAGTCGATGCTCGAAGGGGTGGTGACAAATGGTACTGCTAAAGCCCTCGAGACACCTTTATATAAGATTGCCGGGAAGAGTGGTACGGCACAGGTGGCTAACAATAAGGAGGGTTACACCAAGGGTGGACAAAAAATTTACCAGTCGTCTTTTGCGGGCTATTTCCCTGCCGACAATCCGAAATATTCGTGCATCGTAGTGATCAATGATCCTAAAGGTGCCGATTATTATGGTGCATCTGTGGCGGGTCCCGTATTTAAGCAGATCTCTGATTATGTCTACACCTATGAGCTAGGGCTGAAAGAAGATATGGTCGCAGCACCTGAGCGGAAGATCGAGAACGATATTCCAGGTCTAACCGCTGGGCGGAAGAAAGATATCGCGGGTGTTTTAGATGAATTAAACATCCTCAATGGATTCTCTTTTACCAAATCAGAATGGGTTGAAGCGAAGCCTGATGAAGATGGTCTTGAGTTAGAGAGCCGAGAAGTTAAGCCGGGAATGGTGCCTAATGTAAAAGGTATGGGGGCAACAGATGCTGTTTATCTTTTAGAAAAAAGTGGTCTGCGTGTTTCGGTGCGTGGCAGAGGTAAAGTAAAAACACAATCGGTTAAAGCCGGTTCAAAAATACAACGAGGACAGAGTGTTGTTCTTGTCTTAAGTTAACAAGTAGCATCAATGAAGAAATTAGCTGAGTTGTTAGATGGAGTTTTAGAGGTTCAAATCGTTGGGGATAAAAACTGTGCGGTCGAGGCGTTAGCTTTTGATTCGCGCAAGGTGACGCCTGGAACGCTCTTTGCTGCCTTGACAGGTTCTGCAGTCGATGGTCATCTATTTATTCCTGCCGCCATCAAAAGTGGGGCGGTGGCTATCCTATGTGAAACCCTGCCAGAATATTTAGATCCAACGGTAACCTATATCCAAACGTCAAAAGCCTCTTTTGTTTTTGGACAGATGGCTTCAAATTTCTTTGGAAATCCATCTAGGCAGTTGAAAATTGTCGGCATTACTGGCACAAATGGTAAAACTACCACCGCAACGTTGCTCTATCGTCTGTATAGAGAGTTGGGTCATAAGGTAGGATTGCTATCAACAGTTTGTAATTACATCGATGATCAACCTGTTGTGGCTACACACACCACTCCCGATCCGTTGCAGATTCAGCAGCTTATGTCGGCCATGCTAGAAGCGGGCTGTACCTATTGTTTTATGGAGGTTAGCTCGCATGCGATCGATCAGGATCGGATTGCTGGAATTCAATTTGATGGTGGTGTATTCTCAAATCTTACCCATGATCACCTCGATTACCACAAGACTTTTGCTGAATATCGGAATGCAAAAAAGAAATTCTTTGATAATCTATCGGAGACTTCATTTGCCATTACCAATCTAGACGATAAGAATGGGATGTTTATGCTTCAAAATACCAAAGCAAAAAAACTCACCTATGCGGTTAAGACGTTAGCTGATTTTAAAGTTAAAGTGTTGGAGAGTCATTTCGATGGGATGTTAATCTCTTTAGATGGGACCGAAGTATGGACCCATTTTGTAGGAAACTTTAACGCTTCCAACCTACTATCCGTCTACAGCACCGCACTTTCGCTCGGAGCCGATCGCGAAGAGGTGTTGCGGATCATTAGCCTATTAAAGCCTGTCGATGGACGGTTTGAGACTTTCAAATCTTCGATGGGAATTTTTGCGGTGGTTGATTATGCTCATACCCCCGATGCAATTAAAAATGTTTTAGGGGCAATCAATGAAGTTCGGACCGGCAACGAAACGCTCATCACCGTTGTAGGCGCAGGTGGTGATAGGGATAAGACTAAACGTCCTGAGATGGCTTTTGAAGCAGCCCAGGCCAGCACGAAGGTTATTCTTACATCAGACAATCCTCGCTCGGAAGATCCAGAGGTTATTATCTCCGAGATGCTTGCTGGTGTTCCTGCAAATAAAACGGCGCAGGTTATGTGTATTACCAATCGTAAAGAGGCGATTCGCACGGCTTGCATCATGGCTAAGCCTGGCGATATTATTCTTATTGCAGGGAAGGGTCATGAAGATTATCAGGAGATCAAAGGGGTTAAACATCACTTTGATGATCGGGAAGTAGTACGTGAAATTTTTAGGTTAACAAATCCAAATTAGGTTATGCTGATACCGTTGTTTAAATATCTCGAAACATTTGGCTTCCCTGGAGCGACGATGTTTAATTATATCTCTTTCCGTTCGGCAATGGCGGTGATTGTCGCGTTGCTTTTTTCGACGATCGTGGGGAAAAAGATTATCTATATGCTCCAACGGCAACAAATTGGAGAGGAGATACGTGATCTTGGTCTTGAAGGTCAGATGCAAAAAAAAGGGACACCGACCATGGGTGGGTTACTCATCATCGCTTCTATCTTACTTCCAACCTTACTTTTTGCAAAGCTTGACAATATCTATATCGTCTTGATGATAATCACGACTATTTGGCTTGGATTAATAGGGTTTGCGGATGATTATATTAAAGTTTTTCTTAAAGACAAAGAGGGATTAGCAGGTAAATTTAAGATTATTGGTCAGGTTTCGTTAGGAATTATCGTCGCTACAACGCTATACTTAAGTAGCTATGTCACGATAAAAGAGAAAATTTATGACGATCGGGGCCGTGCCAAAACAGAGTCAGTGATCAATCCAGAGACTGGTAAAAAGGAGATCCATTATATGACCAAGGAGATGAAGACCACCCGCACGACCATCCCATTTATCAAAAGTCACGAATTTGATTACAAATGGATGTTGTGGTTCTTGGGTGACCAAGCTGAGAAATGGGCATGGCTTCTTTATGGTATCGTTGCAATATTTATTATTACTGCCGTTTCAAATGGCGCAAATCTTACGGATGGGTTAGATGGATTAGCCACGGGTGCTTCCGCCATTAGCGGAGCTACATTGGGGGTGTTCGCGTATCTCGGGGGTAACATGATTTATGCTGGATACTTGAATATTATGTATATCCCTTATAGTGGGGAACTCACCGTGTTTATGTCGGCATTTATTGGCGCTTGTATTGGATTTTTATGGTACAACTCCTATCCTGCTCAAGTATTTATGGGCGATACAGGGAGCCTTACCTTGGGGGGTATCTTAGCTGTTTTTGCGATCATCATCCGCAAGGAGATTCTGATCCCCTTATTGTGTGGTATCTTCTTAGTTGAAAATCTTTCGGTGATTATTCAAGTAGCTTATTTTAAATATACCAAACGAAAATATGGAGAAGGTCGCAGAGTCTTTCTGATGTCACCACTGCACCATCATTTTCAGAAAAAAGGTTTTCCCGAAGCGAAGATTGTAACCCGCTTTTGGATCGTGGGGATTATTCTAGCTGTCTTAACCATCGCAACTCTTAAAATGCGTTAGTCAATGGAGAAGAAGAGATTGGTCATATTAGGTGGAGGAGAGAGTGGCGTAGGGGCTGCTGTTCTTGGAGCTCAAAAAGGCTTCGAGGTCTTCTTGTCTGATTTTGGCAAGATTCAACCTGAATATCAAGAAATATTAAATACACGCGGATTTCAATTTGAAGAGCTACAGCATACCGAGTCTAAAATAGTAAATGCCGACTTGGTGATTAAAAGTCCTGGAATACCAGATAAAGCTCCGATCATCAAAAAGCTAATAGAGTTAGGCACTCCGGTCATTTCAGAGATCGAATTTGCAGGTCGCTATACGAATGCAAAAACGGTCTGTATAACGGGTAGCAATGGGAAGACAACGACTACGCTGCTGACGTATGAACTTCTCAAGAGAGCTGGATTAAATGTCGGTCTGGCCGGGAATGTTGGGAAGAGTTTTGCCCTTCAGGTTGCAGAGGAGCAGTTTGAGTACTATGTATTAGAGTTGTCAAGCTATCAGTTAGATGGCATGTTTGAGTTTCGAGCCGACATCGCCATTCTGTTGAATATCACCCCTGATCATTTGGATCGGTATGAATATAAGATGCAAAATTATGTCGATTCAAAAATGAGGATCACACAAAATCAAACCTCGAATGATTGGTTTGTCTATTGCGTCGACGATCCGCTGATTCGAGCTGAACTAGAGAAACGCACTATAAATAGCAAAATAATCCCTTTTTCGAATTCCGAAATTCTGGAGCAAGGGGGATGGCTAGAGCATGAGACTTTAAAAATTAATGTAAGTAATAACACGTTCGATATGACAATTTACGATTTAGCACTGCAAGGAAAACATAACTTATACAACTCGATGGCCGCAGGCATTTCAGGTAGTATCTTAAATCTTCGGAAAGAGAGCATTCGCGAGTGCCTAAGCGATTTTCAAGGTGTCGAACATCGACTTGAACGTTTCTTGCGGGTTCATAATATTGAGTTTATCAATGACTCAAAGGCAACAAATATAAATTCTGTTTGGTATGCCCTTGAGAGCATGCAGTCACCTGTAGTCTGGATCGTTGGCGGTGTGGATAAAGGGAATGATTACTCTGAATTAATGGATTTGGTGAAAGATAAAGTAAAGGCCATCGTCTGTTTAGGAAAGGATAATCAAAAAATCTTTACAGCTTTCGAAGGGCTAGGAAAAGAGATGGTTGACGCTAAAAGCATGGAAGAGGCTGTAAGAAGTGCCTATTTCTTAGCTGAAAAAGGGGATGCCGTATTGTTATCACCTGCCTGCGCTAGCTTTGATCTATTTAAGAACTACGAAGATCGTGGACAGCAATTTAAGGAAGCTGTACGTAACCTTTAAGAGCGACAAACAATGAATATAAATACTGGCGATTTAAAACAATACATTAAAGGAGACAAGGTCATCTGGGTGATCATTGTCGCATTGACCTGCCTATCGCTACTTGTTGTCTATAGTTCAACAGGTGCCTTAGCTTATCGTCAGGCGCATGGGAATACCTCTCATTATTTCTTGCGTCAGCTATTGTTTCAATCGCTCGGATATGGGATTATTATTGGAATGCTTAATTATGTTCCGGTGCGCGCTTACAGTAAAATTGCAAATGGCGCTTTTGTCCTTGCCATATTAGTTGTCATTGCAGGACTCTTATTTGGTCGAGGGGGCGAAGGGACCGGGCGAACGTTACCGCTTGGGTTTGTTAGTTTCCAACCTGCCGAGCTGGCTAAAGTAGCCATTGTGCTCTGGGTGGCTCGACATCTTGCAAATAGTCAGAATGATCCAAAACTACTCTACTTATCCGCTTTAAAGATTATGGCTGGCATTGGAGTCCTCTGTGCCTTGATATCCATGGCGAACTTCTCATCAGCCGTGTTGCTTTTTGGAACCACCTTAGTTATGATGCTCGTCGGTCGCGTCCCAGTTCGCTTTTTGGGTTTAGTCATGCTGTGTGGATTAGGGTTAGTATTATTAGTCTACTTCATGGCTCCCTTACTGCCCAATATTGGCCGTCTACAAACGGTTAGAGGCCGAATTGACCGACATCTTCATGGTGACGAAAAGGCCGAGGCTAAAGGGTTGTCACAAGATGACTTTGCCATGATAGCCATTCATCGAGGTGGTATTACAGGCGTTGGAGCTGGGAAAAGTAAGATTAGCAATTTCATGCCTGCTGCTTACAACGACTTTATTTATTCGATTATCATTGAAGAATATGGCTTAATCGGAGGCATCTTAGTTCCTCTGTTTTATTTGATTTTTCTCACGCGAGGGGGTATAATCATACAAAAATGTAATCGAACCTTTCCGATCTTTTTAGCCACCGGGGCTGTAACAATCATTATGCTGCAGGCCTTGATAAATATGTCGGTATCATCGGGTGCAATACCGGTAACGGGACAACCGCTCCCCTGGATTAGCTGGGGAGGGACGTCGCAGTTATTTACTGCGTTGACCGTTGGTCTGATTCTTAGCGTAAGTGCTGAAACGGATAAAGCCTCTCAGTTAGAGGTCGAGAATAATTTTATGCCAGGTGGTGTTCTGCCTGATGAAGATAGTGCATTGACAAAGAAATAACCATGAGTAGTCTGAAATTTATTGTTAGCGGCGGTGGTACAGGGGGACATATCTTCCCTGCATTGTCTATTGCCGATGGTCTAAAGAGCAGGTTCCCTGATTGCGAGATCTTATTTGTTGGCGCTGAGGGTAAGATGGAAATGGAAAAAGTTCCCGCAGCAGGCTATCCCATCATTGGACTTCCTGTGGCCGGTTTCCACCGCGGTGAGCTTTGGCGCAATCTATTATTTATTCCGAAGCTGATCCGTGCGATGCTCAAAGCGCGCAAAGTAGTTCGCGACTTCCGTCCCGATGCCGTGATTGGCGTAGGTGGCTATGCCAGCGGACCTGTACTTCGAGTAGCAGAAAGTCTGGGTATACCAACGGTATTACAAGAACAAAATTCATTTGCGGGTGTAACCAATAAAATACTGGGGAAGAAAGCACATAAGATCTGTGTGGCGTATGATAAGATGGAACGGTTCTTCCCTGCTTCAAAAATTATATTTACGGGAAATCCGATTCGTCAAGGGTTAACATCCATCGTTCCAAAATCGGAGGAGGCAAAAAAATATTTTGATTTAACGACTGATAAACCTGTTGTACTCATTGTTGGGGGGAGCTTAGGAGCCCGTGTATTAAATCAAAGTGTACTGGCAAACATAGCCTTGATAAAAGATTCGAATGCCTTGGTAATCTGGCAAACGGGCAAGTATTATTTTGCTGATATACAGGCTCAGATGAAAGAAAATCCAGTGGAGAACATTCGCCTTATGGAATTTATTCCACGCATGGATCTAGCCTATTCACTGGCAGATATAGTGGTCTCAAGGGCAGGAGCAGGAACTATTTCGGAGCTTTGCGCGGTTGGTGCGACAACTATTCTCGTTCCTTCGCCGAACGTGTCAGAGGATCATCAAACTTTCAATGCTCGCTCATTGGTCGAGAAAGATGCTGCTATCTTGATAAAAGATTCAGAGGCTGTGGAGACTTTAATACCTGCTGCGCTAAGCCTGTTACAAGATAAAAGTCGAGGGAAAAAACTTTCAGAAAACATTAAAAAACTAGCCACACCAAATGCAACAGCAGATATCGTGGAGGTTATAGCATCACTATTAAATAAGGGAAAATGATTGATATTACTCAGATAAAAAGGGTTTACTTATTAGGTATCGGTGGGATAGGGATGAGTGCGCTGGCTCGCTATTTCCAGTTTATAGGGAAAGATGTGGATGGTTATGATAAAACGCCCTCTTCATTAACGCTCGATCTGGAAAAGGAAGGTATCCCAATTCACTATGCTGATGATCTCTCATTAGTGCCAACCTTGGCAGAGAAAAATACCACAGTGGTAATCTATACCCCTGCAGTGCCTGTTGATTTTGCCGAGTATATCTATTTTACAACAAATGGTTTCTCAATGTATAAGAGGTCGGCTGTTTTAGGTCTTCTTACCGCTGGCAAACGATGTATCGCCATTGCCGGAACACACGGGAAAACGTCCGTGACCACTATGACCGCTCATCTTCTTAAGCAGTCGCATGTGGATTGTTCTGCCTTTATGGGTGGTATATCAAAAAATTACCAGACGAATCTCCTATTACCAGATAATAATAGTCCTTATATCGTCGTTGAGGCCGATGAATTTGATCGTTCATTCTTGCAGTTGCATCCTGAGCTTGCTGTTATTACCTGGATGGACGCTGATCATTTGGATATCTATGGTGATCATGAATCGGTGATCAAAGCTTTTGGTGATTTTATTTCTCAAATTGTCGATGGAGGTACGTTGCTTTATCGTCATGGATTGGCGTTAGATAAATCAGTAAACGAAAAAATAACCTACTATACCTATTCAATTCGGGAATCTGCTGATTTTGAAGCGTTGGCGATTCGCATTATTGATGGAGCTTATCATTTCGATTTGAAGACACCTTTCGGAACGATTCCAAATTTGCGATTGAACTATCCAGGTTTGATGAATGTCGAAAATGCTGTTGCTGCTTGCGCGATGTCTCTTTTAAGTGGAGTTATGCAGGAGGAGATTCGATCTTCACTAAATATCTATAGTGGTGTGGTTAGGCGTTTTGACATCCAATTTTCGGGTAAAAAGACGATCTATATTGATGATTATGCACATCATCCACGTGAATTAGAAGCGACCATTCGTTCGGTTCGTGATCTGTATCCTGGTAAGCGGGTGACTGGAATTTTTCAGCCGCATTTGTTTTCACGAACCAAAGATTTTGCTCTTGAATTTGCAGAGGCCCTCGATCTATTGGATAATGCTTTAGTCATGGAGATCTATCCCGCAAGGGAATTGCCGATGGAGGGTGTCGACTCGGCACTGATCTTAAATCAGATGAAGTCAACCAGTAAAGTGCGTTGCCAGAAGAGCGATCTGCCAGCTCTTTTAGCGAATTTCGATACCGATATAGTATTAACCTTGGGAGCGGGTGACATTGATAGACTCATTGAGCCAATCGTCGAATACCTTACGTCAATAGAGCATGCTTAAAAAGATTGCACATATTGCCCTCTGGATTGGTCCAATGATAATCTTATTTTTATCACTGGGCTTCTCGATACATAAATCGCAGCAGTTACGCTGTGTTGATGTAATGGTCGATATTTCGGACTCTGCAAAACAGCAATTTGTGCAAAACAGTGATATACGTCAATGGGTGCGTCGGAATCATTACGGGATATTTGGGAAACCACTTCAAACCATCAATCTTCGCAAGATTGAAGACGGACTGCGCAAGATGCATGCCATTGAAGAAGTTCAGGTATATACCAATGTTTTTGATGATGGAGTGAAGAGCTGTGGAGCCTTGGTAGTTCGTTTAAAACAGCGTGAGCCGGTGTTTCGCGTCGTTGGAGCGGGTCATGCCTTTTACATGGATAAGCTGGGGAAGGTTATTGACTGGTCTCCTCGTTATACGCCTAGAGTATTGATCGTTGGTGGCATTGTCTCGCCAGAATTTGCTCGTAAGAAGTTGTTGCCATTGATTACATATATCAACGAGGATAAGTTTTTAAGTTCTCAGATCGATCAGATCTATGTCAACGCTGTCGGTGAGCTTTCGATGATTCCAAGGGTTGGAGAACAGGTTATTCTCTTTGGTGATCCTGATGATTTTCAGGTTAAATTTAGAAATCTTAAAGCATTATATACCGATGGGTTTAAAGATGGTGGTTGGAGTATATATAAAACCATCAACATTGCTTATCACAATCAGATTGTCTGTACAAAAAAATAATAAAGTATGAATTTTACAAGAGAGTTAGTTGCTGCAATTGACATTGGAACCTCCAAGACAAGAGGTGCCATTGGACGGTACACCATTGATGGAAAACTGGAAGTTGTTGCATTTTCTGAGACCCTTACTCAGGGTGTTCGAAATGGAGTAGTGGTCAATATTGACGAGGCCGCAGTATCCATCGGGAAGGTTATCCGCACTTTAGAGCAGACACTTAACCTGAAAGTCCGAAAGGTTTATGCGGGTATCTCGGGTCAGAAAATCACCAATCGACAGGTTGATGGCTATCGAATGACTGAACAAGGAGAGGTCACAAGCACGTTAATTAACTCTTTAGCCGCCGAGGCCCAGCGTTATGCGGCCGTAGCTGGCGAGAAAAATTATCACCTCTCTGTCGAGGAATATTGCATCGATGGTGAGCATGGGATCAATAATCCTGTTGGAATGACTGGTCGCCGGGTAGAAGGGAAGTTCAAGGTTATCTCAGCTCCTGAGACCTATGAGCAGAATCTTCGACGCAGCATTGAGAAGGCTGGCTGCGAGCTGGCTGGATCGTTTGTTAACCCTTATGTGCAAGGTGCAGGATTTCTTTCGAATGATGAGAAGGAAGCTGGAGTTGTATTGCTCGACTTTGGAGCAGGAACAACCGGTATATCGCTCTATTATGAAAACAAATTACGCTTGATCGCTGAGCTTCCTTTTGGAGGTAACGTGATCTCAAACGATATTCGCGAGGGATGTAACATTATTCCACGTCATGCCGAGATGGTAAAGATTCAATGTGGATATGCCTTCTCAGAGATTGTTCCAGAGAATAAATTTGCTCAGATCCCTGAAGTTAAGGGGTGGCACGCAAAGGAGATAAGCTTCAGAAATCTATCAGGAATTATTCAAGCTCGATTGGAAGAGATCCTCGAGGGGGTTAACTATCAACTTGAATCAACGAATCTGGTAAGTAAACTTGGCGCAGGCATTGTGCTTACTGGAGGTGGTTCAAATATGCGCGGAATTGACAAACTTGTTAGTTATATGACGGGTTTTGAAGTGCGATATGGCAAACCAATCCTTTCCATCAAAGAGCAGCTCTTTATGGATCAAATTATGAATGGTCAGTCGGCAACTCTTATTGGATTGCTGGTGACTGGTCTTAATCAGGCAAGGTTTCATAATTTCCCTGCTGGGATGATCGTTAGTGATACTCCGGAGGAGAGCCGTTCACGGTCGACAAATAGAGGGCATGGATCTGGTCTTAAGACCATGGTTACAGATTTATTTGGTCGCGCGAAAGAGGGTATTAATGGTTTGATAACCGAAGATGATGACGAAAAATTATAAAATCAATAAGTTAATCGTATGAAAGATGATTCAGAAGATTTATTGACCTTTGGTTTTCAACACGATTACCAATCAATAATCAAAGTCGTAGGAGTTGGCGGCGGTGGAGGAAATGCCGTAAATCATATGTTCCTTAAGGGGATCGCAGGCGTTGACTTTTTGGTTTGTAACACCGATGCTCAAGCTTTGGTGAATAGTCCTGTCCCTGTTAAGGTTCAACTTGGTGTCTCTTTAACAGAAGGCCGAGGTGCGGGAAATAAACCTAAACGCGGCGAGCAAGCAGCCATTGAAAATCTTGCTGAGATTCGGGCTGTTCTAGAGACTGGCACGAAGATGGTCTTTATCACTGCTGGGATGGGCGGTGGAACAGGCACAGGGGCAGCTCCAGTTATTGCTCAGCTGGCGCGCGAGATGGACATCCTGACTATCGCCGTTGTGACACTTCCTTCGATCAAAGAGGGTCGGTTACGCTATGAACAGGCTGTTGAGGGTATCAAACGCTTGCAGCGTTATGTCGATAGCTTATTGGTTATTAGCAACGAAAATTTACACAAGGTTTATGGGGATTTGCCTGCTCGTGAGGCTTTTGCTCAAGCCGATAATATTGTGGCAGCAGCTGTGAAAGGTTGCGCTGAGATCATCACATTACATGGGAATATAAACATCGACTTTGCAGATGTAAATACCGTCCTTCGCGATAGCGGCGTCTTTATTATGGGAACGGGATTTGCTGAAGGTGAAAATAGAGCTACTCGGGCTGCCGAAGAAGCACTGCGATCACCACTATTAGATAGTAACGATATTTTTGGAACTGAAAATATACTCC
>JAPLDS010000070.1:0-30242 GCA_026391295.1 Bacteroidia bacterium | reverse complement strand
TAATGGCTACGATGCGAAACTTGGAAATAAGATTAGCGTTACCGTTATCGCAACAGGTTTTGAGATTAATCCAAATCGTATTCTAAGTCCAGAGCCTGTTCGGGAGAATGTGGTGGTGCCTGTTTACGATCGGATTGAAGAATCAGAATCTATGATTGTCGATCGGGAAGACCCACCACAGATCGTGCCAGAATATAGACCTAAACCACCTGTTAGTCAACCGATTTCTCAACCCATACCTGAGCCCGTTCCAGTTTCAGCACCCGCGCCAGTAGAAGCAACGGCACCAACATATACTCCAGAACCTGAACGTTCAATCTTAGAATTTGACACCGAGCCTTTCACTGTCCGAAAAGATGAGAAAGAAGTTGAGACAGCTCGCCAGGAACGTAATACGAAGAAAACACCGATTCCTAAAATCAAGGATGGCAATGAACCAATTGGAAGCTGGTTTAACCGACAATTTGGTGCGCTCTTCAATGAGGACGAGGATGATGTGGAGATTAAAAGATAATACGCATACTAATTACAATAAAACAAGAATAAAATGAGTGATTTAATAGAGTTTGATTTACCAACTATCGGAGAGAAAATCATTAAAGTTATCGGTGTTGGCGGTGGCGGTGGTAATGCAGTGAACCACATGTACCGACAAGGAATCAAAGATGTCGATTTTGCCGTATGCAATACTGATGCGCAAGCTCTGGTGAATAGCCCAGTCCCATACAAAGTTCAGTTAGGTTCAGCGTTAACCGAGGGACGTGGTGCGGGAAACAAGCCTGATGTGGGACGTGAGTCAGCTATTGAAAACTTGGTCGATATTGATAAATTACTCGATGGAAATACTAAAATGGTTTTCATCACTGCTGGAATGGGTGGCGGAACCGGAACTGGGGCTGCTCCAATCATTGCTCAAGCTGCTCGTGACCGTAAGATCCTCACTATTGGCATCGTTTCAATCCCTTTCCGCAATGAAGGGCGGTTGCGTATTCAGCAAGCGATTGAAGGAATTCGAGAATTAGAAGATCATGTCGACTCATTATTAATCATAAATAACGAACGAATACGGGAAATATATGGTGATTTCCCAATCTCAAAAGCCTTTGAAAAGGCCGATGATATTTTAGCTATCGCGGCCAAAGGTATTGCAGAGATTATCACCTGTCCAGGATTTATCAATGTCGATTTTGAAGATGTGCGCACCGTGATGCAAAATTCAGGTGTGGCAATCATGGGTTCCTATAAAGCAAACGGTGAGAGTCGCGCATGGAAAGCTGTTGAAGGGGCGCTTAACTCCCCACTTCTGAATAACAATGATATCCGTGGTGCTAAAAATATCTTGGTAAATATCACCTCTGGTGAAGAATTGGAGGTTACCATGGATGAGATGAACTTGGTGAACGAATATGTTCAGAATCAAGCTGGGAATAATGCCGATCTTATTTATGGGGTGGCCGTAGATCCTGATTTAGGCGACTCAATTTGCGTGACTGTGATCGCTACCGGATTTAAGACTAGCTCAATCGTAGAACTGAATGGTGATGCTCAGCTGCAACGTGAGAGAATCCCACTTCTTGATGATCCTAATTCATTTCCAGATGATTTTTACGAATTCGATGCCGTTACGGCTCCTAAATATCCTGTCTTTACAGAGTCGGCAATCGATAAAAAAGACGATATTATAAAACAATTGTATCCTCCAATCCGAATAGATCCCTTTGGGGATGGAACCTCAGAAGAGGCTAAACGAGTGATGCATGTTGATTTCTACAACAAACCGGATGATTATATCGACGAGCTATCAAAGATTCCAGCTTACGAACGAAGAAAAGCAAAAGGTCCATCCCAAGAGGTTTCAAGATATTCGTTATCCGATAATCCGGATGAAGGACCAAAATTGCGCAAAAATAATGCCTTCCTGCACGATAAAGCAGATTGAGCAATTAGGCTGACTACCTAATAAAATGAATTTTGAAATACCGTTTATTTCAACAACACTAAAAAAATAAAGATGAATCTATTTGATCAGATCAGCGAAGACATCCGATTAGCGATGTTGGCTCGTGACAAGGAAAAATTGGAGACGCTACGTAACATTAAAAAAGTGTTGCTTGAAGCAAAGACAGCGAAGAGCGGAGCCGAAGATCTAGAAGACGATGTAGCCATTAAGGCAATTGCGAAGTTAGCGAAACAAGGTCGCGACTCTGCTGATATCTATAAGCAACAAAATCGATTGGATCTTTATGAACCGGAGATGGCGCAGGTCAAGATTTTAGATAGCTATCTCCCAAAGCAGATGGATGATGCTGAATTGACTGCTGCAATTACCGCTATTATTCAAGCTTCTGGTGCCACCTCAATCAAAGATATGGGTAAGGTGATGGGTCTTGCCTCTAAAGAGCTTGCAGGCAAGGTTGATGGTCGTCTGATTTCTGAAAAAGTAAAACAGATACTCGGAGCTTAGAGAAAAATATTTGCTTACCCTGAAAGGGTTTAATTAGTAACCCCGAGAGAATCTCGGGGTATGGAATGCAACATCAAAACAGCCCTGAAGGGGTTGAATATTTTGCACGCTTATCCTGAGGTATTTTGGGCGCATGCAAGTCCTCCAAATAAACAAAAAGTCTGAAAATCAACATCTCCGTGCAATGCACAAAGTAATTGTTGACTTTCAGACTTTTGATTTTAGATCGGACTAAAGGTCTTATGCCTTAAAGCGTTTTGCTACTTCGTTCCAGTTGATAACCTTAAAGAAAGCCTCGATATATTCTGGTCTTCTGTTTTGATATTTTAGGTAATATGCATGTTCCCAAACATCAATACCTAAGATTGGAGATCCTTGAACTTCAGCTACGTCCATCAATGGATTGTCTTGGTTTGGAGTTGAACTCACAACCAATGAATCACCCTTTTGTACTAACCAAGCCCAGCCACTACCAAAGCGTGTTGTTGCAGCTTTTGTAAACGAATCTTTGAACGAATCGAATGAACCGAAAGAACCATTGATCGCTTCTAATAACTTTCCTTGTGGTCCTTCAGGGCCTCCCGGAGTCATGATATCCCAGTATAGACCGTGATTGTAAAAACCGCCACCGTTGTTGCGAATTACAGGAGCCACTTTTGAAGCATTCTCGATGATTGCTTCGATGCTTTTCCCTTTTAGGTCGCTTGCCTCAAGAGCACCATTTAAATTATTGGTGTAGGCCGCATGATGTTTTGAATGGTGGATTTCCATTGTCTGCGCATCGATATAAGGTTCTAATGCCTTATAATCATATTGGAGCGTTGGTAAGATAAAACTCATAATTAAAGTATTTAAAGTGTTTATTAATTTAACGAATAAATTTGAATAATGTTCTCCTTAACGAGTGAATTGTATTTTTTTGATTGAACACACATCAAATAAAATCACGATTGAATTTTAAGGATTACGACAAAAGTAACAAGTTATTCTTTATCCCCGATGTGTGTTCGATTTTTTTTGAGTTCTCAAATAGTTAAAGCCTTAGCCTTATCTTGTGGGAGAATTTGCTTGTTGTGTTAAAATCAAATATCTTGCACGATAGTTTGCATAAACGTAAAATAGTAGGGTATGGCTCAGATAGAAGATTTCGTTGTAAATAGTGTTGACGGCAAAGATATTCTCATTCATGAGGTGAGCTCGAAGAGTGACCTTAGGCAATTTATTCATCTGCCTGCTGCGATACATAAGGATCATGCTAACTGGGTTCCTCCGATTTACATGGATGACTGGGAATTTTTTAATCCGAAGTTAAATAAGTCATTTCAGTCGTGCGAAACAGTTCTTTTATTGGCTTATCAAGACAAGAAAGTTGTGGGTCGGATCATGGGAATCATCCATTTAAAATACAATGAGAAGCACAATGAGAAAAATATCCGTTTCGCTTTTTTTGAAACTTGGAACGACGATCAAGTAGCGAAGGCTCTAATCGATGCAATTGCTAATTGGGGACGATCAAAAGGGATGGAGCGGATGATCGGTCCATTGGCTTTTTCGGATAAAGATCCACAAGGGTTTCTGATTGAAGGTTACGATAAGCCTGTCGTGATCTCTTCAAATTGCAACTTCCCGTATCAAGTGGAGCAATTGGAGAAAAATGCGTTTACCAAGGAGATAGACCTTGTGGTTTATTTAGTCGATATACCGGAGGTTATGCCTGAGTTTCATCAGAAGGTGGAAGAGCGCGCTATCCGCAATAATCCAAACTTAAAAGTACTGGAGTTTACCTCGCGTAAAAAAGTTAAGCCTTATATTTATGATGTGCTAGAACTCCTAAATGTGACATTTGTCGATATCTATGGGTTCACCCCGTTTTCCCAAAAGGAGATGGATGATTTTGCCAATCGCTACCTGTTTTTGATTAATCCAAGGTTTATTAAGTTGATTGTGAACGAGCAGCAGGAAGTTGTCGCGTTTATCATTGGAATGTCACATATTGGGGATGGGATACAAGCGGCGAAAGGAAAATTATTCCCGTTTGGAATTTTTAAAATCTTCGCGGCAGCTCGAAAAACGAAACAGTTAAACTTGCTTCTTGCCGGGATTCATCCTGCCTATAGAGGTAAAGGTCTTGATGTGATGATGGGTTCTCGGATTCTGGCATCGGCCTATGCCGAAGGGAAAAGATTTATGGATTCTCACCTTGAATTAGAGACTAATACCAAGGTTCGGGCAGAGATGGAACGGATGGGTGGTCAGGTTTATAAACGATTTAGAATCTTCCAGAAAAACCTAAATGACTAAGGTTATACTTTCTTTACCCGAATAGCATTAAGACCTTTTAGGCCTCTTTCAAGTTCGAAATTAACTACATCGCCCTCTTTAACATCGTCAAGTAAGCCATTGATATGAACGAAATATTTCTCGTTTGTCTCATGCTCCTTGATAAATCCGTAACCTTTTGAATCATTAAAGAAGTCGATTCGTCCAATTCTTACAGCAATTTCTTCTTCCTCTTCGCGACGTGGAACACTAATCTCAATAGTGCTAGCGTTGACCTTCCGTTTCTTAGATGGATCCGGTGGAGTGTCAGTTAAATTTCCATTCTCATCGACATAAGCAAGCATACTTTCAAAATCGCTACCCGTTGAGTTGGTCTTGCGATCTTCCTTTTTAAGACTTTTCTCTTGGCGTTTCTTTAAACGTTTTTTCTCTTTTTCTTTTTTGTTGAAAGTATCTTGCGATTTTGCCATTGAAATAGGTTGTTTAACAGGAATTTAATGATCTTGGTTTTGCAAATGTACGAAAATATTCGGAAAACTTGTGCTATGCGCTAATTCAGAGCTCTTAACTCCTGTAACGTTGCCCTATAAAAATTTATTTTTTACTCGCTCTTTTAAACATTACGGGTAAAATTTAGCCGTTAAAGCATTCACTCTAACGGCTAAATTTTAAATCCTATGCCAAGCATTAGTTCGATTTAACCAACTTATTTTTTGTTTCTAAAGCTTTTAGCGCTTCCAATAATGTATTGTCAATATTGCTGATCACCTCATAAAAGCCAACCTCTCCAACTAAGTTTCTCGCAATATAGGCCATCAGCTGCGTTTCAATAATTTTCCCGGATAATTGTAATGATTTTGCATCAGCTATAATTCCCTTTTTGGCTGTGAAATCTGTGAAGAGTGAAAGGATATGCTTTTCAGTTAGATACTTCTCAAAATCTTTACCAGATTTAAACTGACCAAGCTCTGCTCTATGGGTATCCGAAAATTCAAACGCGTATTGGTACACCAAGCCCTGCATAACGATCTTAGAATAATAGGGTGACATACCTGAGGTGTCAGCAGCGATAAATAGATCTGGCATAATGCCGCCACCGCCATATACGACTCTATTTTTACGAGTGTAGTATTTTTTTGTGTCAGCATAGCGTATGCTGTCTTTTTGTTCTAATTCCCCGTGGGTATAGCGACGTTTGATATCTCCATTGTACTCTTCAACGCCATTTTTATACGATTTCTGAATACAACGTCCCGATGGGGTGTAGTAACGGGCTACGGTTAAGCGTATCGCTGATCCATCGTAAAATGGAACCTGTTCTTGCACGAGTCCTTTGCCAAATGTCCGACGACCAATGATTGTCCCTCTGTCGTTATCTTGAATGGCTCCTGCGAAAATCTCACTTGCCGATGCTGAATATTCATCCACTAAGACTATTACTTTCTTGCCAAAGAAGGCCCCTTTCTTTTCTGCATTGAAGCTTCTTTTCGGCTGTGTTCTCCCTTCAGTATAAACCACTAGTTCTCCCATATCGAGGAATTCATTAACCATAGAGATTACGGCACCAAGATAACCTCCTGGGTTTCCTCTTAAGTCGATGACTAGTTGGTCGGCTCCAGCTTTATCCAGCTTCTCAACGCCAGTCATAAACTCATCATAGGTTTTTTCAGCAAATCGGCCCACTTTAATAAACCCAGTATGCGCATTGATCATATAGCTGACATCGACACTGTTTAATGGAATCTCACCTCTGATGATATCGAAAGCAATTAGATCAGAGAACCCTTTTCGAGCAATGCCAACTTTAACTTTAGTCCCTTTAACACCGCGAAGTTTCTTGAGAACTTTGTCATTTGTCACTTTTACTCCGGCCATGATCGAGTCGTTAACACGCACAATTCGGTCGCCAGCGCGAATTCCTAATTTCTGTGATGGACCACCAGAGATAACATCAATAACCATGATCGTGTCATTTTGAATTGAGAATTGCACCCCAATTCCGCTGAAGTTTCCTGCCATCTCTTCGCTCACTTCAACCATGTCTTTAGCTGGAATATAGACTGTATGAGGATCTAGTTGCTTTAGTATTTCAGGTATCCCATTTTCAATAATCCGCTTTGAATCAACCGTGTCGACATAATTCTTCTCAACCAGATTTAAGATTAACCCAATCTTATTCGCATTGTTTAAAAAAATGTTTCTGCTAACTGCCTGACGTTGATTTTGTAAACTAATACCTAGATAGATGCCGATTGAAATAGCCGCGACCAATACAATAGGGCTCCAAATTATAATTCTACGTGTTTTTTTATCCATTTTGTCTTTCTGATTGTCTATTTATTTCAAATTTTCCTGATCGATGTGCGGTTCTGCTCAATGCTGAAGCTCAACTTTTACGACTGATATTTTTGCTCTTTCAAGAAGTTCCACCCCATCATTTAAGTGATAAGGTTCCGAAAATACCACTCGCGAGATACCTGCTTGAATAATTAATTTGGCACATTCAAGGCAAGGCGATGAAGTGACATATAAAGTAGCGCCGTTACTGCTATTATTTGATTTAGCGATCTTAGATATGGCATTGGCTTCTGCATGTAGAACATATGGTTTGGTTTTATTGTTCTCGTCTTCGCAAATATTTTCAAATCCAGAAGGGGTGCCATTGTACCCATCAGAGATAATCATCTTGTCTTTTACCAATAATGCGCCAACCTGTCTACGGATGCAGTAGGAGTTTTCTGCCCATACTGAAGCCATTCTTAAGTAACGTTCATCTAAATTTAATTGTTTCTCAGCTGTTGGTGATGCCATGGAAATTTCAATATTAGTCTTTCAAAATTAACAGAAATTGTGGTCGATTTTACGTTGTTATGTATTAACGCGTGTTAAATTTTCCAATCAATTAAACCAATAGGAAAGCTTAAGGACTACTGCTCGATTTTTGACCGTCATAATACCGGGAAAATAATTGTCGGTATAGACTAGATAAAGATCAGAAACGGGTTTGTATCGCCATTGTAATCGAGCATTGATATTTAAGTTATCCGCCTGCTGGTTGTATTGAACGTAAGTGGTAAAAAAAAGTTTTGTGGAAAAAGTGATATCCATTTTTGGACCGATCAACCAAAATTTTGTCCGTTGCCATGGTGCCGGCAGCTGAAGGTCGTTATAGCTATAGATAAGTGATATATATCCATAAGGCTGAAACCGGTAGTTGAAAGATCCCACCGCAAACCAGCGCGAGCCATTGAAATAGCCACCATACCCCCCTTGGAAATCGTATTTTAAATTCTTGCGATTATCCGAATTGTATAAGGTGGAGAACTCATTCCAGTCATAACGTGTGCCCGAATTGAGAAAATGTGCGGCCTTATTAGTTGGATCAAAGTCCTTCAACAGCATGATATTTCTGTTATAGCCTTTGAATTCAATCCGTTCGCGACTTTTAAACACAAAGAAATAGTTAAATCCAGTCGAGATGTCGGTTAATAATTTGTCTGAAGGTCGATACACGGGGCTCACCTCGGCGGTAACGCCATGATAGACTAAAGGGCCATTTACGGTATAATGGCGAAAGGTCGCACGCGGATCTACCGAAATAAAATCTCTCCGTGGCACATAACCAGTCTCGGCGTTGAAATCCTTTCCGACATAAAGTTGAGAAAATTCAAGTAAATAGGTCTTGCGCGAATAGACTAGATTAACGCCTTGTGCGATTTCTTTGTTTGTTAGACTATTGGGGGAGAAGGATTTCTGAGCAAAGATTTTACCCGTTAGAAAATTGTTTCGACCTGCAATATTGTATTCTAATCCAGCGACTCTATTGTACTCTTTACCTTGCCAATTCGCTGGGATATTCATCTGCTCTTTATTCACAAAAATGGCGCCGATGGTGGAGCGACTAAATACTCTCTTTTGCAAGGCGCTTACAAAGAAGTTCCGAGCCAGGTAATCGCCTTCATGCCCAGTCTGCATATCCATAAGTCCGATACGCCAGTCTTTGCCCATTTTCCCACTAAGCCTTGCCCCAACATTCACTGGGGCATCAAGGCCGATGCGACGGGAGAAGAATGGGTTAATAGTTGTATTCCCATAGCTGCTAAATAGATCACTATTTTCAAGAAAAAACTGCCTCTTCTCTGGGAAATAAAGTTCGAAACGGGCTAAGTTGGTCACCTGATCATCCACCTCTGCTTGGGAGAAATCGGGGTTGTATGTCAAGTCGAGATTTAGGGCTGAAGATAAGCCTAGCTTCGCATCTAGACCAAAGTTCTTAACCAGATGCTCAGGTTGTTTATTCTCAAAATCATGAGATGCATTTCCTGCTGCATAGGGGATTAGCGCTAGCTTAAGACCAGATTTAGGAGGTGGAGTATCCCATTTTAACTGTCCGGCATAAGCTAGCGAGGCTGTTGGGAACTGTCGGGGCACAGGAGCCCAAGCCGATTTCTCATTTAACTTAAGATCTTGTCGTGAAAATTGGATGTTCCAATGATCGACATTTTCTTTATAGCGAATAGATTTGAAGGGAATTCTCATTTCAGCAATCCACTTATCGGGATAGCTTTTTGTTTTTGATTCCCATTTACAATCCCAGATCAGGTTTACGGCCCCGCCACCCATCGCACCATCCCATGGAGCTCCTGCGGCATTAACGCCAAATGAATATCCTGTCATCTGGTCATTAAATGGGTCAATGAAAACTAGAAAGTTATCGTTATTCGTAAAGATGAAATCTTTCCGCAACGATTCCACGGGTCTAGTCCCTGGAACAGTATCATGAAACACAACGGCGAGGTAAAATGCTTTGTCGTCATAGGCCATTTTGATTTCTGACTTTGCAATACTATGACTCGTATCATAGGGTAGCACCTGGTAGAAATTATTGGCTAACTCTGCCTTTTTCCAATCCGCCTCATCAATGACTCCATCTAATTTGATAGAGCCTGAAAGCTTCTTGGCGTGGATTTGATAATTTTGATTAATCGTTCCAAGAGATGCCGAATCTGATTTTTTTAATGTGTGTCCCGCTTTTGTTTTAGGTGAGTCCGCCTTCTCTATCCCATATACACAGACCGATTCCATCAGGATGCAGCTTAGGATAATTAGACGAAGGATTGAAAGCATAGTTCAGCGAATAAGGTCCGAAGATAGTGAAATTCCTCAGGTTAGGGTCTTTTCAATTCTCACGAATCAATTTTGCCGTACCCCTATTTTCTATTCTCACCTTAAATCCTGGTGGCGCTTTGACAGTATATTTAATCTGACTCTCTGATCGTTTCCACTTTAGTTCAATAAAGTTGTTATCGATCGGGATGGTTCCGTTACACTCCATTAGCTCGTTATCGTTAAACTGAACTGTAATCTCTTTTTTAAGGTAATCGATCTGCTTTATCCCCAAAACATCGCGGTACAGCACATGACCGATATAAGAGGCAAATCCATGATTACAGCTAGCCTGAGAACTCATATTCTCCCATAATGTCCCTGTTTGCTGAGCCATCGAATAGAAATAATCCTGAATCTCGTTCATTAACTGGCTTCTTAAATCATAGCGGGAAAGAATATCCATTCGTAAATAATTTCCGACAAAGGCATTGGCCTTGAAAACTTTGGGATAGGTTATTTTGTCATCGCGGTTCGGACCAAATTCGGTGGTTAATTTTTTCCACAGTTCAGGATGACTCTTCGGATTGGCAATGTTGAAGAAATAGGCATAATACTGACACACTTCAGTCGTATTATTGGTAACATCAAGATTGCCTTCTTTATTCCTAATGGCATTATCGACAAAGAAAGTCCCGTTATAAGATTGTTTAAGTATCGTTTGTTTTACCTGTTCTGCTTTTTGACTCCACTGATCATTATGATAGAGTTCGGCTGCATTGGCAAGGACTGCACTATAGAGCATATTAGAGGGGTAATTCACATCCTTAACAAAATTATTTGCTTTTGACCATTCGACAAAGATCCAGCTTTGCAGATTTTCTAATAGTCCGTCCTTATTTTCAAATTGCTTTAGATAGGTTAGAATACCCTCTACGCGCGGTTTTAAATTAGCTATCAGTTTCGGATCCCCACCACGCTGTGAATAATCGTTTACCTGGATCACAAACCACATGGCCCAATTAGGGATAAAGACTCCGTCGTTGTGATCGGCGGGATAGCACATCGGGATCATCCCTTTGGGCAGATACTTAAAACTATCTGGTAGTGCATAGTTCTCGTAGAAGTTATGGGCTACCGCCGAATGTCCGGTAAAATCCTTCTCCATAATCGCCGAGAAATAGCTATCGCAAAGCCATCCTGCTCGCTCGCGCGATGGACAATCGGTTAATAGATCTACGGCATTTTGTCGGAATGACTGCCTTGATGCCTTGTAGATTTCATTGAGCTTCAGATTGCTGCTATTAAACGCCGCTTTATTATTTTCAGGATAGGCATACTCTCTAAGGTAGAGATCTTGAACGACACAGGAGCCTTTTGCAACAATGACTTTTAAATATTTAAAAGTATAGGCTTCAAACGACTCAAGATTATAGGTGCCGGGCTCTAGCTCGTATACGATCTGGTTGTTGACATCAGCCATCCGCTTTTTCGTGTTTACATCACCATCCGAGAGGATCTCATCGAAATAGAAATAGATCTTCGTTGTTTCTTTGCAGGAAATCTTAGCTCCAATAAAACCTGAGAGGTTAGCACTAAACTCAAAAGATGAAAACTCATTCGCGTTAATCTTTATGCTTTTTGTGAATGGAGCTGAGATCTTTACCAGTGTTTTTGTCGAAATTTCCTGAATATCTTGTGATGGCGACACTTCAAGCTCCTCCTGTTTATAGCCTTTAAAGTTTTCATTGATATTCCTTAAGGAGCGGTCTTTGTAATATTTAACCGGTTTCTTGTACTCGACAGTTCCATTCGAACTTAATGCGATCGGATTGACCCTATTAAATTCGGGAAGCAAAAGATTCCGAGATAGTAATTTGCCGTAACCAGCAGGTACTAATTTCAACTTCTCAAGTTGAATTTTTTCAGCTGATTTCCAGTTGTCAAACTCTTTTCCCAATCTGTAATATTCGGTGAATGGTCGCTGAAAACTATAGCGTTCGACTTTTTGCAGTCGCTCTTTCAGTTGAAAGGCTTCAAAGTCAGCTTCAGGGGCAGTTGCTAAAACGATGTTGCCTCCGGACTCCACTTCGCATTGTAGGAACGAGGGTTGGTCAAGGGTATAGAACGTATTTATATTGTATCCTGCTACCTCGACAGCTACAATGTTCTTTCCCGATTTTAGGCTGTTGCTGATATCATACTGATCGACTCTGAAAAATCCATGTCCAGCACGTGCCGGACCATAGCCCAGATATTGACCATTTATGGAGACGCGATAGAGCGTCGAAGCCGTTATTCGCAGAGTCGTTTTCTGATCTTTTTTAGCTTGAAAAACACCTCGAAAACCAAGCGTAAGGTTCATCTCTTTTTCGCGACCCTCAGCCCAAACCGGGATGGCCTTTTTCATAAGTACTGACTCAACTTTTGAGGCCGGGAATGCGTTGGAAACAACGATGGCATTTAAAAAAAATAGGATGAACAGAATTAGAAAACTTCCGTTAAAACGATGATGGGTTATATCTTTTCGCATAAATAGATTTGGGGTCAAGCGTTAATTTTTTATGCTCTTCAATCGGTTTTTAATCCGATTAATGAGTTGTATTCTTTGTCTTCAGTTCGAGAATGGTTCCTGCGATATAACGAGTTACATTGTTGGAGTTAAAATAATAAACCACGAGTATCCTATTTTTGTCAAGCATGGTCGACCAACAATATCCAAGATCGCCGCCACCCCCATCCTCGCGGATGATAAATTCAGGTGCTGTTGCAAAGTCGGTACATTCCGAGTTTAAAATTCGTCCTCGAATGCCGTAGGGTTTCTTCCGATAGCCATAGGTTAGTAGCACGCGATTATCAGGAAGTTTTAAGGCATGTAAAGGAAATCCATAGAAGTCCATGCTTTGCCAGGTAAATGATTTTCCACCATTGGTAGAGCGCGCAATGCATGAATATTGATTCGGCATATTTGCGGTGCGCATAAAAGCCACTAAATCACCCTTGGGTGTTTCGTAAATGGAGGTCTCATTAAAGGTGATTTTTTCGTCCGAGGCTATCAAACCTGAATAGTTCCAGGTTAACCCTTTGTCATCAGAAACGAGTAAGTGATTATCTACTTTTGTTGGGTATTTTACACTGTTTCCTGCCACGGCCCAATAAATTTTCCCATTTTTACCTTCCACTAATGCTCCACGGTTATAAGCAGGAATAGGTTTGCCCCAAACATCAGACTGGGCATCACTTGGAATATGTATAGGGTAGATAGGGGCATCCCATTTCTGACCTCCATCGGTAGAGCGGACAAGATATCCACCAAGAAAAGTATAGGATTGCGAATGTGCACTTTTACCCCCTTTTACAATGGTTAATTTCCGATTAAGTACCGAGTCGGCATCTGGACGAATAAGCGACCAGATATAACTAGTGCAGATTAATGTTCCATCCTTTAGTTGAAGTAGACAAGGGTCTTGTGAACCACCAAATGGATGCGCAGATATTAACGATGGTTCTTTACTCCAATGCTCAGCATCCTTGGAGCGAACCATCATGAGATAACTATTTTGATCGGTATGTGAATAGTTCGGCTCTCCAAATAGACGACGGTCAGGTGCTCTTCGAAAAGCCACTAATATGTCTACATTGGGCTTTTTTACCACTGAGGGGAACGACGAATAAAACAGCGAATCCTTATAGATGATTAAATCTTTGACTTTGCTAACCTCTACCTTGTTGGCGGATAAATTTCCTTTCGGGTCAGCCTGTTTCAAGGTTAAACTATAACCTTGTATTTGAATGATTAGGAGAGGAAGCAAAAGAAGCGAAAGGCGTATTTTATTCATTGTTTTATCAGTTTTGTTTTCAATAGTTGAAAATTATTTTGCAGGAAACCATCCCTTAAGAAATTGAGCCTGTGTGCCGCGGTAAACCGCTTCACCTAAGAATTCCTTGCCTAATTGATTGCCCCATGAATAATTGATAATTAGTTTCCCCCGATATTCGCAAAAATCGATGTCTGAGTTATTCCAATTTTCTGCAATTTTTATTTTGTGTAGCAGGCTATCCGGAAGTGTTTTATTTATGATTAGCTTGTCCTCTGGAGATGCTTTTAAAACCGGATTATAGGGGCTAGCCTCCCAATTTATTAGATCCTTTGAACGGACCACTCTTGCCTCATAACCTTTAAACGCTTCAAGGTAAAAATCGTAATAATAACCATCGAGGTAGCGCAGGCAATGGGGTGCAGTGTAGCGATCCATGGCATAGTTATGCTCCCGCGATAAGACCGTCCAATGTTTCAAATCGGTGGAGGTTGCAAAATGGGCTGTAAAGCGCTCGCCTGCTTCTATCTCCGGTTTTCCTACTTCAAACATCAAAACATATTTATCCTTTGCTTTGATCATCGAGGTATTAAACATTCCCCATCCGGGAAGTTCAAGAGCTAACCAAGATTCCCAATGTTCTAGGTCGGTAGATTTAAAAATAGTTATGCGCTCGCCATCCCCTTTATTGACTGCTGTCACATAGACGATCCCATCTAGTACGGAGGCGCTTCCAAAATGAAATCCTTTGGCAAAGGGAGTCGTTCTTTTTCCCGTTTTGTGATCTACAAACCTAAAGTAGGAATCACCTGAATTATTATCCCAATAATTGGTCCGTACATATTCGAATCGATAAACTTGGTCTTTAAAAACGATAGGTGTGGTCTCGACCATATCACAATCGAGGGTGCCTAGCTTTTCTATAATAGGCTTACCGCCCTTTCCGATTGTCGAAGGGTTGAAGGCAGAAAGAGAAATAGGAATGATTGCGGAAAGTAGAAGTAGTTGAAATGTATTTCGAATTTTCATTATCGGTTTTATTAAAGATTTGTTCCTAGATCTTCTAATGTTCTCCCTTTCGTCTCTGGGAAATATCGCCACACGACGATGGCTTGCAATAGCATCATAAGAGAGAAAAATAGGAAGGCATGACCAACGCCAAACTTTATCACAACGGGGAACAGAAAAGTTATGATGGCCGCAAATAACCAGTGGGTAAAACTTCCAAACGACTGCCCTTTTCCTCTGATGCTATTTGGAAATATCTCTGCAATTAATACCCAGATAACCGCACCCGTAGAAAATCCGAAGAACATGATGTAGGTAAGTAAAAGGATCAATAATCCTGATCCTGTAAAATCACCGAGGTAGAAGGTTCGGGCCACTAGACCAAGGCATATTGACATCCCAATTGATCCAACGATTAGAAGTTTTTTCCGTCCGGCTTTGTCGATTAACAACATGCCCACCAAGGTAAATACCCCCATCATAAGCCCAACCAATATAGATTGAAACATAGAGTCGGCATTGGTTAGACCACTTGCTTCGAAGATTCGCGGTGCATAATAAAGGATGGCATTAATCCCTGAAAATTGGTTAAACATAGCCACTAAAAAGGCGATAGAGATCGGCTTGAAATAAATTTTGGAGAAGAGTTGGGTGTTATCTTCGGCAGTTTGTGCCATGCTTTGCTTGATCTCTTGAATCTCTTCGTCTACAGCTGCGACTTCAATTTTTTCAAGAATCACCTTTGCTTTGGCGATTTCTCCAATTTTGATTAAAAATCGAGGGCTCTCTGGAATTAGGAATAGCAAGAGAAAGAATAGCACTGCAGGAATGCCGGCCACGCCAAGCATCCAACGCCAAGGTTCAGTGCCCAATTCGCGCAATAGGTAGTTCGAGATATAAGCGATCAAGATTCCTGAGATCACGTTGATTTGAAACATCGCTGTCATCTTACCCCTGATTTTTGCGGGTGATATCTCGGCGATATACATCGGTGCCACAACTGAGGATGCCCCTACGCCAATGCCTCCTAAGAATCGAAACAGAATAAATAAACTAACATTACTTGCCATCGCTGTTCCGATAGCTGTAATCACATAAAATCCTGCGATGATAAATAGGATCGGTTTTCGTCCAAATTTATCGGCTGGTTGTCCTGCAACTAATGCTCCAATCACCGTTCCGATTAAGGCAGAGGAGATGGTGAATCCATGCCAGAAGGGAGTTAGCTGAAATAGCTTTTGTATCTGCTCTTCTACGCCAGAAATCACAGCGGTATCAAAGCCAAAGAGAAATCCACCCAAGGCAACAATGATGGCCCAAAATAGCACGTTGAGGTTTGTTTTATTTGCCATATGTTAGTTTTAGTTACTAATCAAAAGTATCGAATGCGATTACTTCTGATCTTTTTTCACTGGTTTGCGTTGTTCAAGAGGCAGTAGTTTAGGAAATGGTTGGTGTGGCTCTGTCTGATACCAGTAGGCGACAGAGGAAATATCATCATCCAATTTTTTATATTTTCCGCCACCCCATCCGAGTGCTTGGATCGTTAGTTTTATGTCTTTTTCAAAACAAATTGGGTCAGGAAGATGCCAGCGATAAAGACTCCATAAATTTGGAAGTTTTCCGTTATCCGATGCTGCCAGTGTTGTTCCGGAGTAGGCTGTTGAATAAACTTCTTGAAAGCCATAGCTGCCCAAGAAATAATCTTCTGTTCCAGTCCCGCAAATGGTTGGAAATTTAGTGTCTCCATCCATAAAGAATTTTACTTCTCCCTCGCCAAACCACCCTTTTGAACGTTGCGTCCACGATAAGAACGTTCCCACATAACGTCCTTTCCCTTTAACGCCATCTAAGATGACATAAGGATTATCAGTGCCAGTGGTTGCTCTGCGCCATTGTGCATGGAAATAGCCTGCATTTTTTGCTACTTTTTTTATGGAATAGGTGATCTGAAAGGCAAGAAGATCTAAATCAGAGGCGGCTTCATTGGTAAAAGTGATTTTACAATGCTTTCTAAACGGCATTGGCCAGTAGCAGTTTAGTGCATTTTGCGGATTTACAACCACAACTTGTGAATTGACGCGCGCAAATTTCTCATGTCCAACGGCAAAAAAGTCAGGCGCAGGAACTTCTACTGACGGAGTAGCCTCTCCATCCCAATAGATGCGGATGATGTTAGCTCTGCTTAACCCTTCAACCATCCAGATATGCTCTATCGTTCCAGGTCCGTCGACATCCATAATAGTGGTCGTTTCTCCGGCATTAACCCTTAAAAATGGCTTCACTTTCCATCCTTGACCAAGTATGTCGGCAGCTCGACCTGAGGCTGCAGGTTTTTTCTCTGTCGGGTCTGGAATAGCCATGCCACCCATCCCTTTTGCTCCGGTTATGTTTTCTGCTGATATCGACCGTGTTTGGGTGTTATCTAGATACGGCAGATCCTTTAACCCACCTTGCAAATAGGCTTGGTTCGTTTGGCATCCCGCGAAAAGCGCGAAAAGGATGATTAGACTAAAAATTGTTTTAAAGGTACTGGTTTTCATAAATTACTTTTGTTTAATTGGGTTAGATTTAGTTTGTATTTACCATTGCATTGCCGGGAATAATTTCCAAGCTTTAATATTTTCAACTTTAATCGGAGCATCATCGGCAAAAAGCTCTATTCCAATGGCATCTTTCTGGGTTGGATAAATCACTTGAGTAAGGCATTGCCGACCATTGACAAACACCTCAAGCATCGATTTATCCAAGAATATACGCACTTGGACTTTTTCGCCATCTTTGATTGTCAGAGGTGCATCTTGCGTCTCCACGATAGGATTGTGCTTCGGGTCTGGAGAGGCAAAGGCCATCGCAAACTCATTGTAAACTGGTTTATTTAGACCAGAATTACGCATGTCAATCTGGAGTATGTTTTTTGTCCGGTCGATCACGATGGGTGTTTTTTCTCGTCCATCATTCGAGCAGAATACATTTACCCCAAAACGTTTGGCCTCGCCTGCGCGAATCGTAAGGTTAAGCTCTAAACTGTTTCCCGCAATATGATCTAATCTTACGGTCTGACCGGCAGCAAGCTGAACGGCTTTTTCCTCCTTTTCAACATATCTTAGTTGCTCTACTTCTTTTGGGGGCTCAATAACAAGTGAGAGTTGATCTTTAGAAAGTGTTAGCACTCTAGGCATCGACATCATTCCACTTGAAGGTCCTGATTTTCGATCCAGCACCCAGGCCCACATAATTCGTCTTCCTTGACTGTCGAGTAATGTCTCTGGTGCAAACATCGTTCCGCCTGGCCAGTTCATCCGGTGATGCGATTCAGGATTAAATTTTTTCCCATCCCAGGTGCCAATGTAATAACGAGCTCCACGTGAATGACTGATGCAAAGCAAGACCCATTTATTCCCTAACTTAAAGAAATCGGGACATGAGACATCTTCAAAGTCATTCACGTCAGGCATGTCGTGGGTCATGAATTCACCTATCTTTTTCATTGGTTTGTCATACGCATCACCCACATAAAGGACTGGTGGATTTGGATGTTTGGCTCCAGGAATACCTCCCGAAATTTGATAATAGGTAGAGCCATCAACCCACATATGAGGATCCCATCCTGGTTTCGCGATTGGATTTGTTTTGGGCTTAGTCCATTCGGTTAAATCATTATCGGCACTCACCGCTACGCAGTTTCCATCGGTGCCAAGGCCGTGATAGGCTAAGACCACCTTCCCGTCGTTGGCAAGAAATGCATTGCCACTAAATATATCATGTTCCGGATCGCCCGGATTGGGTTTTAGATCATTTGCCATCCATCGCCAATGAAATAGGTCGATGCTGGTAAGATGTTGCCAATTGCATTTCCCCTCATCTTGGTAGATATACCAAAGATGATAGACTCCATCTTTGAATATCGCCCCATTGGGATCGAAAGGCATCGCTTTCCCTTCGGCTATGGTGAGGTGCCAATTAGGACGCATTGGGTCATTTAGTTCTGCCCGTCGGATCTTTCGTGCAGAGGCTAACTCCTCTTTTTTAAAATCCTGAGCATTCCCACCAAAGGCAAAAAATAAAATAAGTAGTATGGTTAAGATTCGTTTCATAGGGTTAAATTATTAAACTTGAGGCAAATTTAAACTATGGGTTTTATTTCTTAAATACAATGTAAGGCGAGGTTACAGTAGTCATGTAAATGGAGTTTTGAGGGGCTTCATTGTTATAGCACTCCCATGGTTCTCCAAACGTACCACCTTTACGAAAATCACCTGCACGTAAATTATCAATGTATTCTTTAGCTAGTTGCTTTGCCGCAGCAGGGTCCGTTTTTGCCATAGTATAGCAAACCCAACCCGTTGGTGTTCCCCAATAGCCGCCATTTTGATAATCACCTTTTTGTACCAGGCTTTTTTCCCAAGCTGATTTTTCACTAAAATCTTCACCAACAAAAATATGTCTGATATTTCCGGCTTTCGCTAATATCCCTTTTTTGTAGGCGGCAGTAAGGGTGCGTGATGCATTCAGAATTTGTTCTCCTTCAAGAATCCCATAGTATGTGGCCATAGCCGTACTCCAGACATCCACTTGCTTGCTTTTCATGGTTGATGCAACGAGCATACCCCGTGAGTCAGAAAAGTGTTGTGGGATCTCTTCCTTAAGTCGCTTGGCATTTTTTCGGTATATCGCGGCTTTATCTGAATTTTTCATTAGATCGAAGAGTTCTGCAAGCTCAAGAGAGGCTCTGTATTTTAGGATCGATGTTAAGCAAAGCTCTCCTGTGATAGAGATCGCATCCCTAAATCCATAGTCAACACCCCGAAAATCATCCGTAACATATACGAGCACCCCATCTTGTTTTGTTGGTGGCGTTCTATATGCCAACTCCAAACGGTCAATCAAGGTGATTCCATTAATTTTTTCCGTTAGTAGTTGAGTGGAAGAACTATTTTTTGTATAGAAATAGGCCATATCAACAAAGAAATATTGGTCGCAATATGGAGGCATCATGCCCCACTTTTTATTGCCTTGTCCTTTGTAATCATAGGTGCCTGGGAAATAGATTGGCTTGCTATCATCGATGCGGATATGGTCCGGAATTGCCCCAATTGGAATCATACTTCCACCATCGGAAATCCAAGTCTGATCACATTGCCTTGAAGCTGTGAGTTTCAACATATGTTTCTGCTCCTTAACAGGGATAAATCCACTCTCAATAGACATCGCATAATCACGCATCCAAAAAGAGGGATACGCCTCACTGCCTCCTGGCTTAATTAAAACACCGCCACTGGTATTGGCTCCAAATTCTTTGGAAACGACCTGGTTTGGATAGACGCGCGAACGTTCAACAACATCCTTCGTCATCTCTTTCAGAAAACTAAAGTCCTCTTTTGAGAGTAATGCTTGATCTTGACTTGTCTGGCTTTTCCCGCTAATTTGGATTAGAAGTGTAAAAATTAGGATCGAAATTTTTTTCATGGTTTAGTTTGTTTGAATAAGTAGCTTACCGCCTCTTCAATGGCTTGCAGGGAGGTGTATCGAGGGTTGTAGTTAATCAGTTTTTTGGCTTTTTCAATGCTGCAATTCGGACTATGTGCGATGTGGTCCCAGGTTTCATCTGCCTCTAGTGGTGTAACGGTATTTTTCCACTCTTCCCAGGATAGGAAGCTGAGATTTGGCTTTTGTCCAAACCAGGCGGATACCGCATTGGCATATCCCCGTAAGGTAAGAGCCTGCTCTGAAACGATATGAAAATTCTCTCCAATGGCATTCTCCCGATGGGCTATTGCAGTACAAAAAGCTGCAGCAACATCATCCGCGTGCACATGATGCAGGGTTTCCATACCTAGATTAGGAAGCACAACTTCTAACCCTTCAGCTAACCGCTTGAAGACATCTGGGTTTTCAGTCCCAATAGGATTGACTGGGTTCCATCCTGGTCCAACAATGTGGCCAGGGTGTAAGATGGTAACAGGAAAATTATTCTCTTTTGCTTGGTTCAGTAGATAGGTTTCTATTGCTGCTTTTTTCTTCCCGTAATCACATATTGGGTCGCGGGGCTGCGTCTCTTTTGTCGGCACTACTTCACTATGACCATGAACCCAAATGGTTCCGCAATGGAGAAAATGCTGCACATGCCCCCTTAAAGCCTCGACAAGTTGTTTTGCGCTCTCAGGAGTAAAGCAGATTAAGTCAATAACGATGGCAGCTCCAAGTTTTTGAATCTGCTCCCCGAAACTGCCTTCTATCTCAGCGGATTCTCGATCAATTGATATTTGAGTTACAGACTCCCATGCTGGATGCTGTTGGTAAGGGACACTCTTTCTTCGGCTCACACAGATGACCTCATGTCCATCTACTACCAATCTAGGGATTAGATAAGTTCCAATGTGCCCTGTGCCACCAATAACTACTATTTTCATATGTGTTTTATTCCGAATTCTAAATGTATAAAAAGATAACGATTGCTTATTTTGCAAAGGCTGTTTTCACTTGAGTGATAGAAACACCCAGAATTTTCTGAGCAATATTGTCTAATAAACTCTCTTTCCCAACAAAATGGTAGATTTGTTGGGAATGGGTAAGTGACTCATTAGGTGCTAAGAAGGCAGCCGGAGACGAGCTCTCAATTTCATAAAATGGACCCATCTGAGTGCCATCGGCTAAAGGTCCATCGTTGTATGAGTTGATGACGTCCCCTTTAAATGGTTCTTTTTGAATCTCCCATAATTGGTTGATATAACCCTCGTTTTTAGTTGGTTTCGTAAATTGAAGAATCGTTAGCATCTGATGCTCGGCATCGTAACTTCCTGCAAAATTGGTCGCTCTTTTATCTGATAACCCAAGCTTGCTGCGATGCTTTCCGTCAACTTTAAAATATAAGATTCCTTTTTCGACTTTAATCCGATCGGCAGGGATCTCTCCAAAATAGTTGGTGGTTGCAACCTTTCCAAGTTCTTTTTCGTCGCCTTGGATATACGGTATCGCCACAACACCAGATGGTGAGGGAGTGAGCATGGCGAGCATCCAGATGTTAATGGTCCCTTTCTCTTTAGTCCAGCTTTCTGTGCCTCTGTTTTTTAAGGTGTTAGACGATTCAAAACCTACCCATTTGATTTCTTTATTAAGCGTAATACCTAAGCTTTTTGTAAGATCTGAATTCGAAAGCAAGGTTACCTTGCGTGATAGGGCGACTTCAAACTTGGTGCCTGAAAAGTTTTGCAACGACATCTCTTTCCCCATCGAGACAGAGACTGAATCATGAGCGCCTAAGCTCCAAGGCTCGCTGTCCAGTCCTGCCGGTGTTTGCCAATTGTCAAACACCATCTTGTCTCCCGGTTTAAAAAAGATCGAAAATTGACCTCCTTCAGGACCAAGCCACATACGATCTTCGCCTCCATAGGCATTGATATGGGTAGCTAATTTATCCGCATCTAATGCTTTGTAATTTATCCAACCAGCACTATTACCACTAAGCCCTTGTGCCGTACTGGTGAAAACTTTGCCTTGGTATTTTGGAGAGACCAGCACTTGAGCATCCCCGTTTTTTAAAACTATTACGCTATCCTTCTCGCTCAGAATGGCTAAGTCATAGCCGAAAGTTCCTTTTGCATATTGAACAGGTTTGACTTGCTGATTTGGCGCGTTGCAGCATGATGCGAACATCCCAATCGTGATGAGGGTGGCAATAAGTTGAGTTATTTTCATGACTTAATGTATAAATCAGTTAGTTTGGTTTTGTTAAGCTGAAATACGTATATCTATTTGCTGGAATCTAACGGTTAAAGTTAGATTATTTTTGCTATTGCCGCCAAAGGATGTCTCACAAAGGACAAATAAGATAAGCAGTCCAATGATCAGTTTTTTCATTTTCCTGGTTTATTCAAATTGGGAATTACGCTCTCTTTCAACAATTGCTGCCTCCGTTCTAATTCAGAAACTGAAATCAGCTTCTGTCTGGCCCGATCGCTCAGAGGGGCCCTATTCGACTTCGTGTCCGGCATACCGTACCAGTAAGTGACCATTGAATAAGACAGAAGGTTCCAGGAATGACGGATATCTGTCCCCGGAGAAGCTTCCATATCAAATATCAGCTGGTTATTAAAAGGAATGTCATCCAGAATACGGTTTCTAAAACAAATATTATATCCTTTCGGATTTAGTGGATTTCCAATTCTTACATTCGAACCAAAGGGCATCGAAAAGGTGTCTTCACCGGTCGGGACAACACCTCCAGCCCAGCCATAATAGTCCTCAGTGCCGGTTCCGAAATGCGATGGAAATCTCCGCTTGATATCATTTTCATCAATATATATTTTTTCATCCCCTTCACCCCACCAGCCTGTGCCAGGGGATAGAACAGTTAATGCATCTCCGGCTAAAACTCCTTTTCCTATGATACTGATAAAATTCAAATCGGAAAACTGATCTCCTGGTAACGGTCCGACGTCTGCCCAGTTGGCATGAAAATACATTGACTGGTCATTCCAGTAATAATCACCGACATTAAGATCTACAGATAACGTGACCTCCTGATTCTGAAGATTAATAAGCGTTAATTGGGCCTCGGAAGAATAGGGCATCACCCAGTTGCAGATCATTTGGCCCTGTTTTGAGACGCTCAGATTCTTAGTTTTAAAAGAATTGATGGTGTCCGGACTGCAAAAGAAATCACCAACCGGGCACCAGACGGTTTGTTTTCCATCGAAAGTTATTTTGAGAATGGTTGACCGAAGCGTCTGCAAAGTACTTTTGGGATTCAACCGGATGTTTATTTGCCTGATAGCATGATTCCCTTTAGGTAGCAGAATCTTCAAACTATCGTTCGGCTTGATGGCCTTTTCGATCGATTTTTGCCACCCTTCCATGTAAGGTTTTGGGTTTGACAATAATTCTGCAGCAGCATTTAAAAGAGCGCCACTCTTGTTGTACGTATCTTTCGAAAATGTTTCTACGTGTTCGCTACTCTGATAAGCCCTGTAATTAATGATGTTATAAAATGCTTTGTCATCGAGGGTTATCTTGCAACTTTTTGAAAATGGGATGGGAAGAAAACAAACGCCGGCCCGAGCCGTGTAGCTGGCAAAAGGTGGATGGATTGTCCCTTTTCCAGTAAGGAGGGCTATGAAATTCTCATCTATAATGGGCGTTTTATTCCCATCGAGGTAAATTTTTACATTTGGACCGGTTCGGTTATTAAACCCGTAATAGAAGAAAGGCGTCCACATTCGGGTGATGCAACCTGGTCCGTCGTGTTCCATGATGACAAACTCTTTTTTCCCATTATTCATCTCTTCTCTGATCCAGCTAACCCCGTCGCTGTCGGCAAACCAACCTGGCTTATCAGGTGTTACGGATTCTCTATTATAGCTACTTGCCTGTAACGACCGAAATTCTGGGAATGGCCATTTGGAAATAGCTGATCTGTCGGCGAGCTCTTCGAGAAGGGTTTTAAAAGAAATTACCGGATGTTTTGGATCAATAGTTTTGCTGTCCAGGAAGGTGTGCATTCCCTGAGCGAAACGATTTCCTAACGTCATCATCCCTTCAGCATCGAAATGTGCAGCACCTCCAATGCTTCCCCGAGAAAGATCAGATGTTTTAATCAGGACACTGCGAGTGTCATTCTCACACGCCTGAGTCTGCTGTTTTCGGGCAATATCAGCGAATGCCCAAGTATGACTGTTAATTTCTCCAGCCATAAATGGAAGTTCTTTGAGGTTAAGATCGTGACGCACCGATTCCCTAAAAACGGAAAGTAATTTCCCATAATCCTCAGCCATTTTTTTGCTGATTCCGGCCTCATGTTCGCCCTGCATCCAAAGAAAGCCGCTGAGTTCGTATTTTAATCCTTGCTTATTCAAGCTCTCCAGGGCTTTACGGATATTTTCTGTGAGATTGTTATAAAGCAATCCGCCATCTTTCCCTTCAACCGGCGGGTGCCAATTCCGACCTTTATCATCAAAGTCTCTCAGGGCAGGGATGTAATCGCTATAATCCAGGCTTCGGGCGATGCCTGTCGCGCCTTCGGCATATTTTATGATCGCAATTTTATCACCTGGCAGCAGTTTTTGAAGCGTTAATGCAAATCCTATTTCAGGACCAAAGCAGCCATCTTTGTATGGTTCTCCAATTGAAATTCCAGAAACACCCGGCTGCAATTGTGTCCAGATATTTTCAAATCCAGGCCTCGCATTACTTCCAGGCCAGAACATAACCTTGGAAAGATTCGCGGAGTTTTCAGATAGAAAAACTTTGGAATTATGAAGTTCTTTGATATGATTATACCCGACGGCATTGGACTGACCGGCAAGAATGAATACTTTTACCGGTCGGCTATCAGAGACCAGATTATCTGACATATCAGTTTGCAGAGCTTGTTGGGTAGCCAACCCCAAACTCATCAGCGGAAGGGCGCAGATCAGAATAAGAAACCCAACTATTTTTTTCATCTAAGGGTAAAGTATTGGTATCCTTTTGCAGCTATTTTAACAGTTAGATTAATTTTATAATCATTGGTGATCAAAATATTTTTAGATAAACCTTCCTGTTCCTTTATGCTTGCTTTATTTTTCAATCCCGTATAATAAACTGGAATACTCAAAGTGCGAGTAATTGGCTCATTCAATGGATTATAGATCATTAAAAGTCCTTTCTCAACTCCCGTTGGATCAACATGTAGAATGGCATCATAGTCGCGGCCATCTGGACGACGAATATGGATGATGTCACCATCTAAGACGGTCCGATGTTTCTTGTAAAAAGCCACCCATTTAGCCACCACGGCTTGTGTTTCTGGACTGTCGTACAATTGTGGACCCCGATAACAAGCTTGAACACCTGCGCCAAATAGATTGGCTAGTCGCTGTGCATAGTGTGGCAGATGGTCTTTCAACGGTTCAATCGTCGCGGCTGCACCGCCCCCATGATAGCCTACAAGTGGGACAAACATCCAGCCCATAGATGGAGCTTTGTCCCATGTTCCATCATAAATATTCTGTCGCTCAATAATCTCTTGCTGAGCTCGAGGTAGCGACCAGTTAGTCTCTCGATAGCCCATGCCAGTCTTGTTACTTCCACTGAGGAAATAATAATCAGGCACATTGAGATAGATCCCTTTCTCGCGGCACCACTGGTAAAACTGAGTAATTCGAGCATGCTGATTCCATTGCGAATCTTCTAGACCAGTGTGTCCTGGATGGGTTGTGGCGATGCAGATATCACCAGGATACGACCCGTCGTGCTCCAAGATATCTAAACCTGTTTTGGTGTAGAAATTATATAGTTTATTGAAATAATCAATTCCCCATTGGCTCTCGATACAAGGCGAATTACCAAACGTTGGAGACATTCCCTTAGGCATAACCACATCATTACCTCCACCCACATGGCGACTAGCCAATAACGAATAGCCACCTAGTGCAATCCCTTTGGAATGGGCATAGTCGGCTAATTTTTTCATCCGATTGAGGTTTTCTGGACTTTGATCTTCGATTTCAAAACCACTGCCAAAGGTCATAATGACCATCTCGAAGCCAACTTCAGCGCACTGATCAATAGCTTTTTTTACCTCCTCATCTTTAGATCCTCGAACGTGCATCAAGATTGGATTCTCTGTTGACCAAGGGGCTAAAGCCCGAAGCATGCGGCGGTGCTCAAGTGATTTGTTCTCGTGGTCTAAACTGTGTTGTACCAATTCCCAGATGCGAAAAGATTCGAAGGAAGATCCTGGTTTGACAGATTGGTTTGGGCCATATTTCGGATACGCCTCTAATAAACAGGGTGTTTTTAGTTCATAGCTCACTTGCGTTTTATAAAGCGTATCTAAGTTCCAAGCAATACTGGAATTAAATAGACTTTCATTGGACATTCCACCGAAATTATAGTCCGTCTCAACAGTGATGTTTGGAAGATCCCACTTTTTTTTCGCGTCGACAGCATTCTCCCCTTCATGAACTGCCAGAATTTCGCTTTTAAATTTGCTAACCCTAATATCTTGCTTGGAGTCATTTAAAACCTTAATCCATTTAGAGAATACAGGCATGCCATCATATAGTTCGTAATGAATCTCTACCACGACTGACGTTAAATAGTCTAGGGGCTCTTTGGAATGAATTTTTTCTTGCCAAAGTGAAATAGCTTTATCATTTAGCTGATAACGAAAGATTAGTTCCTTGCCAGGCAATGGCCAAGGTAGGTCTTTGGCCATCCATGTGGATCTTTTCTTGAGTGGGAAACGAGCTTTAACATCTGAAATTGTATAGTCTGCCAGCTGAAACGCATAAGGATCGGCTGTCATCTTGCTAAGCCACTCCGGAAGCAAATAGTTATGTATAGGCTGACCAAGTAGGCCACCTACACTGAATTTTAGGCTTCCCAGCTCAACCTCCGCCTCGGGTCTGACAGATCGAATAAACGATTCGTTGGTGTTTAACAGTTCTAATCCAACGGTGGCTCCATTTGGGAACAAGGTAAACGTGCGTGCTGTAATGCCATTGCTGAAAACCAGTTTGCCATCCTCCGTTTGATAGATCGCACTCTTCGAAGTTGTCTTGGAGATTAACCAGTCGGTGTTTACTATGGGATGATCTTTCTCCCAGATAGGTAATCCTTTAAGTGACATTCCTGATGCACTGATTGAATACCAGCAACATAGCAGGGTTATAATTTTTTTCATTTGGGAAGCTTGGTTTAGTTTGTTGTTTAGTTGGGTTTTTTAGAGATGTGATTTTTTAGGTCGGAGGATGAAGTCTCTTTTGAAACCAGACTCTTACTGTATTCATCGCTTCATGCTGGTTCGCTGGCACGTGTCTGCGGCACGACGCCCGTTCTTCGCTATTTTCAGGTGCTCCCCAACGTATCTCGATCCCATCATTGGGATTATAGCCAACCTCAAATCCAGCTCTTCTTCGCACAATCTCTGTTAATGAAAGTTTTTGTTCTACTCCATCTGTTCGGGTGTAGGTGATGAATAGCTCATTGAGCTTCTCCTTCATTAAGGTTTCCAATTTAGTTTTTACTTGAGTTGATGAACGAAGCGCAGGCATTTTAAAATCTTCAGGTGTTTGAACTATTCGGTCTGGAAAATCAAGCACCGCATCAATGGCAATTAGGAGCCTTAAGTCGCGATTTGGGGTGGAGAAATCTTCCCAGATTCCACCGGTCTGAAACACCCCTGCAGCTCTTGAAGGCATAGGGATAATTACCCCAGGATGCGCTTTCATATACACTTCCCCAGTCTCCACCGATTTAACCCGAACAAGAAGTTGCTCATGAAGAGCCTGGATAAGATCAAGAAGCGCCGTCTCTGGATCCAATGGTTTTGGATTGATAGCTCTATCCATCGCCAAGTAAAACTCATTGCTTTTTAACTTCTGTTGCTGCAACGAAAAATTGATAAACCCAGATTCCCTTGTTAACTCTTTATTCTTGAGTAAATAGAATTGATTTTCTTTGATCACTATTGGTCGGAATGCTTTAAATCCTGGTTCCCCAATAACCTCAGAGGTGTTAAATAGAAAATTCCCTTTCCAAAAACGCTTGATGGCGATCGTCTTATCGGGCTGTGCATCGACAGCTAAAAGTGTCCCTGGATGGTTCTCGGTTTGAGGAATCCATTTGACAAGTATCAGCGTATGACCATAGGGATCGGCATAAACGATGCCAGGCCGCAAAGCATTTCGCTTCAGATCGACCGGATAATAATCCGAATTATCATCTTTTAGGGCAGTTCGGGCAGTGCCTGAATGAACACCATTCATCACATTTCGTAAAAACCCATTAAAGGATAAGGTTGTTTGTGTCTTCGACGTGTGCGCGTTGTTGGTAACCCATTGCCCTGTTTGAGGAGCACGACCAAGATAGCCTCTGTCGGTCACGTGATAGCCAAAAGGGAGTCCTAGCTTCCAAGCAAAATAAGCTCGTAGGTAGAAGGGGTTGTCGGCGCAGTCGGGCTGCATGATAACTTTATTCTTTTCGGTTGCATTATCCTCGTTGAGCGAGAGGTAGTTGTAGAGAAAATTCTGGTCTTTGTTTTGAGTTACCTCATGAAGTGCAGCCCAAGAGGTACTTTCAGTGGCATCGAAAAATAGAGCATTTACCCATGCTGAATAAAGAGCCTCCAATTCATGACTCCAAGATTTAGAGCTCTCCCAGATCGATTGACTATTCGAGCTACTCTTTTTTTGTGCGATCACAAAAGTGATCTTTTTGATTGTAGTGTTTTTTACAACCAACTCTGCTTGGTAGCTTCCTGTTTCAGCGCCAGTAAATTCATCAATTCGCCAAAAGGGGAGTCCATTGCCCTGCCTGCTGTGCTTAGATGGGAATTCAGAACCATTATTGGTCACTCGGATTACTGCTTTTTTGATCTCTTGTCCTCCGATAGCCAAAAGTCGGAATGGCTCTCCTGGTTTTGGGTCTCTCGGTGAAAGGGTTAATGAATGAATCACTTGCGATTCATCTATCACGGTGTCATCCGAGTTAATTTGGGAATCTTGAATCTCTTTATTTCCTGATTTATCAGATGCGGAATAGCCACACGCATTAATTCCAATAAATAGGATCAGGATAAGGTAAAGCTTGAAATGCCCTAGGATTGAACGATCTTCTGTTTTCATAATTAGATCAAAAATAACAGAATTTAGTTAATCCTTACGACGATGCTCGGCTAAGAAGATTTTTGAGTTCTGCTGAATAGAATCTGCAACAGAGATATAATTAAAATTCAGAGCTTTGGAGATCTTTGTTCCATTGTAAAGACTGACCTTCTTTGCACTTTTTGCGATCTCTCTGGTTAGAGCAGATGGTGTTCCGGTAAAAAATTTCTTGATGGCAGAAATTCTAAATCCAATCGATAATAAAGTTTTTGTGGCCCGTATTTTAGGTCGATTAACCGTAAGATTATCGGCTACTAAATTAAAGCAGTCGCGGTAAAGAAGATTTTCTGCGTTGAGGATGTAGCGTTGATTTTTTATCGAAACCCAGTTTCCTTCTGTCATTAATAGCTGCATCGCAGTTACTACATCTTTGACATCTACAAATCCTGTTCCACCAGATGTGTAAAATTTCATCCCTTTCCAGATCGTGGAAAATAGTGTCGAACTCCCTGTTTTCCAGTCGCCTGGACCAATGATGACGGAGGGGTTGACAATCACAGCATCTAAACCTTCCAAGGTTCCGCGCCATACCTCCATCTCCGCATTGTATTTACTCTCGGCATAAGCTGAATTTTCTTTCGAGGTACGCCAAGGATGCTCCTCATTCGCTTCTGAACCGTCTGGTGGGGGTCCAATCGCGGCAATTGAGCTAACATGACAGAATTTTGAGATCCCTAATGTTAGAGCTAGATCGACTAAGTTGGCAGTCCCTTCGCCATTGATTTGAATGATCTCATCGCGCTTGGAGGAGTCAAAAGAGACGATTGCAGCACAATGGTATATTTGCGTTACTCCATTCAGTAGCTCGCTTAGACCTTCTTTGTCTAGAATATCGCCTTCAACCCATTCAATTTGACTCAATAATTTTTCAGATGATGGGTTATAAAACGAGAATATCTTTTCCGTTTTTTTTACAGG
>JAPLDS010000007.1 GCA_026391295.1 Bacteroidia bacterium | reverse complement strand
GCCTGCGCCACGATTAAAGCCGCCGCCACCGCCGCCTGCGCCACGGTTGAAACCGCCGCCACCGCCGCCTGGACGTCTTGTACCATCTTTAGGTTTTTCGATTGATTCGTTCACAACGATTGTGCGACCATCAACTTCAGCACCATTAAGTTCCTCAATAGCCTTTTTGGCTTCTTCGTCATTCGGCATTTCAATAAAACCGAATCCTTTGCTCCTTCCGGAAAATTTGTCTGAGATGATTCTTGCTGAAGATACTTCGCCGTACTCTTCAAAAAATCCTTTTAATTCTGCCTCTTCTAAGCTAAATGGCAGACTTCCTACGAAAATGTTCATAATTACAGTAACTAAAATTAATGGTAAATAATCCGATGTAAAAGTATGTATAATAAGTTGGAATAAACAAGTGTGGTCTATATTTTAGAATAATTTTAAATAACAGATAGCTAGGCAGATATAATATTGAGAAGGATCTGAATGTCTTCAGAAGATCTATTGTCCGTATCTTTTTACTGATAATTCTGTAAAAAGAATGTCGACTTGACGCTCAGTTGATTCTATATCAGTATTTTAATTACTATTGAGCGTGTCTTGGTGCAAAAGGTTTTTTCATGTAAGTTTGTAATCTCAAAATCCAAGAATCATGTTTGAAAATTTAGCAGATAAACTTGAGAAATCCTTCAAGTTATTAAAAGGTCAGGGTAAAATCACCGAGATTAATGTCGCTGAGACATTAAAAGAGGTCCGTCGAGCGCTTTTAGATGCCGATGTTAACTACAAAATTGCCAAAGATTTTACGGCTAAGGTGAAAGAAAAGGCTTTAGGACAAGATGTTCTTAAAGCACTTAATCCTGGTCAAGTAATGGTTAAGATTGTCCATGACGAGCTTATTGAGCTTATGGGAGGACAGTCAGTTGATGTAAATCTTAAAGGATCACCAGCAATAATCTTGATGTCTGGTCTTCAAGGATCAGGAAAGACAACCTTTACAGGTAAGCTGGCCAATCGATTAAAAACTAAGAATGGGAAAAATCCACTTTTAGTGGCTTGTGATGTATATCGACCAGCAGCTATTGAGCAATTAAAGGTCGTTGGTGCATCAATAGATGTTTCCGTGTTTACTCAGCCGGAAAGTAAAGATCCAGTTCAAATTGCCAAAGAGGCTATCAAACATGCCAAATTACATGGCAATGATGTTGTAATTATAGATACTGCTGGTCGTCTAGCTGTTGATGAGCAGATGATGAAAGAGATTGAGGCCATTAAACAGGCTGTAAATCCAGGTGAGATTTTGTTCGTCGTGGATGCCATGACGGGTCAAGATGCCGTAAATACAGCGAAAGAGTTTAACGATCGATTAGATTTCGATGGCGTTGTTTTAACGAAGCTGGATGGTGATACTAGAGGTGGAGCGGCCTTGTCGATCCGGTCTGTAGTTACAAAACCGATTAAGTTCGTTGGTACTGGCGAGAAGATGGAGGCTATCGATGCCTTTTATCCTAACCGTATGGCTGATCGAATTTTGGGAATGGGCGATATCGTTTCACTTGTGGAACGTGCACATGAACAATTTGATGAAGAAGAGGCTCGTAAACTTCAGAAACGTCTAGCAAAAGATCAATTTAATTTTGATGACTTTTTAAAACAAATTCAGCAAATTAAAAAGATGGGTAACTTAAAAGATCTAGCAAGTATGATTCCTGGTATGGGTAAGGCTATGAAAGATATCGACATCGAAGATGACGCATTTAAGCATATTGAAGCCATTATTCATTCTATGACCAAAAAAGAACGCGCCGATGCTAGCATTATTGATGGTTCAAGACGTAAACGTATCTCTATTGGTTCAGGTACTTCTATCCAAGAGGTAAATCGACTATTAAAGCAATTTGCCGACACTCGCAAAATGATGAAAATGGTTTCTCAAGGTGGAAATATGCGTAATGCCTTAACACAAGCTAAGGGCGGACATCGCTAAGCTTATCACTACTATATATCAAAAGGACAAACAATACATAAAGAAGCAATGGAGCTAATTGACGGAAAGAAAACATCGGAGATTCTACAAGATGAGATCGCACAAGAAGTTTTAACTCTTAAAGACGCAGGAGGAAAGATTCCTCATCTAGCAGCCATCCTAGTCGGACACGATGGGGGCAGCGAGACTTATGTAGCTGCAAAAGTGAAAGCTTGCGAGCGCGTTGGTTTTAAATCAACCTTGATTCGATTTGAAGATGATATTACCGAAGAGAAATTGTTGCAGAGTATTTCTGAGCTCAATAACAATGCAGACCTCGATGGTTTTATCGTTCAGTTACCATTGCCGAAACATATTTCAGAAGATAAAATAATTGAAGCAATAGATCCGCGCAAGGATGTTGATGGTTTTCATGCCGTTAATGTGGGTCGTATGGTGGCTGGAATGCCCGCATTTATCTCTGCCACACCATTTGGTATCTTAGAGTTGATTCGTCGCTATAAGATTGAGACTGCAGGAAAAAATTGTGTCGTGATTGGCCGGAGTAACATTGTAGGCAGACCAATGAGTATATTGCTTTCACAGAAAGGTTTTGATTGTACTGTTACATTATGCCACAGTCGTACAAAAGATTTAAAAGGTATCTGTCAAAAGGCTGATATCATTGTCGCGGCTTTAGGCATTGCCGAATTTTTAACCGCTGATATGGTTAAGGAGGGAGCTGTGGTAATTGATGTGGGAATTACACGAGTTAAATCGGAAACTACGAAATCTGGGTGGAAATTATTAGGTGATGTGAAATTTGATGAGGTTGCGCCAAAATGCTCCTTCATTACCCCAGTGCCTGGCGGGGTGGGGCCTATGACCATTGCATCGTTACTTTACAATACTTTGTTATCATCAAAAAAGGAGATTTATAAATAAATCTCCTTTTTTGATATTGTTCTGTTTCTAAGGTGTGTTAAGAGAGCAGACGCATCTCGTCGGCTAATATTTTATAGGTTGCTGCACCAACTGGTACCAGCGGTAATCTTAATACGTTTTCACTGACCCCCTGTGAATGAAGTGCCGCTTTTGCTCCAGCAGGATTGCCTTCCACAAATAGTGACTCACAAAAACTTTGAAGTCTTAGATGAATCTTTGCCGCCTGTTTGAAATCACCATCCAGTGCAAAATGTGTTAAATCTGCAATAGATTTAGGAATTGCATTCGCGGCAACAGAGATAACTCCAACTCCACCCAAAGCAATAATTGGCAGAAGCAAACCATCGTCACCAGATATCACACTAAATCCGTCAGGTTTATCTCTTAATATCTTTGTAATCTCACCGATGTTTCCAGATGCCTCTTTTGTTGCAATCACCTTTTTTGATATAGCATCAGCCTTAGAAAGATCTAGACTTTGAATACTCTCTAAAACCGCTTGAGTATCGTTGCTTCCAATACCTACCACGATGGGGATTCTTCCATTTACCTGCTTTGCAACAAAATCTATCACCTGTTGCTTTTCTGAATTGTTTAGAGTAGCTGTTTCTGCAGTCGTACCTAAAACAACAAGGTAGTCTATCTTATTTTTGATTTGATTCTCGACAATCCTTCCTAAGGCTTCGAAATCAATCGCTAAATTGCTTTTAAAAGGAGTTATTAAGGCAACTCCGGCTCCACGAAAATTTGTACTCATTATTCTAATTTAAGCCTAATCATTTATATTTTCAAGGTAATAAATTACCTGTTCCAATAAGTATTTACAATTCGGATTTTCCGAAACATCGATATGCATGTCGTAAAAATTCGGTTCTGAAGCTTGATATCCAACTTTGAATGTTGCTTTAGAATGGACTAAAGCATACAACAAGGCATTTCTTTTTGCGATTGTTAGATCAATTAAAATATCAAACGGTTCAGATATAAAATGCTCAACTGAGCTTTTCTTTGGCCGTCCAAAGATACCGATATCGCTTTTCATTAAGAAATCGGAATTGGTAACAGTAGCCAATAATTCAATTTCCCTATTTACGGATACCTGAGCTAAGCCATTAGGCTTTATTGCTCTGCTTTGTAATGTTTTTCGGAATAATTCATACGCTTCTAAACTATCTTCATCATCTGGATTCCAAAGAATTCCAATGTTTTTAGAATTCTTCAAGGTGTTAAACTTTATATATCTATTCTGAGTTTGAAAATAGCGCCGAAGTCGCTTATCAGAATATTTTTTAATCGTTTTCTTGAACATTATGGGGCAAACTTACAAAATCATTTAACAGCTCTTCAATTTTTCAAAAATACATAAACGAATGATTACTTTCATTCCGTAAGTTGAATTAGTTGATCCTCCGAAATAATTGGAATTTTAAGTTTTTCCGCTTTTTCTAATTTTGAAGGTCCAATATTTTCACCTGCGATGAGATAGTCGGTCTTAGTAGATATGGAGGATACATTCTTGCCTCCATGCAACTCAATGAAATTCTTTAATTCTTCTCTTGAAAACTTCTCGAATGTTCCAGAGACAATTATTGACAAACCAGCAAGTTTCTCTGTCTGACCCTCCTTGAACTGCTCGATAATCTCGAAATTTAAATGTTGTGCTTTTAGTCGCTCAATTAAATTCTGATTCTTTAACTCTTTAAACCAGTTTAGAATACTTTCGGCAATTTTAGTTCCAATTTCATCAACGGCTATTAGTTCCTCTAAGCTTGCGCTTGATATTTTAACAATTGATTTAAGTCCTCTTGCTAACTTTTTGGCCACTGTCTCACCAACAAATCGAATGCCTAAAGAAAAAAGAACGCGCTCAAAGGGCACTGATCTGGAAGTTTCAAGGCTCTCCAGTATTCGATTGGCTGATTTTTCGCCCATACGATCAAGATTTGTCAGATCGTTGAAGCTTAGATCGTATAGATCAGCTACATTTTGTACTAACCCATTTTGAAAGAGTAAGTCAATAGTTTCGGATCCTAGTCCATCAATATCCATTGATTTTCGACCAATGAAATGTTCTAGTTTCCCCTTTAATTGAGGGGGACATCCGGTTTCGTTCGGACAATAAAAGGCAGATTCTCCTTCTTGTTTAATTAATTCGGTATTGCATTCTGGGCAATGGGTTATGAAATCAACCTTTTCGCTCATTGGATGTCGTTCTGATAGATCAACCCGGATAATCTTAGGAATTATCTCACCCCCTTTTTCAATAAATACAGTATCTCCTAAGTGCAAGTCAAGATTGGCAATAACATCTGAGTTGTGCAAGGTAGCCCTGCGAACAACGGTTCCAGAGAGTAATACTGGTTCAAGATTAGCTACCGGAGTTACTGCACCTGTGCGTCCAACTTGATAGCTTACAGCGTGTAAAATTGTCCGCTCTTGTTCGGCTTTAAATTTATAGGCAATAGCCCATCGAGGCGATTTAGCTGTAAATCCTAATTCTTGCTGCAGGTTAATCGAATCAATTTTAATCACGACACCATCCGTTGCAACTGGCAGATCTTTTCTTCTGACGTTCCATTCTTTAAGAAAATCAAAGATCTCTTCAATAGATTTACATTTCCGGGTGTGCTCTGAAGTTTTAAATCCCCATGTCGCTGCGTGTTGCAAGAGTGCATAATGGCCATCTTCTGGAAGGTTATTCCCTAAGACATGATAAAGATAAGCATCAAGTTTCCTAGTCGCGACAATCGATGAATTCTGAAGCTTTAAAGTGCCAGAGGCTGCATTTCTTGGATTTGCAAAGGGCTGCTCACCGATCTCTTCTCGCTCACGATTTAGATTTTCAAAAACGCTAAAAGGAAGAACGATCTCTCCACGAATCTCAAACTCTTTTGGATAGTCGCCATGCAATCGCAAAGGGATACTTTTTATGGTCTTTACATTTGCTGTAACATCATCACCTTTTTCCCCATCTCCACGCGTAACTGCACGAACCAATTTGCCATTCTCATAGGTCAAGCTTATGGAGGTTCCGTCAAATTTTAATTCGCACACATACTCGAAATTCTCATCGGTTAGCTTTCTGATTCGTTGATCGAAGTCAGCCACCTCTTCCTCTGTGTAGGTGTTCGACAACGATAGCATCTGATACTTATGAGCTACTTGCTTAAAATCTTGGTTGATGTCGTTACCTACTCGTTGTGTAGGGGAGGTTTCATGGAGTAAATCTGGGAATGATTGCTCGAGCGCAATCAGCTCATTCATAAGTTGATCGAAAGTGTAGTCGTCGATCTCTGGCTGATTTAAGCTGTAATATTTATAGTTATGTCTGTCAAGCTCTTCACAAAGATATGCGATTCGAAGGGCTGCCTCTTGCTGGTTCATAAGGTGATATTTTTTCTGGAATAAAAATAGTAAAAAAGCAGAACGATTTATTAATTATTATACCTTTGAAACGTTTTTCGGTATTACTTGTTCCAAGTCTGGAATGGGTGATAAAGAGGGAATCCGGTGTAAAACCGGAGCTGTACCCGCAGCTGTATGCCTTAAGTAAAAACTTTTTGAACCACAAGCCACTGTTTGTCAAACGATAGATGGGAAGGCGATCAAAAAGAAGGTGAGCCAGAATACCTGCCGCGAAACACGATTAAATTTTTTGCTTTCGGGAAAAATAGCAAAGGTGAACTACAATTCATTGTTATTCATTTTCTCTATTACAAGAATTAAGGATCAATTGGCCTCTTTTTGAGACTTTTGTTGCTTGAGCTATGCTTTCGTTTTTGAAAACGTTAGTTTAAATCTATTTGTGCACTAATGGAATAACTAGTTTATTTTGAGGTGCTTGCATTTGTTGTGGAATTGTGCTTTAAAAATTTATTAAGTATTGAAAATGAAAAAACAATTAGCGTTATCGCTTCTAATTTTAATCTCTTTTGTGGCTTGTAAAAAAGATAATGGAGATGTTGTTCTAACTAAGACGGTCGGATTCGAAGGGTTATCATTGGGTGCCTCGGGTTATTGGAATGGGGCTGATGGCTCGGGTAAGTTTACTTCGAATGGAGTCACTTTTAGTAATAGTTTCAGTTCAAGTTATGGTTCGTGGGATAGCTTTGCGTATTCGCAAAAGGCTGATGTTACCAATGGTAGTTATACCAATCAATACAGCGTTTTTGATGCTGCGAACGGTTTAAATAAGTTTGCGATCTATTATCCTCCATTTGATGGTGATGCTTTTGCCTCTTTTGCGAAGGACTCGGTATACAAAGTAACTACTGTCAGCGTCTGCAACTCAACTTATACTGCCTTGACCTTAAAGAATGGAGATCCTAGTTTTGCGAAGAAGTTTGGTGGAGCTTCAGGAAACGATAAAGATTGGTATAAAATGATTGTTGTTGGGTTTGGGGCTAAGGGAGATTCCTTGAAATCGGTAGAGTTTTACCTGGCAGATTATCGCTTTGATGATAATTCGAAAGATTACATTGTTAAGAATTGGACAAATCTCGATCTTTCATCACTGGGAAAAGTAAATAAGTTAACGTTTCGTTTTTCATCAACAGATAATGGAACATGGGGGATGAATACACCGTCTTATGTGTGCTTAGATAATTTGAAATATGAAGTTGTCATTCCTGGTATTCGCTAGTTTTTGCACTATAATTTAAGACTTCGACTTGAAGGTAATAAGATCACAACATTAATATTTAATCAAATCAAAACATTTTAACCCTTTTTTCGTTACTTTAATTGTATATTACAGAATAACGTGTTTTCTTTGTGTCCT
>JAPLDS010000074.1 GCA_026391295.1 Bacteroidia bacterium | reverse complement strand
GCAGACAACATTGATTACGATAACTCTAAAGATCTTATGGCGCGTGTAACCTACAATCTTCCTTTAGGTAGCTTTGGTGGATTAGACTTTGGAGCTCATGGTTATTTCGGATCATTAAAATCTATGTCGACTATAACTTACTCTAGTGATTACACAAGTTCTTCAACATCTAAAATTGGTGATAAGATTGGTAAAAACTGGTTAGGTGGTGAGTTCCAATTATTTGCTGATGTTCTTGGTGGACTTTCAGTAAAAGGTGAATACATTGCAGGTAAAAATGCAGCGATTGGATATGCTCCAGCAGGAACTACCCTAGGAAGTGCGAACTACCAAAATAACTTTTCTGGTTCTTATCTTTACCTAATCAAAAATTTAGGCAAGAGAAACCAAGTAGCTTTCCGTTATGACTACTACGATCCTAACACCGATATTAAAGGTACTGATGTAACTATCAAACAATATGCTGCAACTACAGCGTTTGTGAAAAAAGCTAGCTCTAAATCTGACTTAGCCACTACAACTTTCGGTTTTGCATTCCACCACTATTTTGATGATAACATTCGTATCTCTTTCAACTACGATGTAGTTCAGAACGAAAAAGTTGGACAAACTGCAGGTGTAGGTAATATCAGAGAAAATTACACACAAGCCGATGGTCAAGTTGTTACTAACGGCTTAGATTACAGCAAGATTGTTCCACAAAATGTATTTACAATCAGATTACAAGCAAAATTCTAATTAAATCAGTTTTAACACTGAAGAATTAGAATTAGATTTGCCCTGAAAGTTTATCATAAAGATTCAAATATTATACATATATAATAAACATACAAAATGAAAAAATTAAATTTATTAAAGTCTGCAATCATAGCAGTTTTAGTTGGACTTGTTTGCTTTGCGTTTACTGCTGCACCAGAAAGAATCACTGTTAAAGGCTCTGATACATTGGTAATCCTAGCGCAGAAATGGGCTGAGGAGTATATGAAATCAAACAGTGGAGCAAACATCCAGGTTACTGGTGGTGGTTCAGGTGTGGGTATCTCAGCTTTGATCAATGGTGCTACAGACATTGCTAATGCTAGTCGCAAGATGAAGCAAACTGAAAAAGACAAATTGAAACAACGTTACAATACATTAGGTGTTGAAGTAGCTTGTGCGAAAGATGGTATTACAATCTATCTTAATCCAGCAAATAAAATTACTGAATTGACAATTAAACAATTGAGTGATATCTACAAAGGTGTAACAATCAAACTTTACGGTAGAGAGAATAGCTCAGGTACGTATGTATTCTTCCAAGAAAACGTAGTAAAGGGTGACTATGCTTCTAGCTGTCAGACCTTACCAGGTACTGCTGCTGTTGTAAATGCAGTGAAGAAAGATGCTTACGGAATTGGTTATGGTGGTGCTGCTTATGCTGAAGGCATCGTTATTTGCAAAGTTAAGAAAGACGACAAGAGCGCTGGATTTGTGCCATCAGCTGAAACTATTAAAACAGGCGAATACCCTATCACTCGTTTCCTTTATATGTACTTACGTAACAGACCAACAGGTGAAACAAAAAAATACATCGACTGGATCTTAAGTCCTGTAGGTCAAAAACTAGTAGTTGACATGGGTTATTTCCCTGTGAAATAATTTACATTTCATTGAAATACTGAATCAAAAGCGAATAACTTTGAAAGAAGTTATTCGCTTAATTTGTTTTAATAATAGACTTTAGCCAAGACATTAAATATCAATGACTAAGAAAGAAAAAAAAGGAAAGAAAAAGAAACTTTCTGGACTTGAAAAGTGGCAATCTGAACGAATTGACATCACACAAAAAAAATTCAGAATCGGAGACTATCTAGCCGAGAAAGTGATCAAAGGGGTTGCTTATCTCTCTATTGCCATTGTATTTTTAATCTTTGTCTTTGTCTTTCGAGAATCCTTTCCGATCTTCAATACAACTAAACCAACCACAGAATCCAAGGCTATAGTAAAACAGGATAGCCAAGAAACCTATGGTGCAGTAACTGACAATGCTTCCACAACCCAGACGCAAGAAACCTATGGCGCAGTATCGGATTCAACAGAAAAAACTAACGTCCAAGAAACTTATGGAGCTGTTACAGATCAATCAGCAACAATAGAACAAAATGCATTAGTTGGAGATTCAGCTAAAGCAATAAATAGTTCCTCAGACACATACACCGTAAGCGCCGGCAGTGGTTCTGACGACAACAGATCAGCACTTAAATCAATGGCTACTAAGGAATGGGTACCCGTATCAGCGAACCCCCGATATGGCTTGCTAGCCTTGATCTTAGGAACCATTAAAATAACCTTCATCTCGCTTTTATTTGCAGCACCACTATCAATACTTGCAGCTTTATATGTGTCTGTATTTGCAAATAAAAGAATGAAAGAGATCATTAAACCAACCATTGAACTTCTTGCAGGATTCCCTTCAGTGGTTATTGGTTTTTTTGCACTAATGGTTCTAGCAACCTTTCTTCAAAGTGTCTTTCATTATGAAACTCGTTTGAACTCCTTTGTGGGAGGAATAGCGATGGGAATTGCTGCAATACCTATCATCTTCACAATTACTGAAGATGCTTTAACTGCAGTACCAAAATCATTCTATGAAGCGAGTCTAGCCTTAGGCGCTTCGAAGTGGCAAACAGCATTTTTTGTAATCTTGCCTGCAGCCACACCAGGAATATTTGCTGCCATACTTTTAGGAATTGGCAGAGTATTTGGAGAAACAATGATTGCACTTATGGCAACCGGAAATGCCGCACAGATGGATCTAAATCCTTTTGCATCTGTTCGAACTTTAGCAGCTACCATCGGTGCTGAGATGGCAGAGGTCGTATTTGGCGACACGCATTACAATGTTCTATTTTTAATTGGATCTCTGTTATTTATTTTCACGTTTGTCATCAATGCGGTGGCTGAATTTTACGTGAAAGGAAAACTCATGAAAAGAATACAAGGAAAATGATAAATAATTTTCGAAAAAATTTTAAAGGGGCTGCCATAGAAGGGGTAACATTATTCTCCGCCTTGCTTATCATCGCAATAGTTTTTGTGATGTTTATTGTAATATTCATCGGAGGTAAAAGCCAACTATCCTGGGAATTCCTAACGAGTTTCCCTACTGAAGGGATGACTAAAGGGGGAATATTCCCTGCAATCTATGGAACAGCCTTACTAGTTATCATTATGTCAATTGCAGCCGTTCCATTCGGCACGATTACTGCCATATATCTAACTGAGTACGCAAAAGAAAATTCTATTATTGCGAAAACAATTCGCTTTGCTGTTCGTACATTAGCTGTAATTCCATCAATTATTTATGGTTTATTCGGATTAGGATTTTTTATAAAATTCGTAGGGACCCATGTGGATAATGCGCTCTACGGAGGAACACTTCATTGGGGACAACCAAATCTATTGTGGGCTAGTTTAACCATGGCCTTGCTCACCCTGCCAGTTGTAATCGTATCAGTGGAGGAAGCCTTAAAAACGGTCCCTCAAGAGCTGCGTGCTGCTAGCTTAGCGTTAGGGGCTACGAAATGGCAAACGATCTATAAAGTTGTGTTACCAGGATCTGTTTCGGGTATTATGACAGGAACCATCCTAGCTGTAAGTCGAGGAGCAGGTGAAGTAGCTCCCATATTATTTACTGGAGCAGCGTATTATTTAGCCACTTTGCCTGGACTGGGAGATCAATTTATGGTACTAGGCTATCACATCTATGTGCTTACAACCCAATCGGCCAATGTAGATCAGACATTGCCTATTCAGTTTGGAACAACCTGTGTTTTATTAATGCTCACCTTTGTATTAAATATGTCGGCTGTAATCTTGCGTTACAGAATCAGAAAAAAGAAAAATAATTGATTATGTCAGAAAATAAAATTCACACCGAAAATATGTTCCTTTATTACAGCGAAAAAATGGCGCTGAATAATATCTCAATTACAATACCTGAGAAAAAGGTAACAGCATTCATTGGCCCATCTGGTTGCGGAAAATCAACCTTTTTGCGCAGTCTTAATCGAATGAACGACCTAATTGATGGGGTTAAAATTGAGGGCAAGGTTATGATTGATGGCGTTAACATCTACGATAAAAATATCGATGTGGTTAACCTACGTAAAAAAGTAGGAATGGTATTTCAGAAGTCAAATCCATTCGCAAAATCAATCTATGAAAATATCGCCTATGGTCCAAAGATCAATGGCGTAAATGACAAATCACATTTAGATGAGATCGTTGAAACAGCCCTAAAAAATGCAGCTATCTGGGAAGAAGTGAAAGATCGCTTAGGTGATTCTGCTCTTGGACTCTCAGGAGGTCAGCAACAACGGCTTTGTATCGCTCGGACGTTAGCAGTTAATCCTGAGATTGTCTTGATGGATGAGCCAGCAAGTGCACTTGATCCACTTTCAACAGCAAAAATAGAAGAACTTATCGTTCAACTTAAAGAGAAATATACCATTGTTATTGTAACCCATAACATGCAACAAGCTGCTCGTATTAGTGACAATACTGCGTTTTTCTATCTTGGGGAACTTATCGAGCACGACAAAACAAAAAAGATTTTTACAAATCCAGACAAGAAACAGACTGAAGACTACATCACTGGTCGTTTTGGTTGATTCTTAATTATTTAATATATTTAGACATGGAAAACTACAGAATATTTGATTCAGAGCTGGATAAATTAGCACATAAAGTGATCCAAATGTGCTCACAAGTCAACCTTCAACTAATTGATGTTGTTTTAGCTTTACGGACAAATGATCTTAAATTAGCTAAAAAAGTAATATCTGATGACGAGTTAATCAATAGCTTAGATGTTAAGATTGATAAGTTATGCCAGAAAATATTTGCTTTGCAGCAACCGGTAGCTACTGATTTAAGATATATCATCTCCTCCCTAAAAATCAACAATGATTTAGAGCGAGTAGGTGATCATGCAACAAATATTGCAAAACGTATTGAGCCATTACAGGACTATAAATCACTTGTTGAAGAGCTTGGAATATATGAGATTGGACAAAAAACAACTGAGTTATTCTCTAAAGTTGTCGACTTGGTAAAATCACATGACTTAGCCATTGCCGAAACAATTATGGAAGAGGCAGATGCACTTAAAGATGAATGCAAGCAGATTGCAGCAAAAGTATTGGAAGAGATGATGCATCAATCTGAAGTAGTAGTGGTAGCTACCAACCTATTAGTGATTATAAATATATTTGAACGCATTTCAAGTTACTCTATTAATATTGCCGAGTCTATCACTTTTGTGGTGAATGGCGAGATTGTAAAACATAGAAAGCATCAATAGAATACGAATAACCTAGCTAAGCTAAAAGCCAAAATGGAAGAAAAATACAGGGTATTAGTCGTTGAAGATGAAGAAGACCTGAATGAAATTCTTCAATTTAATTTAGAGAGCGAAGGTTATGTTGTCGACACAGCCTTTTCGGCTGAGGAGGCTCTAAAAAAAGATTTGTCAGTTTACCAATTACTCATCTTGGACGTCATGATGGGTCAAGTATCAGGCTTTAGTCTAGCCAAAAAAGTGCGTAAAGAGTTGCTACTAGACGTTTCTATTATTTTCCTAACGGCACGTGATGCCGAAAACGACCTTCTTACTGGGTTTAATCTTGGCGCTGATGACTATATCATTAAGCCATTTTCGATAAAAGAGTTGCAAGCCCGTGTTAAAGCCGTATTAAATAGGACAAAAGGGAAAAAGCCAACCGAAGTCTTAGCAAATATCCTCAAGATGGGCGATCTATCCATCGACCTTGAAACTAAAAGGTTAATCATTGGATCAAAGAAAATTGAACTAACCCGTAAAGAGTATGAGATCATCTCTTTACTTGCAAAAACACCAGGACGCATATTCTCTAGAGAAGAGATTCTTCGACGAATTTGGGAAAGCGACGTAATCGTCACCGACCGTACCGTTGATGTTAATATGACCCGAATACGTCGAAAAATGGAGCAATATGGTAGCTATATTCGCAACAAGCCAGGCTTCGGCTATTACTTCGAAATTTAACTTCGTAGAAATTCCACGCTATGCTATTTGACAAAAAGACCATTCGCTGGAAACTTTACATCTATTACCTACTCTTATTTGGGATATTTACATTCTCCATCATTGTATTCCAAAGTCAGCGTGAGCATCATTTCAGACTAGGACAATTAGAAAATACACTAGAGGAATATACTGATCTAACGAATCGGCATATGGCTCATAACGCCATCGCTAAAGACAAGACTTTTGGTAAACTCGATAGCTTAAAACCACTAATTCCACCTTCAAAAGTTAGGATAACAATAATTAGCAAGAGTGGAGAGGTAGCCTATGACAACACCATTGCTGATTACCAGCATATGGAAAACCACCTCAGTCGTCCGGAGATACAAAAGGCACTAAAGGAACCATTTGGAGAGAACATTCGGCACTCTACCACCACCAATCAAAACTACATTTACTATGCAAAACGATATGATTCATATGTAATTAGAGCTGCCATCGTATACGATTCCGAACTCAAAGAATTCCTAAAAGCCGACTGGGTATTTATCCCCTTCTTCATTCTTTTATTTGTCATTTTCGGTATTTTACTGCGATATATTGCTAATCACATTGGAGATTCAATATCTAAACTTAAAGATTTTGCCGTTAAGATTAGGCGCAATGATCCAACGAGTATTAATGATGAGACACAGTTTGGAAATGATGAATTAGGGTTTATTAGTCGCGAGATAATTCAACTTTACAACCAACTAAAAAAGACAAAAACCGAATTAGTCTTAGAGAAAGAGAAGCTAATCAGTCATTTATTTGTTTTAAACGAGGGGGTTGGTTTCTTCTCTGCCGACAAGAAACACCAGCTTCACAACAGCCATTTTATCTTTTTTATCAATATAATTTCAGAAGAGACCACCGAAGCGATCGAGAATATTTTTCTAGCTAAAGAGTTTAATGAAGTCAATAATTTCTTAAAAAATACCATCCCAGCAGAAGCGAACTACCAAGACAATGATCTGCCGCGCATTGAATACAGTATTGAGAAGGATAAGTTTCACTTTAACATTCAATGCATCGTTTTCCCAGACAAAAGTTTTGAGGTCATTATTTCTGATCAAACACAGTTAATGCGTCGAAGCATTATGAAGCAGCAGATCACATCAAATATTTCGCATGAATTAAAAACTCCCATATCCTCAGTCAAAGGCTACCTTGAAACGGTATTAAACAATCCGGATCTTGAGCAATCCAAGCAACATTATTTTATTGAGAAAGCTTACAATCAATCGGAGCGCCTAACGCAGCTGGTTAATGATATCGCAATACTAAATAAGATTGAAGAGTATTCTGAACTTTATGCACGCGAGGAGGTCCAGATTACCGTGGCTATCGATGAGGTAATCGAAAGTTTTAGTGATCAAATCAAGCAGAAAAATATTACGGTCGAGTGTTTAATTGACCAGACCTTAATTGTGAATGCCAACTACTCATTAATCTTCTCTGTTTTTAGAAATCTAATGGAGAACTCAGTGAATTATGCGGGTGAAAACATAACGATATCAATCACTAAATACCACGAAGACAACTCATTTCACTACTTCTCCTACTCCGATAATGGACCTGGTGTTGAAGAGGCGCATATTGCAAGACTCTTTGAACGGTTTTACCGAGTCGACTCTGGTCGTTCTCGGAAGGAAGGCGGAACAGGCTTGGGCCTAGCAATTGTTAAGAACGCCATCTTAAGTTTCAAAGGGGAGATCTCAGCGCGTAAAAAGAAAGAGGGTGGATTAGAATTTCTATTCTCCCTACCACGCTAAAGTAGGTTCGCAATATTTGAGTATTTTTGCAGAACTATTTTTTCAAAACCATTTATGAAGAATCAAATCGAGGCACTTAATAAGAAATATGCAAGTGCTACCGCGACAGAATTATTAGAAGGATTCCTAAACGAATTCCAAGATAAAATTGCCTTATCAAGCAGCTTAGGCACCGAAGATCAAGTACTAACTCATTTGGTAACCCAGATCAATAAAAACACCAAAATATTCACCCTTGACACGGGTAGACTTTTCCCAGAAACATATGATCTTATCCACCGTACAAATAGCAAATATGGGATTAAACTAGCCATTTATTTTCCAGATGCGCAAAAGGTAGAACAGATGGTTGGGACCAAAGGGATCAACCTATTCTTCGAAAGTATTGAAAACAGAAAACTGTGTTGCAATGTGCGCAAAATAGAGCCACTTAAAAGAGCTTTCTCTGGGTTGTCGGTATGGATCTGCGGACTTCGACGTGAACAGTCGATTACCCGTTCAGACATGCAAAGAATCGAGTGGGACGAAGCCAACGGACTAATAAAACTAAATCCTTTGATCGATTGGACGGAAG